>JBDROZ010000039.1:0-170868 GCA_043809585.1 Candidatus Eiseniibacteriota bacterium
TAATGGCGGGCAGGATGAGGAGGAGAAGGGCGCCCATCAGGCCGTATCGATGTCGTTTGTGTAAATTCATCGGGTCCGTATCTTTATTCTTTCCGGGAGAACAGGTCCGGGCGGAGAAAGCGGTTCCGTCGCGAGGGCGAGGGACATGTGACGAGAGGCCCCCGTTGGACAAACCGCTCGCGGAGGCGGGGCCTTCGCCCCGTCGAGCAAGCGGTGTAGGAAACGGGGCCTCGCAGTCCATGTACCTCGGCCGCAGCAGGAAACGTTTTCGCCGCCCGGACCTAGTACTGGAACCCGAGGGCGAACCGATTCACCCGGGGCAGGTCCTCCGCCTGGGGAACAGAGGCCCAGTCGAAGCGGAGACCGATCGACTTGACCACGAGGCCGAGGCCGAAGGTCATGTCCGTGATCCGGCCCTCGTTGTCGTAGATATAACCGATCCGGCCCGCGGCCATGTCGTAGTAGACGTACTCGGCGCCCCCCTTCAGGATCACTTCCCCCCCGGAGTAGACGAGGTTCTTGGTCAGTTCTCCGACGAGAAGCAGCTTGTTCAGCTGGGTGTCGATCGGCTTCCACGCCGCCCCGGTCTTCACGTTCCGGGGGAGCGACTCCGGCTGGTTCTGGTCGTTGTAGACGATGTCCAGTCCGAGGTTCTGAACGAGAATGCCGAACTGGAGGCCGAGGCCCGGCAGGCGATACATCATCGAGAGATCGCCGCCGAAGGAGATGCCGGTGCCGTCGTCGATGCCGAGCTCCCGGATCTGGGGCGAGAGCTTGGAGTAGATGAACTTGAAGGTCGCCCCGTACGCCAGGTTGTCCGACAGGCCCGCCCCGTAGGAGACCTGGGGAATGAAGTCGAAGGAGCTGAACTGGCCGATCTGCTCCCCTTCCTCGGTGATGATGTCCGACTCGCCGAGATCGAGGTAGATCACGCTGAGTCCGACGCCGCCCCCCCACATCGGCTTCGAGTAGGCGAGGAAGTTGTAGGAAATGTCGTCCGCGAGCCCTTCGGCCAGTTTCGAGTACATGAGCACGATGTCGGGGCGGTCTTGCCAGGCGAGACCGCTCGGGTTCCAGAAGGACGCGGTGGCGTCGTCGGCGATGGCGACGAAAGACTGTCCCATGCCGGCCGCCCGGGCGTTCGGCGTCATCAGGGGCGCGATCGACTGGGGGGCGCCGTCGGAAACGGCGAAGACCTGCGGCGCCAGTACGAAAACGGCCGCCGCCGCGAGGACCAAGCTCCTTTGCTTCATCTTCTTTTACTCCTCTCGAGTTCTATCTCGTCCAACGATGGATAATAAACACAACTTCTCGGCTTCCGCGATCGGGGGCTTCATCCCTCTAGCCCCCCCCACGCAGGATGACCGTCTTTCCGATCTCCTCCACCCTCGCGGAGCCGTCGTCCGACTCCGCGACGACCCGGACCAGGTAGACGCCGTTCGCCACGTCGTCCCCATCCTGGTCCCGGCCGTCCCAAGGGTACCGGATCGAGAGGCCCCGCTCCATGGTGCTCGTTTCGATCTCCCTGATCCTCTTCCCCGTGAGGGTGAGGATGCGGATCGTCACCCGGGCGGGGCTCGTCAGGTCGACCAGGATTACGGTCTCCCCGTCGGCGTCCGGATCGAAGGGGTTGGGGTAGTTCAGGACCGGCGACCGAAAGGCGAGGGCCCCCGCCTCGTTCACGATGAACACCTGGAAGTCGAGCTCCGTCCGGTTGTTCAGATTGTCCGCCGCACGGAAGGCGAGTTCGTGGCTCCCCTCGTGGAGAAAGACCCCGGTAAGATCGGAGAGTTTGAAGGAGAAGCTCCCTTTCTGGAAGGAGTTCCGGTCGTACCGGAAGAGCGGGGTCAGGTCGATAGGCCGACCCCGGTCGAAAACGAGGTGGATCGAGAAGAAGTCGTCGTTCTGCTGGAGGTTGATCCCGCTCTCGTCTTCCAGCTCGACGTGGAAGAGCGCGTTTTTGTCGAAGGACATCCCGCTCCGGACGAGGGCGCCGTTCACGGTGAAACGGACCGCCGGGCCCTCCACGTCGTCCCACGACGTACCGGGGGGCTCCGCGATCACCCGGACCGAGTCGTCCCCCCCCGATCCGTCCCGGGACGCCCCGGAATCGAGCAGGTAGACGCCTGCCCGTCCCAGATCGCCCACCCGGGTGTCCCGGGGAACGAAGAAGGGGGCGACGAAGCTCCCCCCCGAGACATCCACGGTCCCCCGGAAGAAGGTCGGGCCGTTCAGGGCGTACTTGGACTTCCGGACCTTGGGGTTTGCGGAGCCGACGCAGGCCGAATCGAGGAAGCTGTATCCGAGGGTGTCCGCCATTCCGAAAACCGCGACTTCCGCCTCCCCATCGAACCAGGACGCCACGGCGCCCGAGCCGTCCAGGACCTCCCCGTAGAGGGTGTCCGCCCGGCCCCGCTGGAAGGAGATTTCGCCCCCCTGCTGAAGACGGACGTCCAGTTCCGGCACTCCGAGCATCAGGGCCGGATCGCCGAGAATCGTGTACTTCTCGTCGTTGATCTTTCGCCCCCCCCGAGAGGCGCCCGATTCGACCTTGGCCGCCACGGCGGCGAGACCGATCGGGAGGACCTCGTGTGAACTGTCGAAGAGATTCTCGAAGAAAGCGGTTCCGAGTTCCCGGCTCACCGAGGAGAAGGCGGGGGCGTCGGAAGAGAACGACGCGATGGCGCCTCCGTTCTGCATCTTGATCAGGATCTCGGCGATCGAGTTCTGCTCCTGCAGATCCCAGCTTCCGATGGAGCAGGAGAAGGCGGAGAAAATATGCTGGCGCCTGCCGTTGTTCACGGTTTCCGGCTTGACGTCGGAGATCACGAGGACCTCTTCGTCCGCCATCTTGTCGAAGCCGCCGTGGCCGAAATAGGTCGAGAGCAGGTAGCCCTCCGACATCCGGCCGAGGTAGTCCGCCTTCGCGAGCGGCTTCAGGAAGGTGGACGTAAGAGGGTATTCGACCATGTAGACCTTCTCGGGGGTGTACGCCTCCGGGACGAAGCCCGCCACGGCCTCCGTGTCGTCCGTGTGGGAGAGGAGGAACGTGCAGTCGTATCCGCCCGTCCCCCCCCGCTTGATCTCGTCGTCCGCCAGGAAGAGGAACCGGCTCCGCCAGGGACCGAGTTCGGGATCGCTCTCGTAGGCGACCACCTTGCGGGCCATGACGTTCGCCTCCGCGGCGGAATTGACCGGAAACCGGCCGACGGCGATGTCCGGCGCCCAGTCCCGGCTCCCCTCGAAGGGATCGAGGTACGCGAAGAAGTCGTCCGTGGCGTAGGTGTTCGTCTCGTTCCCGCCCGGATCGACCCGGAAGAGGGTCGGGATCAGCGTCTTGAGAGGCGCGGTCGCCTGGGTCCCCTTGAAGTCGGACGTGGCGTCACCGACCACGAGGACGAATACCGGCCGGCTCTCCGCCGGCCACTGGTGGTACGCGTAGGAGAGGTAGTCGCGGAGAGCGACTCCGTCCCGCACGCCCCAGGAAAACTCGTTCCAGATGTCGGATATCTTCACGATCTTCGTGCTGTAATCCCGGGAGCGGTGGCCGAGGAGGGGAAGCACGGCGTTCTGGAACTCGTCGTAGACGACAAGCAGATACTCCGCCGCGTTCGACGGGTCCCGGAGGTTGGCCGGCGAGTAAGTCCCGATCGACGCGGGTGTCTTCCAGGCCGAATCGGCGAGGGCGTAGTACGTTCTCGCCCCCCCCGGAGAGACCCACACGACGGAGCTGTCGCCCGAGGAGGCGGCGCCGGTCAGCTCCCTCACGCCGAAGGGGTCGGTGACGTCGAAGAACCGGGACGCGGACGGGGCGAGCCCGGAGACGGGCACCCGGTAGTCCCCCGGCCCGGTGAGACGGAAGGGGAGTTCCCCGTCCAGGGCCCGGAAGAACCGCCGGTACCCGATCTCGATCCAGGAGAGGTACACCTTTTGGCGGTTCGCGGCGACCATGTTCACCAGGTTCCAGCCGCCGGCGGCGTAGAGGCCCTCGACGAGCTTCACCGTCATCGACGTGTCTTCCTCGCTCAGGTAGTCATGGTGCGTGATGTGGGGGCCGATGCACACCTCCCGGCCATTGTCGTCGATGAATGTGCTGTCGCACGCCCGCTGGCAGCTGTCCCACCGGTGGGGGCCGGACTGACCGCCCGTGTTGATCTTCACCCGGACCACCTCGGTTCCGCAGGAGTTGAGGGGGTCCTCGTAGTGAAAGAACCGGACCGTCAGATCACCCGGGAGGCTGGTGTCCGCGTCGGCGATCTTGACGTAGAAGCTCTTGTCGTTCTCGGACGGGGAGTACTTGTCCCAGAACCACCCGTCGTCGCCGACCCGGGTGAGGTCCCGGATCAGATTCTGTTCCTCGTGGTGCCGGTCGTAGAACGTGGCCGGGGTCGACGGGTCCGGCCCCGACGCCGCCGGTCCCGCATCGACCGACGCCATCCGATTCGGCGTCCCCTCGAACGAACCGCCCCAGGTGATCCAGTAGGCGTTCCGCCAGGCGTAGGGATGGGCGACGTGCTCGTAGTAGACGGCCCTGTCGGGCACGAATTCGCCGGCCCATCCTTCCACGGGAAGGCCGAAAAACTCGATCCGGTCGCCGGGATCGAAGGCCCCGTCCTCCTCGCCCGTCACCCGAATCGCCAGCTCGGTCATCCATTCGGGACGAGGCTTGGTCTCCTCCTCGGGAAGGGGGAGGCCGGAGCCGGAAAAGAGGCGGATGGTCCGGGCATCGCCGATGGAGGACCGGGGATCGAGAAGCCCGGCGGCCACGAGGTCGTCGTACCCGACCGCGTAGAAGCCGCGCTCCTCGATCTCGAGCTTCACCCAGTTATCGCTGGAGGCGAAGGAGTCCGCGGCGGTCGCCTTTCGCGGAGTCCCCCGTCGCTCCCGCCACGCCGAGGCGGTTCGATGGTTCAGAAGCGCCTTCCGGTAGACGCTCTCGAAGGCGTCCGGCGCGGCCGGGATGGCGGGCGCCCTGCGCGCCCCCTCGAACCGGATCCGGATCTCCCCGCTCCGGAGGATTTCGGTGACGCCGCTCCGGCCGTCGTACCGGACCGGCTGGATCGCCACGGAGACGACCTCCTGGTCCCGCATCCGCCCGGGGGCGGAGATCTTCACCCACTCCTCGGGGAAGACCCCGGCGAACCGGGCTTCGTCCCGTAGAAAAGTCGCTTTCCCCTCCCGGTCGAGGGAAGGGACGGGAGCGACGGCGTACTCGGTCGTCTTCTCGATCCGGGGCGCGATCAGCTCCGCCGAAACGGTCGCGCCGGGAGGAAGACCGAGGGCGAAGTGAAGGATCGGCACCGCCGGGACCCCCGCGGCCGCCGGAAGGGAGAATCCCGGGGCCCGAAGCATCTCCCCTTCCTCCCCGGCCGTCTCCGAAAGGAGATCGGGAAGGGTGAACCGGAGCAGGACCCCCCACTCCCCTTCATCGACGACATCGACGCCCGCGAGGAGCGGGAGCGCCCCGACGAGGAGGAGGGCCGGCGGGGCGGCGAGCCGTATCGCCCGGCCGATCACGCCCACGCCAGGATCTTTCCGAGAGAGACGAGGATGATCGCCCCCTGGACGGCCAGAAACCGTCCCGGGAGGGCGCGGCCGTGCGTCTTCCCGTGCCCGGGGAAGTACTTCCGCCGGAGCGGGAGCAGATGCTCCAAATCGGGCAGCGCCGCCCCCGCGGCCCCCCAGAAGACGCCGGAGGGACCGGTAAACGCCAAGAGCGCGGCCAATCCGCTTAATGTCAGAATGGTATCGATCCACGTTTGTTTGAAATCCCAATGGGGTACCAGATCCAGGGGAAGGTGGGAGGCCGTCCCCAAGAGGAATGACGCGGGAGCGCCGAGCCCGAAGGAGCCGATCATTCCGCCCACCGCCGCATGGGTGATCGTCGTCATCCCGTCCCGCCCGGCGCATTCGCGCCCCGTGCTCTCGGCGGCGATGAGCCATTCCGGTTTTGAAGATGCAAGAACCGTACCCCGAGGCCGATTCCTGAGAAAAGGCGATCTTGTCTTGGCTCAACGAGTTGAAGGACCAAAACCATGGGATCTCCCCGGTGTCTGTCCCCTCCAGGGAACATCTGTCATCACCGGGAGACGCCGCCTGGTTCTTCGAAGACCCCCATTTCGCGGTACTTCACCGACCTCTCCTCGAGAAGGCGGTCCAAGGGTCTCGCGCAAACCTCTTCGAGGGAGCGGCGGAGCGCCTCCCGCACCGATTCGGCGGCCGACGCGATATCCCTGTGGGCCCCTCCGAGAGGCTCGGGGATTATCCCATCGATGATGTTCAGCTCCTGGAGATCGGGGGCGGTGATCTTGAGGGCTTCCGCCGCCCGCTCCGCCATGGCCCGGTCGGACCAGAGGATCGCCGCGCACCCTTCGGGAGAGATCACCGAGTAGATGGCGTTCTCCATCATGAGGACCCGGTCCGCGACCGCGATGGCGAGGGCGCCGCCGCTTCCCCCCTCGCCGATGATGATCGCGATGATCGGCGTCCTGAGGCGGGACATGGCGAGGATGTTCTCGGCGATGGCGGTCGCCTGGCCCCGCTCCTCCGCGCCGATGCCGGGGTAGGCCCCCTGGGTGTCGACGAAGGTGACCACGGGGAGATGGAACTTCTCCGCCATTCGGAAGAGTCGGAGCGCTTTCCGGTAGCCCTCCGGATGGACGCACCCGAAATTGCGCTTCACTTTCTCCGTGGTGTCCCGCCCCTTCTGCTGGCCCACGAGCACGATCTTCCGCCCCTCGAAAGTGGCGAGGCCCACGACCATCGCCCCGTCGTCGGAGAAGAGCCGGTCGCCGTGGAGCTCGATGAACTCGTCCATCAGGCGGCCCACATAGTCGAGGGTGTACGGCCGGAGGGGATGGCGGGCGAGCTGCACGCGCTGCCAACGGCTGAGGCGGCTGAAGACGTCCTTGCGGAGCCTGTCCGCCTTCCTTTCGAGCTTCCGGAGCTCGTCGGCGACCTCGATCCGCTCCTGCTTGGCGAGCTGCCGGAGATCGTCGATCCTCTTCTCCAGCTCGTCGATCGGCTTCTCGAAGTCGAGAGATCCCTCGGCCATCCGTCCTCTCCTCGGGGGAGGCCCCGGAAACCGGCCCGGGCCGGACTAGAAGTAGTCGGTGTAAACGATCTTGAGTTCCCGGCTCCACTCGCCCGGGTTCCACTCGAAGTCGTCGAAACTCTCGCCGTTCTCGAGGAGGTTCCTGAAGTCCGCCTCCAGGGCGAGGGCGTCCGAAACCCGCCAGAGCAGGGCGGCGTTCAAATAACCCTTCCCCTCGCCGAACACGCCGTTGTCCGCATTGTCGTTCACCGCGGCGTCGTATTCGAGGAGGAGATCGAGGGAGGGATGAATCGACTTCTCCAGCCCGAAGAAGAAGTTCACCTCCTCGTCGTCATCCTCCCGCTCGAGGCTGTAGTTCACCCCTCCGTGGAGGCCGAGGTCGCCGAGAAAGACGAAGTGCTTGCTGGCCACGGCGTAGAACCCCCGGGACTTCACCTGGTACCGGCCGTTCTCGGAATCCCAGAAGCCGTAGCCTTGGGAGTCATACCCGAGGGCGACGGCCGGCCCGGCGTACGACTCGCGAATCAGCAGTCCCCGGAAGATGAACTCGACCCGCGGGTTCCAGTCCGGATCCCCGGTGCCGAGCAGGTTGGTCCCGCCGAAGGAAAACCCGAAATGGACGGCGTCCCGGAGCCCCACCCGAAGACGGAAGAGCACGCCCCCCCCTGAGTAGAGCCGAAGGCCCGTGTCGTAGGCCGCGTGGGGCATGGCGGTCGCCGTGGGCGTGTCGATCAGGTCGATGGCGTCCATCACCTGGGCCCCCCCGGCGGAGACGACGAGGAGCAAGGGGAGAAGCGCGAGCAGGAGGGGCCTGCGGAACGGGCGGATCACGGTCACCTCCTCACGAATCGGGGCCGGCCTCGATCTCGTAGCGGCCCATCCGGACGGTCGGGCGCCGGATGAGGAACGGGCCCGGCCGGCCGAGGGGATTCCAGGGGCCGGAGAGTATCAGACGGCGAAAGGCCTGTCAACACGGGAGAAAGGACCTCTCAGCCTCCACGGCGGGCGCCATCGGAGGAGATCTCGAGGTCGGGACCGCCCCCCGAAAGCCGCAGAACGGCCCTCATCCCGAGGCCGCGGTGGGGGACGGCGGCGTGGTATCGGACCAGCCTCCCCCCGAAGGACTCCTTGAAGCGGGAGATGGTCGGGTGGTTCACGCCGAGAAAGTCGAATTCCTCGATCCCTTCCTCCGCGAGCCGGAGAAGGGCCTGGAACTGCAGATAGGGGGCGTCCCCCCCACCGGCCCGCTCCCTGTCGAGCCCGCTTTCGAGGGAGTAGGCCCGGCGGCCCCGGAGCCCGGTGAGAAGACTGGCGACCACGGTCCCCCCCCGGCGGAGTTCGAAGAGGCGCCCCCGGCCGGAGGCGATCACCCACCGAACCAGTTCGCGTCCATTCTCGCGGGAAAGAGGGAACTTCTTGTTTTGGCTTCGGTAACTGGAAAGAACGAGGGCGGAGTGGGCCTCCGGATCCTCCGTCGTCCGAACCTCGGCGTCTCCATCGGCGGCCCTGCGAACCCGGCGTTTCTGGGATCGCTCGAGTCCGGCGAGGAGCCCCTCCTCGTCCGCGCCGGCGAGATGGAGCCGGAGGGTGTAGCGGTAGGCGAGGTCCCATCGCTCCCTCCTGTAGGCCCGGAGGTCCTCCTCGCCCGGGGGGGGAAGAAGGAAGACGAGAGGATGGCGGCGGGCGATCCAGGGGAGGATGTCCCGGAGGACCCGGGTCCGGCTCTCCCGGGTCACGACCTCCAAATAGGGCTGAAGGTGGGGGGGCGTGGCGACCCGGAGCCCCATTCGCCTTCGCACGGGGAGCGCCACCCCCCCGAGAAGGTGCCCCGCCCGGAACGCCCCGACGATCTCCGCTTCCCCCCCGACGGCGGCGGCGACATGATCGATCCAGTCGCGGGCGGCGAAATACGGCTCCCGCGCCGCTTCCTCGACCAGCTCGTCCCACTGGGGGCGTTCGCCCGATTCCAGGAGGCGGACGCCGTCGCCGCCGGTCACCACGGCTTTCCCCCCTCCCGGTGAACCCGGGCGTGAGGGACGAGTCGGAGCGGTTCGATGCGGCCCGAGCCGAACCACTCGTTCCAGGGGTCGCCGACGAGAAAGATCTCCTTCTTGCCCTTCGCATCCGGCAGGAACGCGATGGCCCGGGCGACGTCGATCCGCTGTTGCCGGTCGAGGCGGCCTCTCGCCCCACCGGGGATCAACGGGTAGAGGCGCCGCTCGTCGTGAAGAAGGTGGACGGGAATCCGGGCGGCCCCCGCCTCGATCGTATACCGGCGCCCGTAACCCCGGTCGATGGAGAGACGAACGAGGAGGTCTTCCTGGCGGGACGGATCCGCCTCGGCCCGTATGCCCGTCGGGCTCTCCTCCTGGGGGAGATCGAGGACGAAGGCGTACCGGGGCTCGACCCGCCAGCCGGCCCAGGAGAACGCCCGAAGGTCCGTGACCGCCGGGGGAAGATCGAGAACGAGCCGGCCGTAAGTCTTCGAAAGCCGGTCCGCGAGGGCCCCGATGACGGCGACGCCTTCCGGAACGAGGCGCGCCGGGGCGAGCTTCGGCCGCGGGAAAAGATGAAACGAGAAGAGAGGGAGGGGAGCGCGGCGCGGGCGGAGACGCCGGCGGGCCCGCTCCTCCTCCAGGATGGCGGCGCCGGCGGCGAGTTCCCCCCCCGCCCGGCAGAGATAGAGGGACCACGAGCAGCCGAGGGCGGAGGCGAGGGTCTCGAGCCAGCCGGTCCGGGAGAAGAGATAACCGTCCCGGGCCGGATCGTGTGCGGCGTTCCACTCGTCGATCCGCTCCGGATCGGTCGCCCGAATCACTTCGAGGTGCGCCATCGCGGGCCTACCCGTCCACCCCTCCGGGATCGTCCCCGCCGAAAAGGCCCCGGAGGCGGTCGCGGAGGTTCCCCCGCCGTTCGGGCCCGGGCAGGATCGGGCGGCCGCCGCGCACCCGGTCCAGGAATTCCGCCGGCGAGTCGTAGGGACCGATTTCCATGAGCACCCGCCCGAGTTCCGGGGGGAGGTGGGCGTCCGAGCCGAAGACCGGGACGAGACCCCACTCCTCCCCGTATCGGGCGGCCCGGACGTTGTCTTCTTCGTGCAGGACCCGGCCGTTCCACACCTCGAACAGATCGATCAGGCCCGAGCAGCGATCGATCGCCTCCTTGAAGAGACGGGTCTTTCGCTTCCGGTCGAAGGGATGGGGGATGTACACCAGCCCCCCCTGTTCGTGGATCGCCTCCATGGTCTCCTCCGGCGACAGGCCGGGAGGGACCGGGCGCTCGAGGAAGAGGCCGATCACGTCGCCGAAAGCGGTCGAGATCTCTTCCCCCACGATGACCTTCACTTCCTTCCGGTCCCGGAGACGGAGGGCCCCCTCGATCGTGTCGTGGTCGGTGACGGCGAACACGTCCACGTCCCGCTCCGCGGCGATCCTCTCGATGTCCTCGAGATTGTTGCCCGAATCGTCGGACCAGCGGGTGTGCATGTGTAGTTCGACGCGGAGAATCACGTCCGGGTCGTAGCTCATCGTTCCGATCCCTCTCATTCGACCATCATCTCGAGGAGTGTATACTCTCCCCAGTCGACCTACCTGACTTTTTTCTCCGGACGACGCGGCCCGCGCCCGGGAGAAGCACGTCCTGAACACGTTCTCCGTGGGGGAGTTCACGGAGAGAATCAGGGTGAAGCGGGAGGGGTGAGAATTCAGCGCTCACGCCGAAGCAACATCTTCCTCGGACTCCTCCTCGGCACTCGGGAGCAATCGTGTTCGTGTGCTTCATGCGTCCGGAGACGGCGGGGCGGGGAATCGGCTTCGGGAGGGATGGGGGCATAACCGGGGAGTTGTTGCCGTCCTTCGCGACGCCTCCTCTACGAGCCCGGAGAATGGGAGGGCTATCTCCCGCCGTGCGACGAGCGTTCAAGTCTGCCCCTTCATCCCTCCCTCAGCCGCCCCCCCGTCCCGCCGACGATCGTGGCCGGCCGGAGGCTCGTCGACCGAGACCGGATACCCGCCGGAGCTGGAGCCGAGGGCGCGTGGGCGAGGGAGCATCCGGAGCGCGGAAGCGCGGAGGAACTGCCTACAGCTTCCCCCCCCTCACTCCGAAGCCACGGGCGAGGTAGGATAACGAAGACGGGGCGCCCGGGTGGGCGCCCCGTTCGAGTTCGAAGGAGGATCGGGCTTACCGGAACAGCGTCTTCACGCCGCCCCAGGAACCTTCCTCGGTCGAGGTGGTGCAGCACCCGGTCACGGACCCGTAGAGGGTGCCGGTGCCGGCCGAGCTCGAACTCCAGCCGTCGACGATCAGGTAGTAGGTCCCGCCCGCGACGCTCGTGTAAACGATGCACTCCGGATTCCCGCTGTCGTCACCCGCGACGCAGCTGTTCACCGGATCGGCGCAGTCGGTGATCAGGTAGATCGACCCGTCGAAGTAAGGGCTCGGGTTCATGCAGGCGTCGAGCGTTCCGCCCGGCTCCAGGCAAACCACGTAGACCAGATCCGGGCCCTGCGCGGAGTATCCCGTGCAGCCGCCCGAGCCGGGATCGTAGTCGTTCGTCGCGAGCGCGGTGTTGAAGGCGAGGTTGAACGAACCGTCGAAGCGCTTCTCACCGGCCACGGCGCACAGGTCGATGGCCGTCTCGCACACGTCGTTCTCCGGCGGAGCGCAGGAGACGCAGTTCACGGTGAGCGTGAAGGCGCTCTGGGCCCCGTTGTATCCGTCCACCACGAGGTAGTAGGTGCCCGGATCGAGGCAGGAGCTGGTCATCGAGTTGTCGCCGTAATTGATGCAGCTGTTCTCGTCACAGCTCGTGAGCAGGAACATGTCGAGATCGCCCGTCATGCCGGAGAGGGCGGCGGTGACGATCGACGCCTCGGTGAGGGTCAGCGTGTAGACGACCTCGCCGCCCGACTCGTTCCAGCTGACGCAGCTGTAGGCGCTGGCCGTGCTCGGGATGCCCGTGTTGTTGCCGGTGACGACGTCGCCGCAGGAGATCGGGGTCGCGCCGCTGCAGTCGAGGGCGCGAATGCCCTGCCCGTCCGGAGGAACGGTCTCGGCCAGGAGCTTCTTCTCCGCCGACTCGGCAAAGGCCATGCCGGCAACCAGAAGAAGGGCCGTGGTACACAGTAGTACTTTCCGCATTCGATACTCCTTTCCGTCTCCCGTCTTCCCGAGGGAGACCCTCCAATGAAATACCCGAGCCCCATCACCGTGGGGAAAGCGACAAGCCTACGGCGAACCGGCCGTTCTCGCGCGCGGGACGGCCGGCCCGGCTCCGTCGGGCGCACCCGGCGGCAACGAACGCTCTCTTCCCAAGACCGACGGACGGAGACCCGCCCCTGCCCCTCGGGGGGAGAGGGTCTCACGCCATTGACACTCGAGGATGGTAGCATGGTCATGCAGGCAAATCAATCATTTTCCTGGAGTTTCGCCGGCCCGGCGAAGGACGGACCCGGAAGGGCTCGGCGCCTCGGTCCCGGCGGCGAACGGGCGAAGGGGCGCTACGGGAGGGCGGCCGCCGAGGAACGGACCCATTCGAGGAGCGTCGGGACCCCGGGAAGTCCGCCCCAGTCGGGGACGAAGCCGACCCAGAGCACGAAAAAGACCCCGAGGAGCACTGCGAGCCGGAGAAGGGGGGAATCATCCACCGCCACGGGCCGCTCCGTCTCTTTCATGTAGAAGACCACGACCACGCGCAAGTAGTAGTAAAGCGAAGCCGCCGAGTTCAGGACGGCGATGACGACCAAAGTCGTCAACCCCCGTTCCACGGCCCCCCGGAAGAGCAGGTACTTTCCGAAGAACCCGGCGGTCGGCGGGATCCCGGCGAGAGAGATCATGAAGAGGGTCATGGCGATGCCGAGGAAGGGCCGGCGGTAGCCGACTCCGGAATAGCGGTCGAGCTGGACCACCTCCCTCCCCTTTTCCCGGGCCGACAGGGCCGCCACCACCGCGAAGGCCCCGCTCGTCATGAAAAGGTAGGCGATCAGGTAGTAGATCATTCCCGCGCCGTCCGCCTCGCCGCTCCCCGGGATCAGGCCGAGGAGAAGGTACCCGGCGTGGGCAATCGACGAGTAGGCGAGCATGCGCTTCACGTTCGTCTGGGTCAGGGCACAGAGGTTACCCACGGTCATGGTGAGCACGGCGAGCCACGAGAGGATCGTGGGCGCGGTCGCCCGGCCGAGAAAGAGGGCGATCGGGTGGGCGTCGCCGGAGACGGCGCTCGTCAGGATCCGGAGGAGCACGCCGAAGCTCGCGATCTTCACGGCCGTCGCCATGAAGGAGGTGATCGGCGTCGGGGCCCCGTCGTAGACATCGGGGGCCCACATGTGGAAAGGCACCGCCCCGACCTTGAAGAAGAACCCGACCAGCACCAGCAGCGTTCCCGAGATCGCGAGGAGCGGATCCGCTTCCCCCATGGCCGCGAGATCGATCGAGCCCGTGGCGCCGAAGAGCAGTGCGACGCCGAAGAGGAAGATGGCGGACGAAAAGGAGCCGAGGACGAAGTACTTCAGCGCCGCCTCGCCGGAGCGGTCTTCCCCCCGCCGGTATCCGCAGAGGACGTAGAGGGGGATCGACATCAGCTCGAGGGCGAGGAAGAGCATGAGGAAGTTCGTGGTGGAGACGAGAAGGGCCATCCCCGAGAGGGAAAAGAGAAGAAGGCCGTAATACTCGGCCCGAACCCGGTTCTCCCGGGCGAGCACCGGCTGGCTCGTGAGGAGGGCGAACAGGCCGCAGACGAGGATCATCAGCGTGAGCGCCGCGCCGAAGAGGTCCGAAACGAGCGCCCCATCCCAGAAGGCCAGTTCGAAGCCGCCCCCCGCCGCGCGAAGGGCGACCGGAATTCCCGCGAAGATCAGGGTGCCGAGGGCCCCCCAGACGCCGGCCTTCGTTCGCCCGGCGCCGAGGAGGGTGGTGATCGTCCCCCCCACGGCGAGCACGGCGAAGGGGAGCATGGCCCAGAGCGCGTCGCCTCCGATGTAAGGCAGGTTCATCGGAGCTTCCCCTCCTCCCCGTCCGCGGCCGTCCTAGGGGAGGTGAAGGCCGCGAAGCCTCCCTCCGCCCGGGGGGCCTCCGCCCGGTCCCGAGGCGTCATCATCCGGATGTGGGCCTTCACGGCCGCTTCCATCTTGTCCAGGAGGGGTGAGGGCCGGACGCCGAGCCAGACCATGCCCGCGAGCAGGGGCACGATCACGACGAGCTCGCGCAGCGAGAGGTCCGGAAGCTTCCGGTTCGCGTCGTTCGTCACGGGCCCGAAAAAGACCCGCCGGTACATCCAGAGCATGTAGACGGCGCCGAAGACCACGCCCGTCGCCGCGAAGGCCGCGTGGACCGGCGAAACCCGGAAGGTGCCGAAGAGGACGAGGAACTCGCCCACGAAGCCCGAGAGCGTGGGGAGCCCGATCGACGCGAGGGTGGTGATCAGGAAGACCGTGGCGAAGAGGGGCATGGTCCTCGCGAGGCCGCCGTAATCGGCGATCTTCCGGGTGTGCCGCCGCTCGTAGAGCACCCCCACGAGGAGGAAGAGGGCGGACGTGGAGAGCCCGTGGGCGAGCATCACGTAAATGCCCCCCTCGATGCCGGCGACGTTGAACGCGAAGAGACCGAGCACCACGAAACCGAGATGACTCACCGACGAGTAGGCGACGAGCTTCTTCACGTCGTCCTGCACCATCGCCACGAGGGCGCCGTAGATGATGCCGATCACGGCGAGGAGCGAGAGCACCGGCGCCGCCGTGCGGGCCGCCTCCGGGAAGAGGGGCATGGCGAACCGGAGGAACCCGTAGGTCCCCATCTTCAACAGGATGCCCGCGAGGATCGCGCTCCCCGCCGTGGGCGCCTCGACATGGGCGTCGGGGAGCCACGTGTGGAACGGGAAGAGGGGCACCTTGATCGCGAAGGCGAGGGCGAAGGCGGCGAAGAGGAGGATCTGCATCCCCGGGGGGACCGCGACGCCCACGAGGTCGGTCCAGTCGAAGGAGACGAAGCCGTTCACGCCGGACGCCTGCTTCACGAGCACCAGGATCGCCACGAGCATGAGGAGGGAGCCGACCACCGTGTAGAGCACGAATTTGACCGCCGCGTAGATCCTCCTCTCCCCTCCCCAGACGCCGATCAGGAATGCCATGGGGATGAGCATGAGCTCCCAGAAAAGGTAAAAGAGGAAGAGATCGAGGGCGACGAAGGCGCCCATCATCCCGGTGTGGAGCAGCAGGTACCAGATCGAGAACTCCTTCACCCGGGTCTTCACGGCGTTCCACGTCGACAGGTAGACGAGAGGCGCGAGGAAGGCGGTCAGGAGGATCAGGTAGAAGGAAATGCCGTCGACGCCGACGTGATAGGAGATCCCGAGCGCGGGGATCCACGGAATGTCCTGCTCGAACTCCATCGGGCCCTCCCCCTGAAACTGGAATGCGAGGGGAAGGGCGGCGAGGAAGAGGATCACCGTCAGGAAGAGCGTGAGCGCCCGGACCGTCCGGATGCTCGATCCGGGCACGAGGCCGACCAGGATCGCCCCGAAGAGGGGGAGAAAGACGAGGACCGAAAGGATCGAATTCACTCGGACGCTCCTACAAGATCTTCCAGAGCAGAACCGCCAGCGCGGCGAGCACCACGAAGGCGTAGCTCTGGACCTGCCCGGTCTGGGCGAAGCGGAGCACGTAGCTGCCGCCCCGGGTCACGTGACCGACCATATTGACGAGCCCGTCCACGATCCTGACGTCGAAGAAGCGCCAGAGCAACTTCCTCGAAACGGCGTGAATCGGGAGGATGACCAGCATGTAATAGATTTCGTCGACGTAGAACTTGTCGCGCATCAGTCGGTACGGGAGGGCGAAGCGCTCCGCGAGGCGGCCCGGCGCCTCCGGCCTCCTGACGTAGAGGAGATAGGCCGCGAGAGTTCCGAGGATCGCGATGCCCGCGGCGATGCCCATCAGTCCGAGTTCGGCGCCGTGGGCCGCGTGACCGGCCGCCCCGTGGGCCGCCTCGCCGTGCCCGCCGCCGTGGGCGGCGCCCGTGCCCTCGAAGACCGGCGCGAGCCACCGCTCGAACCGGTTCGAGCCCCCGAGAACGGGAGGGACGCCGAAGAAGCCGACCGCCGCGGCGCCCGCCGCCAGGATCACGAGGGGCGCCGTGAACCAGGCGCTCGACTCGCGGGCGTGCCCCGCCTTCTCGCTCCGGGGTTTCCCGGCGAAAGTGAGGAAGAAGAGCCGGAACATGTAGAAGGCGGTGAGCACGGCGGCGAGGGTGCCGAGCGCCCAGGCGAGCTTCGGCGCGAAGGCCCACGCCTCGTTCCGGCCGCTGAAGGCCTTCCAGAGGATCTCGTCCTTCGAGAAGAAGCCGGAGAGGGGCGGGTATCCCGCGATGGCGGCGGTGGAGATCAGGAAGGTCCACGCCGTCCAGGGCATCTTCTTGAAGAGGCCGCCCATGCTCCGGATGTCCTGCTCGTGATGCATCCCGTGGATCACCGAGCCGGCGCCGAGGAAGAGACAGGCCTTGAAGAAGGCGTGGGTGAAGACGTGGAAGATGCCGGCGGCGTAGGCGCCCGCCCCCACGCCGATCATCATGTACCCGAGCTGGCTCACGGTGGAGTAGGCGAGCACCTTCTTGATGTCCGTCTGGGCGATGCCGATGAGCGCCGCGAAGAGGGCCGTCGCCGCGCCGACCACGAGAACCACCGCCGAGGCGAGGGGGGCCAGTTCGTACAGGAACGACATGCGGGCGATCATGTAGACCCCCGCCGTCACCATGGTCGCGGCGTGGATGAGGGCGGAGACCGGCGTGGGGCCGGCCATGGCGTCCGGGAGCCAGACGTAGAGAGGGATCTGGGCCGACTTGCCCGCGGCCCCCAAGAAGAGGAGGAGGCATGCCCCCTCGATCACGCCCGGCGGAAGCTCGTGGACCCGGCGGGCGATCTCGCCGATGTTCAGTGTCGGATCTCCGTGGCGCCCGAGGGTCGCGGCGAGGAGCAGCATCCCGAGGAGGAAGCCGAAGTCCCCGATCCGGTTCACGATGAACGCCTTCTTCCCCGCCTTCGCCTTCTCCGTGTCCTCGAACCAGAACCCGATCAGGAGGTACGAGCAGAGGCCCACCCCTTCCCAACCGACGAAAAGCGTGAGAAGCGAATCGCCGAGGACGAGGGTGAGCATGAAGAAGAGGAAGAGGTTCAGGTAGCCGAAGTATCGGGCGTGGCTCCGGTCCCCGGACATGTAGCCGACCGAGTAGTAGTGGATCAGGCCGCCGATTCCGGTGACCACGAGGGTCATGGTGAGGGAAAGGGTGTCCGCGAGGAGGCGGAAGTCGATCCGGAGCGATCCCGCCTCGATCCAGCGGAATACCTCCTGAACCGCCACGCGGTGGTCCGGACCCTCGCCGAGAAAGCGGAAGAAGAGGGACGCCGTCAGGAGGAAGGAGAGGGTCGGACCGGCGCACGCCACGACGGCCGAGAACCGCCGGGGCACCTCGAATCGAAGACGGGCGCCCGCGGCCGCGGCGAGGCCGTTGATCGCCGCCCCGATCAGGGGCAGAACCAGAATCCAGAGCAGGACGCTCTCCACTTCGCTCCCCTACTGGTGAAGGATGGTGAACCGGTCGAGGTTCACCGTGTCCTTCTTGCGGAAAAGGGCCACCACGAGGGCGAGCCCCACCGCCGCTTCCGCCGCCGCGACGGCGATGACGAAAAAGACGACGATCTGGCCGTCCGCGGCCATCCGGGACCTCGAAAAGGCGACGAACGCGAGATTCACCGCGTTCAGCATCAGCTCGATGCTCATCAGAACCACGAGCAGGTTCCGCCGGGCGAGAACGCCGACGCAGCCGATCAGAAAGAGAACGAGGGCGACCGCCAAGTAATGACCTTCGGGGGTCATCAGAACCTCCTCAGGACGAGCACGACGGCCCCGACCATGGCCGCCAGGAGCAACACCGAGACGACCTCGAAGGGGAAGAGGTACCGGGTGAACAGGACCCCGCCGATCGATTCGATGGAGCCGAAGTCCCCCGCCCCCGCAGGCGCCGCCCCCCCGCCGGCCGTGACCCTCACGAGCACCACCGCCACGGGCACCGAGGCGATCACGGCGAGCACGACCCGGGGCCTGGAGAGACCGAGCACGCGCATCTCCCGCTCCTCCAGGTTCAGAACCATGATGACGTAGATCACGAGGACCATCACGGCCCCGGCGTAGACGAGAAGCTGGATCACGAAGAGGAAGTGGGCCGAGAGGGTCGCGAAGAGCCCCGCGATCGCCGCGAGGCAGACCACGAGGGAGAGGGCCGCCGAAAGGGGATTCTTCCGGGTCACCGTGAAGACGGCGGACCCGACGGCGACGGCCGAGAGAATCCAGAAAGCGACGCTGCCCATGTCCCTTCTCTCTACTCGCTTAGAAGGTAGTCGATGCCGTAGATCAACTTGTCCCGGGAATCGGACGCCAGCTCGTACTTGCCCGTGTCCATGCGGATGGCGTCCACGGGACACGCCTCCACGCAGAGACCGCAGAATACGCAACGGAGGATGTTGATGTCAAACCTCGCGGCGACCTTCTCCTCCGAGTCGGAACGCTCCGTCGCCTCGATGCTGATGCAGTCCGCGGGGCACGCGGTCTGGCAACAGTAGCAGGCGACGCACTTCGGCGTTCCGTCGTCCCGCCTCATCAGACGGTGCCTCCCCCGGAAGCGCTCCGGCATCGTCCTCTTTTCCTCCGGGTACTGGAGGGTCGGCATCCTGTCCTGATGGAAAACGTTCGTCACCAGGTGGCGCATCGAAACGGCCATCCCCCGAAGGATCTCGAGGAGGTACCACCTCTCCCTCGCGTTCATGGGACGTCCGACGGTTTGAATTCCGGCCATCGCTACCCCCTCCCCCACAAGACCAGGACGATTCCGGTGGCGGCAATATTGATCAGGGCGAGGGGCATCAGGCTCTTCCAGCCGAGCCCCATGAGCTGATCGTAACGGAAACGGGGGAGAGTCCACCGGACCCAGATGAACAGGAAGGCGAACACCGAGATCTTCACGACCAGGAACAGGAACTGGACGACCGCCGTGAGAATCTGCGCGCCGAGGGGGGAGAGCGCGGAGAGGAACGCGAGCAAGATGAGGGAGGCCGCGGCGAGGAAGAAGCAGACCATGCCGAGCACCCGCGCCTCCCGGCGACGCCGGTCCCGGTAGAGCCCCATGAGACGCCGGTCGTAGGAACGGAAAAGCAGGGCCGCGACGGTGCAGAAGAGGGCCGTCGCCCCGAGGGCGGCCCGGGCGACGAGGGGGGCGTTCTCCCGCAGCGTTTCCGTGGGGAGCCAGGGGACCTGGTAACCTCCGAAGTAGATCGTCGCGATGGCGGCGCTCCCGACGACCATGGCGGCGTACTCGCCCATGAAGAAGAGGGCGAACCGCATGCTCGAGTACTCGACGTGGAAGCCGATGATCTCCGACTCCCCCTCGGCGAGATCGAAGGGGTTCCGGTTCGTCTCGGCGAAGATCGCGATCAGGAAGATCAGGAAGCCGAGGGGTTGGAGAAAGACGTTCCAGCGGGGCAGAAATCCGAACAAGAGCCCCCCCTGCTGCCGCACGATCTCGCCGAGATCGACGGTCTGGGAGATCATGAGGACGCCGATGAGGGAGAGCCCGAGACCGATCTCGTAGCTGACCATCTGGGCCGCCGACCGGAGCCCGCCGATGAGCGTGTAGGTGTTGTTCGACGACCACCCCGCGAGCACCACGGCGTAGACGTGGAAGGACGTGATGGCCAGGATGTAAAGGATTCCCGCGTCGAGCGTGAGTGCCCGGATCTCGATCATCCGCCCGCCGATCTCGAGGGAGTCCGCGAGGGGGATGATCGCGAAGGGAAGCATGGGGACCGAGAGGGCGAGGAGGGCGCCCAAGTTGTAGTAGAAGCGGTTCACCCGGGAGGGGGTCATGTCCTCCTTGGTGAGCAGCTTCACCACGTCCGCGAACGGGTGGATCAGCCCCGCCGAGCCGGATGCCGAGGATCTCCGCCCGGTTCGGACCGGTCCGGTCCTGGATGAAGGCCGAGACCTTCCGCTCCGCCCAGACGAGCACGGGCACGAAGAGGACCGGGAGGAACGCGGCGACGAGGGCGAAGAGGATCGGAAGGAGGATCTCAGGCTTCATGGCCGGCTCCTTCCGCCGTGAAGGCCGGCACGGCCCGCTCCATCTCCGCCCGGAGCTCCGCGAGAGAACCCCAGGCGAGATCGGCGCCGAGCTTCGCGGCGATCCCGCCCAGGATCCGGAAGACCGGCCTCGAATCGCCCGCCTCCTTGATCACCGGCCGGAAGGCCTGGACCCGCCCCTCGAAATTCGTGAAGGTCCCCTCGCTCTCGGCGTAACTCGCCACCGGGATTCTGATCTCGGCCCCTCCGGCGGTGGCGTCCCGGTTCGTGGCGAGGGCGATCACGGTCTTCCCCTTCAGCAGCTCCGCGGCGCCCGGGTCGTCCCCGGCGAGGTCGTTTTCGATGACCATCACTGTGTCCGGTCCCCCCTTCAGGGCCGCGACGAGATCTCCGCCGAGGCCGAGGGCTTCCAACCCCTTCCGGTTCGGACTCCGGTCCGGACGTTTCAGGATGTCGTCCCCCTCCCACGGCGCCCGGAAGGAGCCGCCCACGACCTTCGCCCCCGGGAGGGCGGCCGCGGCGAAGCGCTTCAGCGCGAAGAGGCTCTCGTTCGACATGCGGGGCGAGGCGACGAGAAGAACGGAGCCCCCCTTTTTCAAAGCCTCCGCCGCCGCGGCGTCCGCGGCTTCCGGCTTCATCCGGCCCTCCGGTCCCTCGGCGCGGAGAAGGCGGTTTTCGTTGATCCACTTGTAGTCCAGCCGGCCGGCGTCGCAGATCCAGTAGTCGTTGACCTTCGGGTTCGGGCGCGGCCGGATCCGCTGCACCTCGTTCTGGTACTGATCGATGTAGATGTTGCAGCCCCGCTCGCAGCCGGGGCAGACCGACTCGGCGGTCTTCAAGAACCAGACCCGCACCTTGAAGCGGAAGTCCTTGCTCGTGAGCGCCCCGACGGGGCAGATGTCGACCACGTTGCCCGAGTACTCGTTCTCCAGCCTGCGGCCGGGGAACACGGTGATCTCCGACTTCCCGCCCCGGTTCTTGATCGCGAGCTCCGCCCTCCCGGCGATCTCGTCGCAGAACCGGACGCACCGGGAACAGAGAATGCACCGTTCGGCGTCGAGGACGACCATGGGCCCGAGGTCCTGCTTCTTCGGCTTGTGGAGCTTCTCCTCGAGGACGACCCTCGAGTCGTGAAGGCCGTATTCCATGTAGTACTTCTGGAGACCGCACTCCCCCGCCTGGTCGCAGATCGGGCAGTCGATCGGGTGGTTCCGGAGAATGAACTCCATCACCTCCGTCCGCTCCCGAATCACCTTCTCCGATTCGGTGTTCACCGCCATGCCTTCGTTCACGCGGGTCGTGCAGGCGGTCTGGAGCTTCGGGATCCCCTCGATCTCGACGCTGCACATGCGGCAGTTCCCCTCCGGCGAAAGGCCGGGGTGCCAGCAGTAATGGGGGATCTTCACCCCGTGGAGCGCGGCCGCCTGGATCAGGTTGATCCCGTCCGGGACCTCCACTTCGCGGCCGTTCAGCGTGAACTTCGCCATGATCCCCTCTATCGATCCTTCAGCTTCGCTTCGAACTCGCTCCGGAACTTGTTCACGAAGCTGACCACGGGCATCGAGTTCGCGTCGGAGAAGACGCAGATCGTGTTCCCCGTGATCCGGACCGCCAGGTCCTCGAGCTTCGCGAGATCCGCCCTCGTCCCCTCCCCGGCCGCGATCTTGCGGACAAGTTCCGCGACCCAACCCGAGCCTTCCCGGCAGGGGGTGCATTGGCCGCACGATTCGTGGGCGTAGAAATGGGTCAGCTTGTCCAGGGCCCACGGCATGTCCGTCTCCTCGTCCATCACGATGACGCCGCCGGAGCCGAGCATGGAGCCCGCCTCCTGGACCGACTCGAAGTCGACGTTCACGGCGTACGCCTCCTCGGCGGTGAGGACCGGCGTCGACGAGCCTCCCGGAATCAGGGCCTTCAGCTTCTTCCCCCCCCGGATTCCCCCGGCGAGGTCCTCCAGGAGCCCCTTCATCGGGATGCCGTGGGAGACTTCGTAGACGCCGGGACGTTCCACGTGGCCCGAGACGCCCATGAGCCGCGTGCCGGGGCTCTTCTCGGTGCCGAAGGCGCGGTAGGCATCGACCCCCTTGTCGATGATGAAGGGGAGATTCGCGATGGTCTCCACGTTGTTGATCACCGTCGGCTTCCCGAAGAGCCCGGCGTTCGTCGGGAAGGGGGGCTTGATGCGGGGTTGGCCCCTCTTCCCCTCGATGGAGTTCAGGAGGGCCGTCTCCTCGCCGCAGATGTAGGCCCCCGCCCCCCGGTGCACCGTGACGTCCAGGGGCTTCCCCGGGCCGAGCGCGTGGGCCCCGAGAAGGCCGGCGCCGTACGCCTCGTCCACGGCCGCCTGAAGACGGCGGTAAGGCCCGCAGAACTCGCCCCGGATGTAGATGTAGGCGTGGGCGCTCCGGATCGCGTGGCAGGCGATCAGAATCCCCTCGATCAGCAGGTGCGGGTCCTTCTCCAGAATCAGTCGGTCCTTGAATGTGCCGGGCTCCGACTCGTCCGAGTTGACGCAGAGGTAGGTGATCTCCCGCTCCTTGGGCAGGAAGGTCCACTTGAGGCCGCACGGGAAACCCGCCCCCCCCCGGCCCCGGAGCCCCGAGTCCTTCACCCGGGCGACCACATCGTCCGGCCCGAGGGCGAGCGCCTTCGGGGCGACGAGGTAGGCGCCCGCCCCCCGGGCCCCGGAGAGGGTGTGGGAGGCCTCGTTCCCCATTCGCGCCTTGAGAACGATCGACTCCTGGACCATCAGCGTTCCTTCATCCACTCGCCCAAGAGGGCGTCCACTTTCTCGGCCGTCAGGTCTTCGTAGTATTCGGCGTTCACCTGCATCATGGGGCCGGTCCCGCAGGAGGCGAGACACTCGACGGCGGAGAGGCGGAACCGGCCGTCCTCCGTCGCCTCGCCCGCGCGGATGCCGAGGCGCTTTTCGATGTGGGCGAGGATGCTCTCCGACCCCGAGAGGGCGCAGGAGAGGTTGTTGCACACCTGGATATGGCGGCCGATCGGACGCTCGAGTTCGAACATGGTGTAGAAGGTGGCGAGGGAGTAGACGTGGGCGGGCGTGGTCCGGCAGGTCCCGGCCACGAGCTCCATCACCTCCGGCGAAATCCAGCCAAAATCGTACTGGGCCATCCAGAGGACCGGCAGGAGGAGCCCGTGGTCGGTCGGATACCGCTTCCGGAGCTCCTCGATCTCCTTCGTCCGGTCGGCGCTCCAGTGGAGTCTCTTCGTCGTCTTCCCGCCACTCACCGGTCCAGCTCCCCCGCGATGATGTTGAGCGACCCGAGGACGGCGATGGCGTCCTGGATCAGGCCGTCTTGGACGAGCCTCGGATAGGCGGAGTACATGTAGAAGCAGGGGGGCCGGACTTTCACCTTGTACGGCTTCCCGGTCCCGTCGCTGACGACGAAGAAACCGAGTTCCCCGTTCGCCGCCTCCACCGATCCATAGCACGTGCCCGCCTCGGGCTTGATTCCCTCCATGATGATCATGAAGTGGTTCATGAGGGCTTCGATGTTGCCGTGGACCTCTCTCTTCTCCGGGAGCGTGACCCGCTTGTCCTCCACGTTCACCGGCCCGCCCGGGATCCTCCTCCGGACCTGCTCGATGATGCGGAGCGACTGGACCATCTCCTCGAAGCGCACCCAGAGGCGATCGTAGGTGTCCCCCCGGCTCCCGACGATGACGTCCCAGTCGTACCGGTCGTAGCCGTAATACGGCTCGTCCCGGCGGAGGTCGTTCGGCACGCCCGTCGCCCGGAGGCAGGGACCGGTGAATCCGTAGGAGATCGCCTCCTCCGGCGTGATCTCGCCGACGCCGACCACCCGGTCGAGAAAGATCCGATTCCGCGCCACGAGACGCTCCACGTCCCGGAGCGCCTTCGGCAGCTCCCGGAGGATCTCCTCGAGGCCCGTGTCGAACCCTTCCTGGAGGTCGTGGGACGATCCGCCGATCCGGAAGTAGCAGTGGGTGAGGCGGGCGCCGCAAAGCGCCTCGACCAGGTTGTAGATGCGCTCCCGCTCGTTGAAGAGGTACCAGTAGTTGGTGAGCGCCCCCACGTCGACCAGGCAGGCCGCCAGGCAGACCAGGTGGTCCATGATCCGCCCGAGCTCGAGGATGATCACCCGGATCGCCTGCTGCCGCTCCGTGATCTCGAGGCCGAGCATCTTCTCGATGGTCCGGCAGTAGCCGACGTTGTTCATCACCGAACTGCAGTAGTTCAGCCGGTCCGTGAAGGGAATCACCTGAGTGTAGGTCCCTTTCTCCGCCCCCTTCTCGAAGCCCCGGTGGAGGTAGCCGATCTCGGGAACCGTGTTCCGGATCGTCTCCCCTTCGAGCTCGACGAGGGCCCGGAGGGCGCCGTGCATCGCCGGATGGGAGGGTCCCAGATTGAGGAGCACCGTCTCCCGGTCTGGATCGTCCTCCCGCCCCGCCCGGAGCGCTTCCATCTCGTCGATGAGGTCGTCCGGCTCCGAGAGCCACTGCTGCTTCTTGATATCGTAGTCCTTGCGGAGGGGGTGTCCGACGAAGTCCTTGTGATTCAGAATCCGCTTCAGATTCGGGTGGTTCCTGAACTTCACGCCGTACTGGTCGTAAACCTCCCGCTCCGCCCAGTTCGCCGAGCGCCAGAGATCGGAGACCGTGTCGAGGGCGAGGTCGTCGGGGGCGAAGCAGTGGACCCGCACGCGGACCCCTCCCCGGGCGGGCCGGAGCGTGTAGACCAGGTCGAATCGGGGGGACGATTCGGGGAGTTCGAGACGGTCCACGGCGGTGACGTCGAGGAGCATGTCGAACCCGTGCCCGTCCCGGAGAAGGCGGAGAACGCCGCGGAGATCCGCGGGCTCCACCCGGAACACGGAGTCGCCGAACGGATTCGACTCCTCCCGGGCCTTGTCGCCCAGTGCGCGCCGGACATTCACCAGCGTCGACCCGTCGGACACCCTACGCGCCCCCCTCACGGATCGGAAACTGCCGCGATTTCGGCGGCTCCCCGCGGTCGATCTTCTTCTGAAGCTCCGTCACCGCGAAGAGAACCGCCTCGGGCCGGGGCGGACATCCGGGAATGTAGAAATCGACGGGGACCACGTGATCGATCCCCTGGACCGTGCAGTAATTGTCGTAGAAGGCGCCGGCGCTCGCGCACGCGCCCATGGCGATCACCCACTTCGGCTCGGCCATCTGGGCGTAGATCCGCCGGAGGATGACCGCCTGCTTATGGGAGACCGTGCCCGCCACGATGAGGAGATCGGACTGGCGGGGGGAGAAGCGGACCACCTCGGCGCCGAAGCGGGAAAGGTCGAAGGGGCTCGCCACGACGGCCATGAACTCGATGGCGCAGCAGGCCGTCCCGAAAGGAAGGGGCCAGAGCGAGTTCTTCCGCCCCCATTCCAGCACCGCCTCGATGCGTGTCGTGAACGCGCCGCGCCCGACGGTCTTCTCGACCTGATCGCTCAATCCCATTCCAGAGCACCCCGTTTCCACACGTAGATCAGGCCGGCGACGAGCATGAGGAGGAAGATCCCCATCTCCACGAGGCCGAAGAGACCGAGGCGGCGGTAGACGACGGCCCACGGATAGAGGAAGACCGCCTCCACGTCGAAGAGGAGGAAGAGCACGGCCACCAGGTAGTACTTGATCGGAACCGGATGGCGCGGCGGGTTCGGCTGGGGGATCCCGCATTCGTACGGGTCGCCTTTCGCCCGCTCCTTCGTCTTCGGTCCGAGGACCTGGGAGAGGAGGAGGAGCGCCGCGGGTAGGGCGACGGCCAGGAGGATAATGGCCAGGAAGGGAGTGTACATGCCCATCCGCGTATCCACACACCGATTGAAAGGTCCGGCCCGAGCCCGGGCGGGAATCTCCCCCCGGGCCGTCGCTCGTGCCGCCGTGCCAGTCCTCCCGCCGCCATGCGCGCACCGAGATTGCGGCGGGAGAGGGTCGACCCGATGCCGGACCCCGGGGTGGCGCCGGCGCGGAACTCCGGATGAACCCGTCAACTCGTAGAAATATAGAGAGTAGGTCGCGCGGGGGTCAAGGGGAAAGCCCGCGAGGGGGCCCCGCGGTTCCCGGGGAGGTGACATCGACGCCCGTGCCCGGACGAAAGGAAAACCGGCCCGGGGACGGGCCCCGGGCCGGTGGTGCTCCGGGAAGAGCGGGCGTCGTTCCCCCGGAGCCTGCTCGGCGTTATTCGCGCCGCGCCGTCAGCGCCAGCGGTGCTGGCGCCGGCCGCCGAGATTCTCGATCCCGGCGATCTTCTTGCAGCAGATGTCGGCGTGCTCCGCCGCCCCGTACCGCATGCCGCAGACGATGCAGGCGAAATGGCCGTTCGGCACCGAACGTTCCTCGATCTTCGAGGGAACGACGGCTTCCTCGCGGAGAATCTTCGAATTCATGACCTCACGACCTCGAAGCGCAGGGGAGTGGTTTTCCGGGGGCGAAGGCTGACTGGCCGCTGTCGGAGCCGGTTGCCGTCACGATCCGCCCCTCACCTCGGAACCGGCCCCACCCTAGTCGATGGACTATACCACAATTCGCCCGGGATTTCAAACCCCCGACGGGGATCCGGGGCGGGAGATCAGGGTGTGGGTGGTCGCCTCGGTGACCCGCACCCGGAGGAGGTCGCGGGGGGAGGAATCTCCCGCGGGGAAGACGACGCCGGTCCCCTGGGGCGTTCTGCCGAACCCCTCGGCCGGCGTCTTCTTGCTCCGCCCCTCGACGAGGACCTCCACTTCGGAACCGACGAGGCCGCCGAGGATCTCCCGGGAGACCTCCCGCTCCGCCCGGACGAGAAGGCCGACCCGCTCGCTCTTCGTCTCGGCGGGCACGTCGTCGGGGAAGCGGCGGCTCGCCGCGGTGTTCTTCCTCTCCGAATAGGGGAAGGTGAATGCCGAATGGAAGCGGATCTCCTTCATCGCCGCGACCGTCCGCTCGAAGTCCTCTACCGTCTCGCCCGGAAAGCCGGCGATGAGGTCCGTGGTGAGGGCGACGCCGGGCACCGTCTTCCGGATCCGTTCGACGAGACGCAGGAACTCGGCCCGCGTGTAGTTCCGGTCCATTCGCTCGAGCACCCGGTCGCTTCCCGACTGCAGAGGAAGATGAACGTGGGGCATGGCGGTCGGCTCCTCGGCGAGGACCCGGAGGAGGGCGTCGGGAAAGTCCTTCGGGTGGGGGGACGTGAAACGGACCCGCTCGATCCCGTCCACGCGGCAGACCTCCCGCATGAGTTCGGCGAAACCCGCTTCGCCGTGGCGGTAGGAATTCACGTTCTGCCCGAGGAGCGTCACCTGGCGGAATCCTTCTTCGGCGAGGGCCCGGGTTTCGGCGACCACCGCCTCCACGGCCCGGCTCCTCTCCCGCCCCCGGGTGAAGGGAACGACGCAGAAGGTGCAGAAATTGTCGCAGCCCCGCATCACCGTGACCCACGCGTTCACGCCGCTCGGCCGGAGGTGGGGGATGTCGGTGTACGTTTCCGTCCGGGAGAGCGTCGTCGCTTGACGGCTCCCGCTTCCCTCCCGGAGGAGCCCGGGGAGAGAGCGGTAGGCGTCGGGTCCGACGATGAAATCGACGGCGTCCGAGTGCTCGAGCAGGTCCTTCTTGAGGCTTTGGGCGAGGCAGCCGAGGACGCCGATGCGGAGGCCCTTCGCTTTCCTCTTCCGCGCCCGAAGCTCCCGGAGTCGGCGGTAGATCCGCTCCTCCGCATGCTCCCGGACGGCGCACGTGTTGAGGAGGATGGCGTCCGCCCCGTCGGGGCCCTCCGCCATCTCCATCCCCTCCCGCGTGAGGAGGCCGCCGACGAGCTCCGAATCGGAGAAGTTCATTTGGCAGCCGTAGGTCTCGAGATAGACCTTCACGACACCACCTCCGAGAGGCGCCCCCGCGCCTCCTCCGCCTCCGCCCTTTCGATCTCCACGAGGCCGATCCGATTCTCGAGATCCTCGTCCGCCCGGACCGAGACCTTCAGGTAGTTCGGGGCGTGGCCGGTCCACCGCCCCCCGCGGTCCCGGGCCTCGAAGAGAACCTCCACGGTCCGCCCCACGTGCCTCTCGTGGAAGATCCGCTTCTTCTCCGCGCCGAGGCGCCGCGCGGCCTCGCTCCTCTCCTTCGCGAGGTCGGGCCGCACCTTGTCCGGGATGCGGGCCGATCGCGTGCGAGGGTGCTCGGAGTAGACGAAGACATGAAAATGATAGAAGGGGAGCGACTCGAGGAGGTCGTAGGTCCGCCGGAAGGAGGCGTCGTCTTCACCGGGAAAACCGACGAGCACGTCCGTGCCGATTCCGATATTCGGCACCTTCTCCGTGAACCGCTCGAAGAGCAGGGCGTAGCCGGCGGCGGTGTACGGCCGCCCCATCGCTTCCAGAATCCGGTCGTCTCCGCTCTGCAGGCAGAGATGGACGTAAGGGCAGAGCGTCTCCGACTCCGCCATCCGATCGACGAGGCGGTCCCCCACGGTCATCGGCTCGATGGAGCTGATCCGCACGCGGTCGATTCCCGGCACCCCCTCGATCCGCTCCACGAGCCCCGTGAAGTCGACGCCCCCCTCTTCGTAGGTGCCGATGTTGACGCCGGAGAGGACGATCTCCCGGTGGCCCCTCCCGGCAAGCTCCCGCGCCTCCCGGAGAGAGTCGCCGAGCGCCCGGCTCCGGGCTCGGCCCCGGGTGAAGGGGATGACGCAGAAGGTGCAGAAGACGTCGCAGCCGTCCTGGATCTTGAGGTTCGCCCGGGTCTCGCGGAAGCGCCCCGTCTCGGCGATGGTGAAGACCTCCCGGCCGATGGGGCCCCGGAGAACGGTCCCCTCCCCCCCCGCCGGAAGATCTTCCACCAAATCGGGGACCCGGTGCTTGTTCGCCGTGCCGACCACGAGGTCCACCCCGTCGATCTCCCGGATTCGCTCCGCCTCCAACTCGGCGTAGCAGCCGGTGACGACGACCCGCGCCTCGGGAGAACGCCTCTTCAAGAAGCGGATCAGGCGGCGGCATTTGGCCTCGCTGCCGCGGGTGACGGAGCAGGTGTTGACGACGTAGAGGTCCGCCCCCTCGTCCTCCGGGACGAGATCATAACCCCTCCGGCGGAGGCCGTCGGCGAGTTGGGCGCTCTCCGCCTGGTTCAGGCGGCATCCGAGAGTGTGGACAGAGGCACGCCGCAATCTGATCTTCCTCGGCCCGGAACCTCCGGGCCCGCTACCGGGGAACGCCTCAGAGCCCGCCGGAGCCGCAGGCGGGCGTGTTCCCGCAAGGGAGGGACGATCCTCCGCCGCCGCTCCCGACCCCGAAGCTCGAGAACTGTTTCTCCGCGGAATGGCCCCCGCATTCGGGGCAGGTCGGCTTCTCTTCTCCGTAGATCAGCTCCGAAAAGGCGCGGTCGCACTTCCTGCAACGATATTCGTAGATCGGCACGGTACGATCCCCCTTCCGAGCCGCCGGGTTCCCGGGAACTCACGTCGAGAATCCGGGACGACCGCCCCGGAGATCATCATGGTACGCCGCGGGCGCCGGGGCCGCAACGCCGCTATGCGTGGGCCAGCATGCGGTCCAGGGCGACCCTCGCGGGCCGGGCGATCTCGGGGGGCACGGTGATCCGGTTGACGACGCGCCCCTCCAGGAGCCCTTCGAGCACGTGGAGGAGATGGCGGGGACTGATCCGGAACATGGTCGCGCACTGGCACGCGAAAGGCGAGAGGCTCATCACCTCCCGGTCCGGATTCTGCGCCGCGAGACGCCCGACCAGGTGATGCTCGGTGCCGACCGCCCAGCGGCTCCCGGGCCCCCCCTCCCGCACGGCGCGGATGATCTGCTCCGTGGAGCCGACCATGTCCGCCTTCGACACGACCTCGGCGGTGCATTCGGGGTGAACGATGACCCGGATCCCCGGGAAGCGCTTTCGCATGACGTCCGCGTGCTCCGGGAGGAAGTGCATGTGGACGCTGCAGTGCCCCTTCCAGAGGATGATCCGTGCCCGGTCCAGGACGGCGCCGTCCAAACCGCCGAGAGGGAGGTTCGGATCCCAGAGGGCCATCTCGTCGTCGCCGATGCCGAAGCGGTGGGCCGTGTTCCGGCCGAGGTGCTCGTCCGGGATGAAGAGGATCCGCTCCCCCCGCTCGAAAGCCCACCGGTAGACGGACATGGCGTTCGACGACGTGCAGACGATTCCGTCCCGGTCGCCGCAAAAGGCCTTGATGGCCGCCGTCGAGTTCATGTAGGTCACGGGGACGACCTTGCCCCCGCCCCGGGAGTCGATCTCGTCCCAGCAATCCATGACCTGGTCCACGTCCGCCATGTCCGCCATGGAGCAACCGGCCCTCATGTCGGGGAGGGAAACCGCCTGTTCGTCGGACGTGAGAATGTCGGCGCTCTCCGCCATGAAGTGGACACCGCAAAAAACGATGTACGGCTTGTCCGCCTCGTTCGCCGCGTCCCGGGCGAGCTTGAACGAGTCCCCCGTGAAGTCGGCGAATCGGATCACCTCGTCCCGCTGGTAGTGATGGCCGAGAATGAGGACCTTGCCCTCGAGTTGCTTCTTCGCTTCGCCGATCCGTTCCACGGCGTCTTCGAGAGACACTGCCTGGAGCACCCGGTCTCCCCACTCGTTCATGTCCGCCGCCTGTCCGCCTTCCTCTCCGCTCAGGCGGAGAAGGACTGCCCGCATCCGCAGGTGCCGCCCGCGTTCGGGTTGACGAAGCGCCAGCCCGAGCCGTCGAGCCCATCGTACCAGTCCAGGGTCATGCCGCCGAGGAACATGGCGCTCTTCGGGTCGACGAGCACTTCGAGGCCGCCGAAGCGGAGCACCTCGTCCTTTTCTCTCGGACCGGTCTCGAAGGTGAGGGTGTACGAGAAACCCGAACACCCGCCGCCCGCGACGCCGAGGCGGAGCTTCAGCCCCTCCCGCCCGTCCCGCTCCATGAGCTTTCTCACCTGAGCGGCGGCGTCATCGGTCAGAACCAACATGGCATTCAACTCCTTCCCCCCGCGGGAGTCCTCCCCCTTCGGGGCGTCGGGCCACCCGGGAAGAACGACGGCTTTCCTTCCATCAATATAATGTGCGGCGCGAAAAAGGGGGAGTCCGTCTCAGGGCCCTCCGTCCTCCCCGGGACGCCCGTAGAGGGGCGAGCGGAGGCGGAGGCGGCGAACCGAGGCGATCACCTTCTCCGCGGCGTAATCGATCTCCTCTTCCGTGGTGAAGCGTCCGAGCCCGAAGCGGACCGTGCACTGGGCCTTTTCCACGCCGAGACCGATCGCGAGGAGAACCGGCGAGGGCTGAAAACTGCCGGTGGAACAGGCGGAGGCGGGGGAGATCGCCACGTCTTCCATGTCCATCAGGAGCGCCTCCCCTTCGACGCAGGCGAACGTGAGCGAAAGGCCGCCCGGGAGAGAGTGGTCCGGATCGCCGTTCCGCGTCACTCCGTCGAGACCGCCCGTGATCTTCCCGAGCAGCCGGTCCCGGAGGCGGCCGAGCCGCTTCGACTCCTCCTCCATGAGACCGCCGGCGAGATCGGCCGCGGCGCCGAGCCCGACGATGCCGGGCACATTCAGCGTTCCCGATCGCATCCTCCGCTCGTGTCCGCCGCCGTGGAGCTGTTCGGCGAGGCGGACGTGGGGATCCCGGCGCCGCACGAAGAGGGCGCCCACCCCCTTCGGTCCGTGGAATTTGTGGCCCGAAATCGAGAGGAGATCGATGCCGAGGTCGTCGACCCGGAGGGGGATCTTTCCGTACCCCTGCGCGGCGTCGGTGTGAAAGAGAACGCCCCGGCCTCTCGTGACGGCGCCGATCTCGGCGAGAGGGGCGATCGTTCCGATCTCGTTGTTCGCCGCCATCACCGTGACGAGCACCGTGTTCTCCCGGATCTTCTCACGGACCGCCCCGGGATCGATTCTCCCCTTCCCGTCCACGGAGAGATAGGTCACCTCCGCCCCCCTTCCCTCCGCCCACGCGAGGGGATCGAGCACGGCGGCGTGCTCGGTGACCGAGGAGATCACGTGGCTCCTCTCGTAGCCCCGTTCCTCGAGTACGCCCTTGATCGCGAGGTTGTTCGACTCCGTGGCGCCGCTGGTGAAGACGATCTCCTTCGGACGGCATCCGAGGAGGGCCGCGACCCGTTCCCGGGCCCGGTTCACGGCGTCTTCCGCCTCCCATCCGTACCGGTGGCTCCGGCTCGCCGGGTTGCCGAACCGCTCCGTGAACCAGGGGGTCATCGCCTCCACGACGCGGGGGTCGCAGGGGGTGGTGGCGTGGTGGTCGAGGTAGACGGGCAGTCTCATCTCGTGCGGGTCCCTTCTGGAGGGCGGGGGAGGAAGGGGATCTTCGGTGTGTGGATGGTAATTCGCGCCGTTCCCCCTGTCAAGGGAGGGCCTACGGAGCGTCCTTCCTGCGCAGCAGCGGGGGGAGGCTCAGAAAGAGGATGGCGATGATCACGAGAAACGCGCCGACCAGCTGATAGACGCTCGGAGGGTGGTGGCGGGAGAACAGGACGGCCAGGGTGAAGGCGGCGAGAACCCCGGCGAGAACGCTCGACGACCGGTTCACAGGGATGCAGAAGGTGTTCTCCCGCTTGTCGAGATAGATCAGGGTGCCGAAAATGCCCGTCCCCTGGGAGAAAATCCCCGCGAGGATCACGTAGCCCAGGGCCCCGCTCCCGGGAATGTCGGTGAACCCGGCGCGGATCTGCCCCATCAGATCCCCCCGGCCCACCGCGGCGAGGAGCGCGAGGAGCACCATGAGGGAGGGCGTCGCCACCATCTGCTCTTCCACGAAGTAGCGGATGTTGAGCCGCGTGTCGTCCGACTTGGCGATGCGGCTCATGAACTGGAAGCGGACGTAGTAGGCGAGAAGATAGAAGGCGACGTCGACGGCGCACATGAGGGAGATCGCGTACCCTCCCTGCTCCGCGAAGGCGACGATCAGCGCCGAAAGGGCGAGGAGCATCCCCATGGCGGAGAACCAGCGGACCTTGCGCCCCGTGATCGCGTCGACGATCGGGCCGAGAACGAGGACGCCCCCCCGCATGAGGAGCATGACGAAGACGATCGACACGCCGTTGAACGTGTAAGCGAGGTTGGTCGTGACGATGACCGCGGCCGTGCAGATCCCGGAGAGCCCGGTCCAGAGCGACGGGAAAGGGACCGACGCGCCGAGCACGTTCTTCCTTCCCGGGTATTTCCACCAGCCGACGAGGGTGATGAAGATGAACATGGAGACGAGGGAGGAGGCGACCTGCACCGGCTGGAGCGTGAGTCCCGCGACCCCCTCCTCGCCCATCCCCGGCAGGTACCCCTTGGAGAGGGCCTTCACCAGCGCGCTGTACGGCCAGTAGCAGGCGAAGTAGCCGAAGGCCATCCACCAGATATTGATGCGAGGCATGGCGTCTCGGTTCAATCGGCCGTCCTTTCGCCGCTCCCGATGATGAAGCGAGTCGCCGGAGAGTATAAGTGAGCCCCCTGCGGGCCTGTCAAGGCGGTTATCCCCGGCGCGCCCCCCGGCCCGATCGACGCGCCGAAGATCGCGGAGACCGAGGGACCGGCGAACGACTCCCTCCACCCCGCCGGGCCGCCGGAAGACGAACACCGATTCAGGGCAACGGCTAGAACTTCAGCAGGACCTTCGGGTGGGCGGAGATCTTCTTCTCGAACGAAGAGGGCTTGAAGTCGGCGATGTCCACGATCGTCTCCTTGCCGCCGGCGAGGATGACGTCGTAGATCTTCTGCTGGATGCCGTTCGTCTGCGACTCGAGAAGCCCCTTCGTGATGTACCAAGTTTGGAAGATGCGCCGGCCGATCACGGTGTGGAGCGTCACGCCGTTCAGGATGATCCGGTCAAAGTCCTGGACGCGGAAGTTCCCCGACTTGATGCCGAAGAGAATCACGTCCCCTCCCCGCCGGACCGACTTGATCGCGTTGTTGACCGACCCCTCCGGCCCGGCCATCTCGATGCAGACGTCCGGCCCTTCGGGGGGACACGCCTCGCGCACCGCCCGCACCACCTCCCGGTCCGCCCGCCACGGGTGCCCTTCCTTGATCTCCACCGGAATCACGTCGTCCGCGCCGAGGGCGAGGGCCATCTCCCGGTGCTTCGGGTCCGGCTCGACGCCGATCACCCGGGAGGCGCCCAGAGCATGGGCGACGAGGATCGCGAAGAGGCCGATCGTGCCGCAGCCGAAGACCGCTACGGTCTTCCCCCGGAGATCGACCTTGGTGCAGACGTGCACGGCGTTGCCGAAGGGCTCCTGCACGGCGCCGACCTTCAGGCGGATCTTCGAAGTGTCCGTCGGCCAGAGGGTTTGGGCGGGCAGTTTGATGTACTCGGCGAAACAGCCGTCCCGGGAGATGCCGATGATGACGTCGTCGGAGCAGATGTGGGTCTCGCCGGTCCGGCAGTGGAGGCACTTACCGCAGATGATATGGGATTCGGTGGAGACGATGTCTTTCGGTCGGTAGCCGTACTTGCGGGCCGCCAGGCTCCCCACGTCGACGATCTCCCCGATCATCTCGTGCCCGATCACGCGGCGCACCTTCTTTTCGTCCTTCAGGGAATCGAAGATCATCCCCTTGAAGGCGCGCCGGAACCAGATGCCCCGGTCGGAGCCGCAGAATCCCGCGAAGATCACCTTGACGATCACGTTCTCCGAGTCCGCCGGGTCGGCGATCTCGTCGAGAACCGGCTTCTCCACTTCCATCTTCCGGAAGCCGGTCGTCTCGTTCCAGGGATCCCGTTCCTTGTCGTACACGAGGGCCTGCATCGTGTGGATCATCGTGGTCTCCCCCACCGGGCGTCGGTGGGAAGGATGGTAGGACGGGCGGGCGGGATCGTCAAGGAGCGCAGAGGGTCACTCCTTCGACCGGCGCTGGAGTTCCCGGAGCCTCTTCCGGAGCAGGTTCCGGCGCGCGGCGCCGAGGTGGTCGACGAAGAGCCGGCCGTCGAGGTGGTCGATCTCGTGCTGGATCACCCGGGCGTACATCCCGTTCGCCTCCTCGGTGATCTCCTCGCCGTCCAACGTACGGTAGCGGAGCGTGAGGGCGTCCGGCCGCTCCACGTCCGACCGGATGTCGGGGACCGAGAGGCACCCCTCCTCGAACGTGCTCCGGGAGCGGGAGAGCTCGACGATCTCGGGATTCACGAAGGCCAGGGGTTCCGGATCGTCATCGTCGACCGCGTGTCCCTCGATCACCACGAGCCGGACGAGCCGGCCCACCTGGGTCGCGGCGAGGCCGATCCCGTCGCCGGCCCGCATGGTGTCGATCATGTCCTGGGCGAGCTTACGGATCCCGTCGTCGATATCCTCGATCGGCATCGCCTTCTCCCGGAGGAGCGGATCGCCGTAGATGCGGATGGGCATCACCATGATTCGTTCTCCTTCGGCGGCCGGTTCCGGAGCGCGCGCTCCACGCTCCGGTGAAATCGCTCGAATCCCGCCCGCCGGACCGCGGTTCCCTCGAAGACCCGGTGGAAATCGCCGGGCCCGAGGGCGGCCGCCTTCTCGAGAGTCAACCCCGTCAACGCCGGGCGGGGACGGAAGTCGGCGACTTCGGTCTCCCGGGCGTCCCGGTTCCAGGGGCAAACTTCCTGGCAAATGTCGCACCCGAAGATCCAGTCCCCCGATCGGTCTTCGAGGTCCCGCGGGACGGCCCCCCGATGCTCGATCGTAAGATAAGAAATGCAGCGGGATCCGTCGACCACATATGGTTCGGGGATCGCGCCGGTCGGGCAGGCGTCGATGCACTTGGTGCACGACCCGCACCGGTCGGGGGGCGGCCCGTCCGGGGGGAGCTCGGCGTCGAGAAGGAGCCCGCCGAGGAAGAACCACGATCCCCGGCCTTCGGTGATCAGGTTCGTGTGTTTTCCCCGCCAGCCGAGACCGGCCCGCTCGGCGTACGCCTTTTCCAGCACCGGCGCCGAGTCGACGAACCATCGCCCCCGGACGCCCGGGAGAACCCTCTCCACCGTCGTCTTCAGATTACGGAAGAGGCCCCGGAACACTTTGTGGTAGTCCCGCCCGAGGGCGTAGATCGAGATCCGCCCCCCTCCGGGATGAGGACGGGGGAACGTGAAGTAGTTCATCCTCGCCATGAGCACCGACCGGGCCCCCGGGAGGAGCATCTCCGGGTCGGTCCTCGCCGCGGCGTCCCGGGCCATCCACTCCATGGTGCCGTGCATTCCCCGGGTGAGCCATAGGCCGAGACGCTCCTTCTCGACATCCGGAAGCCGCCCCGGCGCGACGCCGGCCCCGTCGAACCCGAGGCGCCTCGCCTCCCGGAGGATCTCTTCCTTCGCCTCCCCGGAGTTCACTCCCCCACCCCCCTCCACCGGGTCCGGCGGGCGAGCCAGAGGATCTTCCCCCCCGGCAGGACCTCCTCGCCGGGGAAGGGGTCGATGCTCTCCCGGGTGACGGAACCCCATCCCGCGGACTCGAGGGCGCGGGCCACGCTCTCGGGAGGGTGATACCTCTGGCGATGCCGGGAGACCCACGCCCGTTCCTCTCCCCCCTCCCCTGCTTCCACGAGGACCTCCGCCTCGGCGATCCCCTCCCGGGCGGACCAGGTCGACCGGATGGTCAGCCTGCCCCCCCCCGTCTCCTCGACAAACGCCTCCGGGTTCCCCCAGATCGATTCGTACGCCTCCCGGTCGTTCAAATCGAACAGGAAGGTCCCTCCGGGGGCGGCGATCCGAAGGGCTTCGCGAAAAACCCGCCCGAGGGCCTCTTCGGAGTCGAGGTAGTTCAGGCTGTCGTAAACGGAAAGCAGGAGGTCGAAGGGGCCTTCGAGCGGCAACGCCTCGAGGGCGCCCACGATGAACCGGGAACCGCTCCCCTTCCGCGCCGCCTTCCGGATCATGGCGGCCGACGCGTCGAGACCGACCATTTCCGCGCCGAGGGGGGAGAGCCGGCGGAGGAGGGACCCGGTGCCGCAGGCGAGATCGGCGATTCGCCGCACCGAACCGTCCGAAGCGATCCGGCGGATCCGGAACTCGAGTCCGAGGGAGAAGCGGTCGAGCCCGGCGCCGTCGTAAACCAGGGCGAAATGCTCGTATGAATTGTCGGGGAGTCTTACGGCTTTCCCGTTCATCCGGCCGCGTCGCCCACGAGAGAAACGTTCCTCTCGCCGATGATCGCCTTCAGCTTCTCGAGAAGGTCCCCCGCGGCGTCGACCCGGTACCGCCTCGACCGGATCTCGACCTCGTCCCCCCCCGACTCCACGAGAATGCGGACCGGCACCGAACCGGGGTACTCGTCGAAGAGACGTCGCATCTCCTCGAGGGTCGCCTCGCCCAGGGCCTCGATGGGGGCCCGGATGCGGAGCATGCGCGTGAAGCGGGACCGGCACTCGGAGAGGGGAGTGATCTCCTCGACGTTGATCTTCGGGTCGTCGTTCCGGACACTGATCACGCCCCGGAAGAGAAGGGGCCCGTCCGAATCGAGCAGCTGCCCGTAGGTCTGATAAGTGGTCGAAAAGACGTTGACCTCCGCCGTTCCCGTCCGGTCCTCCACGTGCACGAAGGCCATGGCCTTGCCCTTGCGGTCGAGAATGGTCCGCTTGCTCGTGACGAGCCCCACGAGGGCCGCCTTCTCCCCCTCCCGCATCCGGCCGATGGTGTCGGCGGTCACGTTCGCGAAGGCGAGTTCCTCCTCGAACTCGGAGAGCGGATGGCCGCTGATGTAGAACCCGACCACGGCCTTCTCCTTCTCGAGCGCCTCCGCCCGGCTCCACGGCGGCGCGTCGGGGAGAGTCGGCTCGGGGAGCGCCTCGACCCCCGCGCCGTCGAAGAGGAGGGTCTGGCCCCGGCTCTTGTCCGCCTGGATCCGGTTCGCCCGATCGAGGGCCCCCTCCACCGCCCGGGCGAGGGCCGCCCGGTTTTCATCGACCGAATCGAAGGCGCCTGCATGGACGAGGGATTCGACCACTCGCTTGTTCACCAGCCGGAGGTCGAGGTCCTCGCAGAAGTGGTAGATGCTCCGGAACTCCCCCCCCGCCTCCCGGGCGGCGAGCATCGACTCGATGGCGGACTTGCCGACGTTCTTCACGGCCCCGAGCCCGAACCGGACGCCCTCCCCCTCGCAGGCGAAGCGGACCCGGGACCGGTTCACATCGGGCCCATGGAGGGGGATCTTCATCCGCTGCATCTCGGAGAGAAGGATCACGACCCGGTCCGTGTCCCCCATTTCGCTCGTCAGCGTGGCGGCCATGAACTCCCGCGGGTAGTGGGTTTTCAGGTAGGCCGTCTGGTACGAGAGAAGGGCATAGGCGGTGGAGTGGGACTTGTTGAAGCCGTAGCCGGCGAAGAACGCCATCAGGTCGAACACCTTCCGGGCGACCCCTTTTCCGAACCCCCGCTCCACGGCGCGGACCTGGAAGACCGCCCGGTTCCTGTCCATCTCCTCCTTCTTCTTCTTGCCCATGGCCCGGCGAAGCAGGTCCGCTTCCGCGAGGGAGAAGCCGGCCATCACGTTCGCGATCCGCATCACCTGCTCCTGGTAGAGGATCACGCCGTACGTGTCCTCCAGGATCGGCCCGAGGCAGTCGTCGAGATACTCGATCTTCTTCCGGCCGTGCTTCCGGTCGATGAAGTCGTCCACCATGCCGCTGCCGAGAGGCCCCGGCCGGAAGAGGGCGTTCACGGCGATGATGTCCTCGAACAGGCCCGGCTGGAGGCGGACGAGGAGGTCCCGCATCCCCGACGATTCGAGCTGGAAGACGCCGACCGTGTTCCCCGCCGCGAGGAGTCGGAAGGTCTCCTCGTCGTCCAGGGGGAGGGCGCCGAGGTCGATCTTCTCGCCCCGCTCCTCCTCGATCATCTTCACCGCGTCGAAGAGGACGGTGAGGGTGCGGAGACCGAGGAAGTCCATCTTGAGGAGCCCCGCCTTCTCGCATGCCTTCATGTCCCACTGGGTCGTGACGTTGCCGTCCGATTGACGGTAGAGGGGGACATAGTCGGTCATGTCCCCCGGCGCGATGAGCACTCCGGCGGCGTGGGTCGAAGCGTGCCGGGAGGTCCCCTCGAGCACCTTGGCGTGCCGCCAGAGCTCCCGGTAGAGATCGCTCGACTCGATCATCGCCATCAGGTCCGGCGCCGTCTCCTCCGCCTTCTCGATGGTCGTGCCGAGATCGGAGGGGACGAGCTTGGCGATCTGGTCCACCTCGCCGTAGGGGACCTTCAGAACCCGGCCGACGTCCCGGATGGCGGCCCGGGCGGCCATGGTCCCGAAGGTGATGATCTGGGCGACGCTCCGCTCCCCGTACTTCTTCACCACGTAGTCGATCACCTCTCCCCGGCGCTCGTAGCAGAAGTCGATGTCGATGTCGGGAAAGCTGATCCGCTCCGGGTTCAGGAACCGCTCGAAGAGCAGGGAGAAACGGATCGGGTCGATGTCGGTGATGCGGAGTGCGTAGGAGACGATGCTCCCCGCCGCCGACCCCCGGCCGGGACCGACGGGGATCCCCCGCTCCCGGGCGGCGTGGATGAAATCGCGGACGATGAGGAAGTACCCCGCGTAGCCCACCTTCCCGATGACGTCCAGCTCGTGACGAACCCTCTCCTCCACCTCGACGCCGCCGCCGGGGTAACGCTCCGCGACGCCCTCGCGCACCAGGTGGCCGAGATACGAATCGAGCCCGCCGAAACCCTCGGGAATGGGGAATTCGGGGAGGTGCGTCGTCTCGAGGTCGAGCTCCAGATCGACCATCTCCGCCACCCGGAGGGTGTTCTTCATCGCCTCCGGGATCTCGCGGAAGAGATCCTCCATCTCGGCGGCGCCGGCGAAGTGGTTCCGGCTCGTCTGGTACCGGAGACGGTTCGGGTCGTCCCGGTCCTTGCCGGTCCCGATGCAGAGGAGGATGTCATGGGACTCGGCGTGGTCCGGCGAGAGGTAATGGCAGTCGTTCGTCGCCACCACCGGGAGGTCCAGCCTCCCCGCCACCTCCCGGAGCGCCTTCCCGGCGACCCGCTCCTCTTCGAGCCCGTGATTCTGGATCTCGACGAAGAGATGGCCGGGCTCGAAGATCTCCTTCAGGAGACCGGCCCGTTCCGCGGCGGCCCTCAGATCCCCCTTCACCGCGGGAACGCTCACCGGCCCCTGCAGGCACGCGGTGAGACAGACGAGCCCGTCGCTCCTCTCGGCCAGAATCTCCGGATCGATGCGGGGACGGTAGTAGAACCCCTCCTGGAATCCCGCGGAGGAGAGCTTGATCAGGTTCCGGAAGCCGGCCCGGTTCTTCGCGAGGAGGACGAGATGGTAGCTTCGCTCCCCCCCCGCGCGTGCGGTCTTCTTCTCGTGCCGGCTGCCGAGGGTGATGTACATCTCGGAGCCGATGATCGGTTTCACTCCCGCCGCCCGGGCCGCCTCGTAGAAGTGGACGGCGCCGAACAGGTTCCCGTGGTCCGTGAGCGCCGCGGCGGGCATATTCTCCTCCGCCGCGCGCCGCACGAGATCGTGAACCTTGAGGGCCCCGTCGAGGAGGCTGTAGTCGCTGTGATTGTGAAGGTGGACGAAGGAGGAAGCGCCCCGCGCCATCGATGTCATTCCCCGCTGATGTAGAAAGTCGCTTCGCTCTTCGCGGCGTTGCCGGCCCGGTCGGTGGCGATCACGGCCACCTTGTGGGAACCGGCGGCCAAGGGGGTCCTCACCACGTAGAAAATCAGATTCCGCTCGGGATCGTATTCGGCGATCACCTTGCGGCCATCGAGGCGGATCTCCACGTCTTCCGCCTCGAAGCCGGATCCGATGTCGGCCACTTTCGCCTGGAGCCGGGGCTTCCGCGTGCTGACGGCGGACCCGTTCTCCGGCCGCAGTCCGAAGATCGTCGGGGCCGCCTCGTCGCGGATGAGCGCGTAGCTGCTGAGATGGGTCGTTTCCGCCGAGACTTCCGGGCGGCCGGGGTCGGCGCCGCGCCCGATGTACTGCCACCGGCCGTGGGCGTCCCCCCGGTAGAGGGCGACTCGCTTCCCCTCGCCCCCGTCGACGAAAGGCCGGATCGAGATGAGCGCGTTCCCACGGAGGAGGGCGTCGGCGGGCTCGAACCGGTAGACGGGACTCGTGTACGTGAGGCCCCGCTCGAGAGGCGGGCCCTCTCCCTCGATGACCCGGAAGTGGGTGTCCCGGACAAGCGCGGAGCGCGGAAACCGGATCGATGCGAGGCCGTCGACGGACCGGACCTCGCCGCCGCCGAGGGCGGAGACGCGGACGGCGCGGATCTCCTGCAGAGACGACCACTCCCGGTCGTCCCGTCCACGGAGCGTCACGGTCACGAAGGACTTCTCCGAGTTTATCGCTTGGAGGGGGATGATCCCCTCGTACCGGGTCGCGTCCACCTGCTCCATCACGGGCCTGAGGGGTTCCCTCCCGTCCCGGATCACCTTCGCCTCCACCCGGTACGGATAGGCCCGATCGGTCTCGAGCACGACCAAGGCGGCGTCGGCCCAATACTCGATGGAGAGGTCCATCGCGGGCTCCGGGGGCGAAATGTCTTCGTAGTTCCGGTAGATGAACAGCGGCCGTCCGTGGGCCCCCTCGATCGTCGAGAGCTCCACCCGGTAGAGGAGGGGCTTCCGGAGCGTCTGGAGCTCCGGAAAACCGTCCGCCACCCACGCCCCCCGGTCGATCTCGTACCGGCCCCGCCGTGCCTCCCAATGGCGCCCCCCGTTCAGCGAACGGGCGACGTAGAGATCCCCGATCTCCGAGGGGGACCGGTCGATGAACACCGTGACCTCCCCGTCTTCGACCACCTGGGCCCGGCGCACCTCGGGCGTCTCGCCGACCACCAGGCCGAGCACGGCCCGGGCATCGTTGCCGTTGGCGTCCCCCGCCGTCGCCTCCAGTTTGTGGGGCCCCGTGGTGAGCACGAGACCGTCGCCGTAGTCGGGGGGCGTGGCCCCGACGATGACGCCCGCGTGCCTCCGGTCGGTCAGCGTGAAGGGGAGCAGGTTGGTCGCCGTCGTGTAAAGGCGGTGGTACTGCCCGCCCCCCCGGTCGATCCGCCCCTGATCGAACTCGATCCCCACGAGCATCGCCTTGTCGAAGGAGAACTGGTCGAACCGGGTCCGGTAGGCGATCTCCTCGTCCACCCGGAGATCGATGCGGTACACGCCGAGGCGGTGGTCGCAGGAGGTCTGCCGGTCGTCGCAGTGGATCATGACGCCCACGGGGCCCTCGATGCGGACCACCCGTTCGGTCCGGTAGCAGAGCTCCGAGGGGGACCACTCGAGATCGAGGGTGAGGGGGCGAATCCGGCCGTCCACCCGGGAATCCCCCTCGAGGGGGGTGAGAACCACGGAGCGGATGACCGGCGCCGACGAATCCTCCACGGGGAATCCGTGGAGGATCGGGTTCAAGGGAACGTCCTCGCCGTCTCGGAGCTCGAAGTGGAGATGGGGCGCGCCCACGCCGGTCTGCCCGCTGTAGCCGATCACCTCGCCGGCGCTCACGGGGATCGACCGCGAGGGGAGCCGCACTTCGACGCTGTACCGGTTCAGCCGGATCTGCTCCCTCTCGACCACCTCGCGGATGTGGGGCGCGAAATCGGAGAGATGGGCATAGACGGCGATCTTCCCGTCCGGCAGGGCGAGATAGACGACTTTCCCGTAGCCGAAGGGGGAGGCCTTGACCCGGTAGATCTCGCCGTCGGCGATGGCCCGCACTTTGAAACCGGTCTTGCCCCCCGTGGCGAGGTCGATCCCGGCGTGGAAGTGGCCCTGGCGGTATTCGGCGAACGAGGAACTCAGGCATCCCCGGTAGGCGAGAGGCCAGACGTATTTGCCGGCCCGGGGTGAGGGGTCCGCCGCGAACAAAGGCGTCCCCCCGAGTAGGAGCGCCACCGCCAGCAGAGACCGTGCATACATAATAGGACCCTGGGTCTGACCCGTTCTTATCCTCCGTCTCGGGACGCGCCGACTACGAGGTTCCTCATCCCGCCTTCGCCCTCGAGAACCACCCTAAGCGCAAATTAGCACCCGACTTCGCCGTGTGTCAAGAAAAGGGCCCCTGGAAAACGTGAATATCTCAAAAAAAATACCCCCCCTCCGCCCCCCTTTTCCTAGCGGTTGCCCGGCTCCCTCCCCTTGTGGTATGTTTACGCCTTCTATCGCTGCGGGCAGCCAAGACCCGGGCCGGACGGTTCCGGGCTCCGAAAATCGGCAAGGAGAGACGTTCCGATGCTTCAATCGATGCGGGAAAACACGAAAATCATCCTCTGGATCGTGATCGCCGCCTTCGTCGGCCTGATCTTCGCGGTCTGGGGGGCCGATCTCAGGTCCTCTTCCACCGGCCAGGGCCGGTCCGTGGTCGGCAAGGTGAACGGCCGGCCCGTGACGGTCGAAGAATACGAGAGGGCCTTCAACGAGGAGATGACCTACTACCGGGGCGATTCGGACCTCCCGGTCCTCCCCGAGATCACCGAGTTCCTCCGTGGGCGCGCGTGGGAGCGGGTCGTGAACTCGGCCATCGTCGAGGCCGAAATGGCGAAGGCGAACATCGTCATCTCCGACGAGGAGATCGTCCTGTCGATCCGGACGAACCCGCCCGATTTCCTCCGCAAGAACGAGGCGTTCCTCACCGGCGGCCAGTTCGACTACCAGAAATACCGGGCCGCCATCGACGATCCGGGCGTGGACTGGCGCTGGCTCGAGGGATACTTCCGGGATCAGCTCCCCTACAACCATTTCCGCCAGCGGGTCGCCGCCTCGGCGCGCGTGACCGAAGGGGAGCTCCGGGACCTGTACGTCCAAAACAACGAAACGGTCGACTTTCAATACGTCGGTTTCCTTCCCGGCGAGATCGACGAGACGCCGGAAGCCACGGACGAGGAAATCGGCGCCTGGTACGACGGGCACGGCGCCGACTACCGGGTCGAGCCCCGGGCTTCGCTCGACTACGTCACGATGAAGATCGAGCCGAGCGAAGAGGACTACCAGTATCTCCGGAACCGGATGGAGGAGATCAAGCAGAGAGTCGCGGAGGGGACTCCCTTCGAGGAATTGGCCCGCTATTATTCCGAAGGCCCCACGGCGCAGCAGGGGGGCGAGATCGGCGTGTTCCGGAAGGGCCAGCTGACCCCGGAGCTCGAGGCGGTCGCGTTCGACCTGGACGCGGGGAAGGTCTCGGACGTCATTGAAGGGGAAGGGGCGTACCAGATCATCCAGGTGGCCGAGAAGACGGGAAGCGGGAGCGATGTCTCCGTCCGGCTCCGCCAGATCTTTCTGAACGTGGAGGCGGGGGGCGAGACGGTGGAGAAGACCCGCCTCGCCGCGGAGGATCTCCGGGCGCACGGGGATACCCTCGGGGGGCTCCGGCCCGCGGCGCAGAAGCTCGGATACGAGGTGCGGACGACTCCGAAGTTCGAGGAGGGGGATTTCGTTCCCGGCCTCGGCGAGTTCCGGGCGGCCAACCTCTTCGCCCACGCCGGCAAGGTCGGCGACATCTCCGTTCCCATCTACCAGGAGAACACTTATTACATCTTCGAGGTCGCCGCGAGCGACTCTTCCCAGGTGCAGCCCCTCGCCGAGGTCCGGAGCCGGGTCCGGGAGGAGGTGATCCGGGAGAAGAAGCTCGCCGTAGCCAAGGAGGAGGCGGAACGCTTCGCCGGCGGGGAGTCCCTCGAGGGGATCGCCCGGCGGGCCGGCCGCGAGGTGAAGAAGGTCGACCTCGTCGCCCGCGCCGGATCGGTGCCCGGGATCGGCCGGGACCCGCGGCTCATCCTCGCCGCTTTCGCCTCGCCGGAAGGCGAGGTCGGCGGGCCGTTCCACACCAAGTTCGGGAGCTTCTTCGTGCGGCGGGAGAAGGTGAACCCGATCGACGAGGAGCGATACCTCCAGGAGAAGGGGGTGATTCTCCGGTCCCTCCTCGCCCAACGTCAGGAGTACGTGTTCACCCAATGGCTCGAGGGCCGGCGGAATGCGGCGACCATCGAGGATCTCCGGCCCGAGCCTTCGACCGTCTCGGCCTCCTAGTCTGGGTCATCGGCGGAACGAAAAGAAAGGGCGCGGCCGGGTCGTTCCGGTCGCGCCCTCGATCTTCTCTCGCCCGGCGCCGGCTACTCATCCTTCGCTTCGGCGTTCTCTTTCTCCTCGACCGGCTTCCGGGGAGGCTTCTTCTCGTACTCCTCCAGGTCCACGTCGGCCTGGATCTCCTTCGTGGCCTTCTTGAACTCCCGGATCCCCTTGCCGAGCGCCTTCCCCACCTCGGGCAACCGCTTGGCCCCGAAGAGAAGGAGCACCAGCAGGAAGATGACCAGCAGTTCTTGAAAACCGATGCCTCCGAGACCCATCAAAATCACCTCCGGACCGGTCCTCCGGGCGGGCACCCGGTCCTTTCGATGTTACCTCTCCGCCGGGCGGGGGGGGAACGGAACGGCGTCGGAGCCGATGATCACGCTCACCTGGAGGAGCAGGGACGAGTCGGGGGCGGAAACCACCTCGCCGATCCCCAGGATGCCCCGAACGCGCTCCGCGGCGGCGGTGTTCTCCGTCTTCGCCACGATCTTGGTCCTCTCGTGGTGGAAGTTCTCGGCGTTCCCCATCTCCACCACGTCGAGGCCGGCGCTCCGGAGAAACCGGGTCACCTTCAGGGCGAGGCCCGATTCGCCGCAGCCGTTCAAGACCTGCACCGTGACCGATTCCCCCGGGGCCGAGACGGCGGTCTCGTCCCCGTCGTCCAGAATCTTGGTCGAGAGGGGCAGAAGGTAGAGGGCGATGAGCCCGAAGGTCAGAAGGATCAAGACGCGGTTTACGAGCCTCGCGCCCCTCGCCGCGAGGCCCTCCTTCTTCTTCCGGGTCCGGCTCTTCTTCCGGGATTTCGCCACGGTCAGCCCTCCGGCCCTTCGAGCGCGTCCAGCGCCTCTTTCAGTTTTCCGTACGTGTCGCGAAGCCCCTGGGGGATCACCTTGGTGCCGCCGAACAGGGGCATGAAGTTCGAGTCGCCCTGCCAGCGGGGAACGAGGTGAACGTGGATGTGGCCCGGAACGCCGGCCCCCGCCGCCCTTCCGAGGTTGACCCCCACGTTCATGCCGTTCGGGCGGAAGACGCGCTCGATGACCGTCTCGCACAGGACGAGAAGGTCGCCGATCTCCCCGCGCTCCTCCCCGCCGAGATCGGCGAAGCGGGCGACGTGCCGGTACGGCGCGATCATGATGTGCCCGGGATTATAAGGAAAGGCGTTCTGGATGACAAAGGTTTTCGGGCGCCGGAGGAGAATGTACGACTCCTCGTCCGTTCCCTCCCGGGGCTTGTCGCAGAAGACGCACCCGTCCCCCTCCTCCCCCCTCTCTTTCAGCGTATCGATGTAGGGCATCCGCCAAGTCGCCCACAGCCGATCCATGTCGCCTCCCCGGCGCCTTCGGGCGCCGGTCGTACGCTCCCTATCCTCCCGGAGCGAGCCGTTTCTCGGCGAGACCGAGGTGCTCCGGCGTGTTGATTCCGAAAATCTCCCAGCGGTCGGCGACCGGGAAGGGCGCCACCACCCGCCCCCGCTCCCGGAGCTTGGCGATCGTGTCGGTCAGGTAGAATTCGCCGCCGGCGTTCTCCGACCGAAGGAGGGGGAGCACTTCGAAGAGCGCCCGGCAATCGAAGCAGTAGGTGCCGGAGTTGATCTCCCGGATCTCCCGCTCCTCCGGCGCGGCGTCTTTCTGCTCCACGATCCGGTCGACCTCCCCCCCCGCGTCCCGAACGATCCGACCGTAACCGGTCGGGTCGGGCATCTCGGCGGTGATCACCGTCACCGCCGCCCGCCGCTCCTCGTGGACCGAGACGAGCCTTTCGAGCGTGCCCGGCCTGACCAGGGGAACGTCCCCCGAGAGTACCACGAGAGAACCGTCGAAATCGCGGAGGAGAGGCTCGGCCTGCATCACGGCGTGGCCCGTCCCCTTCTGCTCCCGCTGCCAGACGAATTCGACGCCGGGCCGCTCCGAGGCGGCCTTCACCGCCTCCCCTCCGTGCCCGACGATCACCACGGCCCGGGGGAACCGGGCCGACTCCACGGCGTCGAGCACCCAGTGCAGGAGCGGTTTCCCCCGGAGACGGTGCAGGACCTTGGGCAGGTCCGATTTCATCCTCTTTCCCTCGCCCGCGGCGAGGACGAGGGCCGCCCGGTCCTTCACGGCAGGATCCCCTCCACCCCCTCCCCCACGCGAAGGGAGAGGTTGTCGATGAGCCGCGCCCCGCCGATCCGGGCCGCCGCGGCGAGGAGGAGATCCCCCTCCGCCTTCCGGACCGGCCCGAGGTCGGAGAGGCGGACCAGCTCGACGTACTCCGGCGCCACGAGGGGTTCCCTGTCCATCACCCGGCGGACGGCCCCCGTGATCGCCGCGGCATCCCGCTCCCCCCCCTCGAGAAGGCGGCGCCCCTCGGTCAGCCCCCGAAAGAGGACGGGGGCCGCGGCCCGCTCTTCGGGGCCGAGGTAGGCGTTCCGTGAACTCATGGCGAGGCCGTCCCTTTCCCGTATCGTCGGGCAGGTCCGGATCGACCAGGGACCGAAGAGGTCCTCCACCATCCGGCGGATGACGATCACCTGCTGCGCGTCCTTCGCGCCGAAGTACGCCGTATCCGGATCCACGAGCTCGAGGAGCTTCCACACCACCGTGGCGACCCCGCGGAAGTGGCCCGGCCGGGTGGAGCCGCAGAGAGTGCCGGAGAGGCCCTCCACTTCGATGAACGCCCGGGGACCTTCCGGGTAGATTTCTTCGGGGGAAGGGAGAAAGGCCACGTCCGCCCCGGCGCCGGCGAGTTTTCGCATGTCCGCCTCCCCCGTCCTGGGGTAGGCGCCGAAGTCCTCGCCGGGACCGAACTGGGTCGGGTTGACGAAGACGCTCGCCACCGTGACGGCGCACTCCGCCGCGGAGGCGCGGACGAGAGATACGTGCCCCTTGTGGAGGGCGCCCATGGTGGGAACGAAGCCGACCGGTCCCCGGGGGCGAAGATCGAGGAGGATCCGGCGGAGCTCCTCCCGGGTGCGGGCGACGGCCGGGGGGCCGTCACTCACGGCCGTTCTCCGCCAAGTAGCTGTGCTCCGTTCCCGGGTAGACGCCCCGCTTCACCTCGTCGATATACGCCCGGAAGGCGGCGTCCATCTCCTTGCGGAGATCGCAGTACCGTTTCACGAAGCGGGGGAGGATCCTGTCGTACATCCCGAGGATGTCGTGGGTCACGAGCACCTGCCCGTCGCAGGAGGGCCCGGCGCCGATCCCGATCGTCGGTATCGACACCGCCTCGGTCACCCGTTTCGCCAGCTCCGCGGGAATCGCCTCGAGAACGACGGCGAAACAGCCGGCGTCCTCCAAGGCCCGGGCCGCCTCGACGAGCCTCTCCGCCGCCGCGGCCGATTTCCCCTGAACCACGTAGCCCCCGAACCGGAGGATCGACTGGGGCGTCAGACCGAGGTGGCCCATGACCGGAATCGAGGCGCGGAGGAGCGCCCGGATGACGGGAACCATCGCCCGCCCCCCTTCGAGCTTCACCGCCTCGACGCCCCCCTCCTTGACGAGCCTGCCCGCGTTTTCGATCGCCAGGGGGACGCTCACCGTGTAGGAGAGAAAGGGCATGTCGCCGATGACGAGGGCGGCGGGCTTCGCCCGGGAGACGGCCGCCGCGTGGTGGACCATGGCGTCCATGGTGACCGGGAGCGTCGTCTCGTGGCCGAGCACGACCATGCCGAGCGTGTCCCCGACGAGGATCGCGTCGATGCCCGCGCCGTCGAGGATCTCCGCCGTGGGGAAGTCGTACGCCGTCAGCATGGCGATCTTCTCCCCCTTCTTCTTCATGCGCACCAGCTTCCGGGGGGTCATCTTCCGGCGGCTCCGGTCGTTCATGGGGACCTGTCCTTCCCCCGGGGGGCGAAATAGGCGACGCCGCTTTTCAGGCGGCCGAGCTGGTCGATCAGGTCGTCCACCAGCGACGGCCGGCCGAGAAAGTCCGTTTCCCCCGAGTTGATCACGAGGAGAGGAGTCTGGTCGTAATGGGCGAAAAAGTAGTTGTACGCTTCCCGGAGAACCTCGAGGTACTCGCGGGTCAGGTTCTTTTCGAACTCGCGCCCCCGCTTCCGGATCCGGTCGACGAGCAGTTCGATGTCCGCCCTGAGGTAGATCACCACGTCCGGCTTCGGGACTTGGGGCTCCATCACCTCCACGAGGCGGTCGTAGAGCACCATCTCGTCGTCGGTCAGGTTGATGCTCGCGAAGATCCGGTCCTTGGCGAAGACGTAGTCGCTGATCACGCGCTCGGCGAAGAGCGAGGTCTGGGCGAGCCTCTGTTGCTGCCGGAAGCGGGAGAGGAGGAAGAAGATCTGTGTCTGGAAGGCGTAGGTCCGGATGTCGTCATAGAATTTTTGCAGGAAGGGGTTCTCCTCCACCAGCTCCAGGTTCAGCTCCGCGCCGAGCCGGGAGGCGATGGTCCGGGAGAGCGTGGTCTTCCCGACGCCGATCACCCCTTCGACCGCGATGTACCGGTGCTCCATCTCAACAATCTCCCGGGAAGGGGGACACCTCGCCCCCGTCGGCCGTCTCGAGGAGCAATTCGGCCTGGGTCTTCCCGATTCCCGGGTGTACCAGATCCGGGTCGATTTCCGCAAGGGGCCGGAGGACGAAGCGGCGGTTCGGGATCTCCGGATGGGGAATCACGAGGTCCGGCGGCTCGTCGATGCGCTCCTCCCCGAAGTAGAGAATGTCCACGTCGATGGTCCGGGGGCCCTTCGGCACCTCCCGCGCGCGACCGAGTTCGGTCTCGACGCGGCGGATCAGTTCGAGAAGATCCCGGGCGCCCCCTTCGAACGTTCCCCGGGCGACGCAGTTGAGGAACCGGGGCTGATCGGGGACCGGTCCGACCGGGGCGGTCTCGAAGACGGGCGAGACCCGCTCCGCGCGAAAGGGGCCGGTCTCGAGGGCGCGGAGTGCCCGGCGGAGATGCTCCAGCCGGTCGCCGAGATTGGATCCGATGCCGAGGTGAACCCGCGTCACCGGGCCCGCTCCTTTCCCCCCGAGTGCATCCAGCCGGCGATCTTCCCCCGCATCCGCGGGAGGCGCGCCAGCCGGTCGAGGGCGATCCGGATCGCCCCTTCGTCCTCGGTGAGGGAGATCAGGACCCGGTCGTGGCCGAACTCGCCGAAGGAGGAACCGGGGAGCACGGCGATCCCCGCCTTCCGGAGGAGGAGGGACGCGAACCCGACCGAGTGGTAACCGTGGGGGACCCGGACCCAGAGATGGAATCCGGCGAGGGGCTCTTCCACCTCCCAGCCGAGGGCGCGGATCCCCTCCGCGGCGAGGGCCCCCCGGGAACGGAAGACCTCCCGGGCGCGGGCGGTCTCCTCCGGCGGGAGATCGAGGGCCCGGCGGAGGGGGGCCGCGGTTTCCGCGAGCGAGGGCTGGCCGAGGCGTTCCAGGATGGTCTCGACGGCGAACAGGATCTCCCGGTTCCCCGCGGCGAAGCCGGGCCGCCATCCGCCCACCTGGTGGAAGGGGGCGAGGGAGTGGAACTCGACGCCCACCTCCTTCCCTTCGGGGTGGTCCAGGAGGCCGGGGGGCCGCTCCCCCCCGAGGGCCGCGGCGGCGAGCGTCGCGTCGTGGGCGACGAGGATGTTCTTCTCCTTCGCGAACCGGACGAGGTCGGCGAAGAACCCGGGAGGGGCCCACGCCCCGGTGGGCATGTGGGGGTATCCGGCGAAGAGGAGCCGCGCCCGGTAGGCGGCCTCCGGCTCGATTCGGTCGAGGTCGGGTTGGAATCCCCGCCCCGCGGGGAGAGGGTACGAGATCGGCCAACCCCCCGCGACGCCCGCGGAGACCCGGTAGGCCGGATCCCCCGGATCGGGAATGAGCACGACGTCCGAGGGATTCACGAAGGCGAGGGCGAGAAACCGAAAGCTCTCCGGGATGTGGAGGAGGGGGAGAATCTCGGTCTCGGGATCGAGGCGAACCCCCCGCTCTCGTTCGAGGCGCTCCGCGATCTCCCGGCGGATCCCCGGAAGGTCCCCCCCGGCGGGGGCCGCGCCCGATGTCTCCGGAAGGGGAAGATCGGGGGCGGTACGGCTGAAGTCCACGATCCGGAAGCCCCGCGCCTCGGCGCGGCGGCGGACCCGCTTCAGTTCTTCCGACGGGTCGGCGAGAAGGCGGTGGTACCGGTCCGCCTTCTCGATGACGATCCGCCGGCGGAGGGGGCGGGGCTTCTCCCCCCTCTCCTTGTCGGTCGGTGAGCTCACGTTTCTCGCCTCGGTAGGGGTTTCCTCGTCCCCATGAGCCTATCGGCCCGGGCCGAAGTTTTCAAGATCTCCCTCTGTGGGTGCCCAAAGAACCCTGCAATTCACCAAGTAATCACGAGTTGCCGGGTTGCCCTCCTCGGGCCTGATTCACTGGTCTTCATTGTGGTGCGAAGGGGGGGGCTCGGAAACGCCTTCTCGATTCCGGCAGGTTCGTGTCTCGACGTGGGGCGCGAACTCGGTTCGCCTTCCGGCGGCCGGAGCGCACCGCCGGCCCCTGGGGTGAGAAGCGGTCCATGTGAGCTCCCGGGGATTCACATGCCGGGAAGGTCAACAAGGAGTCGGAACGGCAAAGTTCGCGTTTCTATGCGGAAGGCGAACTGGGATGTTTGTGGTGGACGGACCGGTTTCGGGAAGGATGTCGCTTTCGCCTGGTTTCGTGACGTAGATGTCCCAATAGGGACATTCGAGGCGGACGGGGACGCCCTCCGGCCCCCAAAGACCGGGCTATTGTCTGAGATGTCACTTCCTTCCAGAAGTGGGACATCAGGGCCACGGAGAGGGGCACTGGTGGGCGCCATTACGTTGCGGGCCTTCGCGCAATTTCCGATAAGGACCGTTATCGGTATCAACGGTGGATCGGCTCTGTTAATCTGTTGGTGGATTATCCTTCCCCGTCCTCCCTTGGGCGGGTCATGCCGGAGGTGAGAAATGAGATGTCAATTGATCGGTTCTGTGGCGGCTTCCCTCGCTGCTATGTACTGCTTTGGTCTGGGTTGTGCACAAACCCAAGTTACACCAGCGGCGGTCAAAACTAATTACATCTATCCTCCGCCGGCCCCGAGGGAGGGGGAATGGCCCATATGGCGGGATGTACCTGTCGAGACAGAGGATTACGATCGTATTTGGAGAACAGTCATCGACGTGGTATCTGAGCGTTTCCCAATAGCTGTTTTGGATCGAGAGGGTGGCTATATAAGGACCGAATGGAGACCTGACCGCGACCTTATTGGAGATTATGCAAAAGAATACCTCATGCTGTCGGACCAGCGGAAGCTAGATAAGTACCCATGTGAAAGGTGCGAAACGCGCTTCGTTATCAGGTGCTACCCTGCCGAGAAACGCCTCAGAATGGGGTTGGAAGTCAAGAAAGGCAACACGGACAAGCTCTCTCCCGAGCTCTCTCCGGAGAAGATCGCTATCGCCTGGCAAGGAATCCCCCAGGAAATACAGAACCGGCTGCGCGTAACGGAGTAATCTAAGAAAGGATTGAGAATCGGCCGACCATTCGCGCCGCTCCTCGATATGCTTCTGCCTTTACAAACTCGCAGCCCTTAACCTTCTGATAACGCGATTTATTCGTAACTTCCCGGGGGGCGTGCCATTTCTGCGGATCCTGATACGTCACACTTTTCGTAAAGTGGGACATTCGAGCAGCAGAAACCCGTGCGGGCGACATTCGCCGAACAGACACTCCTCGATAAAGGGCCACTCCCGGCAGGACCTCCCTCCTCTCCCCTTGATTGTGCATCATAAAGGACGTTATGAGGCACAATGATGGTTTCAGCCTCCGGTCCATGCCGGCATCACTCCGGCGGTCGGCTGCATCTCGGAGCGATTCTTCCTCCAAGGCTTCAGGCCCCCTCGCGATCCTCGGCCCAGAGGCGGAGGAAGAGGTCGATCGAGCCGGGCGCGAAACCGGCGTAATGGTTGTTGAAGAAGGCGAAGACGTCCCCCCCGGTCTGGAGTAGGTTCCGAATCACGGCGATCCATGCCCGGGTCGGACCGGTCCGGTCGACCAGGATCGACTCCCAATCCCCCTTCCGCTCCCCCGCCTCCTTCGCCTCCCGGACGAGTTTGTCCATCTGCCGGTGATGGCCGAGAAAGCGGAGATAGGCGAAGTCGGCGGTCCGGGGATCGCCCGCCTCGAAGTACCCCTCCGGGGGGGGCATGGTGTAGTAGTCGGCGAGGACGAGGGCCGCGCCCGCCTCCCGGAGAAGGCTGTAGAGCTCCTCGCCGAGCCAGGTCCGGTTCCGCACCTCCACGGCGCACCGGCCCGCCTCGGCGAGATGGGGGGCGAACCGCTCGAGCCGCCTTCGGAAGTCGTCCCCCGTCCGGTACTCGTGCTCGTCCCTCCCCTTCGCCACGTACGGGAACTGGAAGAGCAGGGGGCCCCGCTTCTCGCCGAGCCGGTCCATGGCGGAGAGGAACGCCGCCCACTCCCCCTCGCAGTTTTCGAGGTAGAGATCGTGGGTGATCCTCTTCGGGACCTTGGCGGCGATCTTGAAGCCGTCCGGGGTCTTCCGCGCCCATCCGTCGACGAGTTTCGCCGAGGGGCTCGCGTACCAGGTGGCGTCGATCTCCACCGCCGGAAGGAGGGCGGAGTAATGGCGGAGAAAGTCGGCCGCCTTCGCTCCCTCGGGATAGAACGGGCCGACCCAGTCGGCGTTGCCGAAGGAGGAGGTTCCGAGATGGAGGCCGGGGGGTAGACCGGCGAGATCGAATCGAAGCATGGCGCCTCCCGGGGACGGACCTTCCTCATTATATCAAAGGGAGACTCCCCTCCGCCTCGCCGGTGGCGCCGGGCGCTGTTCCGCGTTACCCTCGTCAAGGGCCCCGGCAACGTTCGGCCCTGCGGGAGGAGCGTTCATGATTCTGGAACCGGACAAGATGACCCCGAAGGACCTCTATTTTCTGATGGTCGGGTCGATCGTCCCCCGGCCGATCGCCTTCGTGTCGACGATCAGCGCCGGCGGGGCCCCGAACCTCGCCCCCATGAGCTTCTTCAACGGCGTCTCCGCCTCTCCGCCGGTGGTGAGCGTCTCGGTCACCCGGCGGCGGGGCGCGAAGAAGGACACGGTCCGGAACGCGCTGGAGACGGCCGAGTTCGTGGTGAACGTGGTGGACGAGTCGATCGCGGTCGCGATGAACCGGACGAGCGGCGACTACCCGCCGGAGGTGAACGAGTTCGAGGTGAGCGGCCTGACGGCGATCCCCTCGGACCTGGTCGCCCCCCCCCGGGTCGCGGAGTCGCCGATCCACTTCGAGTGCCGCCTCCTCCGGGCCGTCGACGTCGGCGAGGAACCGTCGGTCACCACCCTCCTCCTCGGCCAGGTGGTCCGTTTCCATGTGCGGGACGGCTACCTGAAAGAGGACGGCCACATCGATCCGGACAAGTTCCACGCCGTCGGCAAGATGGGCGGCCCGCTCTACTGCCGGACCCGAGACCGCTTCGCGATGGAGAGGCCGAAGGTGTGAAGAGAGATGGGGGATATTGGATGTGGAATGCGGGTTCCTTTCGGTACCAGATTCTCCCGGAGCAGAGCGGAGGGGTATCTGGTTCCGAAAGGACATGGTTCCGAAAGGACAGGTGTGCGGGAAATAGGGTCTCTGGTTAGGAAATCCTACGTGCGGCGGGGGGCGGACCGGCATCGGGAGGGACCGGGGCATAGACGGGGAGCCGTTAATGGTATCCGCAACGCAATGTCCGCGAGCCCGGAGAATGGGAGGGTTTCCTTCCGCAGCACGACGAGCGTCCCAGCCTGCCCCGATCCCTCCCTCTTCCGGTCCGCCTCCCCGCCGATTTCATGGGATCGCCATCCCCCGGAGCCTGCCCGCGCAGTATCGAATTGTCATCCCCGCGTAGGCGGGGACCCAGGAAATCCAATTCCGTAGCTCCCCCCCCCCCGTTCGCCCTGAGTGCCGCGGCCGAAGGCCACGGTGTATCGAAGGGTCGGACCGGCGAGAGACATGTGAGTGTTCATGGCGGTAGTTGGTATTTTGTCTCTGAACTCCCCTAAATTCCCTTGGTCACTTACGGCAGGGAAGCGGCCCATTAGGAGGGCACGGTATCATCGGGAAACACGATCTTGGCCTGTACTCCTATTTGCCCCAATAGGTAAAGAAGCCCCCCACCATCGATAAGCTCGATAGGCTTTTCGTTGGCAAACTCATGAGCATCTGGCCCATACCCACTAGTCGAAACCAGTATGCCCTTATTGGCTCCTTCATTAATCATCGTTCCATAGAGGTCTCGAACGGCCGCAACGCCCACCGTATTCTTGTACCGCTTGGCCTGAATAACGACCTTCCCACCTACAATGGGCCGCGTATCGAAGGCAATAGCATCGACACCCCCGTCTCGGGATGACTGTGTTTGTTTGGTGTCGAATCCGAGATGGTCGAACAGATTGCTTATGAGGTTCTCGAATTCAAACGGATCTAATTCATAGAGATTGGGTCGACTCTCGAGGTCGGCGAGGACATCGCTTGCTTCCACGAAGCGTCGATCAACCATGTTGAAGTCGACTATGGGCTTAACGGCCTGCAGTTGGTCCGCACTCCGAGAAACTTGAGCACCCAGATTCCTCAGACAAACCGCCTTGTCGACCCTCGAGAGGTTAACCTCAGAGAAGCGCTCCTTAGTTGTTCTGACAGAAACGAGATGCGGACGGATATCGTTCCCCGTGGCCGGATCTACCGCCTGAACAAATCCATTGAAGACTACGACGTCGATATGGTTTCCTTGGTCTGCCTCCAGAACCTCATGGATAGACCGAAGGCTGACTGCGGCCACGACATCTTGATAGAGAGATCTTAAGTCGCTCTGCTTCGCATCCTTCTCTCGTATCTCATCCTTGCTCTTTACGTAGAAGTACTCACTGACGGTCGGCACAACCGAAACATTGGGGAGCTCATACTCAATTACAAGCTCCTTCGATTCTGGGATGTACGCCAATCGGTATTCTTGGGGAAACTCCTCGGGGTATTCTGATCGCTCCAGGACCATAGAGGAGTAGGTTACTATCGCCTCAGAATCACCATTGCCGTACGCAACTTGAAACTCGTCTATCTCCTGATTCCGCTGTCGGACCTTCTCCTGGAATTGCTCTTTCTCCTTCACATATTCGGCTCGCACTTGCCGTATTCTCTCTTCTCGAGCATCGAGCGCTTGCTGATACTCTTTAAGTGCCTCTGAGTATTGAGCATCGGCTTCTCGAAGTCGAGACTCGTACTTCGCTCTGGAACCTGGGAGAATCTTTGCTAGACGGTTAGGCTTTGGTATCTGGCTAAGAAAGGACTCTCGGTCCGGCGGTGTCGGTTCCTCGCTTAGATCCTTCGGAATCTTGAATGACCGAAAGCGCTCTTTCACTCGAAGGTCACCAAATGAGACTGTATCATCAATCTGAAGTGTGTGTTTCAGAATCTGGGACAACGCCTCGGTTCTAGTGGCAAGGTGCTCGTTCCTCTCGTTGGCTTCCTCCAAACGACTCTCGGCGTAGAGTTTCTTGGCTTCGCGTACAGCCTGCCCCTGAGCGCGGATCATTGCCTTCTCAAGGAGGTGCAATTCTCTCTGGCGAGCTTTCTCTCTACGTTCGGCTTCACGAGCGGACCGCGCGGCTTCGCGGGCCATGGCGTTTACTAGGCCGCTGAAAGAACCTCTTCTACCCATAGAATCCCCTTGACGAAATCCGATTTGGTACTTTTCTATCTACAGACTGGGTAACAATTGGGGAACACAATGCCAGTCTACTCTCACAACCAATGATCGTGTGTGCACAGTTACTGCTACAGAACGGATATTGCGCTCCCCGATCATCGGCGCGAGAAGTGCTCGTTCGCCTCCGGCTATCTGCTAACTACTTGGGATTCTAGGTGTTCGATGGGTCGTGGGTCAATCATTCTCTGTTTCCCGACCCCGGTTCATTCCCTTCGACAGGCCCCCGGTTCATCCCCTTCGATACGGACCTCCGGTCCTACTCAGGACAGGCTTCGATACACCGCGGCCCTTGGCCGCGGCACTCAGGACGAACGGGGGAAGATCGGCGGGGAGGCGGACCGGAGGAGGGAGGGGAGTGGGGCGGACTTGAACGCTCGTCGTGCGGCGGGAGAAAGCCCTCCCATTCTCCGGGCTCGTACGGGTAGCGTTGCGCGGACCGCCAACAACTCCCCGGTTATGCCCCGGCCCCTCCCGATGCCGGTCCGCCCCCCGCCGCACGCAGCAGATTGCGACTGTCCTCGGCCACCTTCTCCCCTGTTCATCCCCTTCGATACGGACCTTCGGTCCTACTCAGGACAGGCTTCGATACGATCCTCCCTCCGGTCGGATCACTCAGGACGAACGGTGACGGGGGCCACGGGAAATGTACATGATACCTTCGGTTTCGCCGCCCCCTTCGACAGGATCAGGACGGGCTTCGATTCACCGCGCATTGCCGCCCCCGTCGACAGGCTCAGGACAGGCTTCGATACGGCGCCGGGGGCGCCTACTCAGGACGAACGGGGAATGGCATCCCTACGCCGCGAACATCTCCCGGAGAACGGCCAGCGACAAAGCCGTCGCCTTCGGCGACAGACGACCGAGGCGGCGGACGAGGCGATCCCGGTCCACCGTGCGGATCTGATCGAGCACCACATGGCCGGAGCACCCCCCGAACCGGCAGGGCACTCGAAAGGGATAACCGTGAGATCCGGTCGTGAGCGGTGCCACGATGACCGTGCGGAGATGCCCGTTCAACTCGTCCGGTGAAACGACGACGCAGGGCCGGGTCTTCCGGATCTCCTCGCCCCGGGCGGGATCGAGGGCGATCAGGTAAACCTCACCCCGCCGAATCCCGCTCTCCTTCACCATTCCCACTCCTCCTCGTCGAACCGGGTCGGAGCCGGAGGAATCACCAGGAGGTCCTCCCCTCTCTCCCGCAGGGCCTCAGCCCCCTCCGCCCAGCCGGCGCGGATTCCTGCGGCCGAAGCGATGACGATCGCTCCGCCCTGAACACGGATCTCGACTTCCTCCGAGAGTCCGGCCTCCTCGATCAGCGGCTTCGGAATCCGCACGCCCCGTGAATTCCCGATGCGAACCAAGCGTGTCTTCATGAGACCGCCCCTCCTATGTAATTACATAGTAATTCCGTGTGCGGCACCTGTCAAGCAACGATCTCTGAAGACTGAAGACCGGCTGCCTCCCCTCCGATAGCACTCCGGAGTGAGCGGGGGACCGACCCTCCATGCGGAGAAGACGAAGCCCACGTTCCGCGAAAACGGGCGGCGTCCCATGGACGATCCGGGGATCCGACTGTAAACTGTCTGTCGGGAGGTGCCTAGCATGCGGTTGATTCTCAAGATCGCGCTCTTGGCCGTGGCGACCCTCGCAATTCAATGTACTTCCGGAAGCGGCCCTACAGATTGGGTCCCTGATTTTGACCAGGCGAAGTGGGATGATCTGGAGGAAGCTGCCAAGACGGTACGGTTGGGCGACACCTTCAAACTGCGAGTGGGCCGGACGGCCTACATTTCGGGAGCGTACCTGTGGGTCGTCTTCGCGGATGTCCCATCAGACGGTCGTTGCCCGATCGATGGATCGTTCACGTGCTTTTGGGAGGGTGTCGCCTTCGTCGACCTATGGGTGCGCCAGGACATCCCGAACAGAGCCCCGGGAGAACCCGTAGAGCTCGTGGTCCACACCACGGACACCGGCCCGTACTCGAAACACGTGGACCACGAGGCATACACGCTGACCCTGGGCGGGCTCGTGCCGTACCCGACGTACAAGGAGGACGGCATCAATCCTCAGTATCCTGGCCTGTTCCAGGTTCCACAGCTCGGCGAGTACATCGTGACGCTGACGGTAACAAGGGCCGCCCCCGGGTCCCCCGCCGCGGACTAATCCAGCGTGAAAGCGGCGGCAGGTCGTTGCTCCGCCCGAAATCGCAGTTTCGTCCCCCTGATCCGACTGCCATCCCCACGCCTCTGCTCCCCCCGCCTCGCCCCCTTCGATACGGACCTCCGGTCCTACTCAGCACAGGCTTCGACAAGGCGCCGAGGGCGCCTACTCAGGACGAACGGGGAGGGGAACTACGGAATTAGATTTCCTGGATCCTCGCCTACGCGAGGATGACAATTGGACAGTGCGCGGGGCAAGCACCGCGGGGATGACAAGGGAAGCAAGGCCGTGTCGTCCCCGGGGGACCTTTGCCGCCAGGGCTAAGGGGACACGGCGGGGAGGCGGACCGGAGGAGGGAGGGGAGTGGGGCGGACTTGAACGCTCGTCGTGCGGCGGGAGAAAGCCCTCCCATTCTCCGGACTCGCGGAGGTGGCGTTGCGGAAGGCATCAAGAACTCCCCGGTTATGCCCCACCCCCTCCCGATGCCGGTCCGCCCCCCGCCGTACGCAGAAGATGGTGACTGTCCCTGGTTGCCCTTCGATACGGACCTCCGGTCCTACTCAGGACGAACGGGGAGGGAGCATCACGGAATTGGATTTCCTGGATCCCCTGCGCGGGGATGACAAGGGAAACAGGGCCGTGTTGTCCTCGGGGGACCTTTCGCGCCAGGGCTAAGGGGACACGGCGGGGAGGCGGACCGGAGGAGGGAGGGGAGTGGGGCGGACTTGAACGCTCGTCGTGCTGCGGAAGGAAGCCCTCCCATTCTCCGGGCTCGCAGAGGTAGCGTTGCGGAAGGCATCAAGAACTCCCCGGTTATGCCCCGCCCCCTCCCGATGCCGGTCCGCCTCCCCGCCGTGCAGAACAAACAAGTGGCTGTCCCTGGATGCTCACTCGACCGTCATTTCATCACTGTGAACGAAAGGCGCGGCTCATTCGAAACGGACCCGGTAATCCGCTGCGCGACTGCCGAGCACTGCAGCGGACAGCCGCAGTCAGGCCCTGCCCGTCCTACCTGCCCGTCCTACCTGCCCGTCCTACCTGCCCGTCCTACCCCATCCCCCTACATCTTCCCCACCGCGCGAAGCACCCGCTCCGGTGTGAACGGGAGTTCCCGGAGGCGGACGCCGAGCGCGTGCTTCAATGCGTTGCCGACGGCCGGGGCGGGACCGTTCACCGGGATCTCGGCGATCGCCTTCACCCCGAAGGGGCCGGTCGGCTCGTACGTTTCGACGAAGATCGTCTTCATCTTCGGCATGCCCTTCGACTTCAGGATCTTGTAGTCGATGAAGCCGACGTTCGCCGGGCGCCCCTCGCCGTCGAACATCAGTTCCTCCACCAGCGCCGCGCCGAGCCCCATCGAGACCGCGCCGTGCACCTGCCCCTCCGCGAGCTTCGGCGAGAGGATCGTCCCCGCGTCGACCGCCGTCACGAACTCCACCACCCGGATCTCCCCCGTCTCCATGTCCACCTCGATATCCGCGAACTGCGCCGCGAAAGGGGGCGGGCTGACCGGCGACACGTGCGACGCCGTCTTCTCCACCTGCGTCTTCTTCTTGTAGGCGATGAACATCGCCACCTCCCGGAGGGGCGTCTCCCCCCCCGAGGCCGCCGACATCACCTTGCGATCCTCCAGACGTAGATCGGCCGCCTTCTCGCCGATCATCTCCGCCGCGGCGTCCAGGATCGAATCGCGGACTTCCTCCGCCGCCCGGAGCGCGGCGCCGCCCGAGACATACGTCGTGCTCGACGCGTACGCCCCCGAGTCGAAGGGGGTCAGGTCCGTGTCCGCCGCGTAGACCGTCACATCCTCCACGCCGATCCCGAGGGTCTCCGCGACGATCTGGGCGATCACCGTGTCCCCCCCCGTACCGAGGTCCGCCGCGCCGATCATCAGCGTCACCGAACCATCTTCGTTCAACTTCACCGTCGCCCCCGCCGTGTCGATACCCGCCACACCGCTCCCCTGGGAGAGACAGCACATGCCGACCCCCTTCTTGATGAGCGGATTCCGGGCGTTCTCCTCGGCATAACGCTTCCGCTTCTCCCGCCAGCCGATCGCCTCCGCCCCCTTCTCGATGCACTCCCGGAGGCCGCAGCTCTCGATCTTCCACGCCGACCGCTCGTCCTCCGGCACGTTCGACGCCTTCACTTCATAGATGTGGGGGGAGAGCTCGTCTGCGTCCCCCTCGCGCACCGTGGTGGCCAGCCGAAAATCGACAGGGTCCATGCCGAGCCTCTCCGCCACCTCGTCCATGTGGCACTCGAGGGCGAACGCCCCCTGAGGCGTTCCGTATCCCCGCATGGCGCCCGCCGGCGGCAGGTTCGTGTAAACGGCGTCGAACTTGTAGCGCATGTTCGGGCAGCGGTAGCGGGGGAGATTCTTGTTCCCCGTGTTCGTCGGCACCGTGGGACTGTGGGAGCCGTACGCCCCCGCGTCGACGAGAGCGACCATCTCCATGGCCGTCAGCGTGCCGTCCTTCTTTACGCCCACCTTCACGTCGATGGACATGGAGTGCCGGCACCGGACCGCGTTCAGGTCCTCGAACCGGGAAAGTTCCAAACGAACGGGCCGCCCCGAGGCGAGGGTGAGGGCCGCGGCGACATCCTCGAGGACCATCTCCTGCTTGCCCCCGAAACCGCCGCCGATCCGCGGCTTGATCACCCGGATCCGCCCGACCGGAAGGCCGAGGGCCTGCCCGATCTGGCGGCGCGTGTGGAACGGAACTTGGGTCGTGCAGATGACGGTCAGCCGCCCGTCGTCGTCCAGATAACAGACCGCCCCGTGCAGCTCCATCTGGGCGTGCTGCACCCGGGGGGAGAAGTAGGTCCCCTCGACCACCAGGTCCGCCTCGGCGAAGCCTCTCGCCGGATCCCGGAGCGTGCAGTCGACGGCGGCGCAGCGGTTCCGCGCCGGGTCCTCGGCCCGCACGATGTCCGGCTCGTCGTGAACCACCGGCGCCCCTTCCCGGAGCCCCTCCTCGGGCGTGAGCACCGCGGGAAGAACCTCGTAGTCGACCCGGATTCGGCGGAGCGCCTCGGCGGCGACCTCCTCCGACTCGGCCGCCACCGCCGCGACCCGGTCCCCCACGTGCCGGACCTTGGCATCGAAGAGGAAATAGTCGTACGGGGAAGGCTCGACGTAATCCTGGCCCGCCCGCGTATAGGCGACCCGGGGGAACCGGCCGGGATCGTTCTCGCTCCACGGCCGGTCGCCGCGCACGTTCTCGTGGGTGAGCAGGGCGTGAACGCCGGGGAGGGCCGCCGCCGCGGAGACGTCGATCGAGCGAATCCGCGCGTGGGCGTGGGGGCTGCCGAGGATCTTCGCGACGAGCATCCCCTTTTGCGGGAAATCGTCCGTGAAAGCGGGGGCGCCGGTCACCAGTTCCCGGCCGTCCACCTTCCGGACGTCCCGTCCGATCACGTGGTAGTACTTCCGGCTCACGGCCTCCCCCCTTCCCGGCCCGAGGCGCGGCGCACGGCGCGCACCGGGTTCTCGTAGCCCGTGCAGCGGCAGAGGCTCCCCGTGAGGGCTTCGCGGATTTCGTCATCCGACGGCGTAGGGTTCCGGTCGAGGAGGGCTTTCGCCGCGAGCAGCATGCCGGGCGTGCAGAAACCGCACTGCACGGCCCCCTCGTCGAGGAACGCTTCTTGGAGCGGATGGAGGCGGCGCCCCTCCGCGAGCCCTTCCACGGTGAGGACCGAGCCGCCGTCCGCCTGCGCGGCGAGGAGGAGACAGCTCATCACCGGTTCGCCATCCAGAAGAACCGTGCAGGTGCCGCAGTCGCCGGTGGAGCACCCGACCTTGACGCCGAGGTACCCCTCCCGGCGGAGGAGACCGGAGAGCCGGTCCCCGGGAAGAGCGGCGAACGTCTTCTCCTCGCCGTTCACGACGAGACGGATCCGGATCTCTTCCGGCGTCTTCATCGTCCGTCCCCTCCCGCCGCCGCTTCGAGAACCCGCCGGGTGAGGACCCCCGAAAGACGCCGTCGATAGGCGGCGCTCGCCCGCTGGTCGTCGATCGGTTTCGCCCTATCCCGGGCGATCTCCGACGCGCGCCGGAGGTTCTCTCCGCTCGGCGGCTTCCCTTCGAGGAAGCGCTCCGCCTCGGCGACGCGGATCGGCGTGGGCGCCGCCGCGCCGAGGGCGAGGCGGACCTCGGCGCACACCCCCTCTTCGATCCGGACGTAGGCCGCGGCGCTCACGACGGCGATGTCCCCCTCGGTCCGCCCCATCTTCGCCCACGCGGTCCGGGTACCGGAGGGGATCGCGGCGAAGCGGACCTCGACGAGCAGATCGGGCCCGAGGGCGCTCCGATGGGGGCCTTCGAACAGACCGCCCATGGCGATGGTTCTCGTCCCCTTCGCCCCGAGGGCGACCACGTCGGCGTTCAGCACGAGAAAAGGGGGCGCGAGATCGGCGGAGGGGACGGCGCTCGCGAGATTGCCCCCCACGGTCGCCATGTTCCGGATCTGCCAGGAGGCAAAGTCCCGGGCGGAGCTCCGGAGGAGCCCCCCGTCCGCCGCCGCGATCTCGTCCGACCGTAGCAGGTCGGTCACGGTGACGCCGGCGCCGATCACGATCCGGTCCCCCTCCCGGCGGATCTCCCGGGAGAGTCTCTTCACGTCGATCACGGAGCGGGGAGGCTCGGGCTCGCACAGAAGGTCGGTCCCGCCGGCGACGTACCGGGAGTCCGCCCCCTCCTCGCCTCGGAGACGGACCGCCTCTTCGGTCGACGAGGCTCTGCGATAGACTTCGATCGGCATCCTCCCCTCCTTCCTACGACCTACGCAACAGCTTCGGCCGAGAGTCTACTTGTCGCCTAGATTAGCACGCCCCGGGCGGAGGAGGACAGAGGCTCCGCGCGAAAAGAGGGGGGCGCTCCTGTGATCGGGTAGGGTTCTCGGGGGGGTCCCGGAACGGAATCGACCCCGCGGAAAACCAAGAAGGCGAAGGCGGGAACTCAGGGCTCCTGTTCGAGAGCGACGGAAACGAAGGAGGCGGCCTCTTTCGCGAGAACACCGGAGAGGAGGGAGCGGAGGGCCAGGTAGAAGCCGATGTCCGCGACGGCCCCCTCCGCCGCTTCGCCGGCGAGCCTCGTCTCCCGGGGGACCGTGTCGTCCCCGGCGAAGACCAGTTCCGCCGGGCCGTCGACGTAGAGGGCGGTCTCCCCGTCGACCAGCAGTTCGACGGTCCGCCCCTCCCGCCGGGCGAAGAGTCGAAGGGCCGCGGCGCTCCGCTCGACGAAGAAGCCCGGCCCCCGGTCCCGGTCGAACGAATCCCGGGAGAGGAAGAAACGGGGCTTTTCGACGTACGGCCCCCCCTCCTCGGGGCAGAAGACGTCGCAGTTCCCGCAGTCGTTGCAGAGGTCCGCCACGTTCCCGATCTGATGGGTCGGCCTCTTTCCCCCGCCCACGCGAAACGTGTTCTCCCTCTCCTCGGGGACGAGGCTTCCCCTCCGGACGACGAGGTTCCGGTAGCGCACTTCCCGCCGTTCGGTCTCGTAGGTGAAGTTCGCGTCGTTCGGGCAGACGGGCACGCACTTGTCGCAATTCACGCAGTCGAAAAGGGCGAGACGGCTCCCGATCTTCTTCGGGCCCCTCCGGTTCGACGGCGCCCCGTACCGGGGATCCCGCCGCGCTTCGTCCGCCCCCCGCCGGTGGTTCCGGAGCGACGCCTCTCTCACCTCCGATTCCGTTCCCCCTCCGGCCGCGCCGGGATCGTCGATCTTCCGGATGAACTCGCTCACCGTCCCGGCCCCCGCTTCCTCCATGGCCGCGATCAGGGCGTCGTGATACGCCCGGAGGCGGCCGTAGCCGCCGGGCCGGAGCAGATCGGTGCATGCCGTGACGGGGATGAATCCCGCCGCCACGGCGGCCGCGTAATTCTTCGCGTCGATGCCCGCCGAGAAGGAGACCGGCATGTCGGCGCCGGCCCTCTCCCGGAACCGGGCGGAGAGCTCCATCGCGATCACGTGAAGGGGCGCCCCGGAGAGGTACATCTCTCGGTCGCCGAAGAACCCCTTGTGGTTTTCCACGACCAGGGTGTTCGTGAACTTGGCCCCCACCGTGAGCCCGGACTTCCGGCCCGTCTCCCGGAGTCGGCCGATCAGGTCGAGCCCCTCGTCGAAGGTGGGATCGCGATCGAAGGCGGAGCGGGGGGCACGGAGCTCGTCGTAGCCGAGGTCCCCCCGGACGATCTCCGTCACCTCGTCATACCCGAGCAGGGTCGGATTCATCTTGATCACCACGTGGAACCCCATCTCCTCCATCAGGTGAACGCCGATCGCCTCGATCTCGCCGGGGGGGCATCCGTGGAAGGTGGAGAGGGTGACGCAGTCGCCAATGCCGCTTTCCACGGGAACGTCGGCGAGATGCCGGAGCGAAGGGGGCAGATTCGATCGAAGCTCCCGTCGCACGGCGTCGATCTCCGCGGAGGCGTCCTTCATCGTGCGGAGGAAGCGGGTCATCTTGGCGGACCGGATTCCGGCGAGATCGTACCCGATGCTCACGTCGAAGAGGGTGTCCCCTTCGTTTTCGGGGAGGCCTTCGGGGATGCCCGCCTCCCGGAGCGCGGCGACGAGGACCTTCGCTTTCGCGTATTCGTGGGCCGACTCGTGGACGAGGAGCTCCTGGGACCACTCGACGTTGAAGCCGACGGTCTGCATGTCGATGCAGGGGCGGGGGATCTCGAGACGGTCGAGGACCTGCACGGTCTTCAGCTCCAGGATCCTCGCCCCGCCGAGCCAGGCGAGGAGGATGTTCGGCGCGAGCTGGGTGTGGGGGCCCGCCGCGGGGCCGACCGGAGTGGAGGCCCGCCCGCCGTGGAACGTGACCGAGAGGTCCCGGTCCCCCGCGCCGACGTAGAATCCCGATTCCGGGAGATCGAGGACCTTCCCCTCCCGCTCCCGCTGCCGGAGGGCGCGGAGGAGAATCAGGGATGGGGGGAGCGGGGTAAGAACGCTCACGGGGCTGCCTCCCTCCGGCCCTCCCGCCGCGGGCCTCGGCGGCGCGGCGTGATGACCGGTCGATGCCCTGTCTTCCGGCGGCATCCTATCACGAGGGGCCCGCCCGGAAAAGCGCCCGGAGTCCGGCGCCCTCCCCCCGGTCTGTGTATAATGCCTCCGAAGGGGGACCTCGCTTGCGGATCATCGCCGTCATTCTCGCCCTCGCCGCCGCGGGGGCCGTCGTGCTGGCGGAGCGCCCCTCCCTCCTTCCTTACGCGACGAATCAGATCACGCCCGCCAACCTCTACACCCTCCAGCAGAAGGTCCAGTGGACGGGGCCTCGGAAGATCCAGGTGCTCCGGACCGACCACTTCGACGTGTACATGGGGAGCACGGAAGAGCGGCTCGCGGCGAGGATCGCCGATATCGCCGAAGATTGGTATCCCCGCCTCGAGGCGCGGATGAATGTCCGATACGACTCCCTCGACGGGAGGAGCGAGCGGATCCCCCTCATCGGCTACACCTCCGCCACCCGGTTCCAGACGACGAACACGTCGCCCGGCATCGTGGGGGAGGGAGTGCAGGGATTCTTCGACTTGATCCGGGGACGGATCGTCATCCCCTTCACCGGATCGAACGAAATGCTGGGCCACGTGATCCGCCACGAGATGGTCCACTCCTTCACGCTCCCCCTTCTCGAGACATCGTGGAAACGGTACAAGGCGGACCGGGAGATCGTCACCTCCCGCCGGCAGACCTGGCAGGACCTCGTCTACCTCGCCCACCGCTTCACCGCCGCGGCGCCGGACGGCGTCTTTCCCCGTTTCGTGAAGGGGACGCTCTCTCCCGAGGAGGACGAGGTCGGCCTCCCCCCGCCGTCATTCGGCCCGGGACGTCTCCACCCGCGGATCTTCTTCGGATTCGAGGAGGGGGGCGGGAGGCGGCGGAGAGCGCGGATCACCGTCCGGCTCTCCTCCCCCCTCGAGGCGGCCTCCCTCGCCTCACTCGCGCCGGGCGAGATCGAAAGGCTCGCCCGGGCCCTCGCCGCCGCGGGAGGCGGACGCTCGTCGGCCCGGGTGATGACGAGAGAAGCGCCCTGGTCCGTACTCTCGGAGACGAACACGCTCTTCGACGAGGCCGTCCCGGCCGGCCGGGAGGCGAACCATCTGCACAGGCTCTTCGCGGAGGCGGCCCGTTTCGAGGCGGATGATCCGGGCTCCCATGAAGGGCCCTCCCGCCGGTCCCGGCTCGACCTCCTCGTCCTTCCGGGTGTGGATCCCGACCGCCTCCCCGAAGCGTACCGGCGGATCGCCCCGCTCTACGACGCGCTGTCGGCCGTCCCCTACGGCGGCCCGGTCGCCGAGGAGGACCGGCGCCCGTCGGCCGAACGGTTCGGGGCGGCGGAACGGGCCCTCTTCCGCTATGTGCCTCCCGACCTCAAGACCCGGAGCTTCCCCCTCGGCGTGCTCGAAGGGGTGGCCGAGTTCTATGCCGCCGACTGGAGCGATCTGAACGATCTCGTGCTCCGGGACCTGGTCCACGAGGGGCGGCTCATCCCCTTCCAAGACCTCGGTCCCTGGCACGGTTACCTCGTCTACGTCGAAGGTCTCTCGTTCTTCCGGTTCCTCGCGGAACGGTTCGGCGAAGAGAAGGTGGGCGTCCTGCTCGAGAGCCTCTACCGGGGATACGGCCTCGGCGACGTCTTCGAGGCGGCCTTCGGCGTGGAACTGGAAGAGTTGAACCGGATGTGGGAGTTCGACCTCCGGCGGCGGATCCTCTCCCAGTTCCCGGACCAGCAGGACATCCGCGAGTACGCCACGGAAGTCGACGAAGAGGGGGTCTTCGACGGCCCCCCCCGGGCGGACGGCGGGCGTCTTCTCTTCAGCGCCTTCCGGAACGGCCGCGCCGAGCTGAGGGTTTATCGGGACGGAGAATGGTCGGGCCTCGCGCGGGACCGGCTTCCGGGATTCGAGTCGCTTCACCTCGGCGATCCGGCCATCGACGTCCTCGGGGACCGGGCCGCCTTCGTGACCCTCTCGAAAGGCCGGGACGAGGTGGTGATCGTCTCCCTCCCCGAAGGGAGGATCGTCGAGCGCCGCCGTTTCGATTCGATCCTGACCATCGAGTCCCTCGCCCTCTCGCCCGACGGCGGCGAGGTGGTGATCGCGGCGCTGGGAGAAGAGGGGGGGAGCGACCTTTACCGGTTCCGTGTCGGAGAAGAGGGGATCGAGCGGATCACGAAGGACATTTACCACGAGACCGACCTCGATTGGGGAGAAGGGGGAATCCTTTTCGCGGCGGACCGGGAAGTACTCGGCCGTTACGATCTCCATCGCATCCCGCCCGGGGGAGCGCCGGAACTTCTCCTCCGTCTCGACCGCTCGGCGACCGCCCCCCGCTGGCTCGGCGGCCGGGTCCTCTTCCTCACCCGGGCGGAGAACCGGCCGAAGAACGTGCATCTCTTCGACCCGGCCGCCTGGACGATCCGGCCCGTCACGAGGGACGCCGTGGGGATCTCCGGCTTCGACGTGGACGGCGACACGTTGTTCGTCCGGGCGAACCGGAGCCTCCGGTTCTCGATCTGGAAGACCTCCCTGACCGGCCTCCTCGAACCTCCGGCGCCGGAAACGGCCGCCGCTCCCCCCGGGGAAGTCACCGAGTGGACATTGCCCGAGCCGGTGGCGTACGAGAAAAAGCCGTACTCGCGACGGTACGGGCCGGATCTCTTCTTCATCAGCGGGAGCGCGTTCTACAACCAGTCCCTCCTCGGTCTCTCCGACATCCTCGGCGACCGGAAGATCGCGATCTTCATCGGCTCGAACGCGGACCGGACGTCGGACATCCTCAAGTTCCTCTCCGGCGGCGTGACCGTCCACGAACTCGGGGGGCGGGTGGACTGGCGGTACGGCGCGTTCCGCTACGCCGACGAGTACCTCACCGACGAGAGGGGCTTCTTCTTCCGGAAGGAGACGGGCGTGATCGGCGGCGTCACTTACCCCTTCGACCGCTTCCGCTCGGTGGGGCTCAATCTTCTGCTGAAACACGTGGGGGAGGAGGGGATCGGGGGATCGTCGGAGAGGAAATCGGGCGAGGTGACGGTCCAAGGCGTGATCGGCTACGACACGGCCGTGCCGGGACGGTTCGGCTACGGGTTCGGCGACGGTCTTCTGGCGAGCCTGATCTTCTCGACGGACATCGAGTTCACTCCGGAGAGGGATGTGCGGAACAGCACGGCCCTCGCCGACTTCCGCATCTACCGCCCCCTCGGAGCGGGTTTCCAGTGGGCCCAGCGCCTGTCGGGGGGCATTTCGGTGGGCGATTTCCCGCAGCAGATCCTGATCGGCGGATCCCTCACGCTCCGGGGCTACGACTTCCTCTCCCTGCGGGGGGACCGCTACGCCCTGGCGAACGAGGAGGTCCGCTTCCCCCTCCCCCTCCGCCTCCTGGCCGGGAATATGGCATTGATCTCCCGGCTCCAAGGGGCGGTGTTCGTCGACGTCGGGGACGCGTGGTTCCACGAGTTCGACCCGGTCTTCCGGGGCTCCGCCGGGTTCGGTCTCCGCACCGGATTCGGGGGGGCGGTCTTCCGGTGGGACCTGGCGAAGAAGTTCCTCCGCCGCGATTTCGCAGAGGGCTGGGAATCCGACTTCTTCCTCGGTTACAACTTCTGATTCGCGGGCCGGGAGCGATTCCTACTGCGGCCGAGGATCGCGGGCTACGGGGCGATTCTTCCTTCGGCGCCCTCCTCGACATAGCTTCGGCTATGCCTCCGGGGGGCGCCTCGTCCAGAATCACCCCTCGCCCCGCTCCCTCCCGGCCTCGCAACGGAATCCCTCCCGGTCCGCGAATCTCTGTTGCCCGGACGGACATCGAAGTCCACCACAACCGCCGACAGACCAAGAGAGGAGTCCGAGGAAGATGACAGTTTCGGGCTCTTACTTCCCCCCCACCGGGACGGGGTTGCCGTCGTCGTCGACGGCGACGAAGACGACTTCGGCGTCGGTGACGTGGACGACGTCGGACGGATTCCGGCGGCGCTCGGCCTCGACGTAGACCTTGGTGTGGATCGACGTGGTCCCCACCTTGGTGATGTCGGCGTAGAAGGAGACGAGGTCCCCCACGTAGACCGGTTTCCGGAAGATCACCTCGTGCATGGAGACGGTGACCACGTTGTGGGTCGTCACGCGCCGGGTCGCCACGGCGGCGGCCTGGTCGATCAGGGAGAGAATGATCCCGCCGAAGATGGTCCCGTACGGATTGGTGTCCCGCGGGAGCAGGGTGATCCGGATCGCGGGGTTGTTCTGGGCTTTCGATTCCGACATGAAGACTCCTCGATCCCGCCCGGGCTCACGACCCCGCCGGGCCTCCCGCGGCGAGAACATACTGGGCGACCACGTAGGTCACGTAGATCAGGACGAGGGGGACTCCGTAACGGCGGCGAAAGGTCCCCCTCTTTATCGACAGGCGAATGAAGATCCGGAAGAGGCCGAGGATGACGATCATCGCCGGCAGGTGAAGCTGGAGGAAGATCCTCGGCACCGCCGAATGGGGGTCCACGATCGGCAGGGGCGCCGCGGCGGCGGCGGCGCCGACCACGAAGAGCACGTTCAGCACGTCCGCGCCGATCACATTCCCCACGAGCAGATCCCCGTGTCCCCGGCGGATGCTCGTCATGGCGACGACCAGCTCCGGAAGGGACGTGCCGAGGGCGACGAGGGTCGCGGCGATCACCACCTGGGGAACGCCCCAGCGCTCGGCGAGGAAGGTGACGGCGCAGATGAGCACGCGGCTCGAGAGGATCACGATTAGAAGACCGCCGGCGACGAGGGCGGCGAAGAAGGGCGCCCCCCGGTCCCCGGCGGAGGGGACCCTCTCCTCCACGCCGCCCGGATGGCGGCGGCTCCACCGGACGGAAACAACCAGATAGGCGACGAGAAGGGCGAGGAGAACCAGCCCGATCCCCCGTCCGAGGGCGGCGGCGTCCCCGTCCCGCGCAAGGGCGCCGTAGCAGAACGCCGCGAGGAGCAGGCCCGCCCCGAACTGCACCCACCCCTGGCGCCTCAAGATGAAGCGGTCCGCGGGGAGAACGGCGAGCAGGCAGGCGAGTCCGAAAATGAGACCGGTGTCGGCCACGATGGAGCCGACCGCGTTTCCGAGGGCGAGGCCCGGCTCCCCCGCCCACGCCGCCATGACCGAGACGGCCGCCTCGGGGCTCGTGGTTCCGAGAGAGACCACGGTCGCGCCGATCACGACCTTCGACACGCCGAGGCGCCGGGCGAGACCGGAAGCGCCCTGAACGACCGCGTCCGCCCCGCGGATGAGGACGGCGATGGCCGCGGCGGAAAGGAGGAGCAGCGCCGCCGTCGGGAGGCCCTCGAACCAGCTTTGGGGAATCAGATGTTCCATCGCGGGGGAGTGTAGCCGATCGGATGGGGCCGGAAAAGGGAAAGGCCCGCCCCCCCCCCTTCTTCCGGCTTGACACGCTTTTGGGGATCGACTACACTTCCTCGGTGGTTGGAGCCGGTGGTTTTCCGGCATGGAGGGAGTCAGCTTAACTTCAGTAAAAACATATCCATAGATTAATTCACTTGTCGTTTTGCATTAAAGCCAACCCATCCGGTTGGTTTTCGTGGTTTAAGGAGAAGGTCTCGAGATGAAGGCCGAAGAACCGAAAAAGAGGCGCTTGATTCGGCTCGGGGCCCGGGTGGCGTTGCCCGCCTTCGCCCTGCTCGCCGCCTGCGCCGGGGACCATCCCCCGCCCGCCACGCCCGCCGCGCCGGTGGCGTATGCCTGTCCGGACAAACCGGAGGCGGGAGATTACCGCCTCGGCCGGATGAAGCGGTTCACCCTCCTCCCCCCCCTTCAGGTCGTCGTCACCGGTTACTCGTCCACGCCGGAGCAGACCGATTCGACCCCCTTCCTGACCGCGTCGATGACTCAGGTCCGGCCGGGGGTGATCGCCCTCTCCCGAGATCTGATCCGCACCTACAATCCGAAGGCCCCCTTCCGCTACGGCGACCGGGTCCGGGTCGAGGGAATCGGCGAGTTCATCGTGGAAGACACGATGCACGAGCGGTATCAGAGGCGGGCGGACATCTGGTTCGAGTCGGTCGAAGAGGCGGTCCGGTGGGGGAGGAAGATGCTCCGGATCTCCCTCCTGGCGCAGGCGGAGGTCAACGGCACCCCTTCCGGTTCCGCTCGTAGAGAAGCTTCAGCCCCTTCAGGGTAAGATCCTCATCCACGAGATCCACGGCCCCGCAACGGGGGGCGACGAGATCGGCGAGCCCGCCGGTGGCGATCGTGAGGGCCTCCCCCATCTCCTTCTTCATTCTCTCGATCATCCCGTCCGCGAGGGCCACGGCCCCCCACAGGCCGCCGGAGCGGAGGCATTCTTCCGTACTCCTGCCGATGACCCGGTCGGTGAAACGGAGGTCGGGCTCGAAGAGCGTCGCCCCCCGCCGGGCCACCGCCTCCGCGGCGGTCAAGACGCCGGCCGCGATCGCCCCCCCGAGGAACTCCCCCTCCGCCGATACGGCGCTGAATGTCGTCGCCGTCCCGAAGTCGACGACGATCACGGCCCCCCCGTCCGCCGCGGCCCGGCCCGCCACGGCGCCGGCGATCCGGTCCGGCCCGAGTTCGGCGGGGCGCTTGTAGCGGAGGTGGAGACCGTGGTCCATGAGGGGCCCGGCGACCACCGGCTCCTCTCCTCCGAGCCGGGCGAGCGCTTCCGTCGCAAGGGAAGTGAGAGGGGGCACCACGCAGGAGAGGGCGCCCCCCCCCGACACCCCTTCGGCCATCTCGGCGAGACGGGCCCACGTCCTCTCCGGATGTCGGACGAGGCGCGACGTCTCGACCATCCCGAGCCTCCGCACCTCTTCCCCCTCTCCGAAACGGGCGAGGACGGCGGTGGAGTTTCCGATGTCGAGGGCGAGCGGCATCTCAGTAACCTTCCACCGAGAGGACCCGGGTCACCTCACCGATGCGGTACTCGATCAAACCCTTCTCCTCCTGGAGCAGCAGCCCCCCCTTGGGGCCGATGCCGACCGCCCGGCCGCGCACCGTCTCCCTCCCCAGGTCGAGGGTGACCGGCCTCCCGACCAGATCGGAGAGTTCCTCCGCCTCCCGCCGGAGCGGTTCGAAGCCCTCGGCCGCGAGCCGGTCCACGGCCCTCTCGAGACGGCCGAGAATCGACGCGAGAAGGGGCTCCCGGACCCAGGTCCGGCCCGTGATCGTCCGGAGAGAGGCCCCGCCCGGGGGGAGTTCCTCGGCGGTCTGGTTCACGTTGAGGCCGACGCCGATCACCAGGTTCCCCTCGGCGGGACGGTACTCGGAAAGGATGCCGCACACCTTCCGCTCCCCCGAGTAGAGATCGTTCGGCCAGCGGACCCGGAGCGGGGGCCCACCCCGCTCTTCCACCCCCCGGACCACGGCGACTCCCGCGGCGAGATTCGCGAGGGAGGCCGATTCCGCGTCCCCCCCGGGCCGGAGGAGCACCGAAAAAAGAAGAGCCCGGTAGGGAGGGGCGGTCCACTCCCGGCCTCGACGCCCCCGCCCCTCGGTCTGTTCCTCCGCCACGGCCACCGTTCCCGGCGCCCCGCCGCCCCCCCGGAGCAGAAGATCATTCGTCGACGTCGTGGACCGGTACGCCCGGAGGTCCCGGCCGATCCATGCGGTCCGGAGCGCGCCCTTCACGGCGTCCGGATCGAACGCCCCCGCCTCGAGGTTCACGGCTCCATCCGGAAGAGGAAGGAGACGTCCGCCGCCGGCGCGGAGTGGGTGAGGGCGCCGACGGAGATGCCGGAGACGCCGAGACGGCCCGCCTTCGCCGCCTTCTCCAAAGTGACGCCGCCGGAGAGTTCGACGTAGGGGGGCCTCTCCTCCCTTCGCACCCGGTTCATGGCGCTCTCGATGGCGGGGAGATCGAAATTGTCGAGCATCACCCTCTCCACGGCGAGACCGAGGGCTTCCTCCAGCTCCGTCTCGTTCTCCACCTCCACCTCGATGGGGGTCCCGGGAAACCTCTTCCGGACTCCGTTCACTGCGGAGGTGATTCCTCCCGCCACGGCGATATGGTTCTCTTTAATGAGGGCGAGGGCGGAGCGATCCATGCGGTGGTTCACGCCCCCCCCCGCCCGGACCGCCCCCTTCTCGAGCAGGCGAAGCCCGGGCGTCGTCTTCCGGGTGTCGAGGATCTCGACCCCCGTCCCCTCCACGGCGCGGACGAAGGCGGCGGTGAGCGTCGCGACGCCGGAGAGACGCATGAGAAAGTTGAGGGCGGCCCGCTCCCCCCGGAGAAGGGTGTCCGCCGGTCCCTTCAGGACGCACACCGCCTCGCCCGCCGCGACCTCCTCTCCTTCCCTCTTCGACCACCGGACCTCGACCCCTCCGCCGAGGGCCCGGAAAGTCTCGTCGAAGGGGCGGGTCCCGGCGAGCACCCCCTCCTTCCGGAAGAACACGCGCCCCGACGCCCTCCGCCCCGGCGGGACCACGGATCGGGTCGTCACGTCTTCGTCCGCCCGGTCCTCGTCGAGGGCGAGCCGCACGGCGCTCCGTACCGCCTCCTGATACGCGTCGTTCCCGAATTCATCCATCATGTGTCCAGTCTAGCGGGATCCGCCGCGCCGTTCCATTCGTTCCAGATTGGCGCGGGCCTCCGGGTGGTTCGGATCGATGCGGAGGGCCCGCCGGAAGGCTTCGGCCGCCTCCTCCCCGCGCCCCATGGAGAGGCGGAGGACCCCGATCCCGTTCCATATGTGAGGGGAACGGAAATGCTCCGCCTCGGTGAGGAGATCTTGTTCGGCCCGCTCCGTTTGTCCCATGGCGTGGAGGGCGCGGGCGTAGCCGAGGACGGCGGGTTCGCAGTCGTACCATGACTCGAGGACGTAGCGGTACAATTCTCCCGCCTCCCTCGGCTTTCCTTGCGCCAGGAGGAGGTCCGCCATGCGAACGCAGCGGAACGGATCCTCCCCCGCCCGCTCGAGGCCGAGCCGGAGGAGGGAGTCCGCCTCCGCCCCCAGGCCCGTCGCGGCGAGCAGATCCGCCGCGCCGTCGTAGGCGGGACCGTAGTCGGGGGCGATCTCCCGGGCCCGCTCGAACGCCTCGAGGGCCTCGACATCTCTCCCCATGGCGCCGAGGGCGACGCCGAGGCCGTACCATGCCTCGACCAGCGATGGGTCCTTTCGCAGCGCCTTCTCGTAGCACGCCGCCGCTTCGGCGTTCCGTCCCGCGGCGCGATAGGCGAGACCGAGGTTCACGTCCGGCCGGACGAGGCGGGGCGCTTGTCGCGCGGCGTCCTCCCAGAGGTCGATGCTCCGCGCCCAGGTGCGGCTCCGCTCGAAGGTGAGGACGCCGAGAAGAAGCACGAGGGCGGCGAGAAGAACGCCGCTCCGTCGCCCGGCACGGGCCAGAGCCGCGCCGGCGGCGAGGAAGATCCCGACCGAGGGGAGATAGGCCCGGTGCTCCATCATCACGTCCCGGATCGGAACGATCGAGGACTCCACCGCGAGGGTGAGGAGGAACCAGACCAGGCCGAAGAGAAGGGCGGGGAATCGGCGCCGCACGGCCCACGCTCCCGCGAGGAGGGCGAGAATTCCCGCGAGGGGGAGGAGGGCCCGGGAGTCGCCGAGGCCCGCGACGATGGCGACATCGTGGTCCGCCGTCAACCCGGACGGCCAGAACAGGAGCCGGAGATACCGGAGGATCACGCCGAACTCCGTCGCGAGATAGGAATCCCGCGAGAGGTCGGGCGCCTCTCGAAAGGCGGCGAGCCGCTCCGCCGGGAGGGTCCGGCCCACGCCTTCCGTCCCGAGGAGGAGCGCGAGCGGGATGAGGGGGAGAAGGACCAGAAAGGGGAGGGCGAAGCGGAGACGCCTTTCCCGCCCCCGGAAGAGATACGCCTCGAGAAAGAGGATCGCGAAGGGGAGGGTGAAGGCGATCTCCTTCGACCGCATGGCGAGGTAGGCGGCGATGAAGGCGAAGAGCCCCGCCCGGAGGGAGGACCGCTCCCGGGCGCGAAGGTAGAGCACGCAGGCGAGGAGATAGAAGAAAGTCGCCAAGGACGTGTAGCGCTGGGCCGTGTAGGCGACCGCCTGGGAGAGGAGCGGGTGGGCGGCGAAGAGGAGGGCCGCCCCCCACGCGGCCGCGAGCGGGCGATCCTCCCCCCCGAGCCTCCGGAAGAGGCCGAGACCGAGCAGGAAGAGGAGCCCGGCGTTCGCCCCGTGGAGGGCGACGTTCCCGAGCCGGTAACCGAGCGGGTCGAGCCCCCCCGCCGACCGATTCAGGGCGAACGTGAAGTCGGTCAGCGTGCGGCGCCCGAGGAGGGCCTCGCCGGCCCGGGCGCCGAGATCGTCCAGACCGCGATTCGCCTCGATCGCCGGGTGGTCGTCGTAGACCCACTCTCCCCCGATAGAGGGAAAGTAGAAAAGAAAGGGGAGCAGGAGGAGGAGAAGGAGCCTCATGGCGGCGGGAAGTCCGCCCTCCGGAGAGGCGGTCACGGCTAGGCGCTCCCCGACCGGATCTCGAAGATCCTGTCCCGGAGGGAGGCGGCCCGCTCGAACTCGAGGTCCCTCGCGGCTTCGAGCATCTCCTTCTCGAGGGCGGCGAGGATCTCGTCTACGGTCATGTCGGGGCGTATCCCGGCCCTCGTCTCCTCCGGCCCCTTCTCCCGCCTCCGCTTCGAGTCGGCCACCGCCGTGGCGAGAAGCACCTCGCCCACGCTCTTCCGGATGGAGCGGGGCGTGATCCCGTGCTCTTCGTTGTACCGGAGCTGCACCTCCCGGCGGCGGCTCGTCTCCCTGAGCGCCGCCTCGATGGAGCGGGTCGGCGCGGCGGCGTAGAGGATCACCTTTCCCCCCAGGTTCCGGGCCGCCCGCCCCGCGGTCTGCACGAGAGAGGTTTCGGAGCGGACAAACCCCTCCCGGTCCGCGTCGAGGATCGCCACCGTCGACACCTCGGGGAGGTCGAGCCCCTCCCGGAGGAGGTTGACGCCGACGAGACAGTCGAACTCCCCGGTCCGGAGCCCCCGGATGATCTCGACCCGGTCGAGGGTGGCGATGTCCGAGTGAAGGTACTTGACGCTCACCCCCGCCTTCTGGAGGTATTCGGTCAGGTCCTCGGCCATCCGCTTGGTGAGCGTCGTCACGAGGATCCGCTCTCCCGCCTCGGCGCAGCGGCGGGCCTCCTCGAGAAGGTCGTCCACCTGCCCCTCCACGGGGCGCACGTCCATCTCGGGATCCACGAGACCCGTGGGGCGGATGATCTGCTCCACGAGCACGCCCCCCGCCCTCTTCATCTCGTACTCCGCCGGGGTGGCGGAGACGTAGATCGCGGGCGGCGTCATCTCCTCGAACTCCTCGAACTTCAGCGGGCGGTTGTCGAGGGCCGACGGCAGGCGGAAGCCGTATTCCACGAGCCGTTCCTTCCGGCTCCGGTCGCCGTTGTACATCGCCCGGACCTGGGGGATGGTGACGTGGGATTCGTCGATCACGAGGAGCCAGTCCTCCCCGAAGTAGTCGAGCAGGCAGAGGGGCCGCTCCCCCGGCTTCCTCCCGGAGAGGTGCCGGGAGTAGTTTTCGATCCCGGCGCACATCCCGGTCTCCCGGAGCATTTCGAGGTCGAACCGGGTCCGCATCTCGAGCCGCTGCGCCTCCAGGAGCTTGTCCGCCCCCCGGAGCTCGGCGAGCCGCTCCGCCAGTTCCTTCTCGATCCCCTCGAGGGCGGTCCCCAGCTTCTCCTCGGTGGTGACGAAGTGGCGGGCCGGGTAGATCGGGAGGTAGGGGAACTCGGCGATCGTCGTCCCCTTCAAAGGATCGATCTCCTTGATCGTCTCGATCTCGTCGCCGAAGAGGGAGAGGCGGACCGCCGTCTCCTCGTAGGCGGGCCAGATCTCCACCGTGTCCCCCCGGACCCGGAAGGCGCCCCGCTCGAGGGCCGTGTCGTTCCGGCGGTATTGGATGTCCACGAGCCGCCGGAGCATGGCGTCCCGGCCGATCTCCTCTCCCGCTTTCAGGTAGACGAGCAGGTTCCGGAAGTCCTCGGGGGAGCCGAGGCCGTAGATGCACGAGACCGAAGCGACGATGATCACGTCCCGCCTCTCGAGGAGGCTCGCGGTGGCGCGGAGGCGGAGGCGGTCGATGTCGTCGTTGATCGACGCGTCTTTCTCGATGTAGGTGTCGGTGTGGGGGATGTACGCCTCGGGCTGGTAGTAGTCGTAGTAGCTGACGAAGTACTCGACGGCGATCTCGGGGAAGTAGGTGCGGAACTCGCCGTAGAGCTGGGCGGCGAGGGTCTTGTTGTGGGAGATGACGAGGGTCGGCTTCTTCACCTCGGCGATCACGCTGGCGATGGTGAAGGTCTTGCCCGAACCGGTCACCCCGAGGAGCACCTGGCTCCGGTCGCCGCGCTCGATCCCCTGGACGAGTTCCCGGATCGCCCCCGGCTGGTCCCCCGTCGGGCCGTAGTCCGCCTGAAGACGGAAGGCCACGGTCAGCGCCTCAGGAAGAAGATCGCCGCCGCCGCGGCCGCGACGACGAGGAGAAGGAGGAGCGGCAGGAGACGGTTCGGCGCCTCGGGCGGCGCCTCCGGCTCGTCCCCCCAGAGCGCTTCATTCTCCGGGGATTCCTCTCCCCGGTCCGCCCGGAACCGCCGGAGGAGCTCCTCCTCGTCCAACCCGAGGGCCCGGGCACAGGAACGGAGGAATCCGACCACGTAGGTTCGGGCCGGGAAGATCTCGTACCGATCCTCCTCGAGGGCTTCCAAGAACTCGGCCCGCACCCGCGTCCGCTTCGCGAGCTCCGCGACGGAGATCTGCTTCTTCTCCCTGGCCCTTTTCAGGGTCTCCCCTACCGATTCCATGTTCGTCCTAGTACCGGATCCGCACGGTGTATCGGAGGACCGATACCTCCCCGGCCTGGAGGGGAACGGTCCATTCCGCGGTTTGGGCGTCTTCCTTCCGGTGAGCGAGGCTCTCCTCTTCCATTTCCCAGTCCGCCTCGATCCCCTCCCGGACGACGACCTCCACGGCCTCCTCTTTCCGGTTCCGGAGTTCGATCTCCACGGTCCGGGTTCGAATCCGGTCGGAGATCCTCCGCTCGTCCGTCACCTTCCGCTCCCCCACGATGTCGAAGGCGTAGCCGACCCGGAGGCGGACCTCCTCGTCCTTCGGCGTGTGATCGATGCGGTCCTCGCCGATGAACTCGGAGCCCCCCCGGCCGTCGTCCTGGAACATGCGGACCTTGCCCGCGGGAAGGGCGATGCCGAGGCCGCTCTCCTTCTCGTTCTTCAGTTCGAAGTAGACCGCCACCTTCGATCCCCCTCGGCGGGTGTCGAAGACGTACTCCTTCACGACCGGCACGGTCGTGCCCGGTACGAAGGAGATCTGCTTCACCTGGTTCTCCCGGAGGGTGGTGGGCCGCCTGATCTCGTACAGATGGTATTCGAAGAGGGCCCGCTCCTCCACATCCGGCGCCCCCTTCGCGCTCATCGCCTCGGCCCGCATCATCATGTCCCGGGGCTCCGGCGCCCGGCCCACGTCTCCCGCCACGAGCTTCAGCTTCGCCTCGGGATAGGCGGCGCCGGACCGATTCTCGACGGAGACCCAGCCCGCGAAGAGGACGTTTTCGTTCGGCTCGTCGGCGAGGGCCACGTACTCGGCATGCCAGGAGAGCCCCCCGGTCAGGTACTCGACCTCCACCTCCCGCTCGCCGGCCCGGCCGCTATCGAGCTTCCAGACCAGGGTCGGCCGGGTGACGAAGTCCTCGGCGCTCCCGAGGAGTTCCACGTTCCGGACGCCGTCCAGGACCACCGAGAGCCGATCCCCCTCCCGGTCCCGGAGGACCACGTTTCCCCCCTGGAAGGAGAGGAGCACGCCGGAGAGGACATCCCCCCCCTCTTGGAAGAAGACCTCCACCGGATGATCGAGGTACTTCTCGAAGATCTTGTCGCTCGAGACGAGGTCGTACTCGTAGTTCTGTTCGACCACGGCGAGCCCCCCCCCCTTCCCGTCGACGGTCCGGAAGTGGACGCTCGTCGGGTCAATGCGAGCGGCGACGCCCTGGAACGAGTATGCCGTCTCCCCTTTCTCCACTTCGATGACCCTGCGCTCCCTCACCAGGCCGAGATCGCGGTTGTAAACGGTGACGGCGAAACGGGGGGTTTCGGCGGCGGCGGCGGCGGCGAGCAGGATCGTCGCGATCACCGGCGCCGCGCTCCGGAAGGGATTCCCGAACATGGCGCTCCTCCTCTCTTGTTACCGGCGGGTCATCCCGAGAGGGCGGCGAGGTTCCGCCGCACCCGGCCGAGCATCTCGGTGAACCGCCGCTCCCGGTCCCGGTCCTTCTCGACCACCTCGGCGGGGGCCTTGGCGATGTACTCCCGGTTCATCAGCTTCCGGGCGAGCCGTTCCAATTCGCGGGCGAGCCGCTCCTCCTCCTTGGCGATCCGCTGCCGCTCCTTCTCCATGTCCACGAGACCCTCGAGGGGGAGGAAGACCTCCACCGCCCGGGTGACCTGGGAAAGGGAGCCCTTCGGGCGGCCGTCCGACGCGGCGAGGTCGAGGTCGCCGATGCGGGCGAGCCGGCGGATCATGGCCGCGTTCCGCTCCGCCGCGGGGCGGGCCTTGTCGTCGAGGAAGCGGACCACCACGCGGACCTCTTCTTTCGGCGGCACGTTCACCTCGGACCGGAGGGTCCGGACCGCGGTCACCACATCCTGGATGACCGCCATCTCCCGCTCCGCCCCATCGTCCCGGAAGCCCCCTTCGCCGCCCGGCCAGGGGGCGGCACTGACGCAGGGGGCGCCCAGGCGGAGATAGGAGCCGATCTCCTCGGCGAGGTGGGGCATGAACGGGGAGAGCATCCGGATCGCCGAGCGGAGCACGTGGAGAAGCACCTCCCGGGCCTCCCCCGGCCCCTCGTCGCCGAGGAGGGCGGGCTTCACGATCTCCAGATACCAGTCGCAGTAGCTGTGCCAGAGGAAGTCGTAGACGCCGTAGGCCGCCTCGTTCAGGCGTGTCGCCTCGAGATGGGCCGTCACCTCCTTCTCCGTCGCCGTCAGGCGGGAGAGGATCCAGCGCTCCGGGACGCCGAGCTTCGCCGGGTCGCCGAGCTCCCCCTTCGCCCCTTCGACATGCGGGAGGACGAAGCGGGCCGCGTTCCACACCTTGTTCGCGAACCGGCGGCCGGTCTCGATCTTCTCCTCCGAGAAGACCTGATCCTGTCCGGGGGGCGTGGTGAGGACCGTGGCGAACCGGACCGCGTCGCCGCCGAACTTCTCGATGATCGCCAGGGGATCGGGCGAGTTGCCGAGACTCTTCGAGAGCTTCCGCCCCTTGTCGTCCCGGACGATCCCGTGGAGATAGACCTGGGAGAAGGGAATCTCCCCATGAACTCGAGGGAGGCCATGATCATGCGGGCCACCCAGAAGAAGAGGATCTCCGACCCCGTCACCATGAGGTGGGAGGGGAAGAAGATCTCCAGGGCCTTGGTTTTCTCCGGCCAGCCGTGGGTGGCGAAAGGCCAGAGCCACGAGGAGAACCAGGTATCGAGGACGTCCGGATCCTGGGTGAGTTCTCCGCCACCGCACTTCGCGCACTTCTCCGGCGGGTCGACGCTCACGGTGATTTCGCTGCAGGCGCCGCAGTAGTACGCCGGGATCCGGTGCCCCCACCAGAGCTGGCGGGAGATGCACCAATCCCGGATGTTCTCCATCCAGTGGTAGTAGACCTTCTCCCACCGGTCGGGGGAGATCGTGATGCGGCCGTCCCGGACCGCTTCGAGGGCGGGGGGGGCGAGGCTCTTCATGGAGACGAACCACTGGGTCGAGAGCCACGGCTCCACGTCGGTGTCGCAGCGGTAGCAGCGGCCGACGGCGTGCTTGTGGTCCTCCACCTTGACGAGCAGCCCCTGAGACTCGAGATCCTCCACCGTCGCCTTCCGGGCCTCGTCCCGCTTCATGCCGCTGTAGCGGCCGAAGCCCTCCCGCACGGTCGCGTCGTCTTCGAAGATCTTGACCTCCTCGAGGCCGTGGGTCCTCCCGATCTCGAAGTCGAGGGGATCGTGGGCGGGGGTCACCTTTACGCAGCCCGTGCCGAACTCGGGATCGACCCGGTCGTCCTCCACGATGGGGAGGGACCGATTGATGAGGGGCAGGGAGGCCCGTTTGCCCTTGAGGTGCTTGGTGCGCTCGGCGTCCGGATGGATCGCGATGCCCGTGTCGCCGAGCATGGTCTCGGGGCGGGTGGTGGCGACGACGAGGGAGCCCCCCTCCCCCTCGAGGGGATAGCGGATGTGCCAGAGGCTGCCGGTTCTCTCCTGGTGCTCCACCTCTTCGTCGGAGAGGACCGTGTGACAGCGGGGGCACCAGCTGGCGATGTAGTTCCCCCGGTAGATGAGCCCCTTCTCGTAGAGCCCGGCGAAGACGGTGAAGACCGCCCTGCTGTACCCCTCGTCGAGGGTGAAGCGGATGCGGCTCGGGTCGAAGGAGGCGCCGATGCGCCGGAACTGCTCGAAGATCTGGTCGCCGTGGCGCTCCCTCGTCTCCCAGACGCGCTTCACGAAGGCCTCCCGGCCGAGTTCGTGGCGGGTCTTCCCCTCCTTGCGGAGCGCCTTCTCGACGACGTTCTGGGTGGCGATGCCGGCGTGGTCGCTGCCGGGCTGCCAGAGGGCTTCGCGCCCCTGCATGCGGCGCCAGCGGATGATGATGTCCTGGATCGTGTAGGTCAGGACGTGGCCCATGTGAAGGACGCCGGTCACGTTCGGCGGCGGCATCAGAATGACGTACGGTTCGCGGCCCGAGTCGTCGGAGACACGGAAGGCGTCGTGCTCCTTCCAATAGGCGCGCCACTTGGCCTCGACGGACGCGGGTTCGTAGGTTTTCGCGAGGTCCGGAGCGGGCATATTTCCCTCATGGGGATGAAGTTACGGGGGAGGATAGCACGGGGGGGCGGGGCGTGCAAGGAGAGCGAGTGGGGGCGGGGGGGCGCGGGCGGGCTGTATGGCTTTAACGGATGGGTCCTGTCCGGGGCTGTCCGCTGCAGTGCTCGCCAGTCGCGCCACGGTCCTCTCGGAGCGCCGGGGGTGAACCGCCCCTACCGTCCCCAGTGACTGAACACGAGTCGGGATCTGGCGCTTGGTGGCTGCGCTCCTCGCGGACCCCTGCCCCGGCCACCCATCCGTGGCTAGAACCGGTTTCACAACCTCCATTCTACTGCGATCGGCTGCAAGGCCCGGCGGCTGCGTACTCGGGTAAAAACGTCCTCAATGGCCTTCTTAGGCCACCTCCGGGCGTTTTCCCCCTTGATCCTTGCCGCCCGACCTTTCGCTCGATCTCGCGACGAAGGAGGTTGTGAAACCGATTCTAGGAATGATCAGCAAGGACTGCCGAGGAAATCCCCCCCCGTTCGTCCTGAGTGCCGCCCGGTCCTCCGGGCGGTGTATCGAAGGGGATGAACCGGGGCATGCCCCACCCACACGTGAGGGAGAGGGAAAGGGCGTCCGCCCATCCGCCTTCGCCTGCGGCTTCGGCGGACAAGCCCGGTCGCGCGTTCGATTCGTGCCGCGCTCTCCTCCGCCCGGCTCCGGTCAGCGGCGGGCGGGGGGACCGGCTGAGGGAGGGATGAAGGGGCAGACTTGAACGCTCGTCGCACGGCGGGAGACAACCCTCCCATTCTCCGGGCGCGTGGAGGAGGCGTCGTGAAGGACGGTGACAGCTCCCCGGTCATGCCCCCATCCCTCCCGAAGCCGGACCACCGCCCCGCCGCCCTCCTCACCGGCTTTACCGCGCTCGAAACTTCGGAGTGAATGGGGGACCGACACCGCCCGACCCCTTCGATACGGACCTTCGGTCCTACAGAGGACAGGCCTCCTGCCCGGAAAACGTCACCTTACCTCGGTGCCGTCTCTCCCCCCTCGGCCGACCGGCTCTTGCTTCGCGGTGTGTACAGCGTGCTCTGCCGCTCGATCTCCTCGTATCCGAAACCGGCGTCCTTCAGCGCTTCCATATAGATGTATCTTCCCCGGTCCTCGATGGGCGGTCGTCCCCGAATCAGGTCCGCCCGGTTCAGCATCTCCCCGTGCCGGAGGGAGAGAGCGGCGACCGTTTCGGCCCTCCCTTCCCCCAGCAGGAAGCGGGTGAGCGCGGCGGCCTCCTCCGTTTCGGGGTCGATGCGGAGGGCTTCCGCCGCCCACCGGGCCCCCTCCTCCCGCTCGCCGGGCGATTCTCCTTCGGCGAGGAGTCGGGCGAGCCTCCCCCGGTCCGCCGCCGAGGCGCGATAGTCCTCCGCGGGAAGGAGGCGGATCGCCTCTTCGAAGGCCCGCCGCGCCCCTTCCCGATCGCCCGTCCTCCGGAGGGCGAGGGCGAGCGTCCCCCGGGCGTAGCCATCCCGGGGCATCTCCCGGACGGCGCTCCGCGCTTCCCCGAGCGCCTCTTCCTCGCGGCCTTCCCCTTGCAGAAGGGCCCAGGCGAGGCCGTTCCGGAAATCCGGGCGGCCGCCGCCGATCCGGAGCGCCTCCCGAGAGACATCGGACGCCTTCTCGTGCCGTCCCGCCTCCGAGAGAAGCCCGGCGAGACGGGCGAGCTCGGCCGCCCGGTCCTCCCCCGCGGGGGCGAGGGCCTCCACCGGCCCTCCCCGAAGATAGGCGAGAAGAGAGAGATCGTTCTTCGCCGCCGGGCTCCCCCCCGCCTTCTTCCAATCTTCTTCGGCGGGGCCGAGGTCCCCCCCGCGGAACCGGGCCTCCCCCCGAAAGAGATAGAGGGCGAAGCGGAAGACCGCCTTCCCCCTGACGATCAGATAGGCGTTCGGCGCCCCGGCGGCCGCCTTCCACTCCTTCCGGAGGGCGTCCATCTCCATGCCGTAGAGAAGGGCCCGCTGGGAACGGCCGTCCTCGATCGCCCGCTCGATGGAAGAGCGCGCGAGAATCTCCTCCTCGTACGATCCGGGAGAGGCGCCGGTGGCGGGGCGGACGCCTTTCATTTCCAACATCGAAACACGCTCTTCGTCCAGGGAGCTCCTACGAACGTAGATCATCGCGTCGTCGTCGAAGTAGACGAGAACCCACGAAGAGAGCTCCGGAACGGCGTGACTGATCGGATCCGTGGAGAAGGGGGAACCGATCATGAGGAGGAGCGTGTTCACGTCGTACTTCCGGAGAAGGGCCTCCCACCCCGGCGCCCGGAGGAGGATCGGGAAGTAGACGTCCCGCCAGAACTCCTCGCCGTACACCTCGACCCGACCGTCGATGAAGTCCTTCCTCTCCGGGTAGAAGTGGAGGATGAACGGCCCGCCGTAGCGGTCGACGTGAAACACCTCGCCGGGGAGATTCTCTTTTTCCATGAAACGGAAGGCCCGGATCGGGTAGTTCACCCGCGCCCAGGGCCACGTGTCCCCGAGGGCCCCCCGGTCCCGGGGCAAGGGGGTCCGGTACGGATCGGCCTTCCACCACCAGGTCCCGAAGTAGACGACGGCCGCCGCGGCGAGCCCCCGGAGGACGAGAGACCGGCGCCCCCCGGCGGGGAGAAGCCGTTCGGCGTAGGCTTCGAGGTTTCGAACGGCGATCGGCGCCGCCACGACGGCGAAGGGGAGGATGACCCGCACCGCCCGGGAGGCGAAGATCCCGAAGATCAGCACGACGAGGATCTCCGAGGCATCCCGGCGGCCGCGCGGGAGGAAAGAGAGGACCGTGAGCAGCCCGAGAATCGAGAAGAAGCGGTCCCGGATCGGGTGGGCCGGCTGGAACTCGTTCAGGACCGTGAAGAAGTACCCGGTCTTCATGAGGCCGAGAGGGAGGAGCAGGGCGTCCACCCCCGAGGGGTTGAAGATGGCCCCCGAGAGAAGGGCCGCGGCGAAGGACCCGATCGAAACGAAGAGGAACCGGCGCCGGTCCCCATGGCCCATGATGACGAGATCGCCCCGGAGGAAAGGGAACCGGCTTCTCGCCCACTCGCCGAGGACGTAGGCGCCGAGCACGGCGGCGCCGTACAGAAAGCCGGGATGCACGTGGGCCCAGACGGCGAAGAGCGCGGGCAGCCCGTAGAACCCCTTCCAGCGGCGGCGGCGGTACGCCTCCGCGGCATAGGCGGTGGCGGCGAGGCCGAGGGCGGAAAGCAGGAAGGGCCGGACGAGCATGTGGGACGTGGACGCGAGGAGGGCGAGAAGCAAAACGCCGGCGGTGAGGAACTCGTTCTCCCTCCTTCCGAGACGGGCCGAGGCGAGGAGAACAAGAAAGATCGATCCGACGACGGCCATCCGGAGGACGATCAGCGCGGGGGGGCCCCCGAAGCGAAGAACGCCGTAGAAGAGGAGCTCCGAAAGGGGTTGGTTCACCCACCAGTGGTTCCCCTCCACGGTGTGGGAGAAGTCGTCCTTGTCCGGAATCCGTCCCTCCCGGACGATCCGCTCCCCCGCGGCCAGATGCCAGCCGAGATCAGGGCTCGAAAGCTGCCGCCCCGAGACGAGCAGGGCGAAGAGGAAGAGAAGCGCGATCACGGGCCGCCGCAGGAACGCCATCAGACCCCTTCCTTCCGCTTGAAGTAGACCAGGTGCATCGGACCGATCGCCGCCGACTCCCCCCGGTACTCCCGATCGAAGGTCGCGCTCTCCAGGAGTTCCGCGAGTCCCCGGTTCCAGGGGGTGCGGAAATGGCCCGTGCGGAAGACCGGCTCGGGGAGGAGGAACGGGTAGTGCAATATGTACGTCGGTTTTCGGGAGAGGACGTGCTCCATGTCGTACTTCTCGTGCCCCGCGAGCCCGCCCCCCATGGCGGGCATCTTCTTCCGGGCGATGAAGGGTTCCGTGATGCCGAGCATGTCGACGGCGGGCAGCTTCGAGTAATAGGGGATGGCGCCCGCGACGGTCACGGCGATCGACGCGCCCGGTTCGGCGTTCATCCGGAGCCACTTTCCGATCACCGTCCAGTGGAGATCGATCCGGTCCCGGTCCTCCTCCAGGAAGCGTACCGTCTCGCCCCGAAAGCTGGAGTGAAGGGGGAGAGCCAACAGAAGGGCGAAGGCGAAGACCCGAATTCCGCTGACGTTCCCGTCCCGGAAGGAGAAGAGCCGGTCGAGGCCCGCCACGGCGAGGACGGCGAGAAGGGGGATCGCCGGGACGAGAAACCGGTAGAAGGGGAGCGAGTCCCCGCCCACGACGACCACGTAGGCGAGATAGGCGGCGAGAACGAGAAGAAAAGTCCGCTCCCATCGGCGGAGGGGGCCGGCGAAAAGGAGGGGAACCGGCGCGAGCGCCGTCCAACCGCCGAAGGGCCCGGCGTACTTCGCGAGATAGCGGAGCCCCCGGCCGGCGGCACGGAAGCCGCCGCCGCTCTTGGCGTAAAAGGTGTTCGGAAGCGGGTCTCCGTAGTAGGCGATCCGCCACGCTTCGTGGGCGCCGACGATCGCGAAAAAGAGGAGCGCCCCCGGCGCGGTCGAACGGACGGGGGTCCGCCGGAGAATCAGGCGGTCGCCGAGCACCACGGCGAAGAGAAGGGCCCCCTCGGGACGGGTGAGCGTCGCGAGGGCGAAGAGGAGCGACGCCGCCGTGAAACGACCGGGCGATTCGGGGCCGGTCGCCGCCGCGGTGCCGGAAAAGAGGAGCAGGGCGAAGAGGGACGTCTCGAGCCCCGCGCCGCACCAGACCGCGAAGGCGCCGCTCGCGACGAGCGGGACCGGCACGAGGAAGGCGAGGGAGTGGCGGGGGAGACGGCGCCGGGCGAAGAGAAAGGCCCCGGAGCAGAGGAGGATGCCCGCCGCGAGACCCATCCCCTTCCCGAACATCACCGGCTCCAGCCCCGCCCGGAGTCCGGCCGCGAGGAGGGCGGTCCAGAGAAAGTTGGTGTACCCTTCGACCCGCTCGCCCGGATTGAAGACGAGGCCCCGCCCCTCCGCCCAGTTTTCGGCGTACCGGAGGGAGATGAACGCGTCGTCCACGGTGTAGTGGAAGAAACGGACGTGCGCCGCGAGGGCGATCGCGAAGACCAGGAGAAGCAGGAATTCGGTCCGACGCTCGGGAATGGCACGCACCTCCGGAGGGCGGCGCCGGCCGGGCCCGGCCCTTCCTGGGCGCCGCGATCGCCGTAGAATAGCATAGGGCGCCGTACCCCCGCCAGGAGGGGCGGAGGATCCGGGGCGCCGCCGCGGCGGGGAGGCCGTTCGTGACAAGACGAGAGGGAACCGGCCGACGCAGGGGGGGGGCGACCTCCGGGGCCGGGTCTCCCTTCTTGCTTCCCCCCTCTCATGATGCTACAATAATTGTGGTAAATCTCAGTGCATCGGGGAGTCCGCAGCCATGAGCCACCGCACCGTCGACTACGAAACCCTCCTTAGGGAGGTGCTTCCGATCCACCTCCTGGAGGGGCCGGTTCGGGACTCCGTCGAAGAGAGTATCGATTCGGGCGGGAAGGAGGGGCTCTGGCGCGCCGCATCTCTCGCCCTGGAGAGCCTCGCCGCCCGGGGGTTCTTCGCGGCCGAGGCCCCCTCCGAAAAGGACGGATCGGTCACCTATCACGACCGGCGGGGGCTTCTCACCGTCACCCTTCATCCGCTGGAGCGGCCGAGGCCGGACTACGAGTTTCCCTTCCGCCCCCTCCTCTCCGCGGAGTTCGCTTCGCCCGAACAGCGGAAGGCCCTCGAGACGGTGCTGACCGGCGTCGCGACCCGCTCCACCGAGGACGAGCTCGGCGACTCGCTTCGGAAAATCGTCGAGTATCTCCACGCCTCTCTCGATCCGGCGCGCGTCCGGTTCCTCTCGGCCGGCGAGGAAGAGGCGCCGGGGGGCATCTTCGAGCCGGGCGGCTCTTCCCTTCTCGCCCGGATCTACCGGGAGCATTTCCAGGCGGGGGGGGGACCGATCTACATCCCCGACCTCCTCGACGACGACCGTTTCTCGACCCTGGCCGAAACGGGGGAGGTCCGGTCCGCCGCTCTCCTCCCCCTCCGCGCGGCGGAGGAGACCTTCGGACTTCTCGAGGTCCACCACAGGGCGCCGGACGCCTTCGACGAGAAGAGGCTCGGCGTTCTTTCCCTGCTCGCCCTCCTCGCCGCGGGCCGGATCCGGAACGCCCTCCATCTCGAGAAGCTGATCTACGTCGACCTTCTCACCGGCGTTTTCTCCCGCCGCTTCTTCGAGGAACAGATCCTCCGGGAGGTGGAGCGGGCGAACCGGGACGGGAGTCCGCTCGCCATGGTGATGGTCGACCTCGACAACTTCAAAGAGGTGAATGACCGGTTCGGCCACCTCGCCGGCGACGGGGTGCTCTCCCGGGTGGCGGAGATCCTCCGGGGCCACGTCCGGAAGATCGACCTCGTGACCCGCTACGGCGGCGAAGAGTTCGCGATCCTACTGCCCGGCGCTTCCCGGAGCCAGACCGAGGTGATCTGCGAACGGCTCCGGGCCCTCGTCGAAGCGCTTCCGGTCCCCGAGGAAGGGGACGCGCGGTTCGCCCTCACGACGTCGATCGGCGTCGCCCTTTACCCGGAGCATACGCCCGAAAGCCTCGGCCCCCCGGAGGCGCGGAAGGAACTCCTCGCCCGGGCGGACCAGGCACTCTACACGGCGAAGAACTCCGGAAAGAACCAGGTCGTCTTCTACGGCGAGAACGGACGGAACACCGGACCTCGTCCGACGGTCGATCCCGCTCCGAAACCCCCTTCGTCCGCTTCGTGAGATTCGCGGTCGATCCCGTCATTCGTGGGCGCCGGCGTTCAGCGGGGCGGTTCGTTCGCGGAGCGGAGCAGACGCCGCGCTTCGGCGGCGTGGGGAGATTCCGGATCGAAGTCGAGGGCGGCCTCGAGGAAGGCCCGGCCCTCTTCGATCCGACCGGACAGGGCGAGGGAAAGACCGAGCCGGTAGCGGACGCCCGCCCCCTCCATCCCGAGACGGACCGCCTCTTCGAAGGAGGCCGCCGCCCCCGCGAAATCGCCGGCCCCGTAGAGGACCCATCCCTCCGTGTCGGCGTAGGAGGGGTTCTCCCCATCGATCCGCCGCGCCTCCCGGATCAACTCGAGCGCCCGCGCCCGGTCGCGGCCCGATTCGGCGAGCATCCAAGCTTCCGCGTTCATCGTCTCCGGATCGCCCCCGTCCAGGGAGCGGGCGAGGGCGAAGATCGAATCGGCCGCCCGCTCCTCGCCCCTCCCCGATCGGAGAAGGGCGAGGGACCGGAGGGCTTCCCTGTCGGTGGGGGGATCGCCGGCGAGCGATTCGTAAACCCGCGCCGCCTCGTCGACGCGGTTCCGGCGGCGGAGCTCGTCGGCGATCATGTATTCTCCGAGGCTCCCGAGCCCGGGGCGTAGTCGATCGGCATGCCGGAAGCTCTCGCGGGCGCCTTGGAAATCCCCCCGCGCCACCTCGCAGCGGCCGATCCCGAAGGGAGGCGACGATTCCCACGGCCGGTCGACCCCCGCGTCCCGGAAACGGACCTCGGCCTCCTCCGCCCTTCCTGCGCGGACGAGCATCTCCGCCCACTCCAGGGAGGCGGCGAAGCGGAGCCGGGGGTCCTCGTTCGCCACGCGCCGGAACCGTTCCTCCGCTTCCTCCGTCCGGCCCTCCGCGGCGGAGAGACGGGCGAGATTCAGGGAGGGGAGTCCATCGGACGAAGCCTCCTCGGCACGGAGGTAGGCCTCCCGGGCCCGCTCCCGGTCTCCCGCCTTTTCGTAGGCGAGCCCCACGTTGTTCAGCACCGGGCCGAGGCCGGTCCCGATCCGCGCCCCTTCTTCGAAGAGGCCGAACGCCCGCTCCCTGTCGCCGAGGAGAAGCGCGCCGCGGCCCTCCTGGATCGGATAGGTCGCGGCCAGGATTCGGTCGAGATACCCCGAGTCATCGTTCACCCTCCGGGCACGCCCGGTCCTGTACTCGCTCCACAGCTCGAGCCCCCCGTCCGGAGGGGGCGCGCCGATCGGCGCGTAGCGATAGACGAGCCCCCACGGGACGAGCCGGTATCCGTCCGCCCGGATCTCGTCGCTCTCCACCACCGCGTAGACCGGCGTCCCCGATTCGACTCCGTACCGGATCGCCTGCCGCCGCCACCCCGGCGTTTTCCGGACGCCGCGGCCGAGCCGCTCGAGGGCCGGTCCCTCCCGGGCGACGTCGAGAAGGGGATTCCAGAGGCTGACCCCCGTCCCCCCTTCCCCCGATTCGGCCATGTAGAGGAGACCGAAGGTCTCGGCGTCCCCCTCGGCCACGACCACCGGGTCCCCTTTCCCATCTCCCACGGAGAGGAGGAGGTTATCCACGTACTCCTCGAGAACGCTCCCCTCCGAGAGGGGTGCGCGGGGAATCGACCCGCAGGCTTGGACGAGAACGAGGGCCGCGCAGGCGGCGACGGCGGCCGTCCGGTTCCGGCCGATCGCCGCCCGGATCCCGAAGGCGAAGGGGACGGTGAGGAGCAGATGGACGGGCATGAAGTACGCGTCCGGATCGTTGATCTGGAAGTGCAGCGTATACCCGAGGCTGAGAAGGGCCCCTCCCGCCACGAGAAGGAGAAGGTCCCGGCGCTCCCGCCGGAGGAACCAGAGGCCGGCGGGCACGGCGATCCAGGCGGCCCCGGTCAGTTCTCTCCCGAGCCCGCCCACCCAAGCGAGGAGCCGGCCGAAACTCCCCCCTTCGCCGAGATATCCCCAGTAGCCGCGCCCCAGGACATGGAAGAGAAAGCGGTCGAGCGTCGACGGGTCCCCCCAGTTCCACGGGGGGGAGAGGGAGGCGCGGACCGGAAGATAGGCGTAGGCCGTCAGGCCGAATCCGAACAGCAGGACGGCGCCGGCCATGGTGCGGCGGTCGGGCCGCCCCACGCGGAGACCGTGCATGACGAAGGCGGGGAGAAGGAAGGCGAGGGCGAGGTGGTTCGTGAGGGCGAGACCCCAAAGATAAGCGGAGAGGAGGACCCTTCTCGGATCCCGCCGCTCGGGAAGAACGAAGAGGAGCAGGGCGAGGAAGAACGCCGTCAGCGAGTAGACTTCCGCCGACGTCGACTCCCGCCAGAGCGTCAACGAGGTGGCGAGGGCGCCTGCGGCGAGCGCCGAGGAGGCCGGCGAACGGGTGACCCGGAAGAGCCACGCCCCGAGGAGACCGACCGCGCCCGCCCCCGCCACGGCGGCAAAGAGGTTCATCCGGAAGGCGACGGAACCGAAAGGGAACAGGGTGAAGAGGCGCCCGAGCAGGGTGTACGTCGGGTAGCCGGACGGATGGGGGATGCCGAGGCGGTAGGCGGCGACGGTCAGCTCCGGACCGTCTCCCGCGACGATGCCCCCCGCCGCCGTCCACCCGTAGAGCATGAGGGCGGCGAAGAACAGGAGGAGGCCCGCCGCCGCGACCCGCGGCTTACTCGAGGTACCCAAGGCTCCTCAGTTGCTCCAACACCGCCTCGTTGAAGGGCGCCTCCACGGCCCCCCCCCCCGCGGCCTCGCCGGTCTCGTAGGTCGGCACCGAACGGACCGGGTGTTTCTTCATGAACGCCTCGTCGAAGAGCCCCTCCGGGGCGCGCCCGTCCATGTCCTCTCCCCGCGGAACGCCCGTGACCGCGAGAAGCACGGGCGTCACGTCTTCGGGCCTAAGGTCCGGTCCCCGTCCCCCCTTCCGGAACGGAGGCCCCGCGGCGACAAAGAGGCCCGTGTCGTCGTGCCAGAAGGGCATCTTCACGTACCGTTCGTCCCCGACATGGAGTTCCGGCTCGTCGGGAAAAGTACTAAAGCCGTGGTCCGAGACGACGATCACCGCGTCCTTCGAGAGATCGACCCGCTCGAGGACGAGACCGAGCACTTTGTCGGCGTACTTGTACGTGTTGGCCACCATGGGCCCCATCTCGCCGAGCCACATGGGGGGGGGCGTTCTCTCGGGCTCTTCCAGTCCTTCGAGGGAGCCGTTGTGGCGGTAGAACTCGTTGTACCGGTGGAAGAGCCAGAGTTTGTGGGAGTAGAAGTCGGGGGATTCGAGATAGAGCGTGAAGAACCGCGGGCGGTCCCGGTCGTAGAGGGCGAGCCCCGCGTTCACCATGTCGAGGTCCTTCCGGAGGTACCACTTCAACTCGTTCGTCATTTGCGTCGAGCCTTCCACGTCCATCCAGCGCACGTACCTCTTGTTCTTGACCGCCTCGTCCACCTCCCCGAGGATCCCCTCCGGCCAGGTCCGGAAGCCGACCGTGTCCCAGTCGGCCGAGGGGGCCCACTCCTTCTCGAATTTCTGGCTCGGCGGCCACGTATAGAAGGAAAGGAGAAAGCCGTTGACCGGCTCCGCGGGCCACGTGAGCCAGTGGCCGACCACGCCGACTCCGAGCCCCTTGTCCCCGAAGATATCCCAGACCCTCCGGCGCTTCACCAGGTTCGACGTGACCGGCACCCGCCGTCCCTCCTCCCCCGAGGGGAGGGTGAAGCTCTCGATACCGTGATGCTCCGAACGAAAACCGGTGAAGATGGAGGTCCAGATGCGGGGGGAGAAGATCGGCTCGTCCACAAGAAGGCCCGAGGCGACCCCCTCGGCGAGAAGGCGGTCGAAATTCGGCAGTTCCCCCCGCTCCCGGAGCGTGGCGAAGAGTTCCGGATCCAAACCGTCCACGCCGATCACCACGACCCGATCCGCGAGGAGCCCCCCGCCTCCCCCACAACCGAGCACGAAAACCAACGGCACGATCCAGAGACGTTTCATCATCGCGAGTACCCCAACGCTTTCAGTTTTTCCCTGATCTCTTCGCCCACGGTGAGATCGTTCTCACGAAACCCGGGGTTTTTCTCCCGGATCCAGGCGAGAAGCGCCGCTTCCAGATCCGCGGCGATCTCCGGTTCCCGGCCCATGACGTTCCGCGTCTCCCCCGGATCCGCGGCGAGATCGAAGAGCTCCATCCCGTCCAGGAAGGGCGTGACCACGAGCTTCCAGCCCTCCCGCCGGATCGACTTGGCCTTGTACTGGTTTTGATACACTCCGCGAACCTCCACGTTCCACGGTTTGCTCGCCTCGCTGAAGACCACCCGCGGCGCGAGGGGGCCTTCCGCCGCGGCGAGAAGGCTCTCCCCCTCCCCATCGCGGGAGGGGGGGAGGCCGGCGGCCTCGAGGATCGTGGGCGCCACGTCGAGGAGACGAACCGAAGCATCCTCGACGACGCCCGCGGGAAGAAATCCCGGACCGTAGAGGATCAGGGGAACGTGGAGGCCGCTCTCCCACAGAAAATCGCCGTGATCGAAGTAGTAGTCGTGCTCCCCGAAGCCCTCGCCGTGGTCGCCGGCGACCACGAGCAGCAGGCGGCTCAGCCGCCCCTCCGGGACGGCCTCCAGGAGGGCGGCGAGGCACCGGTCGACGTAGGCGATCTCCCCGTCATAAGCGGCGAGGAACGCCTCCTCGTCCTCCTTCTCGAAAGGCGTCCTCCGGAAGCGGATGCCCATGATGTCCGAAAGGTCCGCCGGGTCGTACCCGGTCTCCGGCGGCCGTCGGATCCCCCCGTACGGGGAGGGCGGGGCGTAGGGCCAGTGGGGATCGAAGTAGTGGACCCAGAGGAAGAAGGGCTCCTCCCCCACTCCGGAGAGCCAGTCGGCGGCGCGCTCGGTCACCCCCCCGCCCCCCGTTCGAGCTCCCCCCCCGCCGGGCTCGTGTCGGTCTCGTCGTCGTACACTTCGAATCCCCCGTCGAGACCGAACACGTGGGAAAGAGGAAAGGAGGCGACGAAGGCGCCGGTCCGGAATCCGCCGTCGGCCAGGTCCTCTGTGATCGTCCGGATCTCCCCGGGGACTCCGAAACCGTTCCGCGGAACGCCGTGGGTGTGCGGGTAGAGGGAGGTGAGGATCGTCGTGTGGGAGGCGAGGGTCGTCGGGACCTGGGTGAAGCAGTCGGTGAAGAGAATCCCGCCCGCCGCCAGCCGGTCGAGCATGGGGGTGCTCGCCGCCGCATTGCCGTAGCAGCCGATCCGGTCGGCCCGGGTCGTGTCGAGCGTCACCAGAATGATGCCGTCCGCCCTCCGGGGACCCGGCCCCGCGGAGCAGGCGAAAACGAGCAGCGCGGAAAGGAGCAACACGAAACGCCGCAACGACTTTCCTCCCGAAAACGAATCACGGCCTCGTATTGTACCATACCGCTCGGATTCAGGCCCCCTCATTGACGATCCGTCCCCGCTGTGAGTACATTGATCATGGAAGGCCTCGGTTCCGTCCTATCTAATGTGAAGAGGGAAGCAGGGGGGCCCTGATGTCGCACGAGCAATCCGGCCCGCGAGGCCCCGGACGGGGTCCGACGAGCGAAGCACACCGAATCTCGATGATCGGCGTCTCCCTTATCGCCGGCGCCCTTCTCCTCGCCCCAGGGTCCGCCACGGCCCGCACCCCCGCCGAGATTTTGGAGGACCGCTCCGCCTGGGAGATCCCGCCCGGTTCCGGCCACGACGAAGGGCGCACGGGCGACGTTCTCCTCCTCTTGAACATCGATGACATCGATCTCCTGTGGGAGTTCGTCGAGGAGTGGGAGCTGGCGGGCGCCCGGTTCCCCCATGTCTATCCGCCGAATCTTCTGATCGGCGATCTCCCCGAAGCGATCGAGAGCGAGATCCGGCGCGACTCCCGGGTGGCGGAGATCCACCGGGGGGCCGTTCGCGAGGGGCGGACAAAGGCGGCTGCGGCCTGGAACACCGTGATCGAATCGTGGAACGCCGAGGGGGAGCGGGCCGCCTCTCCGGGCAAGCTCCAAGATCCCCCTCCCCTCGCGGACTTTCGGGACGCCCTCTTTCCGAACCCGGTCGATCCGGGCCGGGAGGGGGCGGCGAAGAGCGCCGGCGATCTCACCCGCCGTTACGGCTCCGCTTTCGGGGCGACCCAGACCCAGTCGTCGGAACTGATCCTCGGCAAGGTCGCCGTCGCCGTGGTCCTCCCCGACGCGCCGGGCGGAGCGTACGCGGACAACGAGATCCCGGTGGTGGTCGCCGAAGCCCGGGCGGCCATGGACTTCTGGGCGACCGAGGTCCGTTACCCGGGCGTCCGTTTCGTCTACGACATCAAGTCGGAGACGCCCACGAGCCGGAACTTCCACGAGACTCCGCCCGACGTGGACAATGATGTCTGGGTCAACGAGATGATGAACCAGATGGGGTACGACCTGTACATCAAGCCGAGCCCCGGGAGCCCCCAGTTCGGCCCCGTGTACGAGTACCTCGACTCGCTCCGCACCCGAACCCGGTCGGAGTGGGGCATCGTCTTCTTCATTCCGAAAGCCGCGAGCTTCGTGGGGGCCGGATACACGGCCTACGCTTATCTCGGAGGCCCCTTCCTCGTCTGCCCCTCCGGAACGGTCCGAGTGCAGGACGGGACCGCCTGGGTCACCCGGGGGAGCGGCGGCACCCGCCTCTCCCATCTGATCATCCACGAGTCGGGCCATCTCTTCTGGGCCCTCGACGAATACCCGCCCGGGGCGGGCACCCCCCGGCCGTGCAGCGCCTGGTCGGGGTATCTCGCGATCGGGAACAAGAACAGCAGGTACCATGATTACCACTGCGACCAGCATCGGGTGGGCTGCTGCATGGACAATCCGGCCGCCCAGGTCTGCATGTACACGCTGGGCATGATGGGCTCGTGGGACTCGCCCGAGAATCCGCGCGATCCGGCTTCCCTCCCCGACGGGATTCCGGACATCCTCGACACCCATCCCTACGCCACCGCCGAGAGTCTTCCCGACACGATCACCACCATCTTCCCAACGATTCAGGTGATCGCCGGCGTGATGCCCGTGAGCAATCGGGCGGAGGGGTCCGGGAGCGGCAGAGGCAAGAAATGGGGCGTCGCCGGCAGCCGGCCGGACATTACGTTCAACACGATCGACCACGTGGTCTACCGGATCGACGACACGACGGACGAGGACGGAAACCCGTTCTGGTACTACGCCGATCCGGAGGGGGGCTTCGGCGACGAGGCGACGTTGGTGAACTTCTCCTTCGTCCCCGACTCGCTCACGGGAGGCAACCACCGGATCCGCATCAAGGCGATCAACTCGGTCGGCAACTGGTCGGCCAACCGGACCTTCGACCAGACGATCTTCGTCAAGGCCATCGCCCTTCACGATTTCGCCGCCGAGCCCGATTACGGGGGGGCCGTGCGGCTCTCGTACAGGATTCGAGGGGGCGTCTTCGGAGCGACGGCACGCCTCTACCGGCGCGACCTTTCCGGAGTCGAGGAGATGGTGACCACCTTCCCCCTCGAGGACAACTCGGTGAAGGTCCTGCTCGACGGCGACCAGACTCCGGGCAAGGCGTACACGTACCGGCTCGAGGCGTCGGCTCTCGGCGAGAGCTGGAATTGGGAGGCCTCGGTGACCGGTCCGGCCCCCATCGCCCGGGGGGAGCACATCTCCCGGATCACGCCGAATCCGTTCCGGGAGAGCACCATGATCTCCGTCCGGGTCCCCCGGGGGAGCCTCTCCGAACGGCGCGCCGGGGGTGGGGGGAAGCCGGGCGGAACGAACGGCGGGGCCATCCCTCCGAGCGGCGAGGGAGCGCCCTCCTTCGCGGCCGGTGCGTCGTCGAAGTACAACATCGTCCGGGTGGAGGTCGACATCTACAACCTGGCCGGCCGTCGGGTCCGCCACTTCCATCCGATCCACGCCTACGAGGGATTCTACGCCGACCCCTTCTATTGGGACGGCACGGACGACCAGGGGCGCCGTCTCTCCCAGGGCATCTACTTCGTGAGGATGAAAGCGGGCGACAATGTGTGGGAAACCCGGAAGGTCATGCTCCTCTACTAGCCTTGATTCTCCATAAAATCTCGGCTCAAAACGCCATCGCTCGCGCACCGGCAAACGAGCGCCGCCGGGTTTCGGCGACGCTCGTCTCGCGGCACGGGAATGTCGGGAACGATCAGGCCGCCCGGCTCTTCTTTCTCCGGACGATGACGATCAAGGCGATGAGGAGGAGGGCTCCGAGGAACCCGAGGGTCCGGACGGGCAAGGCGCCGCGGATTTCCTCTTCCGAGCTTAGCCAGTTCCGGTAGTCGATCTCGCCGGCCGCCCGGTCGTCCGATTCCCACTTGTCCTGGAACTCGGGAATGTTCGCCGGATAGCCGAGCCGTTCCATGGTGGACGTCACCACGGGGCCCCAGTAGTTGTACCGGGCGTTGATGTCGTTCCTCGATTCGTTCGCCACGAGGAGGTGAAGGTTCCGGACGAACACGTTCCCTTTCCCCGGGCCACCGCCGATCACGGGGAAGTGGCGCTTCCCCACGATCACGATGCAGGCACTCACGGTCTCCCGGAACTGGTTGCGCTCGATCCTCGCCGCCGAGCCCCGGGTGATGACGGCGTACTGCTGGGTCCTCTGAAACTCGTTCCCCTCGATCAGGAAAGGGCAATTCTGGATCCGGATCGCGTCGAAGCACCCGTCGAACCGGTTTCCCCTGATCGCGCCCGAGCAGGAGTCGGCCTGCAGGCCGGCACCCCCCAGGAAGACGCATCCCTCGAGGGTCAGATCCGCCTCCAAAGCGACGAGGGAGAACGTGCCCCGGAGGCCCGTCCGGTCGAAGGTGAGCCCCCGGATCTCCACCGGCCGCCCGCCCCCGGACACCACGAGAATCGGCGCCGTCTCTTCGGCGCCCCGCAGAATCGTCGTCTCGGCGCCGTCCCGGCCGACGAGGGAAAACCCGATCCCCTCGGGGACGGCCGGCCGGACCGTGTATTCTCCGGGAAGGAGAACGATCCGGTCCCCCTCCTTCAAACCCTCCAACGCCTGCTCCAGGGTCGGCACCGTTTCCGGAACGATGATCTCGACGCTCCATGCGGCGCCCACCGCGGTCAACCAGACGACGAGCGCTGTCACGAACCTCTTCGACATCGAAACACCTCTTTTTCTCACGGTTTGTTTCCCGTTCGGTCCGCCGAAGGCTATCACAGGCCCGCCCCGCTTTCCAGATTTCGGAGCGCGGCCTCCAGCGAAAGATCGTCCGGCATCCGTTTTCGCGCCTCCTCCAGGAGGGTGCGGGCCTCCTCTTTCCGGCCGGAGCCGGCGAGGTGCTCGGCGAGCAGCAGCGGGGGGCCCGGCTGGTCCGGGGAATTCGTGATCCCCCGGCGGAGTTCCGCTTCACCCGCCTCGGTTTCCCCCATGCGGATCAGGCAGAGGCCGAGGTTCGCATTCACCCGCCCGTCGCGGATCCCCGAGAGCAGGAACGCGCGGTACTGGGCGGCCGCCTCCTCGTACCGCTCTTCCCGTTGCAGCAGCACGGCGAGGTTCACCCGGATCCCCGGATGCCGCGGGTCCGCGCCGATCCCCTTCCGGTAAACCCGGACGGCCTCGTCCGGACGGCCCGCCGCCGCGAGGGTGAGGGCGAGGTTGTTGTACGCTTCGGCGTTCCGGTCGTCGAGGGCGACGGACCGGCGGAAAGCCCCCTCCGCCCCGGCGAAATCCCCCCGCTCCCGGAGCACGATACCCAGGTCGTGCCAGGCGTTCCTCGAATCGGGGTCGGCCCCGATCGCCGCCCGGAAGCGCTCTTCCGCCCCCGCGAGGTCCCCCCGCTCGAGCAACGATTTGCCCTCCCCCTCGTAGCCGAGGGTCCAGTTCATCTTGCCGACGACGCCGAAATCGTGCCGGAGCAGGAAGACGAGGAGAATGAGGACGGCGGCTTTCCCTGCGGCGGCCGGGAATCGCCGCCGATGGAAGTCGCGGCCGAGTTCCAGGAGCCCCGAGGCCGCGAAGAGGAGCATGACCGGCACGAGGGGCATCCGGTACCGGGAGCAGACGAAGAAGAGGATGATCGTCGCGCCGTAGAGCCCGAGGAAGAGAAGCAGGATGGCCCGCCGCCGGTCCCGGTACGAACGGGCGATGCCGAACAGGCCGAGGGCCGCGAGGAGACCGTAGCCGAGGGGGAGCGCCCGGAAGACCCGGGAGTAGCGGGCGGCGAAGGGGATGATCTGGTTGTTCGAGAGTTCCTCGCCGTAGAAGAGCAGGTACGCCTTCTTCGCCAAGAGCCGCGCCCCCTCCGCCGGATTCTCCCGGAGGAAGGCCAGCCCCCGGCCGTACCAGTAGGCGGAAACCTCGGAAGGCTTCGGATCGTGGCCCAGGTCCCGCTTCGCGATCAGATAGGAGTCTTCGATCCCCCCGCTCCAGTCCTTCCGGATGCCGGGGGCCGTCGCGCTCCACCCGTCCGCCCCCGGGTGATTGCCGAGGTAGAAGTTGATCCCCCCCTGGGACGCGATCCACACCCGGTCCCCCCCCTCCCGGACGTTCCGGACCGTGACGGGGGCGATGACGGCGACGGCGACCGCCGCCGTGAGGAGGGTCGGGAACAGCACCTCCCGGAGGAGGGAACGGCGGCGGCAGAGCATCAGCCAGACCGGGATGCCCGCGGCGAAGAGGAGGATGTTCGGCCGTGCGAGGGCGGCGAGGCCGAGCAGACCCCCGGCGACGATCCAGAGGACTCGGCCCCCCCGGTCCCGCGCGGCGACAAGGGCGAGAAGAAGGGCCGTGTCGAGAAAGACGGCGAGGGAGGTGATGAGCAGCTCCCCGTCGAAATAGGGGAAGAGGGGATAGAGGAGGGCGAGGAAGACCGAGAGGAGCGCCACCCGGCGCCCGAAGAGACGGATCCCGAGGCCGTACATCAGGAGGAGGGTGCCGGTGCCGATCACGGACTGGACGATCCGCGGGTGGAGGGGATTCCCTCCCCCCACACGGTAAACGGCGGCGAGGAGCCACGGATACAGGGGGGCCCGGAAATAGGGTTCCCCGTCGGTGATCGGGGCCCCCGCCACGATCGAGCGGGCCCAGGCGTCGTGATAGCCCGGGTCCATCACCGGGCGGTCGAAGACGGGCGAGTTTCTCATGTCCGAGACATGGAGGATTCGGAGACATATGCCGATAAGAAGGAGGGCCGTGAAGGCGGCGCCCGGGCGACTCCGGCGGATCCGGCGGGATCGCTCTTTATAAGTTCTTGTAAGATCACTCATTACGGCTCCGGATTGTAGCAGGGGCCGGGGAAGGGGACAAGAGGAAAACGAGTGGTTACCTCCTCCCCAACGGAGGGGTTGACAAGGGGGGGACGATTATGATAGGATTTTGTCGTTCAATGAGTTGGGCGAAAAAATCGATTGACTGCCCCCCGCGGGCGCTGGTATAATCTCAATCAGATAGGAAGAGGCATTACGGCGTTTTCGTTGTTCCCTGATAGCTTCCCAGGCAAAAACCTCCAAAGACCCACGAGGAGGTGATTGCGAACCAGAACCGATGAGAGAGTATTCTCGAATCACTAGGGAGGTTCCAAACTCATGAAGAAGCTGCTTCTGGTTTCTATCCTGGCTCTGGCGGTTGCGGTCGGTGCGTTCGCTGATGTGCCGAACCACCCGCGCACCGCGGTGCAGGAAGCCATTGCGCCCCACGGTACGGGCGGCGCGACGGGCGTCTGCTCCATCGTCTATTACAACTACTGCTCCGGCTGGATCTGGATCTACTCCGGCTTCGCCGCGGGGGATGAGGCCGGCGTTGCCTACGACCTGCCGGTCGACTGCGGCAAGCTCCCCGGCGAGACCTGCACGAACACGCACTTCTGGTGGTACTGGCGCTATACCGCGCCTGGCTACGGCTTCACCGTGACCTACAACCTGTACAATCTGGACGGCCAGCTGTGCAAGATCCTCCCCTCCTTGGGGACGTCGACCTCGGATCCCGTCGAGCGCTGGAACCTCGAGGCCGGTCTCGGGGCCGTCGGGAGCATCACCAGCGATGACGCCGCGATTATCGCGACGTACAACGCGGGTACGCTTCCGTACCTGGCGACGGACAACAACGGCAAGAACTACCAGGCTCCGCTCGCCTGCCCGGCCTACTCGGTCGGCGGAATGCACGGCATGTACTGGGGCGGCGCTCTCACCCAGTACTGCCCGCCGCAGTACTTTGGCGACGGTTACGGCGCTGTCGAGATCTTGGCGGACGCCGGTTTCGACTGCCAGCCCACCTCCACGGAGGACGCCTCTTGGACCGGTGTGAAGAGCCTCTTCCGGTAGATCCGGAAACGGTTCATCGATCCTCGTGATCGACGCCCCGGCCGACGAAAGTCGGCCGGGGTTTTTTTATTCACTCCGAAGTGCCGGAAGAGGTGAGGGGACCGGAGGGGAGGTCCGCCCCCCTCCTGCGCGGGGGCAAACTCCGCTCAGGATGACATTGACACAGAATTCGGCAGTCTTGCCGATCGTTCGCCGCCGCGGCGGGTGACCGCGGCAGGACCGGCCCGCGCTCAGATCTGCTATCATCGCTCCATGCGCCCCATCATCGCCATTCTCCTCGCGTTCCTCTCACTCCTCCCCTCTTGCGCGCGGAAAGAGACGCCGCCCGACCTCCTCATCATCACCATCGACACCCTCCGCCGGGACGCCCTCGGCTGCTACGGCAATCCCGGCGCCCGAACTCCCGCCCTCGACCGGCTCGCCGGGGAGGGCATCCTCTTCGCCGACGCATGGACCCCCATGCCCCTCACCCTCCCCTCTCACGCTTCCATTTTCACCGGCGTCTATCCCGCCGCCCATGGCTCCCGGCACAACGGTCTCCCCGTGAGCGCCGCCGTTCCCACCCTCGCCGAGAAGCTCCGCGCCGCCGGTTATGAAACCGCCGCCTTTCCCGCGAGCCTGGTGCTCGGGCGCGACTTCGGCCTCGCCCGCGGTTTCGATCTCTACGACGACGAGTGGGAAGGAGAGCCTGTCGTGGGCGGGATCCAGGAGTTTCCCGAACGCCGGGGGGACGCCGTCACGGACGCATTCCTCCGCTGGCTGGGCGCCCGGGACGAGGGCCGCCCCTTCTTCGCCTGGGTCCACCTGTACGACCCCCACCTTCCGTACGCCCCTCCCCCCCCCTTCGCCTCGGCGGCGGGGGGCGCGTACCCGGGAGAAGTCTTCTTCACAGACCGGCAGGTCGGCCGGATTCTCGCCGCCCTCGAGAGCCGGGGACTCCTCGGCCGCACGATCGTCACGGTTCTCGCCGATCACGGCGAAGGCCTCGGCGATCACGGCGAACTCGAACACGGACTCGTGCTTTATGAAACGACCCTCGCCCTCTCCTGGATTCTCCGCCTCCCCGGCGGGCCTCGGGGAACCGTGTCGGCGGGAGGAGTGGCGACCGTCGATCTTCTTCCGACCCTCGCCTCGCTTCTTTCCATCGACGCCCCGCCGGCCGCCCCGGGCAGAGACCTTCTGTCCTTCAAGACCGGCGCCCCGGAGCGGGACCGGTACGCCGAATCCCACTACGGGAAGATCAGCTACGGATGGGCCCCCCTCGCCTCCCTTCGCCGGGGGGAATGGAAGCTCGTCCGCGGGGCGAGGGACGAACTCTATCACCTGAGTGAAGATCCCGGGGAAAACCACGACCTGGCCCCCCGGGAAGTGGAGCGGGTCCGGGAGATGGCGGCGGCGCTCGAGAGCCTCGCCGCCGCCGGGCCGGAAACCGCGGAGGCGGAGATCGCGCCGGAGCAGCGGGCGATGCTCGAAGCCCTCGGCTACGTCGCCCCCCGGAGCGGCGTGCCGGTCCGCCGTGGCGCCGATCCCCGGGATCTCTTCGGCGCCCATCAGGACCTCGTTCTCGGACGGCGGGCTCTCGACCGAGGCCGGACGGAGGAGGCGCGGACCTTCCTCCGAAGGGCCCTCGAGATCGACTCCCTCGCCACGGACGCCATGGAGTCTCTCGCCCGGATTTTCCGGGACGAGGGAGACGACAGGGGGGAGGAACGGCTCCTCCGGCGGATCATCGAGATCGATCCGGGCCGGGCCCGGGCCTGGAACAACCTCGGCACGTGGAACATCCGCACGGGCGGAGACCTGGAGGAAGCCCTCCTCTGCTACGAGCGGGCGACCCGCGCGGACAGCGTGCTCGCCGAAGCATGGGCGAACCGGGCGAACACCCTCGCCCAACTCGGCCGCCTCCGGGAGGCGATCGACGCCTACGACCGGGCCCTCACGATCGACAGCGACTTGGCCGTGGCCCGTTACGGCAAGGCCCTCGCCCTCCGCCGCCAGGGAGATCTCGAAGGGTTCGCCCGTGAGCTGCAGCTCACGGTCCGTTCCGATCCCGACTTCGCCGCCGCCAGGGCCCTGCTCGAGGAACTCCGGCGCCTCACCGCCGGAACGCCGTAGCGCGCCCCGTCCTTTTTCCCGAAGGGCCCCGCGGGTTATAATCGGCCCATGAACCTGCGCGTCCCGATTCTCGCGATCCTCGCCGGGCTTCTCGCCTGCGCCTCTCCGCCGCCCCCGCCGGCGGCTCGGGGACCGAATCTTCTTCTCGTCACCCTCGACACGCTCCGGCGGGACGCCGTCGGGTGCTACGGCGCCGCAGGGGCCCGGACCCCCGTTCTCGATCGCCTCGCCCGGGAGGGGGTCCTCTTCGCCGACGCCCAGGTCCCGGTCCCCCTCACCCTCTCCTCCCACGCGACGATGATGACCGGCCTCTACCCGGCGTCCCACGGCATCCGCGTGAACGCCCTCGCCCTCCCGGAGGAGACCGTGACCCTCGCCGAGCGCCTCGGCGCCCGGGGATACGGAACCGCCGCCTTCGTGGCGAGCCAGGTCCTCGCCCGGACCTACGGCCTCGCCCGGGGATTCGAAGAGTATGACGACCTGTGGATCGAGGGGGCCGGCGACGACGGCCTCGGCGTCGTCCCCCAGCGCCGCGCCGAGAAGGTGGTCCGCTCCTTCCTCTCCTGGTTCGGCGACCGGGACCGGAGCCGGCCCTTCTTCGCGTGGGTCCACTTCTACGATGCCCACAGCCCTTACGACGCGCCCCCCCCCTTCGAGGAGGCCGTGGGGGGGGATGTCTACGCCGCCGAAGTCGCCTACGCGGACCGCGCCCTCGGATGGGTTCTGGACGCCTTGGAATCGGAGGGGATCGCCGACTCGACGATCGTGATGGTCCTGTCCGACCACGGCGAGGGACTCGGCGATCATGACGAAGAGTCCCACGGCTTCCTTCTCTTCGAGACCACCCAGTCGGTGCCTTGGATCGCCCGCATCCCCGGCGGGCCGGCCGGGCTCGTCGTGACCGATCCGGTCGAGTCGGTCGACCTCGCCCCCACCCTGGCCGCGTTGCTGCCGATCGAAGGGGACTCCGCGTGGGCCGGGCGGGACGTGACGCCGTTCTTCGATTCGCCCTCCCCCGACCGGGACCGCCACGCCCGGTACGGGGAGACGTTCTTCGGGAACATGGCGTACGAGTGGGCGCCCCTCCGGGCCGTTTGGGTGGGCGACTGGAAGATGGTCGAAGGCTCCCGGACCGAACTCTTCGACCTTGCCTCCGACCCGGGGGAGACGAAAGACCTCGCCCTCGACCGGCCGGACCAGGTCGAGCGCCTCCGGGCCGGCCTCGCCGAGAAGATAGGCGCCCAGGTGGAGCGGGAGGCGACGGACGTCGGGGACGACCTGTCGGAAGAGGAGCGGGGCATGCTCGAAGCCCTCGGCTACGTCGCGCCGGCCCGCGCCATCACGGAATCGGACACGCTCCCCGATCCCCGGGAGCGATACAGGGCCCACGAACTCATCGTCCACGGCAAGCGGATCCTCCGGGAAGGGGACCGCACGGGGGCGAAGGAGATGTTCGAAGAGGCGTGCGCCATCGATCCCCGGAACGTGACCGCCCTCTCCGCCCTCGCCGATTGTCTCCGTCGGGAGGAGAACGTCGCCGAGGAAGAGAGGATCCTGCGCCGGATTCTCGCGGTGGAGAAGCAGAACGCGGCGGCGTGGAACAACCTCGGCAATCTCATTCTCCGGACGCGGCGGGACGGGGACCTCGCCAAGACCTGTTACGACCAGTCCATCGCGAGCGATTCGTCTTACGCCGAGGCATACGTCAACCGGTCGAACCTCTATCTCATGAGCGGCCTCATGGACGATGCGGAGAAGGGGTACCGGACCGCCCTCCGCCACGAATCCGGGCTCCCCATGGCCCACTGGGGCCTCGCGAGCATCTACAAACAGAAGGGCGACTTCGAAGAGCACGTCATGCAGCTGAAGCTCGCCCTCCGCGCCGATCCCGGCTTCACCCCCGCCCGGGAGAAGCTCGAATCGTACGGTCCGGGCTTCGGCGGCGACCGCCCCCCGCCGGGGATCCGGCCTTGACCGATCGCCGGGGAGCCCGCGATTGCGCATCCCCTCGGGGAAGGCTAGAATGGCGTCCATGAAGGTGCCCGCCCCCATCGTCGCCGCCCTGCTCATCGGCCTCTCCTGCGGCTCCCGGGGGCCTTCGGGGCCGAACCTGGTCCTCGTGACCGTGGACACCCTCCGGCGGGACCACGTCGGCTGTTACGGCGATCCAGCGGCGGTCACCCCGAACTGGGACCGGATCGCCCGGGAAGGAGTCCTCTTCGCCCACGCTCAATCCCAGGTCCCGATCACCCTCCCCTCCCACGCGACGATCTTCACCGGCCTCTATCCGGGGGAGCACGGCGCCCGGCACAACGGCACGCCCCTCCCGGACGAGCCGGTCACCCTCGCCGAACGGCTCTCGGAAGCGGGATACCAGACCGCCGGTTTTGTCGGGAGCCAGGTGTTGAACCGGTCGTTCCGCCTCGATCAGGGTTTCGCGATCTACGGGGACAAGTGGAAACGGGACGAGGGGGAGATGGGGCTTCACGGGCTCTGGGAGCGCCCCGCCGACCGGGTCACCGACGCCTTCGCCCAGTGGTTTCACACGCGCGACCGGGAGCGCCCCTTCTTCGCGTGGGTGCACTACTACGACCCCCACGCCCCCTTCCGGCCGCCCCCCCCCTTCGCGGAAGCGGCGGGAGGAGGGTACGCCGGGGAGACGGCCTTCGTCGACCGGGAGATCGGCCACGTCCTGGACGTCCTCGAGGAGGAGGGGATCCTGGACGGGACGGTGCTCGTCGTGATGTCCGACCACGGCGAAGGGCTCGGCGAGCACGGCGAGACGGAGCACGGCGTCCTGCTCTACGAGACGACCCTCGAGATTCCTTGGACGATGCGGTATCCCTCCGCGCCCCGCGGGAGGATCGTCGATGTCCCGGTCGGGACGGAAGACCTCCTCCCGACGCTGGCCGGACTTCTCCCCATCCGCATCGGGCCTTCGATGCCGGGCCGGGACCTCGGCCCCGTCATCGAAGGGGGCCCCTCGGATGCTCTCCGGCACCGCCCCCTCTACGCCGAATCGTATTACGGGAACATCGGCTACCGGTGGGCTCCGCTCTTCGCCCTCCGCCTCGGGGATTGGAAGCTCGTCCGTGGGGCGCGGGACGAGCTGTTCCACCTCGCCGACGATCCCGAGGAGACGACGGACATCGTCTCCGGCCATCCGGACCGGGTGAAGGAGCTCGGAGAAATTCTCGAAGGGATCCGGGAGCGGGACGGCGGGGGGACGGCGGCGGAAGCGGACCTCACGACGGAACAGCGGGAGATGCTCGAAGGGCTCGGCTACGTGGCCCCCCGGGCGCCCCGGAGCGCCGGTGGGGACCTCCCCGATCCCCGGGACCGGCACGATGCGCACGAGAAAATCATCGAAGCCCGGGTGCTCGCCGGGGAGGGCCGCCGGGACCTCGCGAAGGCCGCGCTTCTGGGCGCGATCCGGATCGATCCGGAGAACACGGAAGCCATGCTCCGCCTCGCCCCCTACTTCAGGGAGTCGGGCGAACTCGAGGAGGAGATCGCCCTCTACCGCCGGATCTTGGAGATCGAGCCCGATCACGGGCCGGCGTGGAACAACCTCGGCGTGATCCGGGAGATCGAAGGACGATACGAGGAGGCGATCGAGTGTTACGATCGGGCGATCGCGGGAGCGCCGCTCTTCCCCGACGCCTACGCGAACCGGGGGAACGCCCGCTTCGCCCTCGGCGATTCCGAGGCCGCCCTGGCCGACCACGACCGGGCCCTCGAACTCGACTCCGGCCACGACCCCGCCCGCATCGGACGGGCGCTGGTCTTTCAGAAACGGGGAAACCTGGAGGCCCTGGTCCGGGAGCTGCAGCTCGCCCTCCGGTCGAATCCGGACCTCGAGGAGGCGAGAGAGTGGCTGAGGGTCCTCGAACAGCAGCAAAGGGGACGGTAGACGTGCCGGCCCGCGAGGAAACGTCATGAGAAGAAGCTCCGCGGTTTCCCTCGTTCTCTTTCTCGCCCTGCTCGGCTGCGCCGCCCGCGTCCCCCCGCCGGCCCGATCCCCCTCCCCGAGGGCGAAGCCGGTGCGGACCGAGGAGGCCCGTTCTCTCCGTCACGCGGAGGCCCGCTACCAGAGGGGTCTCGACCTCTACCGAATCGGCCGATGGAGCGAAGCGCTCCGCGCCTTCGAAGAGACCCTGGCGATCCTGGACGGGGAAGCGGAGAACGAGACCGGGACGCCGGGGCTCCGGCGCGGCGCCGATCTCCTCCGGGCGAAGACCGTCTACTACCGGGACCGGTGCGCCGAGAAAGACGCGGAAGTCGCGGTTCCGCTCCCGGAGCCGCCGCCGCCGACGGCGACCGTCCCCGACGATTCCCGGGGGGCCGTCGATCATTGGATCGAGTACTTCACCGGCCGCGGCCGCTCCAACTTCACCCGGTGGCTCGAGCGGACGGGGCGGTACGAGATGATGATGAAGGGGATCCTCGAGGAGGAGGGCATTCCCCCCGATCTCTACTACATGGCCATGATCGAGAGCGGCCTGAACCCGGGCGCCTACTCCCGGGCCCACGCGTGCGGCCTCTGGCAGTTCACGGCGGGGACGGGACGCATCTACGACCTTCACTCCGACTGGTGGTACGACGAGCGGCGGGACCCGGAGCTCGCGGGGCGGGCGGCGGCCCGGCATCTGAACGATCTGTACGAGACGTTTGGCGACTGGTATCTGGCCATGGCGGCCTACAACGTCGGCGAAGGCCGGGTGCTCCGGGAGATGCGGAGGTCCCGGTCGAACGACTTCTGGCAGCTCCGCGGGCTTCCCCGGGAAACCCGCGAGTACGTGCCCAAGTTCCTCGCCGCCCGGCGCATTGCCCTCCACCCGGAAAGGTACGACTTCCACGTCCTTCCCGATTCGCCCCTCCGGTACGAAAGCCTCCGGGTCGACGAGCCGACCAGTCTCGAGGCGGTGGCCGGATGCGCGGGGGCGTCCCTGCCGGAGATCGAGATTCTGAACCCGGCGATTCGGAGGGCCGTCACCCCCCCGACCCGGCAGGGCGTGATCGTGCGAGTTCCGGAGGGGACGGCCGACCGCGTTCGGGAGTGCTTCGAGACGATCCCCGTGGAGGAGCGGGTCACCTGGGAGCAGTACCGGGTCAGGCGGGGGGACGCGCTATCGAAGATCGCGAACCAGTACGACACGTCGGTGGGCGTCCTGATGGACATGAACCAGCTGAAATCGAGCCACCGGATCCGGGAGGGACAGACGCTCCTCGTGCCGCGATTGATGCGGATGCGCGTCGCCGCGTCGGGCGTGGCGGCGGCGGAGCCGAAAGGGGCGGACCCGAAGCCGGCCTCGAAGAGCGGCGGGGACCGCTACCCTTACCGCTACGCGGTTCGCCCCGGGGACACGCTCATCGGCATCGCCCGTACCTTCGGCGTGACGGTGGACCAGATCCGGGAGTGGAACGACGTCGGCTCCCCCCGGAGCCTCCGGGCGGGCGATCCGCTCAGGCTTCTTCTCCCCGTGACGGTGGCGGAGAACTTCGGCCTCAGCCCCGACGAGGAGGGGCGCATCCTCTACACGGTCCGCCACGGCGACACGCTCTCCACCATCGGGAAGCGCCACGGCGTCTCGGTCCGGGACATCACCCTCTGGAACGACCTCTCCTCCCGGTCCGTCATCCACCCCGGCGACCGCCTCGTGATCATGAAGAAGCAGAATCTGTAGAAGAGAGAAGAGCGGCGCGGCGTCAGGGGCCCCGGCGGACCACGACTTTGCCGATCGACTCGGCCCGTTCCCGACCGTCTTCGGTCTCGGCGATCACACGAACGAGGTAGACCCCGTTCGCCACGCGGTCCCCGTCCGCATCCCGGCCGTCCCACGTGCAGCCCGACAGCCGCGTCGCACCGAAGGCCCGGCACCGATCCAGAACGCGGATCCGCTTTCCCGTGACCGTCAGGATCCGGATCTCGAGATCCGCGTCCCGCGTCAGGTCGACGAAGAACTCCGTCTCCCCCCGGTCCGGATCGAAGGGGTTCGGGTAGTTCAAGACCCCGCCGAGAAAGGCGAGGGAACGGGCTCCGGCGGTGTAGTCGATCCGGTGGGAGACTTCCGACTCGTTCCCGAATCCGTCCTTCGCGACGAGGAGAAGGTCGTGCTCCCCGTCGGCGAGGGAGTCGGGAGATACCTCGGGAAGCCGGAAGGAGGCCTTCCCCGCGCGGTAGCCGTTCCGATCGAGGGCGAACCAGGGGGTGAGATCGACCGACGACCCGCCGTCAATGGAAAGGCCGATCGAGTAAGACCCCGTTACTCCATCATAGGCGACGCCGCTCTCGTCTTCCACGGTCACGTCGAAGAGGGTCTTCCCCGTGGATCGAAAACCGGTGACGTGCTCCGTGCCGTCGGCGGTGAGGCGGATCGACGGGCCCTTGAAGTCGTCCCTCTCGTATCCTACCGGTTCGACCTCGATGGCGATCGAATCGCTCCCCCCCGCCGCCTCCCGGCCGCCGGGGGTGTAGGCGTAGAGTCCGACGCGGCCGAGGGGGCCGGCCGGAACGTCGAGGGGGACGAAAAAGCTCGCCTCGAAGACGCCGGCCGTGACGTCCGCTTCCCCCCGGTGGAAGCCGGGGCCCGGAAGAACGTAGTCGACGCGGCGCTCACGGGGTAGGTTTCCCCCTACACAGACCGAGTCCCAATAGGCAAATCCGGTCGTGTCGGCGGCTCCCCGGACGGTGATCTCGAGGACCCCCTCGAAAGAAGTGAGGGGAGCGCCCGAGGGATCGGTGATCTCACCCCGGAGCGTCACCACCCCTCCCCGGCGGAGGGAGAGGGTATCGGTACCGGAGAGGAGGATCCCGTTCTCGGGAATCCCGAGCTTCAGGGATGGATCGCCGCAGAGAACGTACTTCTCGTCGTTGATCTTCCGCCCGCCATAGAACGCGCCGGAAAGGACCTTGGATGCCGCGAGGGCCGCTCCCGCGGGCATGCCGCCCGCCGGGTCGGGGAAGAGGCTTCCCAGGAAGTCACGGGCCAGATCAAAGCTCACCGAACCGAAAGCTCCCTCCGTTGCCGCCACGGAACCGACGATACCCCCTTCTTCGAGCTTCAGCATCTTCTCGGTCATGCAGTCCTGATACCGCCCATCGAACTGTCCCAGGTCGCAAGACCAGGCCGTGAAGAAGGGCAGTCGGTCGCCGTTGGCGAGGAACTCCGAGCGCACATCCTTGATCAACAAGAGTTCCTCGCCCGCCATCTTGTCCCATGACCCATGACCGGTGTAGCTCGACAAGAGATGGCCCTCGGCGAAGCGCCGGAGATAATCCGCTTTCGCCTCCGGCTTCAGTCCCATATCGGAAAGGGGATGCTCGACGAGGTAGATCTTCTCCCGCTCGTGTTGATCGCCCGCCGTGGAGGCCAACCGCTCCGCATCGTTTGTGAAGGTCAGGAGAAACGTGCAATCGTAGCCCCCCACCCCCCCCTGCCTCAGATGATCGTCGGCGAGGAAGAGCAGGCGGTTTCGCCAGCTGCCCGTCTCCGGGGTCGACTGGTATCGGACGATCTTCATGATCATCGACGCCGCCTCCGCGGCGTCCTGGGCGGGAAGCCGGCCGACGGCGAGATCGGGCGCCCAGTCCCCTTCGCCGGAGTCGGGATCGAGGTAGGTGAAGTAGTCATCCGTCGGAAACGTGTTGGTCCCGTTCCCGTTCGGATCGATCCGGTAGAAGGTCGGAAGAATGTTCCGCTCCGGCGTCTCCCCCCGGTTCTTGAAGTCGTCCGTGGCGTCTCCCACGAGGAGGAGATACGACGGCCGCTCCCCCTCGGGCCACCCCCGGACCGCCCACGCCAGGAAGTCCCGGATCGCCGCGGGGTCCGGGAGGCCCCACGCGAACTGGTCGTAGACCTCCGAGAGCTTCACGGTCTTCACCGTTCCCTCCCCCGATCGGAGCACGGCGAGAGGAGCGACGGCGGAGGCGAACTCGTCGGCGACGACGATAAGGTACTCCCCCCCTCTCGCCGGAGACCGGAGATCGGCGACGGTTCGTCTCTCGATGGCGGCGGGCTTCCGCCAGGCCGAGTCGTGGAGGGCGTGGAACGCGCGGGGCGCTCCCCCGGAGAGAAAGAGGACCAGGGAGTCGCCGGTGATCCCGAGCTCGACGAGCTCCTTCACGTCCTTCGGATCGGTCATGTCGAAGACCCGGCTCCCGGCGGAGAGGCCAGCGATGGCGACGCGGGCATCCCCTACGACCGGAAGGCGGAATTGAAGCTCTCCCTCCCGGGCTCGGAGAAGGCGTTCGTAGCCGACGTCGAACCAGTCGAGGTAGACGCCCTTCCGATGGGACGCCTCGAACTCGATCCCGTTCACCCCCTGCAGGAGCCCTATGCCGGTTCGGACCACTTCATGGGGGCCGATGTGGGGATTGACGCAGATCTCCCGGCCGTAATCGTCGACATAGACGCTATCGCACTCCCGGTCGCAGCTGTCCCAACGTTCGTGGCCGAGATCGGTACCGTTCACCCGGGTGTCCATGCCCTCGGTCCCGCACGAGCTCAGGACCGTCTCGTAATGTAAGAAGGACGCCCGGAGGCTCGCCGGCCCCGTCGTGTCCGGGTCGACGATCTCGAACGACCGGATCCACGAGGGTGCCTCCGATGAGAATCGGCGCCAGAACCACCCGTCCGAGCCGAAGCGGGTGAGATCGAGAATCGAGTCCTCTTCGAAGTGGAGGAACTCGGGGAAACTCCGCACTGTCAATGCGCCCCCGGGGACGGTGCCTTCGCCTGCGGGCACCGCACTCATCCGTTTCGGGTTCCCGGCGAAAGTCCCGCCCCACGTCAGCCAGTAGACGTTTCGATCGGCGTGGGGATGCTCGACATGTTCGTCGTAGGACTCCGCACCCGGATCGAACTCCCCGATCCATCCCCGGGGAGGCAGCCCGTAGAATTCGACCCGGTCGCCGGGATCGAAGGAACCGTCCGATTCGCCGGCGACCCGGATCGACGTCTCTTCCATCCACCCGTCGCGCGGGGTCGAAAGATCCTCGGGCAAAGAGAGACCCGTTCCCGTGAAAAGCCGGAGCGTGCGGGCGTCGCCGATCTCCGAAGAAGGGTCGAGAACGCCGATGGCGACGAGATCGTCGTGTGCGATGGAGTAAAATCCCCGCTCCTCGATCTCGATCCGGATCCACGATTCGCTCGAAGCGAAGGAATCGCCCCGTTTCCGGGGGCCCCTCGAGGGACGCTCCCGCCATGCCGAGGCCGACCGGTGGTTCAAAATCGTCGATCGATAGATGCCGTCGAAGGGATCGCGGCGGGCGGGCGATTCCCGCTTCGCGGGCCGGCCCCCGGAGAATCGGACCCTGACGGTCGCCCCCCGGAGGATCGCCGTCGTTCCCGTCGATGGATCGAAGCGGACCGGTTGAAGCATGAGCGTGACGACCCGGTGGTCCCGAAGACGGGCCGGGGGGCTCACCTCGAACCATCGGGCCGGGAAGATTCCGCCCGGCAATGCCGGGTCCCACGGGGCGGCGACCTCTCCCGAATCGGTAAGGGCCGGCTGGGGCGCCACATCATATCGATCGGTCTCTTCCGTCCGCGCGTCGACGAGTTCGACGGAGACCTCCGCCCCCGGGGGAAGGGAGATGACGACGGGTCGGACCGGCGCCGCGGGGAAGCCGGTCTCCCCGGTGAGGCGTCCCCCGTCGACCCGGAGAAAGACGCCTCCCCCCGGCGCCGAGTCGGTGGAGATGCCGGGGAGGCGGTATTCGAACACCACCTCATTCTCATTCTCGGCGAGGAGTCGTATGTCCGGGGTCCGGCCCGTGGCGGCAATCGGTGCGGAAGAGAGGGCGAAGCCGGCCACCAGGGCGAGGATAAGGAGAAGAGGCCGGCAGTTTCGCGCAGGATGATTCATGGGCTCCGGCTCGCACAAAGAGAGGGGCTCCACCACGGCACCCTCGATCCTCATGATATCGAGGGCGCCCCCGAAACTCAAGCGGCGAGAAAGGAAGCCCCTACCGGTCGAAGGCGTGGGAGGCGGCGAAGCGGATCATTCCTCCGCCCGAGACGATCCACTCCTCCCCTTCCGAGCGCTCCACGCGGGCGAAGAGGCGCCGGTTCGCGCGGGGGTTCCACCGGACCTCGAAGGCCGGGAGATCATGGGTCGTCACTTCGCCGGTCAGGAAGCCGGTGCCATGGGGGACCGCCGAGTCCCGGGAATCGTCGATCGAGCCCTCCCCCTCCCGGCGCCGCTCGTAATCGGCGAGGAGCTCGAAGGTCCTGCCGAAGCGCCGGAGAAGGCGGACGAGAATCCGGTCGGCGTCGGGGCCGATCGGGTGGCCGAGGATGGCGTTCCCGTAAGTGTACCGGTTCCACGACTCGCCGTGACCGTAGACCCAGTTGTTGACCCGGACGTACTCGGCCTCCACGAAGAGCCCCGGGAGGCGGGGCAGATCTTTCAGTCGCATCCCCGCGAGAAACCCGATCTGGTTCGGCTCCGTCTCGAGGTCGTACTGGAAGTCGTCGATCAGGAACTCGCCGAAGAGGTCGACGCTCTCGTGGACGCGGGCGTAGGCGTCGAAGCTCCAGAGCACGTTGTCGTCCCGGCTCTTGTTCCATTGCACGGCGTAGGCGGACATGAGGGGGTTCGCGTAGCCCCAGTCGAAGGCCCGCTCCTCTCCGCCGTAAAGGACGGCTTCGGAAAAGGCGACGTGAAAGCGGCCGCCCGAGGGCCGGAAAACGACCCGGCGCCCGGAGAGCCACCGGCGGGCCGCGGTTTCCTCATCCCCCTCTCCGGCGACGAAGTCGTCGAGAGGGGCGACGAAAGCCCTTCCCGAGAAGGGCCCGAAGGCCCACTCGATGCCGACCTGGTCGAGGGACGGGATGCTTCCTTGCAAGAGCATGGAACCGGAAAGACCGGGGCCCCACGCAAAGCGGCGCCGCCCCGCGGAGAGGGCGAAACCCGGGGCCCGGTAGACGAAGTAGGCGTGGGTGAACCGCCCGGTAACCCCCCGCTTCCACGGATGGCCGAGGAAGTCCGGCTGTTCCATCCCCCGGTTGTCGATCTCGGCGCGCTGGTGCCAGAGGAGCCGGGGCGTGAGGCGGACCGACGAGTCGCCGAGGAGGACGGACCGTCCCGCCCCCCGGCGCCCGCTCTCTCCCGAGAGACGGAACTCCCCCCGGACCGACACGGGCACGGTCCCGTCCGGCCTGTCCGCGCGGGGTACGAAGAGTTCCGGCGCCAGTTCCTCTTCCAGCTCGTCCAGGAGAGAGAGGAGATCGGGGCTCTCCTCCGTCTCGGGGTCGGCCCGGAGGCGCATCACCTCCCGGGCCAGGTCGCCCCGAGTGAAGGGAAGAGTGAAGGGGTCGAGGTCTTTCAGGGGGGCGAGGGAGTGGACCCGCCGTGCCCTCTCCACAAGCCAGTCATCCACCGGAACGTCTTCGCCGCCGAGGGCCCGCGCCCCCCCCGCCCATCCGAGGAGCCCGGAGTGGATGAGGAGCGCGACGAGGAACGCCCGGCCGCCTTGGCCACGGCGAGAACCGACACCTCCGCGGCCCCCGCCTTTGCGAGAACGAGCGCCAGTTCCCACGCCGTCGCCCCCGTGGTGATCACGTCGTCGACGATCACGACCCGACGTCCCGCGAAGAGGTCCGGGCGGGTCACCCGGAAGACGCCCCGCACGTTCCGCCGGCGCTCCTCCGCGTCCAGCTTCGTCTGGGAACGGCTCCGCCCCCTCCTTCGAACCCCTTCCCCCCCCGAGGGAATCCCGGTCAGCTCCGAGAGCCTTCGCGCGAGGATCGCCGACTGGTTGTAGCCCCGTTCCCGGCGCCGCGCCCGGGTGAGGGGCGCCGGCACGAGAAGGTCCGCCCCCCGGAGCTTCGGGTCCGCGAGAACCGTCGCCGCGAGCTGGAGGGCGAGCCTCTCCCCGAGAGAGGGATAGGCGCCGTATTTGAATCGATGGAGGATCTCGCCGAGCGGTTCGTTCCATCGGTTCGCGCTCCTCCCGTACATCCGGTTCCCGCCCGGGTCCCGGAAGACTCCCCCGTCGCCGATGAAGAAGGACGCCCGGTTCTCCCGGCGCGCCCGCTCCCAGCAGGGCTCGCAGACCAGGCCTCCCCCCTCCGGGAGATCCCGGCCGCATACGAGACAAAACGGGGGATAAAGAAAATCGACGGCCGCCTTCCACACCACCGCACCTCCTCCCCGAGCGGACGCTCTTCGATCAGGTCCCCTCCCCCCCGGCGCGGCGGAGGGCCCGCTCCATGACGGGGATGGGAGGCTTCTTCCCGAACCAGAGGCGGAACGATTCGCGCCCCTGGGCGACGAGCATGGCCGACCCCTCTTCGGCCATCACTCCATACGAGCGGGCAAGGGCGACCCACCGCGTTCCCCGGGGACGCACGACGAGGTCGATCGCCCCCTTCGCGTGGCGCACCACCCGGGCCGACACCGGGAGGGGGTCTTTCCCCTTGAGGCCGAGGGTCGTGGCGTTCACCAGGAGATCCGCTTCCACGGTCTCCCGCCGGTCCCACGGCACCACCCGGGCGATCCGCCCGCATCCGAGATCGTCGATCATCGCCTTTCCGCGGCGCGCCTTCCGGCAGGCCACGGCGACTTCACCGAAGCCCCGGTCCCGGAGCACGGCAAGCACCGCCCGGGCCGCGCCCCCCGAGCCGTAGAGAACGGCCCTCTTCATCTTGGACCCGTGCACGCGCCGGAGCGCTTCGTCGAAGCCGGCATAGTCCGTATTGTCGCCGACGAGCCGGCCCTCCCGCTGGACCACGGTGTTCACGGCGCCGAGCCCTTTCGCCCGCTCCGAAACCTCGTCCATGCAGGTCAGGACCTTCTCCTTGTGGGGAAGGGTGACGTTCAGCCCCGGCATGTCGAGCACGCGGACCGCGTCCATCATCTTCCGGAGATGTTCCTGCTTCACCGTGAAGGCGAGATAGCGGGCGTTCAGATGAAAGTGTTCGAGGGCGGCGTTCTGGATGGCCGGTGACAGGCTGTGGGCCACGGGGTCGCCGATCACGCCCAGAAGCCGGGTTTCCCCGTCGATCATGTCTTCCTCCCCCGGAGGACGAAGAGCACCGCCGCTCCGGCGAACAAGAACACGCTGAGCCACTGGTTCCACGTAAGGACGATCCCTCCCAGGGAACCGGCGGACACGTTTTCGTAAAACCGGACCCGGTCCATGAAGAACCGGGAAAGACCGTACAGGCCGACGAAGAGAATAAAGAGCCTCCCCTTCCCCCGAAGCCGGCCCTCCGCGGCGAGGAGAATCCCGAAGAGGCAGAAGCCGACGAGGGAGTCGTAGAGCTGGGCCGGGTGGATCGGCACGCCGTAGAACTCGGCGCCCGCCGCGGAGTGGGGGGGAAACCGGACGCCCCAGGCGAGGTGCGTGGGGAGCCCGAAGCAACAGCCGTTCAGGAAGCAGCCGATCCGCGTGACGGCGAGACCGAGGGCGACCGACGGGGCGACCACGTCGCTCACCTCCCAGAAAGGCATCTTCTTCGCCCGCATGAAGAGGACCGACGCGGCGACGGCGCCGAGGAGACCGCCGTACATGGTGAGCCCTCCCTGCCAGATCGCGAAGATCCTCGCCGGATTCGCCGCGAACTCGTCCCAGTAGGGGAGGATGTAGAGGACCCGGGCGCCCACGATGGAGCTTACGAGAATCGCGATGGAGAGATCGGTCAGCAGGGCCCCGTCCATCCCGCGCCGGGTGCCCCGCCGAACGGCGAGCCAGATCCCGAGGGCGAAGGAGAAGGCGATCATCACGCCGTACGAGCGGATCGGGAAGGGTCCGATGTGAAAGAACTCCGGAATCAACGGCGTATCCCTCTCTAGTACCGGCGGTGGCGGAGTCCGACGCCGAGTACCACTCCGATCGCGAAGAGGGTCGTGACGAGCGACGACCCCCCGTAGCTCATGAGCGGCAGGGGCAGGCCCGTCACCGGCACGAGCCCGAGCGTCATTCCCACATTTACCACAACCTGGAAGGCCAGGTATCCGAAAAAGCCGATCACGATGAGCGAGGCGAAGCGGTTCCGGGTGCGCGCGGCGATGAGCAGCATCCGGCCGAGGAGGACGGCGAACAGCGTGAGCAGGAGCGCGCAGCCGAGATAGCCGAACTCCTCCCCCACCACGGAGAAAACGAAGTCCGTGTGCTGTTCGGGGAGGAAGGAGAGCCCCTTCTGCGTTCCCTGCAGGAACCCTTTCCCCGTGAATCCTCCCGAGCCGATCGCGACCTCCGATTGGATGATCTGGTAACCGGCGCCGAGGGGGTCGTGGTTCGGGTCGAGGAAGGTGAGGATCCTCAACTGCTGGTAGTCCTCCAGCTGGTTCCAGAGGATCGGCCCCGCGATGCCGACGAGCATGTTCATCCCGAGGGTCGCCCCGAGGAAGAGGAGGGACGATCGCATGGCGACGAGGACCACGAAGAGAACGACGAGGAAGGCGATCCACGTGGGGAGATGGGCCGATGCCACGAGACCGATTGCCGGCGAGATGGCGAAGAGAATCGCCCGCTCCGGCAGGCCCGCCCAGAAGAGCATGGGGACCAGAATGGCGCCGAAAACGAGAGAGGACCCGAGGTCCGGCTGGCGGAGCACGAGAAGGAAGGGGATCCCCGCCACCACCGCGGGGATGAGCCATCCCTGGAGCCCCGACCTGCCCGGCGGGTGGTCGGAGAGGACCCGGGCCATCATGAGCACGAGGGCGATCTTCGCCGCCTCCGACGGCTGAAACCGGAACGGGCCGAGGCCGATCCACCGTCCCGCGCCGGAAGAGCTGGTGAGAATCAGGTAGAGGAGAGAGACCAGCACCGCGCCGTAAACCGGAATCGCGAGCACGTCCAGCGTGCGGAACGGGAGGAAGAGGGCGAGGAGCATCGCGGCAACGCCGATCGCCGCCCAGACGAGCTGTCTCGTGTGATAGTCCGCCGCCCCCCCCGTCGTCCGGCCCGCGCTCGAGAGGACGAGGATGCCGAAGGCGAGGATCAGGAGCGTCGAGACGAACAGCGTCCAGTCGAAGGTGCGCATGAAGAGCCGTTGACGGTAACCCACGCTACGCCCCCTCCCGGGCGAAGAAGAACCGGAGGAGATCGCCCACCAGGGGCGCCGCCACTTCCCCCCCGTGCCCCGCGTTCTCGATGACCGCGGCCACGACGATCCGCGGGTTCTCGGCCGGCGCCCAGGCCGCGAACCAGGCGTGATCATCGCCGTGGGGATTCTGGGCGGTTCCCGTCTTGCCCGCCACGGTCATCCCCGGGACCCGGGCCGATCGGCCGGTCCCGCGCTCCCCTTCGACCACCAGGACGATACCCTCCCGGATCGGCCGGAGGACTTCCCGGTCCACGTCGATCATCCGCGGGACGGGCGGGGCGTGGGACGTGGCGACACCCTCGGCGTCGACCGACTCGAAGAGGAGCCGGGGCGGGGCGAGGAATCCCGTGGCGAGGGCGCCGTAGAAGCGGGCGAGTTGGAGCGGGGTGACGAGAATCTCCCCCTGCCCGATGGCATGGTTGAGAAGAAACCCCTGCCCCCAACCGGACCGCCCGTACCGGTCGTTCATGTAACGCGACGTGGGGATGAGCCCCGCCCGCTCTCCGGAAAGATCGATTCCCGTCACCGTCCCGAACCCGAACTCGGCGGCCACGGCGGCGAACCGGTCGATGTCCATCTTCGCGCCGATCTGATAGAAGTAGACGTCGCACGATTGCTCGAGGGCGCTCCGAAGCGAGAGCGTGCCGTGCCCGTTCTCCTGCCAGCAGCCGAAGACCCGCCGCCCGAACCGCCAGGAACCGAAGCAGGGGAGGAGCCGCGTCTCGGGCCGGACGATTCCCTCCATCAAACCGTCGGCGGCGGTGACCGGCTTCAGCGTCGAGCCGGGAGGGTAGGTCGCCTGGATGGCCCGGTTCAGGAGGGGATGGAACGGATGATCGGAGAGCGAATCCCAGAGAGCGGGGGGAACGGCGACGGTGAAGACGTTCGGGTCGAAGGAGGGCCAGGAGGCGAGAACGAGGACCTCTCCCGACCGCGGATCGAGCACCACCACCGATCCGGCGGAATACTCGGCGAGGAGCGATTCGGCGAGGGCCTGCAGCTCCCCGTCGAGCGCCACCCAGAGATCCTCCCCCGGTACGGAGCCGCTCTCCCTCATGGTTCCGAGCGGACGCCCCCGGGCGTCCTCCTGCACGTACCGAACCCCGTCCCGGCCGCGAAGAAGCCCTTCGTACTTCCGCTCGATACCGGCCCGGCCCACGTGCACGCCCGCCGCCGAGATCCCCGGTGCGGCGGCGGCCGCTTCTTCCCGGGAGAGTTCACCGAGGTAGCCGAGCGCGTGGGCGGCGAGAGACCCTTGAGGATAGCGGCGGACCGGCTCGCTCTCGATGAGAACTCCCGGGAGCTCGTGGCGGTGCTCCTCGACGATCGAGACCGTCCCGATGTTCACGTCCCGGAGGACCCAGCGGGGCTCGTAGGGCCGCGAGTATCCCTGGCGCGCCCGCTCCCGGAGGATCTCGGGATCCTCGCCGATCAGCTCCCCGAGGCGGGCGAGCACTTCGTCGTTCTTCCGGACGAGGTAGGGGACCACCGAAACGGAGAAGGACGGGCGGCTGTCCGCGAGAACCGATCCGTTCCTGTCGAAGATGCGGCCCCGGAGGGCGGCGATCCGTTCGGGGCGGATCCGGTTTTCCTCCGCCCGGACGCTGTAATCGGCGGAGCCGACCACCTGCATCTGGAAGAGGCGCCCCGCGAGGAGGAGGAACGCGGCGCACGCGGCCAGACCCAGCTTCCAGGCCCGGAGCCGCGATCGAGGATCGAGACGTTCGTTCACGCCGCCGCCTCCGCACGCCGCCGGGCGAAGAGACGCCCCTCCCGGACGAGGGCGCCGGTGAGGGCGGTCAGCACCGCCGCCGGAATCGTGTCGACCGCGAAGCGGGCCGCGAAGGGAAGGAGACCGTGGCGAAGGAACGGAAGGAACCGAACGCCGTCGTGCACGAGAAGAACGCCGAAGAGGATGAGCAGGAGTCCCGGCGTGCTCTCCCCTACCAGTTTCCTGTGGGCCCACGCGGCGAAGGCGGCCGCCGCCCCGGTGGCGAGAAGCTCCGGTCCCACGTCCGCGAAAGCGGCGATGTCCCGGAAGAGGCCGACGCCGGCGCCGATCATCAGCCCCCGTCCCGCCCCCCTGCCGAAGACGGCGAAGGCGACGAAGAGGAGCATCCAGTCGATCCGGGAAAAGACCGGCCCGGTGCGGTAGAGAAGAGTGCTCTCCAGAATGTGGATGACGAGCACGGGAAGGGCGATCCGGAGAAGCCCGATCACGGCGTCCCTCCTTCCCCGGGCGCCACCCCGTCCCCCTCGGGCACGGCCGGGACGGTCGCCCCCTCCCCGGGTTCCGCGATGTCATCCCGGGAGACCCCGTCCTCCTCCTCCCCCTCCGCCGGGCCCACGCCGCCGCCCAGAACGACGTAGACCTCTTCGAGCAGGGAGAAGTCGACCTCTGGCTCCACGCGCACTTCCTGGAAGACCCGGCCCCGCGAGGCGTCCGCCTCCTTCACGGTCCCGAGGGGGATTCCGGGCGGGAAGACGCCGCCGAGACCGGAGCTGACCACCCGGTCGCCGACGGCGATATCCGCCGTGCCCGGCACGTCGATGAGGCGAAACCCGCGGGGAAACTCCCAGGAAAGAATCCCGACCACGCGGCTCCTCTGGTCCACGGCGCTCACCCGGACATCCAGGTTCCGGAGGGTGCGGATCGACGCGGAGGTGGGGAGCACCTGCTCGATGCGGCCCACCAGGCCCCGGTGGTTGATCACCGCCATCCCCGGGGCGATGCCGGCCCGCCGCCCCTTGTCGATCTTCCACGTGTCCGCCGTCCGCCCTCCCGCCCGGGCGACGACCCGCGCCGGCTGGAGGGAGAACCTCGTCTCCTCGAGAAATCCGAGGAGCCGGCGGAGGCGATGGTTTTCGAAGCGGTACTCCTTGAGATAGAAGTTCTCGATCGCGAGCTGGGTGGCGAGGAATCGGAGCTCCTCGTTCTTCGCCCGGAGGGAGCCGAAGGAACGGAGATAGGCCGCCCCCCGCTCGACCGGCGAGAGGGCACGATCCGCGGCGTTCCGGATCGGAACGAACGGCGACCGCCTCCCGAGAGAGAGAAGCCCGAGGGCGAGCACGAGGACGAGGACCAGCCCGAAGGAATGGCGAGGACCGAAGCGCATGGGCGCCTACTTCATCAGAACTTTTTCGTAGTTCTCCGGTTCGTCGAGAATCTTGCCCGTCCCGAGGACGACGGCCGTGAGGGGGTCCTCGACCAGGTTGATGGGCAGATTCGTTTCCTCCCGGAGGAGGACGTCGAGCCCCCTGAGGAGCGCGCCGCCGCCGGTGAGCACGATGCCCCTGTCGACGATGTCCGCCGCCAGTTCGGGGGGCGTGCTCTCGAGCGAGCGCTTGACCGCGTCCACGATCGCCGCGATCGGCTCCTGGAGGGCCTCGCGAATCTGCTCCGCCTTCACGACCAGGGTCTTCGGCACGCCGGAGACCAGGTCCCTTCCTTTGATCTCCATCTCCTCCTCCCCTCCGACGTCGTAGGCGGACCCGATGCGCAGCTTGATCTTTTCCGCCGTCTGCTCGCCGATGAGAAGGTTGTAGGAGCGTTTTACGAATTGCACGATCGCCTCGTCCAGCTTGTCGCCGCCGACGCGGATCGAGGTGGAGGTGACGATGCCGGAGAGGGCGATGACGGCGATCTCCGTGGTGCCGCCGCCGATGTCGATCACCATGTTCCCGGCCGGCTTGCTGATCGGAAGCCCCACGCCGATCGCCGCGGCGATCGGTTCCGCCACGAGATAGACCTCCCGGGCGCCCGCGGCGGCGGCCGAGTCCCGGACCGCCCGCTTCTCCACTTCCGTGATCCCCGAGGGGACGCAGATCATGATGCGGGGGCGGATGAAAAGACGCTTCTTCTGGACCTTGTTGATCAGCTCCCGAAGGAGGATCTCGGTTGTCTCGAAGTCGGCGATCACGCCGTCCTTCATCGGCCGGATGGCGACGATCTCGCTGGGCGTCCTGCCGAGCATCGCCTTCGCGGCGCTTCCGACGGCGATCACCTTCCCCGTCGCCTTGTCGAGGGCGGCCACGGAAGGTTCGTTGAGGACGATGCCCCTGCCCTTGACGTAGATCAGCGTGTTGGCCGTGCCGAGATCGATGGAGATGTCGTTGGTGAAGTAGGAGAGTAACGAATCCAGGAACATCGCGCCCCCGCCGGACTACAGATAGCCCATTTCTCTCAGGCTCTCGAACCTGCCGTCTCCGATGATGACGTGATCGAGAACTTCGATGCCCACCACGCGCCCCGCTTCGACGAACCGTTCGGTGATCTCGATGTCCTCCCGGCTCGGTGTCGGAACCCCGGTCGGATGGTTGTGCACCAAGATGACCGACGCGGCGCTCCGGACGATCGCCGCCTTGAGGCCTTCCCTCGGATGAATGAGCGACGCCGTCAGCGTGCCGACCGAGACGAGCTCGACGCCGATCACGCGGTTCTTCGCGTCCAGGAGCAGAACCCGGAACTCCTCCCGGTCGAGGGTCCTCATGTCGTCCATGAGGAGCTGGGCGGCGTCGTTTGGCGTGGAGATCGGATAGGGCTCGTCCCCCCGGTAGCGGACCACGCGCCGCCCGAACTCGGCGGCGGCCACGATCCTCGCGGCTTTGCCGGCGCCGACGCCGGGCATGCCCAACAGTTTCGGCCATCCGCCGTCGGCGAGGGCCCGCACGTTCTCGAACCGAGCGAGCAGATCCGCCGCCACGTCGAGGGCGCTCCTCCCCGGACCGCCGGAGCCGAGAAGGATCGCGATCAGTTCCCGGTCGGCGAGCGCCGCGGCGCCCTTCTGAAACATTCGTTCCCGCGGCCGGTCGGACCGGGGGATTCCTTTCATCCCGCGGGGGGCGTCCCCCATAGCGTGAACCTCCCTCTCCACCCGGGAGGCCCGGCCCCTTGCCGCCGGCCGAACGTAGCAAAAGGCATCTTCAGACGCAAGGTGATTATCGAAAGGGGCGTGGGAAGAACGAGGGGAAATCTCAGGCCGCGGAGATGGAGAGGGCGGTCCGGTCCAGCCGGGCGATGAGGAGACCCTGCACGGCGACGGGGTCGAACTGGGTCCCGGAACAGGCGAGGATCTCCCGGATGGTGACCCGGTGGTCCGACGGGGGCCGGTAGGGGCGAGCGCTCGTCATGGCGTCGTAGGCATCCGCGACGGCGAGGACCCGGGCCAGAGGGGGGATCCGGTCCCCGGTGAGGCCTTCGGGGTAGCCGCGGCCGTCGAAACGCTCATGATGGTGCCGCACCATGCCCCGGATCTCCGGATCGGCGGGATGGCTCTCGACGATCCGGGAACCCCAGACCGTGTGGGCCTTCATGTCGGCCCACTCCTCGGGCCGGAGCCGCCCACACTTGGTGAGCAGGCCGGCGCGCACCCGGATCTTGCCGACGTCATGGACCCAACCGCCGACCCGGAGGAGGCGGATCTCGGGAGAAGTCATCTCCAGGGCTTCGCCGATGCGGGCCGCGAAGAGGCCGACCCGGAAGGAGTGATCCCGGATCGCCGGGTCCCGCCGGGCGAGTTCCCGGAAGATCGTGTCGAGGCGGGAAAGAAAGTGCCGGTGGCGGCCGTCCATTTCCTCTTCGAAGCGGGCGTCGATCCATGCTCCGTACCGCTCGATGTCATCCCCCTCGAGGGTGAGCCTGAGGCGGAGCGCGACGAGGAGAAGCCGCCACCGGTCACAGTGGTCTTCGGTGGTGCCGGACCCTTCGTGGAACGGGACGACCATGGGACCCCGGCCGGGGGGCCGGTGCGGGATCGGCGCCGTCCCCTCGCCGCGGAGGTAGCCGGCCAAGTAGGCGATATCGCCCCCCTCGACCCGCTCCCGGGCCCGGCGGAGGTCGCCCACGACCTCCACGGGGAGGCCGAGGCGGCGGCACCGGAGGCGGAGCCAGTCGGCCACCTCACGCTTCGGTTCGACGGCCACCAGGGTCATGAACGAAAGCTCCTGTCTTCACGTAAAATAGCAGCGAATTGACGTATATAAAGTAATCATTGATGTTACGGAGCGGAGTGTAGTCGGAGAGGCGGAGGGGCGTCAAGAAAAAAAACAGGCCCCTCACCCCTCTTCCTCTTCCGCCAGTGTGAAGGCCGGGGGGACCGTCCCGTTCTCGAGAATCTCCTTCGACGGGAGCTCCTCGAAGGGGGTCGGGTAGTCGCCGCTGAAGCAGGCCGTGCAGTAGCCGAGGCCTTCGGGCGCGGCCCGATGCAGGCCCTCGAGGGAGAGGTAGGCGATGTCGTCGACCCGGAGATAGCGGCCGATCTCCTCCACCGAGTGGGTCGAGCCGATCAGTTCCCCCCGGGTCGGCGTGTCGATCCCGTAGAAGCAGGGGAAACGGATCGGCGGCGAGCTGATCCGGAGGATCACGTCCTTCGCCCCCGCCTTCCGGATCATCTTCACCAGCTTGCGCATGGTGGTTCCCCGGACGATCGAGTCGTCCACCACCACCACCCGCTTCCCTTCGAGCACGTCCCTCACGGCGTTGAACTTCACCCGCACCCGGAGATCCCGGAGGTGCTGCACCGGCTGGATGAAGGTCCGCCCGACGTAATGGTTCCGGATGAGGCCCATCTCGAAGCGGATGCCGGACCGCTCGGCGAATCCCAGAGCGGCGGAGTTCGAGGAGTCGGGAACGCTGATCACGATGTCCGCGTCCGCCGGGCTCTCTTCGGCGAGGATCCGGCCGAGGCGGCGGCGGACCGGATCGACGGGGTGCCCGAAAATGACCGAATCGGGCCGGGAGAAGTAAATGTACTCGAAAATGCAATGGCGCGGTTCCGGCTCGCCGTCGACCGGCATGGAGCGGAGGTTGCCGTTCTCGACGATCAGCATCTCCCCGGCGCCGATCTCCCGCTCGTACGCGGCCCCCAAGAGATCGAGGGCGCACGACTCGGAGGCGACGATGATGCCCCCGCCCAGACGGCCGAAACAGAGGGGACGATACCCGTGGGGGTCCCGGGCGGCGATCAGGGTGCGCCCGTCGGTGAGGACCAGCGAGTAGGCCCCCTTCACGGTGCGGAGCGCGTCTTGCACGCGGTCGACGAGGGTCTTCCGGCGGGACCGGGCGATGAGGTGGACGATCACCTCCGTGTCCATGGAGGTCTGGAAGATCGCCCCCTCCTCCTCGAGCCGTTGCCTTTCCGCCCAAGCGTTCACCAGATTGCCGTTGTGGGCGAGGGCGATGACGCCCCCCATGCAGTGGGAGACGAGGGGCTGGAGATTGTCCGCGCTGCACGAGCCTGTCGTGGAATACCGGTTGTGGCCGACGGCGAGATCCCCCGGGAGCCGCGCGAGCCCGTCCTGGTCGAAGATGTCCGAGACGAGGCCGAGCCCCCGGAGCATTCCGTGGCGTCCGGCGTCGAAGGCGACGATCCCCGCCCCCTCCTGCCCCCGATGCTGCAGGGAGTAGAGGCCGAAATAAGCGAGTTCCGACGCGTTCTCCACGCCGGCGATGCCGATGACCCCGCACTCCTCGCGCCACGATTTCACCTTGCGGACACCTCCCCGGATCCCGACGCGGGCTCCACCTCGTAATCTTGGAAATGGGGGTTCACGAGGAGGCCTCCTTTCGGCCCGGTCGTCACGGCGAGCGCTTCCGCCCGGGCGAGGGCCTCGTCCCCGCCGACGCCCCGCAGCCGCATCACCCACAGGGTCGCGTAACGGATCTCTTCGAGGCCGCCCAGTCGGTAGCGGGTCTCGAGAGTCTCCCTCGCCACCTCCCCTTCCAGGTCTTCCCGGCCCCGGACGGTCAGGAGGACCGCCTCTCCGGTCCACCCGGACCGGTAATCCTCGGTGAACCGGAAGGTGTGCTTGTTCGGATTCACGAAGAGGTTCGACTCGCGGACGAGCCGCTCCAATTCCACCCGGAACCCCGCCTCCCCCCGATGGCGGAACTCCCAGAGATCGGCCTGGTCGATCCTCTCGAGCGCGTCCCCCCCCGCGACGCGGCGGCGCAGGGTCTATTCGGCGGTCAGCGCCGTCAGGCCCCTCGCCCGCAGGCTGACGAGCAGGTAGAGTCTCTTCGCCCCGCTCATGGCCGTCCTCCCTCCTTCACCGCGGCGGCGAAGGCGTCGATGACCGCCCGCCCGGGTCCGGGGGCGAACAGGTCTTCCGGACCGGCGGCCGCCCCCTTCCTCTCCCCCCACGGCCCCGGAAGATCGTCGGGGACGTGGTGCAGGTGAAGAGCCCTCTCCGGGTGGGGCATCATGGCGACCACGTTCCCCTCCCGGTTGGAGATCGCCGCGGCGGCGAAGGTCGAACCGTTCGGGCAGAGGGGGAATTCCTCCGCCGTCTCCCCGCCCGGAGAGGCGTACCGGAGGACCACCTGCCCCGCCTCGAGGAGGGCGGGGAAGAGACCGGGGTCCTTCGAAACGAACCGCCCCTCGCCATGGGCGACGGGGAGCGGGATCGTCTCGCCGTCACCGAGGACCCGCCCGAGGAAGGAACCCTTTCCCGTGTGCGCCACGTGGACCCAGGCGCAGTGGTAGCCGGTCCGGTGGGGTATCCGGTTCGGCGCGAGGGCCGCCTCGACCGCGTCCGGCTTCATCCCCGGCACGAGGCCGGACTCGACGAGGATCTGGGCGCCGTTGCAGATGCCGAGGACCGGCATGCCCCGGGCCGCCGCCTCGGCCATGACGTCCATCACCGGTTCCCGGGAGGCGATGACGCCCCCCCGCACGCGGTCCTGGTAAGAGAAACCGCCGGGGAGCACGAACCCGCCGTAGCGGTCCAAGAGATCCTCCGTCCGGTTCCACGGGGCGATCTCGGCCTCCAACCCCGCCTCCCGGAGGGCTCGAACCGTTTCGAATTCGCAGTTGACGCCGGGGAACTGGATGACCGCCGCCCGCGCTTCCATGGCCTACACCCCCGTGAAGAAGGGGGAGAGAGCGCCGCGCCTCGCCCCGCCGATTCTATCTCGCTCGAGAAGGAGGACGACCTCCCCCTCCCGCCTCACCGTGAGCCGTCCATCCGCCGTCGTCTCCCCGACCGGGAAGACGGGGACGCCGGCCATCCGGAGACGGGCCATCACGGTCCCCTGTCCCTCGAGGGGGACTTCGAGGAGGAATCCCCCCGACTCGGAGAAGAGCCGCTCCGCGACGCCGAGCTCCCGGCCGAAGGCGTCGATCGCGACGGCCGCGCCGGCGGACCGGTCCCTCGCGCCGTCCACCATCTCGGCGAGCGCGACCAGGAAGCCCCCCTCTCCGATGTCGTGGGCGGCCCGCACCCGCCCCTCCCCGACGAGACGACTGACTCCGTGGATCGCCCCTCGCTCCTGCTCATACCGGATCCGGGGGGGGCGCGCGCCGAGGAGACCGAGGACCTCCCGGGCGAAGAGGGAACCTCCCAGATCGTCGTAGCGCTCGCCGACGAGGAGGATCCGACTCCCCGTTTTTTTCAGGCCCAGCGTGGCGGCCCGGGAGGCGTCTTCGATGCGGCCGAGGAGGCATAGGATGGGAGAGGGCGCGATCGCCCGCCCCCGGGAGGACTGATTGTAGAAGCTGACGTTTCCGCTCACGATCGGGATCGGAAACTCGGGGCGGTCCCGGAGGCCGATCCCCTCCGCCCCCTCCCGGATCCCCCGCACCCCCTCGGTGAACTGGTGGAAGACCGCCGGGTCCTCCGGGTTCCCGTAATTGAGGCAGTCGGTCATTCCGATCGGCTCGGCGCCGACGGCGGCGAGGTTGCGCGCCCCCTCGACCACGGCGAGGGCCCCTGCCGCGCGGGGATCGAGCAGGCCGTACCACGGGTTTCCGTCGACCGTCGACGCGAGACCCACGGCGCACCCCGGCACGGGGAGGATTACGGTCGAGTCCCCTTCGCCGGGACGGATCACGGCACGGGCCTGCACCTCCGTATCGTACGAGCGGTAGATCGGCTCCGCCGATCCGCCGTTCGGCGAGGCGAGCATGCGGAGAAGGGCCTCCCCCGGATCGCCAAGATAAGGGGCGGGGATCTCCTCGCGGGCGACCGCCGGCGCCTTCCCCTCCCGGCTTTCGAGGACGCCGCAGGTGATCGCCTCCACGCCGGCGTCGCAGAGGACCTCGCCCCCTCGCGTCACCTTCACACGCCTCTCCTCGGTGAACCGCCCCACCACCGCCGCCCGAGCGCCCCGGTAGATCGACGGCAGCTCGTACCGCTCGTTGAAGAGGGCGAGGGTCTCTTGGGCGAAGCTCTCCGGCACGGCGAGGCCGTACCGCTCCTGGGTCTCCGAGACCAGGGCGACCCACGGGGGGAGGTCCTGGTCCTCGGCGAGGGGGATCGCGTCGTAGTCGAGCTCCACGCCCATCCCCCCCCGGTCGGCGAGCTCCGAGGCCATGCACGAGATGCCCCCCGCGCCGAGGTCCTTGCACCCGATGGCGACGCCCTTCTCCCGGGCCCGCTCGAAGAGATCGTAAAGCGCCACGTTCAGCACCCTCTTCAAGAAGGGGTCCGCCACCTGCACCGCCCCCTTGTTCTCCTCCACGTCTGCGTCGTCCAAGACCGCCGAGGCGAGAGTGGCGCCGCCGAAACCGGTCGAGTCCGTCGGCTTCCCGATCAGGATGAAGACGTACGGCTCCTTCCGCTCCTCGGGCACGGCGCTCCGGATGACGTGGTCCTCCCGGACGAGTCCCAGGGCGACCACGTTGACCAGGCAGTTGTCGTCGTAGGAGGGATCGAAGCGGACGTCGCCGCCGAGGTTCGGAACGCCGAGGGCGTTCGCGTACATGGCGATCCCCTTCACCACCCCCCGGGCGATGTCGATGGAGCGGTAGGCGTGCTCCCCTTTCGGATCGCCGAAGCGGAGCGGGTCGAGAACGCCGATCACCTCGGCGCCCATGCAGACCACGTCCCGCACGATTCCGCCGATGCCCGTCGCCGCCCCCTCGAGGGGGACCACCTGGGATGGGTGGTTGTGGCTCTCGTGGGCGACGACGACCGCGTATTTCTTCCCCTCGTGCTCGGCGAAACGGAGGATTCCCGCGTCCTCGCCCGGTCCCATCAGGACCGTCGGGCCTTCGACGGGCAGGGTCTTCAGCGCGGTGCGGCTCGACTTGTACGAGCAGTGCTCGCTCCAGAGAATGTCGAAGATCTGAAGCTCCACGGGGGTCGGCTCCCGGCCGAGCAGGTTCCGGACCTTCGCCTTCTCCTCGTCCGTGAGCGCCGTGGACTGCACGTATTCGGTGGTCGTCGTCATTCCGTTTCGATCCCCGCCCGCCGGAGAAGGAAGGCGGCATGTTTCCGGTGCTTCTCGAGTCGGAAGGCGTCCCGGATCGCCTCTTCCGAGAGGTGGGCGCGGACTTCCGGGTCCCCGAGGAGGATCTCCACAAGGTCGCCCCCCTCCTCGAGGGCGGCCAGGGCGTGGGCCTGCACGAGGCCGTACGCCTCCTTCCGGGTCAGCCCCTTGCGTGCCAGGGCGAGGAGAACCGCCTGGGCGCCCCATCCGGTGCGGGAGGATTCCAGGTTCTCCGCCACCCGCTTCTCGTCGATGCGGAGGTCCCGGATCACTTCGGTGAACTTGAAGAGCATGTAGTCGGCGAGGGCCGTCGCGTCGGGCAGGATCACGCGCTCCGCCGACGAGTGGGAGATGTCCCGCTCGTGCCAGAGGGGGACGTTCTCCATCGCCGCCGCGGCGTACCCCCGGAGGAGGCGCGCCATCCCGGCGATCCGCTCGCAGACGATCGGGTTTCTCTTGTGGGGCATCGAGGAGGAGCCCTTTTGCTTCGCCCGGAACGGCTCCTGGGCTTCCCGGACGTCGCTCTTCTGAAGCCCCCGGATCTCGGTCGCCATCTTCTCCAGGGAGGCGCCGAGGAGGGCGAGGGAAACGACGAAGAAGGCGTGCCGGTCCCGGTGAACGATCTGGCTCGCCACCGGCTCCGGCTCGACCCCGAGCTCCGCGAGCACCTCCTCCTCCAGTTCGGGGGGGTTGTGGGCGAAGGTCCCCACGGAACCGGAGAGCTTGCCCACCGCCGCCTCCTTCGCCGCCCCCCGGACCCGTGCGAGGGCCCGCTCGATCTCGAGCTTCCAGATGGCGAACTTGAGGCCGTAGGTGATCGGCTCCGCGTACATGCCGTGGGTCCGCCCGATGGCGGCGAGGTCCCTCGTCGCGGCCGCCTTCTCCCGGAGCGCCCGGGCCAGGGCGTCCCCCTGTTCCAAGATCAGGTCCGACGCCTCCCGGATCTGGAGTGCCAGGGTCGTGTCCAGGAGGTCCGACGACGTCAGGCCGAGGTGGAGCCACCGGGCGTCCGGCCCGACCGACTCCTCCACGCACTCGAGAAAGGCGATGACGTCGTGGCGGGTCACCTTCTCGATCTCGGCGATGCGCCCGGCGTCCGCCTCCGCCTTCGCCTTGATGTTCCGGACCGCCTCCTCCGGAACCTCCCCGCGGCGGGCCATCGCCTCCGCCACGGCGATCTCGATCCGGAGCCAGTGTTCGAAACGCCGCTCGTCGGTCCAGACGGCGCCGAGGGCGGGGCGTGTGTACCTCGGGATCATGGGCTCGGGTTCCTCCGGTGCGGGACCAGTTCCCGCATGCCGAGGCGGAACGGCAGGATCTCCCCCCGCCTCCAGCATTCGAGTTCGAGCGTGTCGCCGACCTGCACGCCGAAGAGGGCGCGCCGGGCCTCCTCGATGTCGTTCACCGGCTCGCCGTTCACGACGACGATCACGTCCCCCACTTCGATCCCCGCCTCTTCCGCGGGGCTCCCCTCGTCGACATAGGTGATCAGTACGCCGTCCTGGTTGCCGAGGCGGAGCATCCGGGCCTGTCTTCCCGTGATTTCCGAGACCCGCACGCCGACCCACACCTTCCGCACCTCGCCGTACCGGACCAGTTCTTCCACGATCCGCTTCGCCGTGTTGATGGGGATCGCGAATCCGACGCCGAGGCTGCCGCCGCTCTTGGTGAAGATGAACGTGTTGATGCCGATGACCTCCCCGGCGCCGTTCACGAGGGGTCCGCCGCTGTTCCCCGGGTTGATCGCCGCGTCGGTCTGGACCATGTCCTTGTAGATGCCCCCGCCCGCCTGTTCGGACCGGATGTCCCGGTGGATCGCGCTGATCACGCCGGCCGTGACCGACGGCTGCGTGTTGTTGAGGAGGTAACCGAAGGGATTGCCGATGGCGATCGCCCACTCGCCGATGACGAGATCGTCCGAGTCGCCGAGGGGGGCCACGGGGAGATCCTCCCCTTCGATCTGAATGAGGGCGAGATCGTAGGAGGGATCGGTCCCGATCAGCTTCCCCTCGAACTCCCGCCCGTCGCCGAGCACCACCTCGATCTTGTCCGCCCCGTCGACCACGTGGGAGTTCGTGAGAATGTACCCTTGGGGACCGATGATGACGCCCGAGCCCATGTTCGCCACCGGCTGGGTGTACTCCCGGTAGGGGAAGAAGTCGCGGAGGAACTGGCTGAACGGATCGCTCCCGCCGCGGACGTACGGTCCCGAGCGGACCACCCGGAGCTGCCGGACCGACACGGTGACCACCGCGGGACTGATCCTTTCCGCGGAGAGGACGATGGCGTTTCGCCGCCCCGCGTCGACGCTCCGGTTCGCCTCCTCCCCCTCGGGGACGACCGCGGTCTCCCCCGGGGCGACCTCCACCGCCGGCGGGCGATCGCCCCGGAAGAGAATCAGCGTGACCACGCCGCCGACGACGAAGCAGAAGAGGAGGAGCGCCACCGCGCGGGCAAGAGAGCCCCGCTCGTTCCCGATTCGCCTATTCAATGGAAACCCCCAACTTCTTCCAGTCGTCCAGGAATTGCTCCACCCCCCGGTCGGTCAGGGGATGGCGGAGCATCTTCTCCACCACGCCGAAGGGGATCGTGGCGATGTGGGCCCCGGCGAGGGCCGATTCGATGACGTGAAGGGGTGTTCGGATGCTCGCGGCGAGCACCTCCGTGGAGATGGTCATCGGATGCGTGTCGTACACGGCGACGATTTCCCGGATCAGGTCCATCCCCGGCTGGCCGATGTCGTCGAGCCGCCCGATGAAGGGGCAGACGTAGGTGGCGCCCGCCTTCGCCGCGAGAAGGGCTTGGGCGGAGGAGAAGACGAGGGTCACCGTGGTGTCGATCCCCTCCTCGGAGAGGATGCGCACCGCCAGGAGCCCTTCTTTCGTCATCGGGATCTTGACGCAGATGTTCGGGCCGATCTCCCGCAGCTTCCGTCCCTCCCGGACGATGGTCTCGGCGTCGATCCCGAGGACCTCGGCGTTCACCGGTCCCTCCACGGCATCGCAGATACCCCTCAGCGCGGCGAAGGGATCGCCCCCCTCCTTCGCGAGGAGGGTCGGGTTCGTCGTCACGCCGTCGCAGAGCCCGAGGGCCTCCGCCTCCCGGATCTCGCCGAGCTTCGCCGAATCGACAAAGAACTTCAAAGGTCACCTCCTCCGGCGGAGAGGCCGCCGTCCGCCCCGTACTCCACCCGGGCGAGGTAGAGTCCCCGGGCGGGGGCGGTGCGCCCCGCCGCGCTCCGGTCGCGGGCTTCCAGGATCAAGGGGATCTCGTCCGGCCTCCGGGCCCCCCGGCCGATGTCGACCAACGTCCCCACTATATTACGAACCATGTGATGGACGAAGCGGTTCGCCCGGATCTCGTACCGGATCTCCCGGCCCGCCTCGGTCAGGTCCGACCGTGTCACGGCGACCCGGTTGTCCCTTCCCGCCCGGGTGGACGCGGCGAAAGAGGTCGCGTCGATCTCCCCGGAAAACCGGGCGGCCCCTTCGGCCATGGCCTCCGCCCGGAGGTCGTGATCCACTTCCCAGAGGTGCCTGCGAAGGAGAGGATCCCGGCCCCGGTGGATCCGGTAACGGTAGACCCGGCAAAGGGCGTCCCGCCTCGAGTCGAACCCCTCGGGCGCGTCCCGGACGGCGAGGACGGTCATGTCCTCCGAGAGGAGCCCCCGGAGGGCACGGAAGATCACCCCCGCCGGGAGATCCGTTTCCGCCCGGAAGTCGGCGGTCTGGCAAAGGGCGTGGACCCCCGCATCGGTCCTCCCCGAGCCGCAGACCCGGACCGGGGCCCGGAGCACTTTTTCGAGGACCCTCTCGATCTCCCCTTGGACGGTACGCATTCCCGGCTGGACCTGCCAGCCCGCGAAATCGGTGCCGTCGTAACGGATGTCGAGACGGAAGGTTCGCATGATCGTGAACGGGGCGCTCCGGAAACGGCACCAAAGGAATCGGCCCGCCGGCGAAAGGGGGCGGGCTCCGAGTAACAGGCTGTACTCCCGTGCTATATCACGGGGAACCGGACGGGTCAAACGAAAAGCCGGGGGCCCCCTCCCGGCGGGTCTTCCGCCGTCCGATCGCGGCGAAAGCGAGCAGGATCACGGAGAGGGCGATTTCCCCTCGGGGGAGCCAGTCGCCGTGGCGGACGTAGAAGGTGTCCCCTCCGGCGGGCGTGATTTCTGCGACCACCGATCCGCGCTCGTAGAGGTCCATGCTCTCCACGATGCGTCCGAAGGGATCGGCGATGAAGGAGATCCCCGTGTTCGCCGACCGGGCGAGGTAGACGCCGAGCTCCACGCATCGGAGGCGGGCCATGTCCGCGTGCTGGTCCGGCGCCGCGGTGGTGCCGAACCAGGCGTCGTTGGTCAAATTGACGAGAAAGGTCGCCCCCTCCCGGACGAACTCCCGGCAGAGGGGAGGAAAGATCGCCTCGAAACAGATGTTCGCGGAGAAGGGCGCGCTCCCCCTCTCCCGGAAGACGGTGAACTCCTCCCCCGGCGTGAAGTCCGCCTCGCCGAGGTCGAGTTTCGCGACCCAATCGAGGCGATCGTGAAGGGGGAGGCGCTCGCCGAAGGGAACGAGGTGCATCTTCCGGTACTCGCCGAGGACGTTCCCCTCTCCGTCGATCAACATGGCGGCGTTGAAATAGACGTACCCCTTTCCGAGCCGGTACTCCGCGTCGGGATAGCCGAAGAGGATCGGCGTCTTCACCTCGTCCACGATCTCCTCGATCATGCGGAAGAACGGGTGCTCGTGACGGACGTACACGGGGACGGCCGTCTCGGGCCAGACCACGAGGTCCACGCCCCCTTCCTCGACCGCCTGTTTCGTGAGATCCCCGAGGATCCGGATCGACTCCTCCTTGTAGCGCTCGGTCCACTTGTCCGCGGCCTTGATGTTCGGCTGCACCACCGCCACCGTCCGGGGAGGGGCCGCCGGTGCGACGCCGTCCCGGATGCGGCGCACGCCGTCGATCCCGAGCAGGAGGACGATCAGGACCGCGGCGGCGAAGCGGACCGCGAAGGGCCCCATCCTCCGACGGGTGACGGCGAGGATCGCCCCCGCGAGAAGGGCGTTCACCACCGTGACCGCGAGGGTGAGGATGTCGACGCTGCCGGCCCGGGCGAGCTGGATGAGCGACACCTGGTCGGCGAGGGCGTATCCCGGCGCCCCCCAGGGGAAGCCGAGAAGACCCAGGGTACGGACATGTTCGAGGGCGCCGAAGAGGAGGGGCGCGGCGATGACGAAGGGGACCTTCCGGTTCGCCCACCGGGCCCCCGCCGCGAAGAGGGCGGGAAAGAGGGCGAGATAGGCGGCGAGGACGAACATGCCCCCGAGGGCGAGGCCCCGGACGGGGATCTCCGTGTCGGCGAGGAGGCCGATCCAGTGGAGGAGGCCGAGGAAGTAGCCGACTCCGAAGAGCCACCCGGTCCGGAAGGCGTCCCGGACGCCGGTGCGGTAGACGGGAACCGTGAGAAGAAGGAAGAAGGGGATCAGGGAGCAGAGGATCAGGATGCCCGGCGCGTGCTTCTGGAAAGGGAGGGAACCGGCGAGCCCCGCGAGGATGGGTTGGATAAGGGGGGGACGGACCGCGCCCGCCCCTCCTTCCGCCCATCGCCCGCCAGCCCGGTCACGCACCGAATTTCTTGAGCCGCCCCGCCGACGCGAGGGCGAGGGGAAGAATCTGCGTCGCCGGGAAGCGGCCGAGAGAGCCGCCGGCGCACGCCGTCTCCCCGAAGGTGCGGACGCCGTCGGGGCGGACCAGGCGCCCCTGGATCAGGAAGGGGACGGGATGATGGCTGTGGGCCTTCATCTGGGAGGGCGTCGAGTGGTCGCCGGTCACGATCACCACCTTGTCGGGGAGGTCGTCGAGCCGGGTGACCAGGCGGTCGACATGCTCCACGGCCTTTTTCTTTCCGTCGTAGTCCCCGTCCTCCCCCGCCTTGTCGGTATCCTTCACGTGGAGGAAGAAAAGGTCGTACTCGTTGTAGTGGGCCGTCACCGCTTCGAAGAGGGACGAGTTCTTTCCCTTTACGTCGAGCACGTCCATGCCGACGAGGCGGGCGAGACCGCGGTACATCGGATAGAGGGCGAGGGCGACCCCCTTCAGGCCGTACCGTTTCTCGAAAGTGGGTAGTGGCCGATGCCGGGCGAAACCGCGGAGGAGGATGCCGTTCGCCTTCTCCTCGCCGGCGAGGATCTTCCGCGCCTCCTCGATGAACCGGTTCGCCGTCTCCGCCCCACGCTCCGACTTCGGGGCGAGGGCCCGCACCGCCTCCGCCGGCACTCCGGTCACTTGGGGATCGGAATCGGTGAGATCGTCCTCGAGCCCCGGCCCCCGGAAGATCACCGCCGCCCGGTGTTCCTTCTCGGGGAGCACGAAGACCTCGGCGCCCGGGATCTTGATCCCGCCGAGCGCCCCGGCGAGGCGCACGCACTCCTCCGTCGAAATGCGGCCCGCCCGTCGGTCCGTGATCTTCCCGTCCGCGCCCAGGCTGCAGAAGTTCATGCGGGCCGCCAGGTCTTCCGGGCCGAGCGCGAAATCGACGCCGAGGGCGGAGAGAACTCCCCGCCCGACCACGAACTCCGTCGGGTCGTACCCGAAGAGCCCGAGATGGCCCGGCCCGCTCCCGGGCGTGATCCCGGGCGCCACCGGGTCGATCAGGCCGACCGCCCCCTTCTCGGCGAGCCGGTCGAGGTTCGGAGAGGCGGCCGCCTCGAGTTCCGTCTTTCCTCCGACCCGGTCCGGGAGCCCGCCCAGCCCGTCGAGCACGAGCATGACGATCCGCTCCCCCTTCTTCTGCACGAGCGACGTGATCAGTTCATCGTACTTCATGAAGGCTCACTCCTGAGAGAATGGTGTTCCTCGGGAAGAACGCTATCACGGGCGTCCCGGCGGGTCAATGAGCGGGGAGTGGAGCCGGGTCCGGAAACGGACCTCCCTCCACGGATTCCTTCCTGCGCCCGTCCTCCGCCTCCGGTCGAGAACGACGAAAGGGATCAGGAGTCCGAGGTAGAAAAAACGGTGAGGGAGGTTGGATTCGCGGGCCCCGATCCCGAGCCGGAGGAAGGCACGATGAAGATCACGGCGCGGGAGAGCCGATCAGCAACGGATGGTACGGAAAGAACCCCGACTCGCTCCCGGCGATGAGGGCGGTGACGATCGGGTCGTCCCCGGGGGCGCGGACACCCTCGGGGAGGACATCGAGGGCGGCGAGGTAGACCCGGGTCATGTGGAAGAACTTCCGGCGGTCTTTCGCGGGCACCGGTGCGGCGGCGGGCACCTCGATCATCATCGGGTTCACCCAATCGCTCCGCCGCTGCATGCGGAAGTCGAGATGAGGCGCCGTGGAGAGCCCCGTGTTCCCCACGTAGCCGATCACCTGCCCCTGGGCGACGCGCATTCCTTTGCGGATCCCCTTGCCGAACCGGGAGAGGTGCCCGTAGGTGGTGAGGTAGGTTCTGTTGTGCCGGATCTCGACGATGTTCCCGAAGCCCTTCTTCCAGCCGGCGTAGACCACCGCCCCGTCGCCGATGGTCACGACCGGCGTCCCGGACGGCGCGGAGTAGTCGATTCCGAGATGGGGCATCCAGCGTTTCAGGATCGGGTGATACCGGCGCTTCGTGAAGCCGCTGCTGATTCGCCTGTAGTTCAAGGGGGAACGGAGGAAGATCTTCTGTAGCGATCCGCCGTCGGGGGCGTAGTAGGCGGCCCGATCCCCCTCGGCGGTGAAGCGGACGCCGGCCACTTTCTCCCGCTCCCCCTCGTACCGGGCGACCAGGATATCCCCGTATCCCCGGAACTCCTCCCCCGCGTAGACCGCCTCGGCGAGGAGTTCGAACCGGTCCCCGTTCCGGCACTCGGTGAGGAAATCGAACGTCCACGAGAAGATGTCGGAAAAACGGACGACCAGATCGGGCGTGGCGCCCCCCGCGAGGAGCGACTCCCAAAGAGAGCTCTGGATCGTCCCTTCAAAGCGGACGATCTCCCGCCGGAGGGGCTCCGACTCCCGGGCCCCGGTCCACGGTTCCCCCGCCTCCCGGCGGACGACGAACCGGTCCCCCCCCCGGCGATGGACCGCGTAGGCGACCACCCGTTCCTCGTCGTCCAAGGTCAGCTCGAGGCGGTCGTCCGTCCGGTAGCGGGAGGCCGGGAGGTACTCGGCCATGGCGTTCAGCATTTCCCGGGCGGTGTTCGGCTCGACCCCCCCCCGGAGGGCCCATCCCATGGGCGTCTCGCCTCGGCCGAGGGCGCCGTCCACGGTCCGGAGAATCTTCTCCCGGATCGGCGCGTTCGACTCCACCGCCGCGGCGCTCTTCGTCTCCTCGCCGGAGAAGCAGCCGGCGAGGGAGAGGAGGGCGAGAAGGGGAGGCAGGACGAGAGTCCGGGAGAGACGTCGGCGCGTCATGGGCGTCCTCCAGGGAACAGGGAGGCCGCGGGAAGGACACTCCCCCCGCGGCCCGGTCCCCTACTCCGATCATCGGCACCCGGAAGGGCCACTTTGGCTCCTACGGGGCGGATTCTTCGCCGGCGGCGGGAGTTTCCTCCCCCCCGAACGGCTCGAACCGTCCGCCCATGTGCTTGGCCAGGAACTTCTCCGCCGCCCCGTAGAACTCGAGACGGTTCTCCGGCTTGGCGAATCCGTGACCCTCGTCCTCGAAGAGCAGGTACTCGTAGTCGATCCCCTTCGCCTTCATGGCTTCCACGATCTGCTCCGACTCCGCCCGGTTCACCCGGGGATCGTTCGCCCCTTGGGCGATCAGCATGGGGATCCGGATCGCGTCCACCTTGGTGATCGGCGACCGGCTCATCAGGAAATCGAGGTCCCGCTCCGGATGGCCGAGACGCTTGTACAGGACTTCCAGGAACGAAGACCAGTAGGGCGGGATGCTCTCGATGAAGGTGATCAGGTTGCTCGGGCCGACCATGTCGACGGCGCAGCAGAAGACGTCGGGCGTGAAGGTCGCGCCCACGAGCGCCGCGTAGCCGCCGTAGGACCCGCCGTAGATGGCGATCTTCGCCGGGTCCGCGTAGCCCTGCTGGACGGCCCAGTTCACGGCGTCGATCAGGTCGTCGTGCATCTTGCCGCCCCACTCCCGGTCGCCGGCGTTCAGGAACTCCTTGCCGTAGCCGGTGGAGCCGCGGAAGTTCACCTGAAGAGAGAGGTAACCGCGGTTCGCGAGCCACTGGGCCTCCCCGTTGTACCCCCACGTGTCCCGGTACCACGGGCCGCCGTGGACGTTCAACACCATGGGGAGGTTCTTCCGCCCCTTCCCCGGCGGGAAGGTGGCGTACCCGTGAAGGGTGAGGCCGTCCCGGGAGGGGAAGGAGACCGGCTCCATCTTGGCGAGGAGATAGTCGTTCAGATCCGGCTTGTGGACGAAGAGGAACTTGGCGCTCTTCGTGTTCCGATCGTACATGTAGTACTTCACCGGGCCGTCGTCCGCCGTGAAACCGACGACCCAGATGTCGTCGTCCGTGTTCCGCCGGGGCTGCCCGTGTGTATAGCCCGGCTCGAGCTTGTCGATCGCCGCCCAGTCCGTCCGGATCGTCTCGTCGATCACGGTCCACTCGAGCTTGTCTCGCATGATCCCGTACGCCTGGACCTCGTAAGTGTCCGGATGGATCATCACGGATCCCACGTCGTAGTTGGGATCTTCGGCGAGGACTTCGTACTCCTTGGTGGCGAGATTGATCTTGGTGAGCCGCGCGGCGTTCGCGCCCCGGGAATCGAGAAGGTACATCGACTTCCCGTCCTTCGTGAAGCCGACCGGCTCGCTGCTTAGGTTGTCTTCGGATGTCCAGGTCAGGATCTTCTCCCACTCCCCCTCGATCGTCTCCCGGACCAGAAGATCGAATCCGCCCTCCATGTTCGCCGCCAAGGCGCCCCGGACCTGGAACTCGGCGTCGCTCACCCAGCCGAGGATGTTGCCCGGGTTCTTGGCGATCAACTCCATCTCGCCGCTGTCGAGATAGAGGCGGTAGACGTCGTGGGACTGGGCGCTCTCCTTGTTCAGGCCGATCAGGATCTCGTTCGGGTAGTCCTTGTTGACGTCGATGATCTGGGCCTGAACGCCTTCGAAGGGGGTCAGGTCCCTGAGGTCTCCCGTCTCGAGGCTGACGGCGTAGATCCGCCAGTTCTCGTCCCCCCCCTTGTCCTGAATGTAGAGGAGGTGGATGTTGTCCCTCCCGAAGAAGAAGGCCCGGATGCCCCGGTCCTTGTCTTCCGTGACCGGCTTGTAGTCGCCCGCGGCGACATCTCCCACCCACACGTTCAGTACGCCGTCCACCGGCGCGATGTACGCCATGCGCTTGCCGTCCGGCGACACATGCGGGCTCACCTTTTCCGGGTTGCCGAAGAGCACCTCCCGGGGAATCAGGTCCGGTTCCTCCACCCGGGGGGCGGTCTGGCAACCGATCGTTCCGAGAGCGAACAAGGCGAAAAGAACCAAGAGGGCGCCTCCTCGATACATGAAAGAAATCTCCTCACTCGGGTCAGGGGGGTAGCGGAATCCGCGAACCTCCGAGCTTCCTCGGCACACCCTCCCCGCGCCGGGGCCGAACCCGGAACGGGGACTCCGCCGGGCCGGTTTGTTCCGCGCGAACCGGTGCCGGCACAAAGAGATACGAACTTCCAAAACTTACCCCTCCCCCGACGGGCCTGTCAAGCCGGAAAGGGGGGCGGCCGGAGAACTTTCCGTTGACACTTCTCGGGGGGGCGGGATAGCCTCAATGATTCCTAGTGGTTCCGATGAAAGGCCTCGAGATGCTTTTGTCCGTCATCGTCCCCGTCTACAACGAAGTCCGTACGATCGAGGAGATCCTGGAGCGCATCCGGGCCGTGGCCGTGGACAAGGAGATCGTGATCGTCGACGATTTCTCCACCGACGGAACCCGGAACATCCTCCGGGAGATCGAGAAGGCCCCGGACGTCCGGGTCTTCTATCACGATCGGAACCGGGGAAAGGGCGCGGCGATCCGGACCGCGATCCCCCACGTGGAGGGGGACATCACGATCGTCCAGGACGCCGATCTCGAGTACAACCCCGCCGAGTATCCGCGGCTCATCCGGCCGATCCTCGACGGGCGGGCCGACGTGGTCTACGGCTCCCGCTTCAAAGGGGAGGAGGTGCGGGTTCACCTCTACTGGCATTACGTCGGCAACAAGCTCCTCACGACGGTCTCCAACATGTTCACCAATCTGAACCTGACCGACATGGAGACCTGCTACAAGGCGTTCAAGTCGGAGGTCCTGAAGTCGATCCCCCTCGAGGCGAACCGCTTTGGCTTCGAGCCGGAGATCACCGCCAAGATCGCCCGGCGAAGGTGCCGGGTCTACGAGATCCCCATCTCCTACGCCGGGCGGGACTACGAAGAGGGGAAGAAGATCGGGTGGAAGGACGCCCTCGCGGCGTTCTACTTCATCGTCCGCTACTGGATTTCTGATTAGAGCTCTTTTCAAAACCCCTTCCTGCTGCGGCTGGCTGCAGGGACGGGCCCGCTTCGTCCTTCCCTATTCTTCTCCCAAGCCCGCGTTTGGAACCAGGTTTCGTCACGAGGGTTCGAATCGCGCAGCGAGAAGCCGACTTGGACGAGCCGCTCCCGGAGGCGGGGCCCTAAGCCCCGTTGAGGAAGCGGCGACGGAAAGGAGGTTTCGTAGCCCGCGAGACGAACCCGCAGTAGAAACCTGGTTCCAAACGCGGGCTACCGGGGCATTCCTTTCGGATCGAGCGAGACTCCGCGGACCGGGCGGTCCGGTTCGTCCCGGTATTCGTCGAAGGTCGGGAGGGCGCCGAGTTCCGCCACGGCGAAGCCCCCCTCCTCTCCCCCGGCCGCCGAGGGGATCGGAGGCGGTTCCCGGCGGCGGCTCCCGTACTCGGCGCCGGCGAGAAAGGTCCCGATCAGGAGGGCCGCGGCGGCGGCGATCCGGAAAGCCCCGCCGAAGGGACGCCGACCGGCCGCCCTCTTCACGAGACCCCGGCTCCTCAGGGCGCCGAGGATCCGCTCCTCTTCCCCCGCCGGGGCCCTCTCGTCGCCGAGAGAACGAAAGGCCTTCCGCTCCTCCGCGGTCAGTTCGTCCGATCGATCGTCATGGTTTTCCATCGCCGTTCCTCTCCGCCAGCTTCGCACGCACCGCCCGGCGGGCCCGGAAGAGCTGGCTCTTCGAAGTGCCGCTCTCGATCCCGAGAAACCGGCCGATCTCCTCGTGGGTGTACCCTTCCACGTCGTGAAGCACAAGAACCTCCCGGTACCCGTCCGGAAGCCCGCCGACCGCATTCTCCAAATCGATTCGGTCGATGGCGTGGTGGATCCGGGATGGGCCGGGGCGTCCGTGGATTTCGTCGTTCCACTCCGGTCCCTCGCCCCGTTTCCGTTTCCGGAGCACCTCCCGGGAACAGTTGAGCGCGATGCCGGTGAGCCAGGTCTTGAGGCTCGACTCCCACCGGAAACCGTCTAGCCCCTCGATCGCGCGGATCCAGACGGCCTGGACCACGTCCTCGGCGTCCCCGTTCCGGGTGCCGACGAGCCTCGTCGCCAGACGGCGGAGGCCGGGGGCGTGGCGCCGGTACAGCTCGAGGAACGCCGCCTCGTCCCGGCGGCGAAGAAATACCTCCGCCAGTTTCCTGTCGATCGGTTCCGGGGCTTTCGGCCGGTCCTCCATGATTCTCCCCGGATCGCCGGTCGCCCAAGAAATCGGGCCCCCGCGGCGGCATCGCGCGGCCGTCGCGCCGGACACCGTCCCGCTCGGGGAAGGTCCTATCTTCGTGCCGCCAGGATCTCCTCGAAGCGGGCGAGCTGCCTCCGGAAGTGCTCGTTGTCCGGAGCTTCGGCGATCGCCATGCGGATGAATTTCACCGCGCCCTCGCACTCGCCCGACACGTTGCAGATCTCGGCGAGCGTGTCCAGCAAGTTCGCCCTCTCCTTGCCCGGCGCGGCGAGTTCCACGCCCCGGCGGGCCAGGGCCTCCGCTTCCTTCAAGTTGATCCGGTTCTCGAAACACCACCAGGCGAACTCATTCAGGAGCACTCCGTCCTCTTGCCAAAGCCCGGGCTGGTTCCCTTTGTAGAGGGCCGCCGCCCGGACCGGGTCCTTCTCGACCCGAAGGGCGTACTCGGGGAGGAGCTTCGCCCGCATCCCGGCCACATCCTCCTCCGTCACCCCTTCGCTCTCCTCCACGGCGCGGCGGAGGTAAGGGACGAAGTAGGAGTCGTCCCCCGACCTCTTCGCCACCTTGAACATGGAGGAAGCGACCTTCATCCGGTCGTGGAGGGTCGACCGGGGGGAGTCGTAGACGACGTCCGCCTGGGCCTTCACCAGATCGTCGCCGTAGATGCCGTCGCCATACCCGTAGGCGATGGCGTTGAAGATCTTCATGTCGTAGTTCGTCTCCGAGTCCCCGGCGAGTTCCTTCGCCCTCTGGAAGTAGGCTACGGCCTCGGCGAACATGCCCTGGCTATGCCGGACCTCCCCGATCCGCCGGGCGTCCTCTTCGGACGGTTCCGCGCGAAACCGCTTCAGCCGGTAGGCGAGGGTGACCGGGTCCCCCACCGCCCGCTCGAGACGCATCACGAAGCACCTCCGGCAGCCGAAGCCGTACCACTGATCGATCAGATCGCCCCGGGCGTTGGTCAGAATGAAAGTCGGGTAGTTCCGGACGCCGTACGCCTTCGCGAGTTCCCCGTCCTCCCCGGTTTCCGCGTCGAGCCTGCAGAGCACCACGTGATCGCGGATCGCCGCGCTCATCGCTTCGTCGGTTCGCACAGCGTCTTCGAAGTCGAGGGCGCCTTCGCTCCAGGAGACGCCGACTTCGAGCAGGATCGGCAGTCCGACCCCCTCCGATTCGGTCTGAGCCTGGCTGAAGCAGGAAACCCCCGTCTGGGCCGCCGCCGTCCCGGCGAACATGGCCGCCCCCGCGATCAGGGCGAGGGCCCCCATCTTCCCATGCCGGGTCATCGTTCGAATACCTCCTCGCCGGGAAAAGGGTTGCCGCCGGCGAACCCGCGGGACCCCTCGATGTCCGTCGATCCACCGCTTCGTGAACCATGGCCCGGCCGGCGGACAACTCTCTTTTCCCACCCGTGAGTGGCCGGAAGGGATCCGATGGTTGCACGAAGAGGGGGACCGGGTTCCCCTATTCGCGAACGAAAAAGGGCCGGGAGAGTGTCCCAGCCCTTCCTGTCGGTAACGGTGCGGACTCCTACATTCCCCACAGATGCCCGGTGTTCACCGGCTGCCCCTGAAGCTTGAGGTAGTAGAAGAGTTGGCTTTTGTGGGAGGTCAGGTGATGGATCATGTTCATCAGCCGCTGGCCGAGGTTGATCTCCCGCGGATCCCACGGAGCCGGCGCCGGGGCGGTGGCGAGCTTCTTCTCCCCCGCCTTCGCGATCATCTCGAGGGCGAGCTTCTTGTCCGCGGCGAGCAGTTTCTTCGCCTCCGCCACGCTCCCGATGGAGGGGAGCTTCTCCGCCGGCGGGAGCATATCCTCCATAGACATCTCGCTCATGTCGACGCCCTCGGGCATGCCCCAGTCGCCCGTGACGAAGCCTTTGCACGCAGCGCCGCAGGAGCCCGTCATGTGCATCAAGAGCTGGCCCGTGGTCATCCAGTTCTTCCCCGTCGCCGGTTTCCAGCCGAGGGATTTGTCGTCCACCCGGTCGATCAGTTTCTCCGCCACGCCGTAGGCGTTCCCCACCTCGTCGTTCAGCATCTGGGTCCAGTTCATCGCCTCGTTCCTCCCGTCCTATGTGTTTCCCGGCCGCGCCGGGATCGCCGTCCCACCCCCCGCCGAGCGGGGCTCCCCCCGAGAGATACGCCCGAATCATACGAAAACAACCAGACATTTGTCCAGTAATTCTACGTTGTCAGCATAACATCATGAGAATGAAGGCGATAACCTCTATTCTCCGAGGAAGACAGTTGGGGACGGAGGACTACTTCCAGCGACGGCGCGGAGGAGGCGCCGGACTAGAAGAGAGGGTGCCCCCGGCGGCGTCGGGACCGAAGGAGAAGGCGGTTGCCCATGACCGCCACATAGAACTGTGCCATCAGGTAGAGAACCGCCAGGAGTGGAACCAGCGCCGAAGCCGCGGCCAAGAGCAAGACCAAAATACCCCTCCCGGGGAAGCCTCGGGCGAAAAGCCAGACGGGAAAGAAGTAGAAGGCCGCCCAATTCCACTGTCGTGCCCATCGCTCCTCCAGACCGCGTCTCCGAGCTTCCCACAGCGGCGAGTTCGAGGTATCGGCGCGCTCGAGGAGGGATGCGGCGTACCACTCGAGCCGCGGTCCGATCGTGCGGGGGCCTTCGAGAAGAACGATCGACCAGGAGACGACGACCGCGGAGAGACAGGGAATGAGAAGGATGAGTCCGACGCTGGCCGAGACGAGTGCCGACGAGATTTGTGCGGCGCATTCGGAGGGAGCCACTCCGGATTCACGGATCACGTCGACGATTTCCCGCCCCACGAGGTCCGTCGGGTGTACCTTCCCGGCCCAGCCGAAAACCGCGAGGGCCCCGATCAACCCCACGAATACCGTCAGCATCGAGGGGACGATCCGATCCGCCGCAGTCAGCCGCCCGGCGACCTTCATCCCCGAACTCAGGACTTCATCGTATCGCTCCTGTCCCGAGGAGGCGGTCTCCCCCGACTCCAGGAGCGGCGACAGCGACCTGAGGTATCGATTCGAAGTCGTGCGCGGGATAGAGGGGGAATCGGAGATGCGACTCCCGAACACGGCGGCCGCCTCCCGGTGGTCGCCCCACAGAGAGAGATACCGCACGATCGACCAGACCAGGAAGAGGACCGAAGAGGCAAGACCGATCACCGCCATCGCGATGACAGGAGGGCCGCCCCTTGACAGGAGGAGAACGAACCCCGACACATTCACCGTCCCAGCACCTCCACGATTCTCTCCCTATCGGAGTTCAGCCGGGCGAGTCGCCGATTCACGCGCCCCGAGAGGACGAGCAGGACCGCCCCGACGACTCCGAGCAGGAAGGAAGTGCCGAGGCCGACGGTCATCGACAATCTCGATGCGGCGATTCCCTGGCGGAGGACCTGCTGCGCCTCTTCGGACGCCGGGGTCGAGGCGAAAACCTCCATGGTGTGGATGAGTCCGGAGAAGTACCCCAATCCGCCCATGAGTGTCGGAAGCACAACAGCAACCGGAATCGCAATCACGAGGAGCAGGCGGTATCTGCTCTCGCTCCAGAGAAACACCTCACCGGGGATTGTCGAGAAGCCGGCCTCTCCTTCCGGACCGCGATCCCCGTCAACTCTCTCCAGGGAGTCCAAAAGCGCCTGCGCGTATCGATTGGCCGGGTGGGCGCGGGCCTCATGGAGCGCTCCGGGCACCCCCTCCCCCTCGGCCCGAGACAGGATTCGCCGAGCCACGACACGGTCGAAGGACCTGCGAAAGTAGAGGAGGTAGATCAGGGCCGCCCCCAGGCACTGGACGCCCCACACGATGATCTGGGTGACGTAGCTGCCGTCCCAGGCCGCGGTGAACCAGTTCATGGAGTGCCTTCCGAGGGGACGACGCAGCTCGAGCAACGTGCTGCGATCGCCGTCACATCGGCCCGGTCGCCCGCTCTCGGCCCCGTCGGTCCGCGGCAGTCCGGTGGAACCGGACCGTACGGGGCAACGACATCCCGTGTGACCGGGCATCCGAGACTAGAACTCATTTCAAAACCCCTTTCGTCGCGAGGGCGAGCGAAGGGACGGACGGCGAGGATCGAGGGCGGGAATGCCCGGAGGCGGCCCTGGATGGGCCGTTGAGGACATTCTCGCCCGAGGACGAAGCGGGCCGTCCCTGCAGCCGGCCACAGCAGGAAGGGGTTTTGAAATGAGTTCTAGCCTCTCCCGTCCGTCGCGGTCGTTTCCGGTCGCTCCAAGGCCTTCTCCGAATCACTCCACGGGGGTAAGAGCTTGGCGAGCACGAACAGGATGAAGAAGGGGAGCACGAGCAGGAAGACACTCGTCAGGAGGCCCTCGAGCCCGAGGATCTCGAGCTTGTAGACCGTGAGGCCCCGCAAACTCTTGGAGAAGAGCTGCCCGCCGATGACCACGTTCCACCGGGTGCTGAAGATGCCGACCTGGACGAGGATGGCGGCGATGAAGTAGAGCATCCGCTTCGCCTCGTCCGGCCCCTTGCCGTACCTCCCGAAGAACAGGAAGAGCATGGGCATCAGCGTCCCGATGATCACCTGGGAGATGATGAGGCTGATGAAAAGCCGGCTCGAGATCATCTCCGAGAGGATGTGGATCGACTCCTCCGATTCATAGAGGCGGTGCACGAAGTCGAGAAGCTCGAGGGAGAAGTCGACGATTATCGCGTAGAGGAGGAGGCTCGCCAGCTTGTTCAGGCAGTCCATCTTCATGGTCTTCCAGCGAAACAGGCTGGAGATCATGTAGACGAGCAGCATCAGCGCGATGCCGGAGACGATGGCGGAGAAGAGGAAGACGATCGGCATGAGCACGCTGCTCCACCACGGGTTCGCCTTGACCGACCCGAAGATGAAGCCCACGTATCCGTGGAGCAGAAAGGCCGACGGGATCCCGACGATCGTGATCCCCCGCCCGACCTTGTCGTCGAACCGGAGCGCGCGCTCCGAAGTGTCCGTCGCCCCGAGGGTCAGGATCTTGTAGAGGTACTTGGTCCAGCCCTTGATCTCCCGCGACCGAACCACGATGTCCTTCCGGTAGTCGAACCAGATCTCGAGCAAGAGGACGACCATCAGGTACCAGGCGTACACGAAGCCGAACATGGCCATGGCCGACTTGGATTGGGGCGTCAGGAACATCTCGAAGGCCCTCTCCGGATGCCCCAGGTGTGCGAGGAGCGGAAGGGGCGCTACGAGAAGGAAGGCGAGGGCCGTGAGGAGGGAGAGCCGGTAGACCGGCTCGAGGGCCCTCACGTGGAAGACCCGCTCGAGGGAGGCGAGGATGAAAGCGCCGGCGACCAGTCCCGTCAGGTACGGGTACAAGACGACGAGCAGGCCCCAGTGAAGCTCGAACTCGTTCGGGTAGATGTACCCCGAGATCTTGTCCAGGTCCGTGGTCACCGAGAGAAGTACAGTCGCCCACATCGGATCAGATCACCTCGCCGTCCGAATTCGCGTAAAGGACCTTGGGCTGCGTGTTCAGCCAAGGCTTCAAGACAGTGATCTCGTGGAACCGGCGGAAGCGCCGGAGCGGGCTGCTCCGCCGTCCGCTCTCCCCGAAGACCCTCGCCTGCGTGGGGCACACCTCCACGCACGCGGGGAGCAGGTCCCGCCGGATCCGGTGGTAGCAGAACGTGCACTTGTCGGCCACCTTCTTCTCCGGGTGCAGGTAACGGGCTCCGTAAGGGCACGCCTGGATGCAGTAGCGGCAGCCGACGCAGTACGTCTCGTCCACGAGGACGACGCCGTCGGGGCTCGAAAACGTCGCGCCCACCGGACAGACCTGCACGCAGGGCGGGTTCGCGCAGTGGTTGCAGAGCTTCGGCACGAAGAAGGTCCGGAGGATGTCAGGATCGTCGTCGCGCTTCGGAAAACCGTCGATGCCGCCGTTCGGGCTGTCGACGCGCGCGTCCCCATCGTCGGGGATCGCGTAACGCTCGATCCAGGTGCGGAAGAAGATCGGCTCCACGGGCACGTGGTTCTCCTGCTTGCAGGCGTAGGCGCAGCGGCCGCAGCCGATGCACTTCTCCACGTCGATCCCCATGAGATAGTCGTGATCCTCCGGGACATAGCCGTCATCCTCCCGGGCGAGGAGATCCGCGGGCGACAGGGCGGAGAGAAGGACCGCCCAACCGGGGATCTTCCTCGAACAGGTCTCCAGAAACTCCCTGCGCGCCATCTTCGGTCGGGAATCGTTCATCGGCTCGCTTCCGGGTGATGGGGGTAATGACAGTCCCAGCAGAGATACCTCCCGCCGTGAGTGTCGAGATCGACCCGCGGGACGATCTTCGGCGAATCGGCCCCTTCGGCGTGGCACCTCCCGCACCGGGCTCTCGATGTCGGTTTGCTCGCCGACGCCGGGGAGGGGCTCGTGACGTGTTCTTCCAGGACATCGTGACAATCGAGGCAGGACAGTCCCACGTGGTGGGACACCGATTTCTGGCTCGCGATCTTGCGGTGGCAGGCGCCGCAATCATCCGGGAGGTTCGGGAGCGCCGGCGCGTGGGGGTCGTGGCAGACCACGCACGGCTCCCCCGGATGGTGCCGGTCGGGGATGATCTGGGGAAACCCGGAAGGACGCGCCGCGTTGTATCCGTGGCAAAGGGCGCAGAACTCCCTTCCCGCCGGCTTCTCGGGAAGAAACTCGTCGGGGGCCTCGGCGTGGTCCGCCGCCGGGCCGTGGCAGCTCTCACAGGAGAGGCCGCGGTGGTTCGCCTTTCCCTTCGCCTCCGCGATGTCGTCGTGACACTCCGCGCAGACCACGTATCCGGCGTAAGACGTTCCCAGTTCCCGGATCTCCTCCACGGCGTTCCATCGATAATAGCCGCGCTCGCCGAAGGTCGGCGGCACGAGGAACGAACGGGCGACGACAATCGCGACGATGAGAACGGCGAAGAGAAGACAAAGCGGAATGAGCTGTTGGGGGACCCGGGGGAATCTCACGCAACCAACCTCATGTCCGGCGATCCGGCTTGAAACACGATTTCGATCCGCCTCATTATGGCGGATCTCACGGTCCGATCCAAGAAAAAATCACCCCGATCGCCGGGGGAATCCGCGTCATCCGCCCGCCTCCTCGCCCGGCTCCCGGCGGACATGGAGGAGCCGCGGGGCGAGGATGAGGGCGGCGCCGTACGCGACGAACGCGATGAACAAGGTCGACGGGACCCCCCGCTGGAGATCCTCGACGAACAGCTTCACCCCTCCGACGGCGAGCAGGGGATAGACGAGGGGCGTCGTCTCCTCGAGGGACCACCACCGGCGGGCCCCGGCGAGAAGAACGGCGGCACCGGCGATCACCGCCGTCCGCAGTGCGGCGATGGGCGCCGCCGCGGCGGCGCCCCCCGCTCCGAGCCAGAGTCCCGCTCCGTTCACCAGAACCCCGGCGAGGCCCGAGACGAGAACCAGGAGGAGAACCAGCCGCGGAATTCGCGCGAGCTGCGGGCAATTCCTGTATTTCCGTGTCGCGACGAGGACTCCGTAACTCGCGGCGACGAGGAAGATGACCACGAGGGCGGTTCCGGTCGGGGGGGCGGGCCACCGGGCGGGCGGGGCGGTGAACGCCCGGAACGCCCCGCGGACGAGTCCGGCCGAGACGGCGGCGGCTCCTCCGTAGATCGCGGAGTGCGCCCGGAGAGTGACCCGGTTGAATCGCCCTCCGAGGCCCGCCGCGCCGAGGGCGAGAGCCCCCCAGCCGACCGCGGCCGCCCTCACGCCCACCACGAGGACGCTCCCGGCGAGCACGAGGGCGATGGCGAGTGATGTGTAGAGAAGGAAGTTCCGCCCCCTCCCGATACGACGTCGCACGAAGGCGAAGCCGACGGCGTAGCTCGCCGCGCCCGCGAGGAGCGCCGCCGCCCCGAGAAGCGCCGGCCGTCCGCCCGCCGTCGAGGCGATCCGCACGGCCCCTCCGAAACCGATGACGAGGGCCCCGAGGGACTGGAGCGTCTCGAACATCCCCACCTCTTCCCTCTGGATCAGGGCGTGAACGGCGAAGCTGCCGAGATAGACGAGAAGAAGCCCCGCGGAGATCGCCTGGGCCGTGCCGGCGGTGAGCGCGTCGAAGGGAGGCTGGGCCCCCCGGGGCGTGGTCACGACGAGGACCAGGGCCAAGACGAACAGGTTCGTCACGCCGGCGAAGAGCCACTCGAGCCCGCGGCAGCCCCGGAGGTAGGCGAGCCAGATCGTGGCGCCCCCGAGAAGGAGAATCAAACCGGAGAAGAGCCCGAAGGCCCAGGTCGAAAGGAGCAGGGCGATGGCCGCCGCCCCCGCCGCGAGGACCGCGAACCACGCGACCGCCCGGAGACGGCGGCGCCACGACGCGGCGAGAACGGCGGTGGTGAAGAGCGCGAGGAGGGCGGCCGCGCTCGGGGCGCCGAGGTGCTCGTGCCTCGACGTCATTTCCCAGAGGATCGGATAGGCGATCAACACGGCGGAGACGCCGGAGAACGTCGCGGCGAGGCGGCGGTCCCGGCCCGCCTCGCGGTCGGCGAGGAAGACCCAAAACCCCGCGTAGGCGAGACCGAGAGCGGTGCCCGCGGCGCGAGGCACCAGGCCGCCGTCCGTCACGGCCCGGAGAAAATAGGCGCCGCCGAGAACGAGAAAGAGCCGGCCGAGGAGAGAAAGCAGGGCGAGGCCGCTCACCCTTCCCATTCCCGCCCGCGGCGCGGGCGGGCCCCCCTCGGGGTGCGGCCCGTCGATTCCGGCGGCGGTCCCGCCTCCCGCGATCCTCCGCTCCAGATCGGCGAGGCGGCGTTCCACTCTGTCGAGAGACCCCGCCAGATCGCGGACACGGGCCTCGAGGTCCGGGCGGTCGGCGGGGCTCATGCCGGCACCTCCGTCATGGAGGGCGTGACGCAAGGGAAGCAGGGCCTCCCGAGGAGAGACCGGGCGGGGAGCGATCGGCGACCGGCGCGGGAAACGCCGGAGGCTTCCGCAATCGGGGCCGCGCCGAAGAGGGTCGATCCCGGCGGGGCCGGAACGAGCGCACCGGGGGACATCGCTCTCTCCCTCGAGTGGAAGGAACCGCTGTCTGCGTCTCGTCGTGGGGCCCCCGGAAACGGGATCGCTTCGGAGGCGCTCGAAGAGGATAGCAGATGAGCGGCGGAGCGGCCACCCTCATGTCGGCCTTGCGCGACGGAGACCCCGCCTATCGCGACTTCGGGCGGTTCGCGTCGGCGCGCCGGCGGAGCCATTCGTCGAGGCGCTTCTTGATCTCCCGCTCGACGCCCGACTCTCTCGGATGGTAGTAGCGGATCCCCTCGAGGTTGTCGGGCAGGTGCGCCTGACGGAGCCCCCCTTCCGCGTCGTGGGGATCGTAGACGTAGTCCTTCCCGTACCCCTCTTCCTTCATCAGGCGGGTCGGCGCGTTCCTGAGGTGCTTCGGCACGGGCAGGTTCTTCTTCTCCTCAACGTCCCTCTTCACGGCGTTGTACGCTTCGTAGAGGGCGTTCGACTTCGGCGTGATCGCGAGATAGATCACCGCCTCGGCGACGGCCAGGTCCCCCTCGGGGGAGCCGAGCATGCGGTAGGTCTCGGCGCAGTGAAGGGCGACGCCGAGGGCCTTGGGGTCGGCGAGTCCCACATCCTCGACGGCGAACCGGACGAGGCGGCGAAGGATGTAGAGCGGGTCCTCCCCCGCGCCGAGCATCCTCGTCGCCCAGTAGAGGGACGCGTCGGGATCGTTCCCCCGGAGGCTCTTGTGGAGGGCGGAGATCAGATTGTAGTGCTCTTCCCCGCTCTTGTCGTAGAGAACCGACTTCCGCTGCGCCGCCCTCTCCAAAATTTCCACGGTGAGGGTGAGGCGCCCCTTCCTCGGCGGACCGGTCATGGTGGAGGCGAGCTCCAGGAGGGAGAGGGCCCGCCGGGCGTCGCCGTCGGCGTGGCGGACGATCCACTCCTTCCCCTCTCCGGCGAGATCGACCCGGAGGCCGAGCCCCTTCTCCCGGTCGGTGAGGGCGCGGTCCAGGATCGCGAGGATCGCCTCGTCGCCGAGGGGCTCCAACGTGAACACCCTGGTCCGGGAGAGGAGCGCCGCGTTCACTTCGAAGGACGGGTTCTCGGTGGTGGCGCCGACGAGGACGATCGTGCCGTCCTCCACGTGGGGGAGGAAGGCGTCCTGCTGGGCCTTGTTGAAGCGGTGGATCTCGTCGACGAAGAGGATCGTCTTCCGTCCCCCCGTCTTCCGCTCCATCCGGGCCCGCTCCACGGCCTGCCTGATCTCCTTCACCCCCGAGAGGACCGCGGAAAACTCGACGAAGAGGGCGCCGGCGTAGCGGGCCATGAGCCGGGCGAGGGTGGTCTTCCCCGTGCCCGGGGGCCCCCAGAGGATGAGGGAGATCGAATCCCCGGAGCGGATGATCCGTTCCAGCACCGCCCCTTCGCCGAGAAGGTGGCCTTGGCCGACGAACTCCTCGAGCGTCTCGGGGCGGAGGCGGTCGGCGAGGGGACGGCGCGCCTTCCCGGCGGCATCCTCCCTCCCCTCTTCCATCTCGAAGAGGCTGCGGTCATCGCTCATGGACCACCTCCCCCCCCACCACCGTCGCGCGGAGGTTCTCCTTGCAGAGGGTCTCGGTGAGGCCGGCCGCTCCGTCGAACACCGCGAAGTCCGCCCTCTTCCCGGGGGCGATCGCGCCGGCTTCCCCTCCCCTCTCCACGAAGGACTCGGCGCTTCCCGTGTAGAGGCGAAGGGCCTCTTCCCACGAAATCCGTTCGCTCTCCACCGGATGTTCCACCGCCCCCCGGATGCCGTAAAACGGGTCGAAGGGCATGCCGTCCGACCCGAAGGCGAGGGGGAGGCCCCGCCGGCGCCAGCTCCCGATGCGGTTCAATCCCGCCGCCCGCCGGGCACCGAGGCGCGCCTCGTACATCCCCCCGCTCCCCCCCCATCGAAGGGGGAAGTTCGGCTGCATGGAGAGCCGCACTCCGAGCGCCGCCAGACGGTCCGCTCCGGCGTCGTCCAGGGCTTCCGCATGTTCGACCCGGTGCGGGAGGGGCATCGCTCCCGCGGAGCGGACCTCCTCGTGGGCCGAGAGGAACGCGCCGATCGCCCGGTCCCCGATGGCGTGCATCATCGACGGGATCCGGAGCCCCTCCGCCTCCCGCAGGATCTTCGCGATTTCCGGGACCCCGAGAAGGAGCGTCCCCCTCCCGCCCCCCTCGTAAGGGTCGGCCATCGCCGCCGTGGCGCCGCCGAGAGAGCCGTCGAGGAATGTCTTCACGCCCGCCACCCGGAAGAGCCCCCGCTCCTCCGGGTCCCGGAGCAAAGCGGCCTCGCCGGGCCGGGAACAGACGAAGAAGAAGACCCGGATCCGGAGCTCCCCCCGCGCCTCGAGGGCTCTGTAGGCGGGAACGACCCGGGGGACGTCGATCTCGTGCACCGTGGTGACGCCGAGGGAGAAGGCGTGCGCCTCCGCGCGGCGGATCGCCTCCCGGTCCTCTTCCTCGCCGGGCGGGAAGTAGTCGGTTTCGAGGCGGAAAGCCGCGTCCTCCTCGAGGCGCCCGGTGGCGCGATCGACGTTGGGCGCGCTCTCGGGGATCCGGGCGAGGGCGGCGGTGTTCGCGATCGCCACGTGACAGCAGACCCGCCGGAGGATGAGGGGGCGGTCCGGTTCGATCCGGTCCAGCTCGTTCCTGTGGGGCGTCCGTTTTTCGGGCCAGCGGGTCTCGTCGAAACCGTCCAGGAGAAGAGGACCGCGGGCCTTCTCGCGCCGCCACCGGGCGGCGGTTTCGAGGGCGGCGCCGAGATCTTTCGCCTCACCGAGATCGGGCCGGGCGAGGGCGCGCCCGAGCTGGCAGAGATGGACGTGGGCGTCCTGAAACCCCGGAACGACAAGACCGCCGGCCAGGCCGACGGTCTCCGTATCCTTGGTCACCCGCGATCCGATCTCCTCGTCCGCACCCACCGCGGCGATCCGGCCGTCATCACCGACGAGGACGGCGGTCGCCTCCGGCCCCGCCCCGAAGATTCTCCCCCCCAAGAACGCGCGCATGGGACCGGTTCTCCCCACATCGTGGCAATCACATGAGAACGAGTCCGGAGCGACGAGCGTCGCCCGGAGGAGCGCAAGGCCCTACGAGAAACATCCCCGGTGGACTCCGAGCGACGACAGCCCGCCGACGGCGAGTCGTCCCCCTCCCGAGCGACGATAGGCCGCCGACGGCGAGTCATCCCCCTCCCGAGCGACGACAGCCCGCCGACCGCGAGTCGTCCCCCTCCCGAGCGACGATAGGCCGCCGACGGCGACGGTTTTCGTAGCGAGGTTCGGGAGGGCGCGGCGAGAGGCCGTCCCTGGACGAGGAGCTTCCGAAGTCGTAGCCCTCGCTACGATGAAGGAAGCGACGACGGAAGGGCGGCCTCACAGCCCGGCATCCCGGACCGCAGCCGAAAAACGGAGCCGGCGGCGGCCTAGAGGAGCTCCTTGAGGATCAATTCAAAGAACTCCTTGTCCTGGTAACCGACCACGCGCTGCTGCACGTTCCCCTTCCGGTCGATGACGAACGTGGTCGGGATCGACCCGATCGGACCGTAGGCGGCCTGCACCTTCGCGTCCGCCATCACCACCGGATAGGCGGGCTTCAGGGAAGGGGCGCTCGAGGCCATGTACTGCTCCACCGCGGAGACGCCCCCCTGGTCGACGGAAACGCCGAGGATCTCGAGGCCTTTGCTCTTGTACTCCGCGTACAGCTCGTTGAAATGGGGAATCTCCCGCTTGCAGGGGGGACACCAGGTCGCCCAAAAATCGACGATCAACACTTTGCCCTTGTAGTCGGCGAGGCCGATGGTCTTGTCGCCGGACACCGTGCTTAGAGAGAACTCCGGCGCCTTCAGGGCCCCCGATTCCTCCTTCCCACCGCCTCCGCAGCCGGCCGCGAAAAGTCCCGCCAAAAGGAAGATCTTCCAGGTCCTCAATGTCGGCTCCTTTCCCGAAGAGGGTTCTTACATGAGGAGGATTGTAAGGAGAGGGGGTGTTTCTGTCAAACCCCGTAGCCGCCCGGGTGGTTCCGATGCCAATCCCAGGCGGTCCGAACCACGTCTTCCAGGGAGGGGAATCGGGGTTCCCAACCGAGCACGCCGCGGATCTTCTCGTTCCCCGCGACCAGCCGGGCGGGGTCGCCGGGGCGGCGCCCTTCCGTCACGGCGGGGATGGGCATCCCGGTGACGGCGCGGGCGCACTCGATCACCTCCCGGACCGAGTAGCCGGTCCCGGTGCCCACGTTGAAGGCGTCCGAGTCCCCCCCGCCCGCGAGGTGATCCAGGGCGAGAACATGGGCCCGGGCCAGGTCGACGGTGTGGATGTAGTCGCGGACGCAGGTGCCGTCCGGCGTGTCATAGTCGTCGCCGAAGACGCGGATCTCCTCTCGCCCCCCCAGGGCGACCTGGAGGACGAGGGGAATCAGGTGGGTCTCCGGATCGTGGTCCTCGCCCATCTCGCCTTCCGGGTCGGCGCCGGCCGCGTTGAAATAGCGGAGGGCCACGTAGCGGAGCCCGTGGGCCCGGGAGACGTCCCGGAGGATCTTCTCCACCACGAGTTTCGTCTCGCCGTAGACGTTGACCGGATTCTGGGGATGGTCCTCCCGGAGGGGCATCGATTGGGGCTCGCCATAGGTGGCGCAGGTGGAGGAGAAGACGAAGCGCCTCACCCCCGCCTCGACACATGCATCGAGCAGGTTCATCGCGTTCGCCACGTTGTTCCGGTAGTACTTGAGCGGATTCTCCATCGACTCGCCCACGTAGCAGTGGGCGGCGAAGTGGATCACCGCGTCGAAGGGCTCCTCGGCGAAGAGGTATTGGAGGCCCTCCCGGTCGGCGAGGGAAAGCGCCACGAGAGGGGCCCCCCGGACCGCCTGCCGGTGGCCTTCGGAGAGATCGTCGAGCACGACCGGATCGTGCCCTTCCATCATCAGTTCCTTGACGGTCTGGCTGCCGATGTACCCGGCGCCGCCGGTGACGAGAACCCTCATCGGTCCTCCCGCCTCGGACCGTACGCGTCCCGGGCGTCCGCCCACACCCGTCCGATCGTGCCGGCCAGCTCGCGGTCGAGACGGCGCCGCCGCTCGGCGGCCCGATCCTCGTCGGTCAGGGGGCGACCGCCGCGATGGATGTAGTCCTCCAGATCACCCCGGAGCACGCGCCAGCCCCGCCCCACTTTCAGCGCGGGGATCACTCCGGTTCGGAGAAGGTGCCGGGTCGTCTTCGTCGAAACCCGAAGGTAGGCGGCGGCTTCGTCCGCCGTCAGGGGCGCGTCCGCGGAGGGGACGGGACCGAGGGCCGGCGTGTCGATGGCCCGATGCAGCGCCTCGTCGCCGGCGGCCGGCAAAGGTGCGGACACCGCCTCGGAGGGAATCCCGCTGAGGAGATCCCGCGCCACCTCTTCGATCAGGTTCCGGTCGATCCGCGTGCGGTCGCCGCCGAGTCCGAGGAGGAGGGCGTTGGAGCAGATCACGTTGACGAGCCGGGGGATCCCTTTCGAGTGGCGGTAGATGGCGGTGAGCGCGTCGTCCGTGAAGAGCCCGCGCCCGGGCGCCTCCGCCACGGAGAGCCGGTGTTCGATGTAGTCCCGGGACCGCTCCTCGTTCATCGGCGGGACGTCGAACCGGACCGCCACCCGCTGCCGGAGCTGCCGCAGTTTCGGCTGCTCGAGTTGGGCGGCCAGTTCCGGCTGTCCGACGAGGACGGTCTGGATCAGCTTCGACTTCCGGGCCTCCAGATTCGAGAGCATGCGGATCTTCTCGAGGAGCTCATCCCCGAGGTTCTGCGCCTCGTCGAGGATGAGCACCGTCTTCCGGTCCTCCTGGTACTGCTTCAGGAGGAACCGGTTCAGCTCGATCAGGAGAAACGCCTCCGAATCACCCTGCACGCCCGTGTCGAAGTCGTCGTGGATCATCCGGAGGAGTTCGACGAAGTTCATGGCCGTCGAGAAGATGAAGGCCGTGGTGAGAGCGTCCCCGTGCCGGTCGAGGAACGAGTGGACCAGGGTGGTCTTGCCCGTGCCGACCTCGCCGGTCAGGAGGACGTACCCCTTGCCGGAAAAGACGCCGTACTCGAGATGGGCGAGCGCCTCCCGGTAGACATCGTCGAGATAGAGGAACCCCGGGTCCGGCGTGAGCTGGAAGGGGTCTTCGGAGAATCCGTAGTACTTACAATACATGTCCGCCTCTCGGGGGAGTGGTTCTGTCCGGGGGATCGGCCGGAAGGCCGTAACCCTGAAGCGTTTGGCCCGCATCAGTCTGAACGGCGGGGGGACTCGTGTCAAGGGGCGCCGGGTACGATCCAAGTGCCGTCCCGGCCGGTAATGCCCTCGAGGAGGAGGCTGACGCTGGTGACGAGCACTCCCCTGCCCCCTCCCTCGAGGAACCTGATGGCCGATTCGATCTTCGGCCCCATGCTGCCTGCGGGGAACTCGCCCGCTTCGTGATACGTCTTCGCCTCCGCGAGGCTCAGGCGGTCGAGGTTCCGCTGGTCCGGCTTCCCGAAGCGGATCGCCACCTTGGGGACCGCCGTGATCACCGCGAGGATCGTCGCGCCCACGTCCCGGGCGAGGAGGACCGCGGCCCGGTCCTTGTCGACCACCGCTTCCACCCCCTCGAGGCGTCCGTCGGCGTCCCGGCGGACGGGGATGCCCCCTCCGCCGACGGCGATCACCACGGCGCCCGTCTCGACGAGGGAGCGCACCAGTTCCCCTTCCACGATCCGGACCGGCTTCGGCGACGGGACGACGCGGCGCCAGCCCCGGCCGCTGTCCTCGATCATGTTCCACCGCTTCTCGCGCCGGAGGACGTCCACTTCTTCTTTCCTATAGAAGGGGCCGATCGGCTTGGTCGGCCGCTGGAACGCCGGATCGGCGAGATCCACCTCCACCTGGGTGATCAGGGTGATGACGCTCCGTTCGACGCCGAGGGCGAGGAGCTCGTTCGCGAGGATCTGCTGGACCATGTATCCGATACCACCGCACGAGTCGGCAACGCAGACGTCGAGAGGCATGGGGGGGATCCGATCGGAGGCGGCTTCGTTCCGGATGACGATGTTGCCCACGATCGGGCCGTTCCCGTGGGTGATCACTACCCTGTGCCCCGCGGCGATGAGACGGGCCACCGCGCGCATGGTGACGCGGGTGGTCTCCTTCTGCTCCGCGAGCGTACCCCGGCTCTTCGGGTCGATGAGGGCGTTCCCCCCCACCGCGACGACGATGGAGTCGCTCGTTTCCACTGCGAAACTCATCGGACCGGCCTCCGCCCGGGCGGGGACGGGAAGGGACTCCGGGGGAAACAGATCGTCCGAGGACCCGTACCTCGGTGGGAGGACCCCCGGACGACCGGAAAAACTAACGATATCACCGGGTGCGCGGGCCGTCAACCGCCGCCGAGGCCTACGGATAATTCGAAGGCCGGACCCCCCGGCCCGGCGGCGACGGCGAGGTGGACCGGCCGGAAGGGGAACCCGGAAGCGCTCGCCCGGAAGCCGGCCTCCTCGTGGCCTCCGCCGAACCACGCCACGGGGGAGGACCCGGGAAGGTGGGGGACCGGAAAGAGGAGGACCCGGTCCGCCTCCGGGAGGGCGATGCAGGAGAGGGTGAAGGAGGCGCCGGGACCGAGGCGCCGGGAGAGGAGGAGCGAGAGGCCCCGCGCCCGCCGGACTTTCGTGCCGCCCGGGGAGCGGGAGGCGGCGGCGCGGAGATCGGCCCGGAGGCGCCAGGGGCCGCGCGCCACGGTTCCGCCGGCGCTGAAGGCGATCGATCCCCCCTCCCGCCGGACCCCCCCGAGGACCTCGCTCTTCACGGCGGAACCGGCGCCGGCGAAGAGACGGACCGCTCCCCATCCCCTCTCCAGGCGTACCGAGCCTTCGGTCCCGAGAACGGGGCCCGAAGAGCGCCAGGTCCTGCCCTCGGTCGCGTACCGGTGAACGCGCCCGTGGATCTCGATCTTTCCGGGTCCTCTTCCTCCGACGAGAAAGATGGCCCCGCTCTCGCCGTTCGGCTCGGAGCCGACCCGGTGGTAGCCGGCGCTCCGGGGGGCGTGAAAGTCCGGACCGTAATGACGCAACCGGAGGACACCCTTCCACCCGGCGGCGGCGGCCCGAAAGAAGAGCCGACCCCCTCCCCCGCCGGCCGCTGTGAGGGCGGCCTCTCCCTCGCCGAGGAAACGCCCCCGGTCGACGCGGAGGTCGACCGACACGGCGGAGAGCCGGGAGCCCCGGAAGGCGTTCGGCTTCCGCGAAAGATCCCCGCCCCCGAGAGGCGGATCGAAGCGGGCGGCGGCCGCGACCATGCCGATCCGGTCCCGCCCCCCACCCCCTTCCCAGCGGCAGGCGGCGATCCGCTCGCCGGAGCGGTCTTTGCGGGCGCTCTCTTCGGGCGTCCGGTGGAGGCCGGCGTCGTCGAAGGAGGAGACGAAGCCGTCGTCGTCGACACGGGCGTCCCGGACCGTTGACGTGAGAAGAAAAATCCACTCCCCCCGGCGGCGGACACGGACACCGATCCCCCGGTGGGCCCGGTTCTCCGACCGGGAGCGGTACCGCTCGAGACGGCTGGGCGGGGAAGGCCCGAAACCGGCCGGCGTTCCGAAGGGCTCGTGGGTGCCGACGAGGAGCCCGCCGCCGAGGCGAACCCGAAGGTCGCCGGCGACCACCCGCGCGCTTACCCCGGTCCAGGAGAAGCCGGCAAGAGAGAGATCGTTCCAGCGCGCTTCCCTCGCGTCCCGCTCGGCGAGGAACCCGGCGGCGAAGGGACCGGCCCTCGCCTCGGCGGCGTGAAGGGCCCGAACGCCCCCCGGACAGGACTCACGCCTCGTACGGAAGCCGGCCCGGACCGGCATGGAGGGGAGGGCGATTCGCTCGTCCAGATCCCCGGGCGGGACGCCGAGAAAGAAGGCGAGGTCCTCGACTTCGGGCAGGGCATTCAACGACCGGGCGCGGCCGATCCGCGCCGCCCCCGCCCGGCCGACGCCGCGGAGAGCGCTGAGAAGGGGAAGCGGGGCGGTCTTCGGGTCGAGCCGCTCGACGGCCGCTCCGGTCAAGATCGGCGGCTCCGGCTCGGGGAGTTCGTCCGAGGCCGGCGCGGCGCGCCCGTCGATCGCGAGGGCGAAAAGAATCAACAGAAGAAGCGTCAAGAAGAGCTACCGGGCGGGCATAGACATGCGAAGTCGCGGCGCCGTGGGAAACGCCCCCAAGTTACGATCCGAGAGGACTCCGCGCAAGGGGTAAGCAACAAAAACGAAATAATAAGGAAGGACAAATGGCGGAAACAGGTGGCTGTTTTCCACTCCCCCTGTATAGGAAATAGGAAATAGGGACAGTCACCGTTTTAGGGAGAAATAGGGGAGAAATAGGGACAGTCACCGTTTTCACGATATAGGTGACTGTCCCTATTTGTGCTATTTGTGGGAGGGGATGAACCGGGCTTCGAGATCGGCGCCGTTCTCCAATTCGATCGAAACCTCCGGCCGGGCGCCCCACCCGGGCGGAGTCCAACCGGCGAACCGGTAGCCCGGGGCGGGCTCGGCTCCCAGGGAGATCGTCATTCCGGTGAAGTAGATTCCCTCCCACGGGGATCGGTCCGGGAGCCGCCCCTCGATCCGGACGGCGCCCCCGCCGGGAGGAACGGCACGCAGCGTGACCCGGACCGGTTCGCCCAGGGAGAACTCCTCTCGGGCATGGGCGCGGAGAACGGCCGGCCTCCGGCGGGCGAAGTCCCGGATGACCGAGACGACCCGCCCGTACTCCTCTTCCGACGCGTCCCATCGATTCCAATCGGCCGCCAGGTCCGCCCGGCTCCGGTCGATGATCTCGTCCAGGGCTTCTTCGACCCGTTCCGGTCGAAGATCGAAGTTCAGAAGCTCGCACATCCGGCCGGTGAAGCGCCGGCGGTACCCGGGATCCCCGAGCAGGGCCCGGGCGATGGCGGTCGAGGGGAGATCGTTCTCGTGGTCGACACGGCCGGCCAGAACAATGTCGGGTCTCAGGCGATCACGGGTCGCCCAGGCGAGCGTGTTGTGCTCCCCATGGGTGAAGGCCTCGTCGGCGTCCCAGGCGATCCACCGCCACCGGCGATCGGCGCCCTCCCGCCGCCGGTACGCGTACATGTTCCACTCGGGCCAGTCGGTGTTCGCGGCATACACGTTGAAGAGCCAGTAGTCGGTGAAGTTCTCGATGTCGATGAGCCCGCCCGCCCCTTCGAAGGCGGAGGGGACCGAGAGGTCCGCTTCCTCGAAGAAGGCGACCATCGACTCGTAGGCGTCCGGATCTCCCGTCACCGGATACCAGACGTCGGCGACGAGATCGAACGGTCCCGGGCCGGCGTGCCGTTCCAGGTACTCCTCGTCGATCCGCTCCCGGATGTTGTAGATCCCCCAGTAGCGGCCGTTCAGATAGACGGCGCACGGCGCGTAGGCGGACCCCATCCCCCCGGCCCGGGAGAAGAGCGTCCGGAAGAGCTCGTCCCGGAGGCGGGTGCGGGGATTGTCCCCCCCGGCCCGGAGGATCAGTGTGGTGATGGGACGGCCGGCGCCCGGCAGCATCGCCTCGAGACCCGGCGCCCCCTCCCCTTCCGTCGGGACATGGTAAATGCGAAAGGACTTCTTCGCCTCTCCCCGGGAGGCCCCCCCGTGAATCCGGAGGAGAACGGGGAATCCGACCGGCTTCGATCGGCGATCGGCCAGGTACTCGACGAAGGCCTCCCGTTGCCACGAGCGCCCGCGCCCCTCCGGGTTTTGGTAAATGCCCGAATAGCGGTCCCAAAGGAAGACCGGATCGATGGAGATCATCACCACCGGGAGCTCTCCCGGCTCGTCGAAGATGACGGTCCGGTCGACCGGGTCGCTCGGTTGCCGCCCCGGAAGGAGCGACCGAAATCGAAGAGTCGTATTCTCGGTGATCGCGATCGGCGCCATGTACTCCGGGCTCCGGGAGCCCGGAGTGCTTCCGCCGGTGGTGTAGTGAATCGCCGCCCCCTCCGGAGCCGAAAGCGCGACCAGGACCGGCCCGTCGCAGAACCCGCTCTCCCGATCCGCGGAGGGGGCGGGCGCGACGGTCGTCACCTGCCTTCGGGGGAGATGCGGGTCGTCGCGCCCGGTGGTGAGATTCGCCACCTGTTCGCGGAAGCGGGAAAGATAGAGCGGGGAGAGTCCCCACATCCGATGCCGGAGACGCTCCGTGACCGGCGACTCGGAAAAGAGAAAGATCGCCACGACCAGGCCGACCGCCGCGAAGAGGGCCTTCCCGACCACCGCCCGGCGGGGCGCCCGGAGGGAGCGCGAATTCGTCCCCGCAGGTCCCCGATCGGTAGGCTGAGTTTCCTCGGGTCGGAACGGCTCCGGCATGGCAAGAATCCTCGGGGACGAACCGCCCGGCGGACGGGCGCCGATCGATGAGCCCCTCTAGAAAAGCGCGCCCTGCTTGTTGAAGAAGATGTTGATCCGTTCGATCGGCGCGACCTCGCGAAGGGCGTCCTCCAGCGCGCCCAGCCGGTCGACCTCGAATCCGGTGAACGAGAAGCTGAGCGTCGTCGCCTCGTCGCCGGCGGAGACGCTCTCGAGCTTTCCCCGGCCCACGTGCCCGCCGATCAACTCCGTCACCCGCCTCCGGCCGTCGCCGCCGGTGGCCCGTCGGAGCGTGACGAGGATCATGCCGTCCTTCCGCTTCGACGCGCCGAGTCGGGGGACCGCCTTCTGAAGAAGGAGCAGGAGCAGGGCGAGCCCCAGGAGCATGCCGAGGAGCACGAACTGGAACGTGGCGCAGATCACGGCCCCCGCGATCAAGAGGAGGATGAAGGCGATCTCCTCCGGCTCCTTGATCGGCGTCCGGAAACGAATGACCGAGAGCGCGCCGAGCAGACCGAGGGAGAGGGGGAGCGAGAACTGGATGGCGATGAAGAGGGCCGTGATGGCGGGCGCCATCAGGAGGAATCCCCGATGCACCTGCGCCCCGGTCGCCCGGTTCTCGTAGAAGAGCTGGTAATACGCGGAGATCAGGATCCCCACGAGCGCGGAGACGAGAAGGGCGAAGGCGAAGCCCCAGAGATCGACCTCCATGTTCGGATCCCGCACCAGGCCCTCGATCGTGTCGAATATTTCCATTCCTTACGTCCTCATGGCGAGAGGTTGAGTGAGGGCGTCACAGCAGCGCCCGTACTTGGAGAACGATTCCCGGGTGAGACGGAGACCGAGCCCGCCGAGGGCCCGCGGAGCGTCCCATCGATTTCCTTTCAATTCCAAAACGCCGACGCCGAGCCGGACCGGCGGGATGCCGGGAATGAGCTGCCCGTTCGCCCGGGTGCACCGGATCGCCGTGTCGAGAGCCACCCGGGTTCCCGACGCCGGATCGACGAAGCGGCGGCGATCGTAGCGGATCTCGACGACCGGCACGAGCGGGCCGGGGGCCCGGAAGGAGAGCTCCGGGAGACGAGCGGTAAGACCCGCGACCGCCGGGTGGTGGAGAGGATCGGTCCGGAGCGCCTCGTCCGGAAGCCGGAGGGCGAGCCTCTCCTTCTCGCGGAGAGCGCCGCACTTCCCTTTGACCTCGAAGAAGCAGGGGATCTCCACGGGGGCGGATGCGGGACCGGTCCCCCCTTCGTCGCCGGGATCCGCCGCGTCGTACCACCGGAGCCGCACCTTCGCCTTGATGTAGTCGCCGTTCCGCTTCTGATAATAGAAGTCGAGCGAGGGGGTGTCGTAGTAGAGGGTCACGATCCGGCCGAAGGGGAAGCGCCGGTCCGGCAGAAGACGGCTCCCGAGCCAGGCGATCAGCCCGTCACGCTCCGCCTCCATGAAAACGTACTTGGTTTCCAGAATCCGGCTCACCCGGCCCCCTCTCTTCCCTACTCCGCCCATGGCGCCCTTCGAGCCGCATACTAGCCCGGATCGGACGAAAAATCCACAGGGAGGGCGGAATGTGGAATCGGCTCGAGCGGGGTCGGCCGTCGAGGAAGCGGAAGCGGCGACACGCGCCCGACATCACGCTGCGCCTTCCCCGGTTCGCCGATGGAACGCGCCTCACCGAGATAGCCGCGGGGGCAGGGTTGCGTTGTCCTCTTGCGATTTTCGCCTCAGAGCCCCGAAGCTCCTTGATCCACCCGGACGATCGACTTCCGGCGGCCTTTCCGCTATGGGGCATTCCTCGCCGCCGGGGAGAATCCGCACCGTCCGACCTGCCGGGGGAGCGGGCGGGCCACCGCCCAATCCCCGGACTTGGGGCAGTTCTTCACCGTGACGCGCCCCTGCCCGACCTGTCGCTGAGGATCGGTCCGGGCCTCGGACGCGTAACATTCGCGTAACGGCCTTTCCCTATGATCGGGCGCGTTCGATCTTCCACGTCCGAACCCAAGGGAGGTGTGTGATGCGTCAGAGGCTCCTCGTACAGGTTCTGTTCGCGCTCCTGGTTCCGGCGACCCACGCGGCCGCCGTCGATTTCACCTGGGTCGGCTGGGGCGGGCAGGAGTGGACCAACCCCGCCTGGGGGGGCTATTGGACCTGGGACAACCAACTCATGGAGAACGGTTGGGGGCATTCATGGATGTTCTGGGAGGACCCGGCGCCGCACTTCCCGGACATCACCTCCTCCGTACTGATCCCCGCGGGGGTCTATGTCGATACCGAGGGGGGCGGCGCACCGTATTGCGGCAGCCTGACCGTCGGGGAGGGCGCGACCCTGGACAACCAGTACGCGAACATCGTCATCGGCGGCCCCGTGCTCCAGAACGACGGGATCATCCGGCACCTCGCGGGGGGAGGCTCGGCCTCGGGATTCGAGATGTCCGGCCCCCTCTCCATCGACGGGACCGGCGAGATCCTTCTCGCCCCCGGCCGCTTCTTCACCTGGTCCCCTCCGGCGGTCCTGACGATCGGCGCCGGACAGTACATCCACGGTGAAGGGCAGTTCGGCTCCCTGCCGTACGGAAACTACCACGGCGTACAGATGACGAACCACGGGCACATCCAGGCGACCAGCACGACGATGCCCCTCGACATCTTCGGCACGGAGGTCGCGAACGACGGCTCCGTCGAGGCGACGGGCGGCGCCCTGCTCCGCGTCTGGGGCGAGTGGGACAACACGGGGGGCGAGCTCCTGGCCACGTTGGGGGGCGTCGTCTACCTCGCCATCGACCCGGCTCACCCCGCCCGCGTCCGGGGGGGCACGCTGCGCACGTCGGGCGGCGGCGAGATCCAGACCCAGGGAGGAGGCGCCCGCGTCGCGGACCTCACCCTCGAGGGCATCCTCCACATCAGGCGATACGAGGGGGCCCACATGGCCGGGACGATCACCAACAATGGCGTGATCGACCAGGGCGCCGAGGGGGGGGCCGGCTGGGCCCCGATTCAGGTCGACAGCGCGCTCACCTTCGCCGGAAACGGCGTCCTCCGGATGGGCGCCGGGAACCAGACGCACATGTACAACTGGCCGCTCTCCAACGATCGCGTGACGAACGGCCCGGACCACACGATCGAATGCTACGGCGGCCAGTTCGGAACTTATCCCGATTACTACGGCGACCGGCGGATCGAACTGGTCAACGAGGGGACCCTGCGCGTGTTCGATTCGAGCTACGGCGCCCGCTTCTACATGACCGGCTCGGGCTTCGAGAACCGGGGGGATCTGATCCTCGAGCCGGCGGCGAGCGTCAACGCGGAACTCTGGGGCGCCTTCCATCAGACCGCCGGCCGCTTCGTGACGAACGACGGTTTCGTCGGTCACGACAGCGCCCTCGTCTTCAGCGACGGTATCCTGACCGGGAGCGGCTACCTTCAGGGCTCGGTCTCCGTCGGAGACTCGGCCGTGGTGAATCCGGGGAGCGAGGAGGGGTGCGGGACGCTGAGCATCTACGGTCCTCTGAGTTTCGCGGGAGGCGCCACCCTCGTCGGCCAGTGGTCGCGGGACGCGCAGGATCTGCTCCGGGTGAACGGGCTCTTCTCCGCGACGGGGACCTTGAAGGTCCGTGTCGAAGCCGTCGGCGCCGGCCCGCTCCGGCCCACGGACTATGTGGTGCTCCGCGCCGACAGCCACGACGACCAGGCGACTTGGGTGGTGGAGCTCGCCGCCGGCTGGGCAAGTTCCGGCCTGCAGTGGGTGGGGAACGATCTCGTCGTCCGGAATCTCCGGAGGTCGAACGCGGTTCTCTTCGCCCCTCCCGTTCCCGCCCGGTTCCACGCGGCGCCGAATCCGTTCAACCCGAGCACGACCATCCGATTCACGAATCCGGAAGAGGGCCCGGTACGACTCTGGGTGAGCGACCTTCGGGGGCGGCGCGTGCGGACGCTCCTCGACGGATTCGAGCGGGCGGGCGAGCTCGAAGTCGCCTGGGACGGCCGGAGCGACGCCGGGCGTCCGGTCGGATCGGGCGCCTACTTCTGCGTCCTCGAGACCGGGGAGCGCCGCGAGACGATCCGTCTCACGATCATCCGGTAACCGGGTTCGGGGAGATGCGGTAAGCGTTCATCGGGAGCCCTCCGGCCTCGCGCCGGGGGGCTCCCTCAGTCTTCCGGAAGACCGGGGGGATCGGAGAATCGGGTATCCGGTTACTCATCTGATTGCGCGCGTGGCGGCGGCGCCGTATACTCGGCTTCGCTCGAAGCCTCCGGTTCGAACGCGTCTTTCCCGCGTCCCGGCCGGAAACCGGGCAGAGGAGGATCGTCATGGCGAGGCAACCGGCGGGCGCCGCGGCCGTGGAGATGGGAAGATCGTATCAGGCGGCGTGCGTGGTCCTGGCCGCCGCCGAGCTCGACCTGTTCACGGCGCTGGCGAAGGGTCCGCTCCGGCCCGACCGGCTCGCCGACGCCATCGGCGGCGACCCGCGGGCGACGGAGATCCTCGCCGATGCGCTCGTCGCCCTCGGACTCACAGAGAAGAAAGATGGCGCCTACGCCCTGTCCGATGAAGCGGGCGCGGCCCTCACCGAAGGGGATCCGGGGAGCGTCCTCCCGATGCTGCGCCACCAGGCGAATTGCCTCCGGAGCTGGGCGCGGCTCGCCGAGGTCGTTCGGACCGGGCGCCCCGTCGACACGGCCCCGAGCGTTCGGGGCGGGGGTGCCGACCACGCCGCGTTCATCGAGGCGATGGAAGTCGCGAGCCGCGAGGCGGCGCCGAAAGTCGTGGCCGCGCTCGGCCCGCCGTCGTTCAAACGCCTCCTCGATGTCGGCGGCGGACCGGCCACCTGGACCATCGCCTTCCTCCGCGCCGTTCCCGGCGGACGGGCCACACTCTTCGATCTTCCCGCGGTGATCCCGATCGCGCGGAATTGCGTGGCCGCCGCGAACCTCGCGGACCGCATCGATTTCGTCGCCGGCAGCGCCGAGGACGACGCGCCGCTCCCGTCGGGCTTCGATCTGGCGTGGGTGAGCGCCTTCGTCCACCAGAACTCTCGAGAGGAGAACCGGCGGCTCTTCGCGAAGGTCCACGCCGCACTGGTTCCGGGCGGTTCGATTCTGATCCGCGACATCGTGATGAACGACGCGCACACGTCGCCGCCCGGCGGCGCCCTTTTCGCCGTCAACATGCTGGTCCGGACGATCGGGGGAGGCACCTACAGCCTCTCCGAACTCGCCGACGACCTTCGCACCGCGGGCTTCGGTGCCCCGGACCTTCTCCCGGGCGAGCGGGACATGGATCAGGTCGTCTGCGCGAGGCGTGGCTAGCCGCCCGTCCCGCAGACGGCGTCGTGAGGACCGTCACGAGATGCCGTGTCGGGAAGGAATCAGACGACCTCGGGACTGCCCATTCGAGGCGCTCGAGTCCATGAGGGGGAGGGTGGTCAATGAACCACCACGATTCTCTTCGTCTGACGTAGAGAACCGGTCTCCATACGGCAGAAGTAGACGCCGGGTCCGGCGGAACGCCCCCCGGTGTCTTTACCGTCCCAGAGAATCTCATGTTCACCCGCGCGCTCGAATACTCCATCGACGAGCACCCGCACCAGTCGTCCCGACACGTCGAAGATCCGCATGGTCACCCGCTCCGGCGCCGGCAACGCATATCCGATGGTCGTAGCGCCGCGGGCCGGATTCGGATAGCTCGAGCCGGTGGGATCCCTCTTGACCACGGGCAGTGCTTCCCCCACCTCAGTGTCAATCCCCTCGGCCGCGTCGAAATAGACGTCGTAGGTCGGGTTCCGGTAATCGGTCCAGGCGATTCCCGCCTCAAGATCACTCGGAAGCGTAGGGTTCACCTCGATCGTCGGCCGCGAGTAGATGGCGCTGGCCCAGTTGCCCTCATTCACGGGCTCGAGAATGGTCCAGTAGCCCGGCGCCAGGGAGTGATATTCCGTCCCCCCGTAGACGACGTCATACTCGTGCCAGAAAGCTGCGTGGACCATCCCCCGGTAAAAGCTCGTGGTCAAGTCCACGCTGTGCTCGTCGTCCTCCGTGCAGGCCAGGCAGTAATAGGTACCCCACGAGGCGCCGCCGTTCTGTGAGAATCTGTACAAGACGTCGTCATCCGTACCCCAATCCCTGGTCAGGCCGACCATGACCGTGCCGATGGTATCGCTCTTCACAGCGGCCACCCGGGGATCGAACTCATCCATGTCGGAGGTCGTGAGTCTCACCTCCGAGCCCCAACTGCCCCCATAGTTCGTACTGCTCCGGATGAAGACATCACGATTCGGGCCCGCGCAGCCCGGCGGGAAGTCGTCATAGACCACGTGGAGGGTCGCCCTGCCGAAGTCGATATCAGGGTGAGCATCCGCCGCCTGATGGAACAACTCGCAGTAGTTGTCGATGCTCGTGGGCGCGGTCCAGCTCGCGCCGTAGTTGAGGGTCCGGCTGAACCGCAGCATCCACATATCCTGGCGCAGTCCCAGCCAGCCGGCGTTCCACACGAGGTAGCCGTACCAGACGGAGTACTCATTGGTGTCGGTGACTATGCGCGGGTGTGACACACCGAGGACGTCGTCCTCGACCGTCATCAAGTTGGAGACGCTCGGATCGCTCAGGCTGAACCTCCAGACCTTGATGCGTGTGCCGCCCTCGACATAGGTGAGAAGCAGCCAGTCCTCGTTTCCTTCCCCGATGGCGATGGAGGGGTTGGTGAAATCGTTGACATGCCCGGGGGACCAGAGACCGACCCACAGGTACCAGGTCTGGCCGTTGTCCGTGGAGCGCCGGATCCAGATGTAGGTCCACGTATCACCCAGAACCTCGATCGCCGCGTACCGATTGCCCGCATCGTCCGTGGCCATGGAAGGGTTGCCCTCATCATAGCTCGTATCACCCAGGACAACGACATCGTCCGTCCAGCGCTCCGTGAGTCCCGATTCTTCTCCACCCAGCAAGACGACCGTGCCTGAGATGTCCTCCGCCTGTCCGGCGATGAACTCCGGAGCAAGACCCCGGAGCGCGGCGAGTTCCCCTTCGAGACGCCGGACGACGGCTTCGTCCCCCCTTCTCCTGGCGTCGCCCAGCTCGCTTACGAGTGCGGCCTCTTCATCGGTGAGAACAGGCACACTCCCCACGATCACCTCCTCGCCGCCGAGATCACGCCGGTCCTCTCCCGGAGACACAAAGCGATGTTCCCCGGAAGTCGCCCTGAGCTCCCGCTCCATCCCCATCGTCTCATCAGCCGAGGATGCGGCGCCGGGGACCACCATCGCCGTTCCGATAGCAACAAAGGCCGGAATCCATAGTAGGACTCTCATGACACCCATCCTTTCCTTCCTCCAGCAGGAGTTCACCAATCGACCGCCACAGAACGGCCCCGGGAAGCCCAGGGGAGCCCGACCATACTCTTCAGTCTCGATAGTCAGACATTATACAATAAGAGATTGCTTCATTCAATAGGCGATTGAAGACCGCGCCGGCGACTTATGCTCTCGGGTGTGTACGTCATCAGCGGAAGCGGGACTCTTCCGTCCCGATCCTAACCTTGATCTTTCATAAAATCTCGGCTCAAAACGCTGACGCTCGCATGATAGCACGCCATCTGCGACAGTGCTCGCATTCACCAATGCTCACATATCGTTGGATATGCTCTGCTTGGTGAATGCTGCGCGCTGCCGCA
>JBDROZ010000040.1:0-2070 GCA_043809585.1 Candidatus Eiseniibacteriota bacterium
CTGCTCCTCGATCGCCTCGGGCTCCGCCTCCCCCAACGACTCCGCACGCCTCCCGGAATCTCCAAAATGTAGTGCCGACTCGACCCCGTAAGTCGTTGAAAAACCTCAAAACCACCCCCCGAACTGCGGAACTTGCGCTAGGAGCGATAAGTGGTAGCGCCCGGGGGGAGGCTCTCATGACTACGCCTCCGGTGGCGGAAGTCCGACCGCGCCGGGGTACCCGTCGGAGCGAAGCGACGGCGGGTCGGCGCCGGGAGTACCCGGATCGCGGAAGCGCGAAGGGTGCAAGTCGGCTTCTCGTCAGGCGATCCGAGCCCTCGTGACGGAGATTCATGCATAATCCAGGCTAGCTCTGTCGAGTAAGGCGACGAAGGAGAAGGGAGCCCGCAGCCCGCGATCGCGGGCCGCAGTAGACGCCACCCCGGAAAGCCGACCTACACACTGAAGCGGACCAAAATTACGTCGCCGTCCTGGACGATGTACTCCTTCCCTTCGAGGCGCATCTTCCCTTTCTCCTTCGCGTGCTTCTCGCCGCCCAGCTCGATCAGGGTCTCCAGCTCGATCACCTCGGCCCGGATGAAGCCCCGTTCGAGGTCGGTGTGGATCTTGCCGGCGGCGCGGCGGGCGTTCATGCCCCGGGGGATCGGCCATGCCCGGGCTTCGTTCGGCGCGGCGGAGAAGAAAGTGATGAGATCGAGCGCCTCGTAGGCTCCCCGGATGAAGCGGGAGCGGCCGTGTCCTTCGATGCCGTACTCCCGGTAGTAGGTCTCCCGGTCCTCTTCGGGGAGGGAACGGACCTCGTGCTCGAGGAGGGCGTTCAGCGAAACGAGGGGAGCGTGCATCTGCGCGGCCCGGACGGTGAGGGCCTCGGGGGCTTTGGGGGGCCGGTCCTCGCCGATGTTGCGGAGCAGGATCAGTCCTTTCATCGTGAGAAAGCCGTATCCGGAGATCTGCTTCTTTTCGTCGTCGGTGAAGTCGAGGGTGGCGAGCCGGTGCGCCCCCTCGAGGCACTCCTTGGCGCGGACGAACAACTCGTACTCGCGCACCTTCGCCGGGTCGCCGGAGCGTTTCTCCTTCTCGAGATGGCCGAGCTTCTTCTCCACAATGGAGAGGTCGGAGACGATCAGATCCGAGCGGATCTCGCCGAGGTCGGCGGCGGGATCGACCCGGTCGCCGGGGGCGTGGGGGGATTCGAAGTCCCGGAGGACGAGGGCGAGGGCGTCGGCGTCCCGGAGGTGGGGGAGGAGGTCCTCGGCCCGCTCGGCGGCCCGGTCATCGCCGGGAATGCCCGCGAGATCGACGAAGGAGATCTCGGCATGGGTGATTTTCTTGGAGCCATAGAGGACGGCGAGGCGCTCGAGGCGGTCGTCGGGGACCTTCACGACGCCGAGGTTCGCTTCGCGCTTGCCGGAACCGAAGGGGGTGGTGTCGGCCCCGGAACCGGTCAAGAGGTTATAGAGAGTGGTTTTACCCGACGTGGGCAACCCGAGTATGCCGACTTTCATCGTCCGATCCTCCCGGGGGGAGAGGATAGCAGATCGGGAGGCGTGCGGAGGGGGATGGGAGAAAGAAAATGGCCCGGACGGCGGAGATGGGTGAAGGTGGAGAAGAAGGCCCACCGCCCGGGCGCGAAACGGCCGTCTTGCGACGGCCAATCCACGTATCGGATGAGGGGGTTCCGGGCTTGAGGGGGGCGGCGACGCCTGCATTATAGAGTCACCGGATAGAGTCACCGGATGCTTGGATCCGGCGACGGGGCTTGCCCGTCCCGTCGCTCACTAGGGAAGGCCGCTTCCGCTGGCCAAGCGCTCGCGAGGGACGGGCGGCGCCCCTGCCACCAAGCACCGGCGACGGTATTTCGGAAGCGCCGCCTCTATCCCAAACCAGTCCACCTCTCCCCGTTCGTCCTGAGTGACGCCGAACCCTTCGATACGGACCTTCGGTCCTACTCAGGACAGGCCTTCGGCCGGCCACGATCATCGGTGGGGCGGGGGGGGGGGGGGGGGGGGGGGGGGGGGGGGGGCGGGGGGGGATGGGGGGCGGGGGGGGGCGGGCGGCGCCGCCACACCC
>JBDROZ010000041.1:0-66027 GCA_043809585.1 Candidatus Eiseniibacteriota bacterium
CCTCGTGCCCCACCGCCGAGAGGACGGGGATTCCGGAGCGGGCGATCGCCCGGGCGAGGACCTCCTCGTTGAACGCCCAGAGATCCTCGAGAGAGCCGCCCCCCCGGCCGACGCCGAGAAGATCGACGCCCCCCCGCTCGGTCAGCCGGTCGAGTGCCCCGGCGATCTCCGCCGCCGCCCCTTCCCCCTGCACCTTCACCGGAACGAGAAGGAGCTCCACGGGGAAGCGGGTGCGGAGCACGCGGATCACGTCGTGGATCGCCGCCCCCGTGGGGGATGTGATCACGGCGACGCGCCGCGGGAAGCGGGGGAGACGCTTCTTCTTCTCCTCGTCGAAGAGCCCCTCGGCCCGTAGTTTTTCGACGAGCTGCCGGAAGGCGAGTTCCAGATCTCCCGTCCCCACCGGGACCATGCGGCGCACCAGGATCTGGTACTGGCCGCTCCGCTCGTAGACGGTGATCTCGCCCCGCACCCGGACCTTCATCCCGTCCTCGGGACGGAACCGGAGCAGCCGGTTGTCCCCCTTGAAGAAGACCGACCGGAGCTGGGAGCGCTCGTCCTTCAGGGAGAAGTACCTGTGGCCCGACGAGTGATGGACGAAATTCGAGATCTCCGCCTCCACCCAGACCGCGGGAAAAGCGCTCTCGAGGGCCCGCTTTACCGCCGCCGTGATCTCGGCGACGGACCAGACCTTCTCCTCCGGTGCGGGGGCGTCGGGGACGAGGGGGGAGCCCATCAGACCGACCCGCCCGCGGCGGCCCGGGCCGTGGCCCGGAGGAGCACCGCCGTCGTGACGGGGCCGACGCCCCCCGGCACGGGGGTGATGCGCGAGGCAGCCGCCTCCGCCGAGACGAAGTCCACGTCCCCCGTGAGGCGCCACCCCTTCTTCGCCGACGGGTCGGGCACGGCATGCGTGCCGACGTCGATCACCACCGCGCCCGGCCGGAGCCAGTCCCCCTTTACGAACTCCGGCTTCCCGACGGCGACCACCAGGATCTCCGCCTGCCGGGCGATGGCGTCGAGGTCCTTGCTCCGGGAGTGGCAAACCGTCACCGTCGCGTCCCCCCCCGCTCCCTTGCGGAGGAGCAGCGTCGCGAGGGGCGCGCCGACGACGCGGCTCCTCCCGAGAATCACCACCCGCCGGCCGGCGGTCGGGATCGACTCGGCCTGCAGGAGCTCGATCACGGCGAGGGCCGTGCACGGGACGAACCGGGGGCGGCCGAGGGCGAGGAGGCCGAGGTTCCACGGGTGCATCCCTTCCACGTCCTTCCGGGGATCGACGAGAGAGAAGATCGACTCCTCCGACACGCCCGGCGGCAGGGGGAGCCTGAGGAGGATGCCGTGCACCGTCCGGTCCTCGGAGAGCCGGACCACCGCCTTCGCGAGGCCCCGCTCGACCTCTTTCATCGGCACCGTCTCCAGGTCGGCCCGGATGCCGACCCTCGCGCATGCCTTCTCCCGGGACCGCATGTAGGAAGCGAAGGAGGGATCGTCGTCTTCCACCGCCACCGAGACGAGCCGGGGCGACGTCCCCCGCTCCTTCAACCGCTCCACTTCGGCGGCGACGCCCTGCTCGATCCTGGCCGCCGCCCCCTTCCCGTCGATTCTCTTTTCAGTCTCCATTCCCATTACGGTCACTCCCCGACCTTCCTTCCCCTTTTCGAACCCAGAAGATCAAGCGATACCCCCCCCCCGAAAGCAATCGATCCTCAACATACGACTGCCTGAGCCAGCAAAGCAACGGTGCGCCCTCCGGGCGACGCAGGTCGTTTTGCCGGGGCACGACGACGTCCGGCCCGAGCCGATCAAGGATTTCGACAAGGTGTGTGAAGATATCGCCTTCGCTCGTTGCCGAGAAGAACGAGTCGGTGGCGAAGTCCCAAGTAACAAAGGGGAGAGGGTCTATCCGGCGTCCGAGGAAAAGGTTTTCCCACTTCGCGAAGAAGACCGCTTCTCCATCGCCCAGCCTTGCAAAGAACCGGTCCGAGACTTCCCGCTGGTCCGCGAGAGTATATCGCGCCCCGAAAAGCGGGGGCCTATTGACACGGAGCTCCCCGGCCAGGAATGACGGTCTCGCGAGGGTGAGAAGTGCCGCCCCCAGGGCGGCCGAGAGGGTCCTCGTCGCCAGGCGGCGCCCGCGGGGGGAGAGCGCCCGACGACGAAGCCCGATCGCTTTTCGTGCCGAGTAGTAGAAGATGCAGACGGGAAGAGCGGCAAAGAGGCCGAGCGCCCCGAGGAGGAAGTACGCATCACCATGAAACTGGAAATCGAGGAGGCTGAACCCCACGACACCGTAAAGCCAGACAGTAAGACTCGTCGCCAGGGGAAACGTCCGGTCCCCTCTCCGGGAAAGGAGGGTGAATGGAAGGAGAAGCATGCCCGCGACGGAAAGAACGAGCGCCCACTCCCCGCCCTCGCCGTCGGCGAGTGTCGTCGGGAGGATCGCTTCGGTGAAGCGCTGCCAGATCCCGATCGCCTGCAGCGACTGAGACCCGCGGGAGATCGCGGAACCGACAACGGCCCGCCACGCCTCGTCGAGCGCCCCGTGCGCGCCGAAGTAAACGAGGAACGGTGCGGCGGCCATGATCATCCCGACCAGGAGCCGGCCCGTCGCTTTCCCTCGATCCGTTTCCGACGCGGCCAAACCGGCGAGCACCGCCACGAGCGAGAGGCCGGCGGCGATCTGCCAATCGGCGCCGGCCAAGGTGACGAAGACCCCCACGAGAATCCACCGTTGGTGATGCACCGCGAGGATCGCGGCGAGGGCAAAGACCATGGCAGCCAGCTTCGGTATGATTCCGATCGCCGGAAGAAGTCCGAGGAGAGAGAAACCGGACAGCACGATGAGGGCGATCCATCCGGCACCGGCCCGCCCTCGGAAGAGATGAAAGAACACCAGAAAGGATAGCGTCATCATGATCGCCGCGAGGAGGAGGAAGCCGATGCGAATCACGAGGAGTGGTTCCACGCCGACCGATTCCCCGGTCCGGTAGAGGAAGGCCCCGAGGAGCGTCGAGAAGGGTGTCTTGTAGTCAAAGTAGTCCCGGTAGAGGACGTCACCCGAAGCGGCGCGAAATGCGTGATAAAGGTAGATTCCGACGTCGCTGAGGATCGGTTGTCGTCGGATATCGAAAGAGGCGATGTGGATTAGGGAAGCGAGCAGGGCGAGGACGCCCCACCGTCGGGGCCTCAGGGAACCGCGGAAAGAACGTCCCGTGGCGAGTCCCCGACTCCGCATATTGATTGCCATCCGTTCAGTCCCCCCCCCGCCGTCACCGGGAAGAAAGGGGCAGGTGAACGCGTTCGATGCGGACCGCCTTCCCCCGGGCGGCCTCCACGTCGACCACCACGCCGGAGAGCCTCGGGTCCCCTTCGGCCGGCTCGAAGCGGATCGGCGTCTGCGCGAGATAACGGTGAAGAACCAGTTCGGTCCTCACGCCGATGATCCCGTCGTGGGGTCCGGTCATGCCGGCGTCGGTGATGTACGCGGTGCCCGCGGGCAGGATCCGCTCGTCCGCGGTCTGCACGTGGGTGTGGGTGCCGACCACCGCGCTCACCCGGCCGTCGAGGTGACGGCCGAGGGCGGTCTTCTCCGAAGTGGCTTCGGCGTGGAAATCGACGAAGATCACGGGTGTCTCTTTGCGGACCTCGTGCACGATCCGGTCCGCCTTGCGGAACGGGCACTCCACGGGGGTCATGAAGACCCGGCCGATCAGATTGATCACCGCCACCTTCACGCCCCGCCGGCTCTCGAAGACGCCGTGGCCCCGGCCCGGCGCCCCGTCCGGGTAGTTCGCCGGCCGAAGGACCCGCGCCTCGGCATCGAGGTAGGGGATCGCCTCCTTCCGGTTCCAGGTGTGGTTGCCGCCCGTCAGGACATCCACGCCCGATCGGAGCAGCCCCTCCGCGAGGGAGGGCGTGAACCCGAACCCGCCTGCCACGTTCTCGGCATTGGCGATCACCAGGTCGGGCATGAGCCGGCCCTGGAGGTCCGGAAGCGCCTCGTGGATGGCCCGGCGCCCGGCGGCGCCGAACACGTCCGCGAGAAAGAGGATCCGCACCGTACCGTCCCCGGCGGGCCGCGCCATCTCGTTCACCGGTCTTCCCCCGAGGGTCCGCTACCGGGCGTACTCCACCGTGCGCGTCTCCCGGATCACCACGACCTTGATCTGGCCCGGGTACTCCAGTTCCTTTTCCACCTTTCGGGCGATGCTCGTGGAGAGGTTCGCGGACTCCTCGTCGCTCACGATGCCGCTCTCCACCATGATGCGGATCTCCCGGCCCGCCTGGATCGCGTAGCACTTGTCGACGCCCTTGAACGAGTTCGCGATCGCCTCGAGCTTCTCGAGGCGCTGCACGTACGTCTCCAGCGTCTCCCCCCGGGCGCCGGGCCGGGCGCCGGAGATGGCGTCGGCCGCCTGAACGAGCGGGGCGTAGAGGGAGATCGCCTCCACGTCCTCGTGGTGGGCGCGGATCGCGTTCACCACCTGGGCCGGCTCGCCGCACCGTTCCGCCACGTCGCCGCCGATGAGGGAGTGGATCCCCTCGGTCTCGTGGGTGAGGGCCTTGCCGATGTCGTGGAGGAGACCGGAACGCTTCGCGACCTGGGCGTCGATCCGGAGCTCCGAGGCCATCAGCCCGCAGAGCCAGCCGACTTCCTTCGCGTGCTGGAGCACGTTCTGGCCGTAGGAGGTCCGGTAGTGGAGGCGGCCGAGCAGCCGGACGAGCTCCTCGTGAAGCCCGACGATCCCCATCTCGAGGGTCGTCTGCTCCCCGATCTCCACGATCCTCTCCTCCATCTCCTTCTGCTCCTTGAGGACCACCTCCTCGATCCGGCCGGGGTGGATCCGGCCGTCCGAGATGAGCCGCTCGAGGCTCGCCCGCGCCACTTCCCGGCGAATCGGATCGAAGCCGGAGAGGACCACCGCCCCGGGCGTGTCGTCGATGATGACGTCCACGCCCGTCGCCTGCTCGAAGGAGCGGATGTTCCGCCCCTCCCGCCCGATGATCCGACCCTTCATTTCGTCGTTCGGGAGGGTGACGACGGAGACGGTGTTCTCCACGGAGTGGTCGGCGGCGCACCGCTGGATCGCCTGGGTGACGATCTTCTTCGCCTCCTTCTCGGCGGTCCGCTTCGCCTCGTCCCGGATCTGGCGGAGGGTCCCTGCCGCTTCGTGGCGCGCCTCCTCCTCCAAGTTCTGCATGAGGATCTGCCGCGCCTCCGCCGCCGACATGGCGGCGATCCGCTCGAGCTGCCGGTTTTCGCGCTCGACCAGGTTCTTCAGCTCGTCCTGCTGTTTGCGAACGATCTCCTCGCCCCGCTGGAGCTCCTGCTCCCGGCGTTTCGAATCCGATTCCTTTTTGTCGAGCAGATCCACTCGCCGATTCAGACCGGATTCCTTCTCGTTGAAACGCTTCTCGAGCTTGGCCAGCTCCTTCCGCCGCGCGTCCGTCTCCTGCTCGAACTTCTCCTTCGCCTTATACCATTCCTCTTTCGCTTCGAGGATCGCTTCTTTCTTCCGTGTTTCGGATTCCTTCTTCGCCTCGTCGATGATGCGCGCGGCGATGCTGCTCGCCGACCCGACGCGCCGGCTGCCGACCCGCCACTGTACGAACCAGGCGATCGCGAAGAGGAGAGCGCCGAAAACAACGGCCATGAGGATCGTCGTGGGCGTGAACATCCCTGTTCCTCCCGGGGAAAGTCTATGTCAACGCGCCGGGGACGCGGCAGCCCGCCGCCCCCGCTCCCAAGAAAAAACCCCACCGGCGGCGATCCCCCTCGAGTGAGGAGAACCGCTCCGCGGGCAGGGCTCCCGGCCGCACCGTGATTTCAGCGCCCCCCGATCACGGGGGGATTCGGGACTCAGCCGCTCGTTCCGCCCTCCAGGACCCGGTCCAGCTCCGCCGCCCTCTCGTCCACCTGCTGCTGCCACCGCTCGCGGCGCAGCCGCTCCTTGTGAAGCTCGTCGGCGATGTTCATCGCCGCGAGGATCGCGATCTTGGTCGACGAGGAGATGGTGCTGCGCTCCTGGAGCTCGCGCATCTTCCGGTCCACGTATCGAGCGATCCGCTCGATGTAATCCGGATCTTCGGCCGCCTTGATATTGTAGTCGTTGCCGAAGATCGTGACTTTGGCGCTTTTAGCCTGAGGATCCAACGGGTCCTCCGCGAACGAACGATCGGATTCCGATGTCCGGCTGATCTCACTCATGTGCCTGAAGCCCGCGCCCGTCGACCGGGCACTTTCGAGATTTATGACAAATGGAACAAGCCCGGAGCTACGACTCGATGGATCGGATCCTCTCGAGCATGCGGCCCACCTGCCGGCGAACCTGCTCCTGGCTTTTCCGGTACTGCTCGTTCTCGGTTTCGAGAAGGGTGAGCCGCTCCCCCGATTCCCGGAGGGAGGAGAGTTCCCCCTGCAGGGCCCGAACCTTCTCCTCGTACCTCGACCGGTCGTCCTCGAACCGCGAGCGCTCCTCTTCGAGACGGAGGAATCGCTGCTGAATCGAAGCGATCCGCTCGTCGAGCTGGCGGAAGTTCAAGTCTTCCATGAGGCCCCGCTCCTTATTCACTATAAAAATAGCACATCCGAGGATCCAGTCCAGCGAAAAACGTCCCCGCACCCGGGCGGGCCCGTTTCGCGACGGACTTAAGCCTCGGCCGGGGTCTCCGCGGCCGCCTCGCCCTTCGCCACCCGGACGAGTTCCGAGAAGGTCGCGTCGTCCCGGGCGGCCAGGTCGGCGAGGACTTTCCGGTTCAGCTCCACGCCCGCCTCCTTCAGGCCGTGCATGAAACAGCTGTAGGATATTCCGTGCTTCCGGGCCGCCGCGCCGATCCGGACGATCCAGAGGGCGCGGAACTGCGCCTTCTTGTCCTTCCGCCCCTCGTACGCGTGCTGGAGTCCCTTGATGGTCGCTATGAGGGCCGTCCCGTATAGCTTCCCCCGGCCGGCCCGATAGCCCTTGGCCCGCTTCAATACCTTGCGGTGGCGCTTCGCCCCCGGAGGTCCGCTCTTCGCTCTCGGCATGGCTTCGTCTCCTCAAGAAGGGCGCCGCGCGCCCCGATCTATGTGCGCTCCGTCCCGGCCCCCTCGCCCTCCGCGGGCTCCGGAGCCTCCTTCAATTTCGGCTCGCTCGTCTTTATCCGCGCCTTCGGTGAAAGGACCAGCGACATGGTCCGGCCTTCCATCTTCGGCGGCACCTCGAGCAATGCGCCCTCTCCGACGTCCGCGACGAACCGGTCGAGAATCCGGCGGCCGATGTCGATGTGCGCCATCTCGCGGCCCCGGAACATGATCGTCACTTTGACCTTGTCCCGGCCTTCCAAGAACCGGAGGGCGTTGCGCAGCTTGAACTGATAGTCGTGCTCCTCGATCTTCGGCCGGAGCTTGACCTCCTTCAGATGGGTGACGTGCTGCTTCTGCTTCGCCTTCTGGGCTCTTTTGGACTGCTGGTACTTGTACTTCCCGTAGTCCATGATCCGGCAGACGGGAGGCTTCGCGTTCGAGGCGACCTCCACGAGGTCGAGCCCCTTCTCCTCCGCCATGGCCAGCGCCTGCTCGGTGGAAATGACTCCGATCTGTTCCCCATCATCTCCGACGACCCGCACCTGGGGTACCCGGATCCTGCGGTTCACACGTACTTCGTCCGTCGTGCGTTTGATCGCCTCACCTCCCCGGGGGAAGACCCGTCTCGCGACGGTCGATCTCTCCCCGAATGCGTTCCAAAAACTCGCTCACGGAAAACACGCCCTGCTCCCCCTCCGACCGGTGCCGCACGGAAACCGCGCCCGCCTCGGCCTCGCGCCCCCCCGTGACCAGCAGATAGGGGACGCGCTCCTCCCGTCCCTTCCGGATCTTGTTTCCCAGCTTCTCGTTCGCGTCGTCTACCGTCGCCCGGACGCCTCCGGCCCGGAGCTCTTCCTCCACGGCGCGGGCGAAGTCGTTCTGCCCGTCCGTGACCGGCAGGATCCTCGCCTGCTCCGGCGCGAGCCAGACGGGGAACGCTCCGGCGTAATGCTCCACGAGGCAGGCGAAGAACCGCTCGAAGCTCCCGAGGAGCGCCCGGTGGATCATGATCGGCCGGTGGTCCTTTCCGTCCGATCCCCGGTAGGACATGTCGAACCGCTCGGGCAGGTTGAAGTCGACCTGGATGGTCGAACACTGCCAGGAGCGGCCGAGACTGTCCCGGATCTTGACGTCGATCTTCGGTCCGTAGAAGACCCCTTCGCCGGGGTCCTCGTCGTAGTCCAATCCGGACCGCTCGAGCGCCTCCCGGAGGGCGCCGGTCGCCTTCTCCCAGTCGTCGTCGCCCCCCACGGACTTCTCCGGCCGCGTGGAGAGGTAGACATCGAACTCGTCGAACCCGAAGGTCCGGAGCATGTGGAGCGTGAAGCCGAGCACCCTCTCGATCTCCGCCTCCAGCGTCTCGGGCGTGCAGAAGAGGTGGGCGTCGTCCTGGGTGAACCCGCGCACCCGCTTCAGGCCGTGAAGCTCGCCCGACTGCTCGTACCGGTAAACCGTGCCGAGCTCCGCCCACCGGAGCGGCAGATCCCGGTAGCTCCGAAGCCGGCTCCCGTACACGTGAATGTGGAACGGGCAGTTCATGGGCTTCACGATGTAGTTCGTCCCGTCGATGTCCATGGGCGAATACATCCGGTCTTTGTAGAAGTCCATGTGGCCCGACGTCTCCCACAAGTGCTGCTTCGCCAGGTGGGGCGTGTAGAGCACGTCGTACCCGTTCTTGAAATGCTCGTCGTACCAGAACCGCTCGATCTCGTTCCGGATCCGTGCCCCTTTCACGTGCCAGAAGATGAGCCCCGGTCCGTACCGCTCGTCCACGGAGAAGAGGTCGAGCTCCTTTCCGAGCCGCCGGTGGTCCCGCTTCTCCGCCTCCTCGAGCTTCCCGAGATACGCCTCGAGTTCCTCGTCGCCGGCGAAGGCGACGCCGTAGATCCGCTGGAGCATCTTGTTCCGCTCGTCCCCCCGCCAGTAGGCGCCCGCCACGGAGAGAAGCCGGAAGGAACGGATCTCCCCGGTCGAACCGAGGTGGGGCCCCCGGCAGAGATCGACGAAGTCCCCGTGCGCATAGAGGGAGATCGTCTCCCCTTCCGGGATCTCCTTCAGGAGCTCGACTTTGTAGTCCTGCCCCTTCTCCCGGAAGAGGTCGATCGCCTCCTCCCGGGTGACCTCCCGCCGCAGGTAGGGCAGGTTTTCGGCGATCATCTCCCGCATCGTCTCTTCGACGCGCGGGAAATCCTCGGGGGTGAGGGTGCGTTCCATGTCGAGGTCGTAATAGAAGCCGACACCGCCGAACTTCTCCCCCTCCCGGGTGGGCGGCCCGATGGCGAACTTCACGCCCGGGTAGATCCTCTCGATCGCCGAGGCCATCAAGTGGGACGTGGAGTGCCGGTAGGTTTCGTACGACCGGTCGTTCTTTTTCACCGACAAGCGAACGTCTCCACTAGTGTTCCGGGAATCCTCTCCCGGATACGCTCCGAACCAACGGAAAAGAAGAGGCGCGGCTCGGCGCCGGCCCCTCCCCCGCTCACAAAAAGAAGCATGGTGGGCGATACTGGACTTGAACCAGTGACCTCTTGCATGTCAAGCAAGCACTCTAACCAACTGAGCTAATCGCCCATCACCTTGAGAGATACGCCTCATCAGGCTGATTATAGGCGGCGGGCCCTTTCTGTCAACCCCATTCAGTCTATTCGTCGTCTTCATCCTCGTACGAATCACTCCCGGGCAGATCCACGAGATCCGCGATGGTCGTCTTGCCGCTCGTCTGGACCCGGCGATGATAGCCATCCACCTCGTCCCGCTCTTCCTGATTCAGGAACGCCTTGACGGACAACACGATCCGGCGGTTCTGCGGATCGAGCCGCACGACCCGGAGGCTGAGGGAGTTGCCGGTCTCGAAGTTCTCCTTGTTCCGGAGCACGTCTTCCGGGATCTGGGAGAGGGGCACGAATCCTTCGACGTCGTCCCCCACGTCCACCACGACCCCCTTGTCCAGGACCTTGACCACCACGGCGTCCACCGCCGCCCCTTCGGGGAGCCGCTCGTACATCCGCTCCCACGGGTCCTCCTGGACCTGCTTCAGGCCGAGGGAGATCCGCCGGTTCTCTTTGTCGATGTTGAGAACCATGACCTCCACGTCGTCGCTTTTCTTCACGACCTCGTTGGCGTGTTTGATCCTCTTCGTCCACGACATGTCGGAGATGTGAACGAGTCCGTCGATGCCCTCTTCGAGCTCGACGAAGGCTCCGAAGTTCGTCAGGTTGCGGACCTTGCCGGTCAGCTTCGACCCGACCGGGTAGCGCTGTTCGATGGTGAGCCACGGATCGGGCTCGGTCTGCTTCAGGCCCAGCGAGATCTTCTCCGCTTCCCGGTCGACCTTCAGCACCACCGCGTCGAGTTCGTCCCCGACCGTGAGGATCTTGGAGGGGTGGCGGATGTGGCGGGTCCACGACATCTCGGAGACGTGAACGAGGCCTTCGATCCCCTTCTCCAACTCCACAAAAGCGCCGTAGTCGGTGATCGAGACGACCCGACCCTTGACGCGGGATTGGACCGGATAGCGATCCTCCACATCCTCCCACGGGTAAGGCGTCAGCTGCTTCAGGCCGAGAGAGATCCGCTCTTTCTCCCGGTCGAACTCGAGGACTTTCACCTGAATCGTGTCGCCGATGCCGACCACCTCGGAAGGGTGCCCGATCCGGCCCCACGACATGTCGGTGATGTGAAGGAGGCCGTCGATGCCGCCGAGATCGACGAAAGCCCCGAAGTCGGTGATGTTCTTCACCTGGCCCTCGCGAATCTGGCCCTTCTCCAGCTCCTTGATGAGCTTCTCTTTCTTCTGGTTCCGCTCTTCCTCGAGCACCACGCGCCGGGAGACCACGATGTTCCGGCGCCTCTTGTTCAGCTTGATGATCTTGAACGGGAAGGCCTGGCCGATCAAGTCGTCCAGATTCGGCACCTGGCGGAGGGCCACCTGGGACCCGGGCAGGAACGCTTCGACGCCGAACAGGTCGACCACGACCCCGCCCTTGATGCGGCGGGTGAGCCGCCCCTCGACGACGTCCCCCTCGTCGTAGGCGTCCTTGATGCGGCCCCACACCTTCAGGAAGTCGGCCCGCTGCTTCGAGAGCACCACGAGCCCGTCCTGGTTCTCCAGCTTTTCCAGATAGACGTCGAGCTTGTCGCCGACGCTGATGTTGATCGGTTCGGGGAACTCGGAAAGCGAAATCACGCCCTCCGACTTGAAGCCGACATCGACCAGGACTTCGTTCTCGCCGACCCGGAGGACCGTTCCGATGACGATCTGGCCCTCCTCGATCTCCTTCATCGATTCTTCGTAGACGCCGAGCATCTGCTCGAGCACCGCCTTGTCCTGGTCCTCGTCCTCCTCGTCCACGTTCACGAAGCGGATCTTCGGGGGCTGCCGCACACCCCCTCCGGACTTCGACGGAAAATAGTCCCGGTCGTCGTCCGCATCATCCCTTTCCCCGTAGGAATCCCGCTCTTCCCGTGTTCTCTCCTCCATCCTTACCCAATTCCTCCTTCAACCACTGGACTTTGGCCCTCTAGGAGGGCGAACGTTCATCATAGATCATCGATTCGGCGGGCGCTACCCATAAATCGCCTGGAGGGCACGGATTCTCTCGATGGCGAGTTCGCCGATCCGGCGCTGCACTTCCTTCCTCGTCCCCCCCTCCGCGGCCCCGGGTTCCACGGGATCCCCGAAGAAGACGCCGAGCGTCCCGCGGCGCCGGAGCCCCCCCCCGATCCCCCGGGTCCCCCGGAGGTAGGTGGGGACGACGGGGACGTTCGCCCGGGCGGCCATCATGCCGATCCCCGGCCGGGCGTCCCGGATCTTCCCGTCCAGGGACCGGGTCCCCTCGGGGAAGACGAGGAGCGCGCCCCCCCCCGTCAGGATCTCCTGGACGGTCTGGAGCGTCTCCCGCCCCACCGACCCCCGATCGACGGGGAAGGCGCCGCACGCCCGGATCAGGCCGCCGAAGAAGGGGTTCCGGAAAAGCTCCCGCTTCGCGAAGAAGCGGAGCTCCCGGGGAGAGCCGGCCGCGGCCACCATGGGATCGGCATAGGAGGCGTGGTTGACGGCGAGGATCATCCCCCCCTGCCGGGGGATCTTCTCCAATCCCTCGACCCGAAGCCCCCAGAGGAGACGGAAGACGAGCCGGACCGTCCCCCGGGAAAAGCGGTAGAACGGCCTCATTCTCATCCGCCCGCCTCCCGGACGATCCTGACGATCCGTTCGATCTGCCCCTCGAGGGTCATGCCGGTCGTGTCGACATCGATCGCGTCCGCCGGGCGCTTAAGCGGAGCGACCGCCCGGCCCGAATCCCGCCGGTCCCGCTCCGCGATGGCGCGCCGCAGTTCGACCGGATCGACCGTCAGGCCCGCCCTCTCCATCTCCCGGGCCCGCCGCCGGGCCCGCTCGTCGATATCCGCGAAGAGGTAGATCTTGACCGGCGCCTCGGGGAAGACCACGGTCCCGATGTCCCGGCCTTCGACGACGAGGCCGCCCTCCCCGGCGGCCCCCCGCTGGATCCGGATGAGGAGGCTCCGGATCTCGGGATTCGCGGAGAGGGGCGAGACGAGCCCGGTCACCTCGGGCGCGCGAATGGACCCGCTCACGTCTTCCCCGTCGAGAAGCACGTCCATGGCGCTCCCGCGCCACCGGGGCCGGACCTCCGCCCTCCGGCAGACCTCCACCGCATCGGGACCGAGGGGATCGGCCGCCCCCGATCGGAGGACCGCGAGGGCGAGGGTCCGGTAAAGGGCGCCCGTGTCGAGATAGCGGTAGCCGAACCGTTCGGCCACGCCCCGGGCGGTGCTCGTCTTGCCGGCCCCGGCGGGGCCGTCGATGGTGACGATGAGACCGGCCATCATCCTTCCTCGATCGCCTCGCCGAGACCGAGGGCGGCGGCCATGGGAAGGAACTCGGGGAGAGAGGTGGAGACGCACGCGGTGTCCCGCACTTCCGAAGGGCCGGCGGCGGCGAGGGCGAGCACGGCGGCGGCCATGGCGATCCGGTGGTCCCCGCCGCTCTCGACGATCGCCCCCCGGACCGGGCCCCCTTCGAGGTCGAAGCCGTCCTCCACCTCGTCCACGGTCCGGCCGAAGGCGCGGGCGGTCTCGGCGATCTTGCGGATCCGGTCGCTCTCTTTCACGCGGAGTTCCTTCGCGTCCCGGACCCGGAAGACGCCCTCCGCCACGCATGCCGCCGCGGCGAGCACGGGGATCTCGTCGATGAGGCGGGGCACCTCCTCTCCCTTCACGTCCGTCCCCCGGAGCTTCGACGAACGCACCCGGAGCCGGAGACGGGGCTCCGGCCCGTCCGTCTCCATCGGCTCCCGTTCAAGGCTCGCCCCCATCCGCTCCAGCACGTCGAGGTAGGCGGTCCGGGTCCGGTTGTCGAGAACCCCCTCGAGAACCACGTCCGAGCCCGGCACGATGAGCGCCGCCACGACGAAGAACGCCGACGACGAGGGGTCCCCCCCCACCTCGACCGGCGCCCCCCGGAGCCTTGTCCCCCCCGTGACCGACGCCCGGAGGCCTTCCCTCTCGATGGCGCCGCCGAAGTAGGCGATCATCCTCTCCGTGTGGTCCCGGGAGGGGCCCGGCTCGGTCACCTCCGTGCGCCCTTCGGCCCGGAGTCCGGCGAGGAGGATCGCCGACTTCACTTGGGCGGAGGCGACGGGGGAAAGGTAGGCGATCCCCTTCAGGTTCCCCCCTCGGATCGTGAGGGGGAGCCGCTCACCATCCCCCTCCCCTTCGATGACCGCGCCCATGGCCCGGAGAGGCTTCACGATGCGCCCCATCGGCCGGCGTCGGAGCGAGTCGTCCCCGTCGACGGTCGCCGCGAAGGACTGGCCGGCGAGCACCCCGGCGAGGAGGCGGACGCCGGTCCCGGAGTTGCCGAGGTCGAGGGGCCCCCGGGGCGCCGCGAGCTCCCCCCCCCGGCCGACGACGAGCCACCCCCGCTCCCGCTCCTCGATCGATACGCCGAGGGCGCGGAGGGCGGCGGCCGTCGCGAGACAGTCCCCCCCCCGGTTCGGGCGCCGGATGTCGGTCTCCCCCTCGGCGAGGGCGCCGAGGAGGAGCGCCCGGTGGGTGACCGATTTGTCCCCCGGAACGACGGCCCGCCCGCGGGGCGCGGCGCCGGGGCGTATCCGATAGCGGGAGGCGTTCATTTCAGAGGGTTCTTCCGACGACGCGGGCGATCTTCTGGACGTCTTTCATGAGGCCCGCGAACCGTTCGGGCAGGAGGGACTGGTCGCCGTCGGAGAAGGCCCGGTCCGGATCGGCATGCACTTCGATCATCAGGCCGTCCGCGCCGGCGGCCACCCCCGCGAGGGCGAGGGGCGCGACCCAGCGCCAGTGGCCGGTCCCGTGAGAGGGATCGACGACGACCGGCAGGTGGCTCCAGTGGTGGACGAGGGGGACCACGGCGAGGTCCATGGTGTTCCTCGTGGCCCGCTCGAACGTGCGGATCCCCCGCTCGCACAGGATGACGTCGTAGTTCCCCGCCGACATGATGTACTCGGCGGACATGAGGAGTTCGCTCAGGGTCGTCATCATCCCGCGTTTCAGAAAGACCGGCTTCTTCGCCCGGCCCACTTCTTTGAGAAGGGCGAAGTTCTGCACGTTCCGGGCCCCCACCTGGAGGATGTCCGCGTACCGGCAGATGAGCTCCACGTCCCGGGTGTCCATCACCTCCGTGACGATCTTGAGGCCCGTCTCCTCCCTCGCCTCGGCCATGATGGCGAGCCCCTCCTCGCCGAGTCCCTGGAAGCTGTAGGGAGACGTGCGGGGCTTGAAGGCGCCCCCCCGGAGGACCGTGGCGCCCGCCTTCTTCACCTCCCGGGCGAGATGCAGGAGGTCGTCCCGGTTTTCCACCGAGCAGGGGCCGGCCATGACGTGGATCCGGTCGCCGCCGAAGGCGAGGTCGCCGACCATCACCTCCGCCCTTTCGGGCCGGAACTCGCGGTTCGCGAGCTTGTAGGAGGTCTCGATCCGGACCACCCGCGCCACGGCGGGATGCCGCTCGAGGTCCATCGCCTCCATGTCCTTCGGCGGACCGATGGCGGCGACGATCCGGCCGCCGGTGCCGGGCGATTCGTGGATCTGCACGCCGTGAAGGGCGAGACGGCGCATCAGGTCCTTCTCGTCCTTGGCCGACACGTTCTTTTTGATGTGAAGAATCATAGGATTCGTCGCCCGTCAACTGACGCCGAGCTTCACCTGCTTGCGAAGGCGGTCCGCCTCCGCTTCGCTCAGGAAGCGCCACTCCCCGGCCGGAAGCCCCCGGAGGGAGAGCGGGCCGTAGCGGATGCGGACGAGCCTCTCCACCTTGAGGCCCACCTCCCGGCAGATCCGCCGGATCTCCCGGTTCTTCCCCTCCGCGAGCACCACCTCGAGGGTGGTCCGCTTCCGGTCCCGGTAGATCACCCGCACCTCCACCGGCCGCGTGAGACGGCCGTCGATGATGATGCCCCGCCGGAACCGGGCGATCGGCTCGTCGGGCAGTTCCCCCCCCACCCGGAGGCGGTAAACCCGCTCGACCCCGTACTTCGGGTGGGTGAGGCGGTGGGCGAGGGGCCCGTCGTTGGTGAGGAGCAGCAGCCCTTCGCTCATCCGGTCGAGCCGCCCCACCGGGAAGAGCGGCTTCGGCGCCCCCTTGAGGAAGTCGAAGACCGTGCGCCGTCGCTCCGGATCCCGGGCCGTGGTCAGCACGTCCACCGGCTTGTGGAAGAGGACGTACGCGACGCGCCGGGGGGGCGCGATCACGCGGCCGCCGACCCGGACGCGGTCTCTCTCCGGATCGACCCGGGCGGTCAAATCCTTCACCCGCTGGCCGTTGATGGTGACCCGTCCTTCGAGGACGAGTTCCTCCACCTTCCGCCTCGATCCGAGCCCGGCGGAGGCGAGAAACCGGTTGATGCGCACCCCCTCCTCGGTAGGCATCACCGGTCGCCCGCGGCGACGGCGTCCCGGGGCTCCTCGCCCCGCCCGTCCCCCCCGGAAACGTCCTCGAGCGTCTCCCCCTCGGCCTCGTCCGGTTCCGCTCCGGACAACGGCCCCGGGACGATCGACCCCGGCGCCTCCCTTTCCCCTCCTCCGTCTCCGCCCCCCTCTTCCGCCATCGCCTCCGGAGGAAGGGAGGCCCTCGGCCCGAACATCTCCTCTACCTCCGACTCGATCTCGTCCATCTCCTTCGACCTCATGATCTCCGACAGCTCTTCGATCTTGGGAAGCTCGTCGAGTCCCTTCAATCCGAAGTGATTGAGAAAGAAATCGGTCGTGCCGTAGAGCAGGGGCCTTCCGACCCCCTCGGCCCGCCCTTTCAGGGTGACCAGGTTCCGATCGAGAAGGGTCTTGAGCACGCCCCCCGCGTCGACGCCCCGGATCAGCTCGATCTCGGAACGCATGACCGGCTGCTTGTAAGCCACGATCGCGAGGGTCTCGATCGCCGCACGGGAGAGCCTCATCGCCCGCTGCTCGCTGCGGAGCCTCCGGACATGGGCGAAGTAGTCGGGCCGGGTGAACACCTGGTACCCGTTCTCGATCTCCCGGAGCTCGAAGCTCCGCCCGTCCCGGTCGTAGTCCGCCCGGAGTTCCTCCGCCGCCGCGCGGATCATCGCCGGCTCCATGTCCGTCATCACCTGACGGAGCTCTCGGAGGGTCAGGGGCGCGTCGGAGGCGAAGAGCAGCGCCTCAAGGACCTGCTTGACGCTCGGGCTCCCGTTCGTTTTCGTTTCCGATTCCATCGTCCTCGATTCCCGTGTCTTCGTCGGGCGGATCGGTCCGCCGCCGGATCCAGATTCGACCGAAGAGGGCCGCTTGGCGGAGACGGATCCGTTGAAGACGGAGCAGCTCCAGCATCGCGATGAAGGTGACGACCACCTCCGCCCGCGAGGCGCCCTCGGAGAAGAGGTCCGTGAACTCCACTTCCCCGTCCCGGTCGAGGATGTTCTCGATTCGCTCGACCTTCTCGTCGAGGGTGAACTCGTCGAGGATGACCTCGTACGCCTCCATCCGGGGGGCCCGCGCGATCAGCTGGGCGAAAGTCCGCAGGAGGCCGACCAGATCGACGGGGATCTGCAGCTCCTCCGGCTCCTCTTCCTCCGGTCCTTCCAGGTCGAGCCGCCCGCGGCCGACCAGGAGCCCCCGCTCCACCGCCCGCTCCCGGAGGCGCTCCGCGACGTTCTTGAAGCGGCGGTACTCGAGAAGGCGCCGGACCAGCTCCTCCCGCGGGTCCTCCTCTTCCTCCTCCCCCTCCGCCTCCGGCTTCGGCAGGAGCATCTTCGCCTTGATCCGCATGAGCGTCGCCGCCATGACGAGGAACTCCCCCGCCACCTCCAGGTCGAGGGCCTGCATCAACCGGACGTGCTCGAGGTACTGCTGCGTCACCCGGGCGATCGGGATGTCGTAGATGTCGATCTCGTCCCGCTTGATCAGATAGAGGAGCAGATCCAGGGGCCCCTCGAAGCTCTCGAGGACGACCCGGTAACCGGTCCCTCTGACCTCTTCGGCGATCTGAACCATGAGATCCCTCGTCCCCCAAGCTCGTCCACGGGCGGATGGTCCATTGAAGCACATGGAACGACGCCGTTTCCATGATTATTTCGGGGGGGAGGGGGATGGGGGGCCCGCCGGAGTCAATTCCGGGGTCAATTCCGGGGACGCCATACTTATTTCATTCGATGAGGTCACTGCCGACGACAAAGCCACTCTGGAAATAAGTATGGCGTCCCCGGAATGGGCCCCTGCATTTTCCCGGAGGTCGTGGGGAGCATCACCCCCGGGGATGGAAGGTCCGGTGCACCTCTTTGAGGTAGGTCCGGTCCACGGCCGTGTAGATCTGCGTCGTCGACACGTCGCTGTGCCCGAGCATCTCCTGCACGTCCCGGAGGCTCGCCCCCCCTTCGAGAAGGTGCGTCGCGAACGAGTGCCGGAGGGTGTGGGGGGAGATCTTCCCCGGGAGACCCGCCTCCCGCGCCCGCTTTCTCAGGATCTTCCACACCCCCATCCTCGAGAGGGCGCCCCCCCGGTGATTCAGGAAGAGCTCCTCCGTCCTCTTCCCCCGGATCAGGATCCACCGCCCCTCCTTCAGGTACCGATCCACCGCCGCAAGCGCCCGCCTCCCGACCGGCACGACCCGCTCCTTCCCCCCCTTCCCGACTACCCGGACGTACGCCTCCTTCCGGGAGAGGGCGCGGAGGGGGAGGTCGATCAGCTCCGAGACCCGCATCCCCGTCGCGTAGAGAAGCTCGAGCATCGCCCGGTCCCGATGCCCGAGGGGCCCTTCGGCGGGAATCTCATCGAGAAGCCTCTCCACCTCCCGGACCGGGAGGGCGTGGGGGAGCCGGAAAGGGAGCCGGGGGGAGAGAAGAGCGGCGGTCGGGTCCCGGCGGAGAATCTTCTCCCGGACCAGAAAGCGGTGGAACATGCGAAGGGACGAATGGCGGCGGGCGAGGGTCCGCGCCGAGAGACCGGCCCGGCTCTCCCCCTCCGCGAACCCCGACAGGTGCTCCGGCCCGATCCCCTCCGGCTCCCCCACCCCCTGCTCCCCGAGGAAGCGGAGGTACCGGGCGAGGTCCCGCCGGTAGCTCTCGATGGTGTTCGCGGCGAGGGAGCGCTCGGTCTTGAGATACACGAGAAACTCCCCGAGGGCGTGGTCGATGGGGGAGGTCCGCCCGCGGCTCATGACGCCCCCCCTTCGCCCAGGCCCTTCCGGATCCGCCGCGCAAGGGCCGGGCCGATTCCCGGAACTTCGGCCAGCTCCTCCTCCGATGCCTCCCGGATCCTCTTCACCGAGCGGAAACGTCTCAGAAGGGCCTCTCTCTTGGACGGACCGAGGCCGGGTAGGCCGTCGAGGGCGGAGCGCTTGTACCCGGCGGTTCGCCGCTTTCGCTGGTAAGTGATCGCGAAGCGGTGCGCCTCGTCCCGGAGGCGCTGCAGCAGATGGAGGGCAGGCCCGTCGGGGAGCCGGATCGGCTCGGAGCGCCCCGGACGGAACACCTCCTCCTCCCGTTTCGCGAGGGAGGCGGCGGCCACCTCCTCGGCGCCCGCATTCCGGAGGGCCCCCATCGCGCTCGAGAGCTGCCCCTTCCCGCCGTCCACGACAACGAGGTCGGGCAGGTCCTGCCCCTCTTCGAGAAGCCGCCGAAAGCGCCGTCCCACGATCTCCCCCATGGAGGCGTAGTCGTCGACCCCCCCATCGCCCCGGATCCGGTAGCGCCGGTAGCGTCCCCTCTCCGGCAGCCCGTCGAGGAAGCAGACCGACGAGCCGACGAGGTCCCGGTCCCCCAGGTTGGAGACGTCGAAGCACTCGATCCGGCGGGGAAGGTCGGCGAGGCCGAGTTCCCGCTGGAGACCGCGGAGGGCGGCGAAGGAACGGTCCTTCCGGGCGAGCTTCCGGACGATGGTCGCCCGGCGCTCGTGCTCCGCGTTCGCCGCCGCGAGCTCCACGATCCGCCTCTTGTCCCCCTTCCGCGGGACCCGAATACTGACGGCGCACCCCGCCGGGCCCGCGAGCCACTCCTCAATCGCCTCCCGGTCCGAGACCTCCCGGTCGACCAGGATCTCCGAAGGGGGAGTCATCCCCCCCGAATAGATTCTCTTCAAGAAGGGCCCGAGGGGCTCCTCCTCCGCTCCCGCCGCGAGGGCGAAGGTCTCCTTGCCGCTCATCTTCCCGTCCCGGATCCGGAGAAGCACCGCCACGAGCTCCCCATCCCCCTCGGCGAGGGCGATCGCGTCCCGGTCGGCGAAGTCGCCCGACGTGATCCGCTGGCGCTCGCCGATCCGTTCCACCGCTTCGATCTGGTCCCGGAGGGCCGCGGCCCTCTCGTACTCCCGGTCCGCCGCCGCCCGCCCCATCTCCTCCCGGAGACCGGCGACGAGTGCCCGGTTCTTCCCCTTCAGGAAGAGGACCACGTGGTCCACCATCCGGCGGTACTCCTCCTCCGGCACCTTCCCCTCGCAGGGGCCGAGGCACTTGCCGATCTGGTAGTCGAGGCAGAGCCGGACCGGGGTCTTCGACGGGAAGACATAGGCGCACGAGCGGAGCGGAAAGAGCCGGATGATCAGGCGGAGGGCCCGGTGCATCGCCTTCGCGTCGGTGTACGGACCGAAGTAGAGGGACCCGTCGTTCTCGATCTTCCGGGTGCCGTACACCCGGGGAAATTGGTCCCCCACGGTCACCTTGATGAAGGGGTACTTCTTGTCGTCCTTAAGGCGGACGTTGTACCGGGGCCGGTGCTCCTTGATCAGGTTCAGCTCGAGGATGAGCGCCTCCTTCTCCGTGTCCACGAGCACCGTCTCGATGTCGACGATGTTCTTCACGAGGGCCCGGAGCCGGGCGTTTTCGTGAGTGCGGCCGAAGTAGCTCCGCACCCGCTTGCGGAGGGAGTTCGCCTTGCCGACGTAGATCACCGTCCCCCGGGCGTCCTTCATGAGATAGACGCCCGGGTGATCGGGGATGCGCGGCAGATTCTCCCGATTCACGGCCGGTCTCCTTCTCTCCCAGTGTAGGCGCCCTCTACCGCGGCGGCAAGGGTCGGCGGAGGAGGGCGGCCTTCACGTCCGCGAGTTCCCGGCGGCAGAGGAGCGCCGCGAGACCGACGTAGACGCCCCCCCCGATCAGGATGGTTCCCGCGACGTGGACGATCTGCGCCGGGAGCGTCGGGACGGTGGGCCGGAGCCGGCCGTCCACGAGCCAGAGAGCGGCGCCCATCCCGAGGGCCGAGAGGGTGATCCGGAAAGACGAGGAGAGGAGATGCCCCCCGAGGGGACCGGTCCTGCGGACCAGCGCCCCGAGGAGCAGGAAGAAGTTGGCCGCCCCGGCGAGGGCCGTGGCGAGGGCGAGCCCGCCCACCCCGAGGGGGCGATAGAGCAGGAAATCGAACAGGATGTTGGCCGCCAGCGCGATCCCTCCCGCCACGACGGGGGTCCTCGTGTCCCGCATCGAGAAGAAGACCTGGGAGACCCCCTTCACGCCGCCGTAGGCGAAGAGCCCCGCCGAATAGAGGAGAAGGGCGGTCGACGTGAGGTCGAGGGAGCGGCCGGCGTCGAAGGCGCCCCGCACGAAGAGGAGCTGGATGATCGGCCGCCGGAGCGCCATGAGCCCCACCGACGCGGGGATGAGCAGGAAGAAGAGCATTCGCAGCGAGTAGGCAAGGGTTCGTTTCGCCCGTTCCACGCCGTCCAACGCCACCTGGGCGGAGAGGGAAGGGAGCGACGCGGAGGCGATGGCCGTCGCGAAAATCGCGAGGGGGAGGAGCATGACGCGGTTTCCGAGGCGGAGCGCCGTGACCGACCCTTCGGAGAGGAGGGTGGCGAAGAAGGTGTCCACGAGGGTGTTGACCTGCACGACCGCGAGGCCGACGACGCCGGGGAGCATCAGCTTCCCCACCGCCCGGAGCTCCGGGCTCCGGAGGTCGACGTGGGGGGTGAACCGGAAGCCCTTGCTCCGAAGGGTCGGGATCTGCACGAGGAGCTGCCCGAGGGAGCCGACGACGACGCCGGCGCAGAAGAGATCGATCCGCGCCGTTCCCTCGGCCGGCGCCTTCCAGGCGACGAGCGCGAAGGCGATGATCCCCACGTTCCACACCACCGGCGAGAGGGCGGGCACCGTGAAGTGCCGGAGCCCGTTCAAGATCCCCATGACGAGGACCGCGGGGCCGATGAACAGAAGGTACGGGACGAGGATCCTCGTGAGGCGTACCGCCGCGTCGATCCGCTCCGGCTCCCCCCGCCACCCCGCCGCGTAGAGACGGACCACGGCGGGCGCGAAGAGCAACGCCGCCACCACGGAGAGGACGAGGAGAATCGATAGAACGGTGAGCGCGTTCGACCCGAACCGCCACGCCTCCCTCTCCCCCTTGGCGATCCTGTGCTGCGTGAACACCGGAATGAAGGCGGCGTTCATCACCGCCTCGCCGAAGAGGCGCCGGAAGAACTGGGGCATGGAGAAGGCGAGGTTGAACGCGTCGGCGTAGAGGGAGGTTCCGAACAGGAAGGCAAATACCACGTCCCGGACCATTCCGAAGATGTGGGAGACGAAGGTGGCGGCGCCGATCTTCCCGGCGGAGCGCCCGATCTCGGCGTGCTCGTCCCGCTGCCTCTCCCCGTCCGTCATGATTGGCTCCCCCGCCTCGCGCCGTTCCGCCGAGGTTTTCGGATACGCTACACGATTCGCGGAGGGAGGGGAATCGGGAACGGCGCCCGGGAAAGAGGTCTACCGAAAGAGTCCCTTCACCGTTCCCCAGGTCGAAGCCGGGGGAAGGGGGGGCGCGATCGCGACCGAGGCGCCGATCGACCCGTCCACCGTCCCGGTCACGAAGGAGCGGGCGAACCACCCCGAGTTCTGCTCGTCCACGACGAGCTCCGCGAGGGCCTCGCCGGCGGCCCGGTAGGTGACGGTGACCGCGAGGAACGGAGGGGCCAGGGGACCGAAGAACCGGTTCGCCGCTCCGAGATAGACGCATCCCGGCGACCGCGATTCGGGAGTCTCGTTCGTCCACGCGCCGGGCATCCGGTACGCGGCGTCCACGAACTCGAGGGCGCCGCCGGGAGAGCAGAGGGTGATCCCCCACGCCACGAGCGGCTCCCCCCCCACGAACCAGAGATCGACCGCGATCTCTTCTCCGACCCGGACGGTGTCCCGATCGGCGCCGTCCCCGACGACCCCGCTCAGGTCGACCTCCACAATCGGCCCGGCGGAGCCGCCCCCGGTTCCGACGAGAATCGCGAAGACCGCCGCCCATGTCGTCCTCTTCATGACCCACCCCCGATCCAGGCGTCGATTCCTATATCGGCAGAACGGGGGCTTCGGAGGAGACGGGGCGTTCGGGACCGACCCGAGTATCCCGGGGGCCGAAGTTTCGGCACGGCTTCGTCACGAGGCCCCGCGTCCCGGCCCGGAGATCCCGCGGACCGGAAGCGAGCGGCTCCCCTCTCATCCTGATTCCCTGGCCCGGGGGCCGCGGTTTCGGGACGGATTCGTCACGAGGCCCCGCGTCCCGGCCTGGAGATCCCGCGGACCGGAAGCGAGCCCGTCACGAGAGATCGTCCCGGGCGGCGAGAGGACGACTCTGGACGAGGAACTCCCGGAGGCGTAGCCGAAGCTACTCCGAGGAAGTGACGAAGGAAGAGCGTCCTCGCAGCCCCCGGGACGAGTTCGCAGTAGGGATCGATTGCGGCCCGCGGGATCAAAAGCCCATCAGGCCGCAACAGCGCCGGCAGACCGGCATGATGCCTTCCTCGGCGATCGACTTGCGGAACTCGAGGGCCCTCTCGTTGTTCCACATGTCCTGCACGTGGTCCCGGGCGATGTTGCCGATCACGTAGTCGTGAAAATCCCGGCAGAGCGAGACGTTCCCGTTGCTGTCCACCTCGCAGGTCATGAAGATGCTGACGCACTGCCGGTAGCCGAAATCGTCGTCGTGCCGGCTGTAGTACCGCTCGATCTCCTCCCGGGTCTGGAGGTCCGGCATCGAGATGGGCGGGCACTTTCCGGTCTCCCTGTTGATCCCCCGTATCTCCTCCAGCTTCTCGTGGACGAGACCGTGATCGAAGTCCTTCCATCCGCCGATCCACCCGAGGTGGGTCGAGGGCGTGAAACCGAAGCGCCGTTCGAAGTCGTGAGAGTGGGCCTTCGCGTTCTCCTCGTCGATCCACCAGGTCAAATACAGGATGTGGGCGTCCGCGTAGCCCGCGACGAATCGATGCAGATCGACGAGCCGGTCGATGTTGTAGCTCGTGACGCACGACAGAGGGATGATCAGCGGAAAGAAAGACCCCCGTCGCTCTTTCTCCGCCTTCACCGCCTCGAGCGCCGCCTTCACGTCACCGAAGTTGTTCGTCCCCGCCCCCGCCCCCGGCCGCTGGGTGTTGTGGGTCGCCTCGTCCGGGCCGTCGACGCTGATGTAAAAGATCCGGCACGTCTCGACGATGTGCTCCGCGTTCTCCGCGACCCGGGTTCCGTTGGTCACGATCGAAATCGGCATGCGGCGGTCGTGGATGTAATGGAGAAGCTCGTTCATCCCCGGATAGAGCATCGGCTCCCCGCCCCACACGTACCAAATCGGCGCCCATCCCGCACCGAGGATCTGGTCGACGAACCGCTTGTACACGGCCACATCGACCTCCTGGTCCTTCAGTTCCCGCATCGACTTGCCGAGGAGATATCCGTTGTCCCCCCACTGCCCACACGAGTGGCATCGAAGATTGCACCGGTCGGTGATGCGCAGACTGACCAGCTGGAGGTCGTCCCCCTTCCCGTGCTTCGCCCCCCGGGGATGGCGCAGGTGGAAGATCTCCTTCGACGCCTGGTAGCGAAGAAAGGTCTTGGACGTGATCCAGTCATCGGTGAGGGCCGAAGCCAGATTCCGGATGAAACCCCGGGGGGGGATGCGGCTGCGAATCGCCAATTAGTCTTCTCCTTCCGAGAGATCCTCGAGGCCGAGGCCGGGATCGACGACGCCGAGAATGCGCGCGAGAGGGTACCGCGCACCCCGAAGGACCCGCCCGAACCGCGGCTCCCTCTCGGGCTTCGGCTCGACCCGTCCCAGAACTCGGCACCCGTCGGGTCCCCGGTTCGTGTATCTCACCCGCCCCCAAACGATGGACCGTTTGAAGACGGCGCAGACACCGTTGACGCCCCCGAGAAGGAGCGCGAACGGAACCGTCAGGGAGGACAATACCAGAGTCCGCCGGATGCGGGGGTCCCGGCGGATCCGTTCCGGCAAGGTCATCGCGAAGAGGAGATAACTCCCCGATTCGAGCAGAGGCACGGCGAGGAGCGGGTAGAACCGGGCGGGCTCGAACAAGACCAGCGGCAGGGTCAGCGCGAACACGAGTCCCTTGGGCAACAGGAGGGTCAGGCTGAGCACCCACGAAACGCGGAGACCCATCCAGTAAGTCACCGCCATCTGCCGGTTGGTGAACTCGAGAACCTGCTTCCACCGCCTCTCCCCGCTGAAGTGCGAGGGCAGGACGTCGGGGACGAAGTGGATCCGCCGCCCAAGCTCGGTCATCGCCTTCGTCATATGCTGATCCTCGAACGTCGCCCGTTCCCAGCGCCGCCGGATTCCCCCTTCGTCGAAGACATCCCGTCGGATCGCCGACGAACCGCCCCAGACCATGCCGATCCGGGGAACGCTATAGAGAGGAATCTGGAAGTTCACCCAAACCGCCTCGGTGTACGAGACGATGCTGGGTACGAGGGGCGCGTAAAACCTCGCGCCCGTGGAGACGCCGATCTCCCGGTCCTGGAGAGGCTCCACGAGACGGGCCAACCAATCACGATCGATCCCCGCGTCCGCGTCGACGAAAGCGAAGACCTCGACATCGTCGTCGACCGCCTCCAGGGCGGTCAGCAGGTTCTCCGCCTTCTGGGACCTTTGCCGCCCTTCATCCACGACGTTCCGGGCGAGAAGAACCCGGGCCCGGGAATCTCCGGCGGCGATCCGCCGCAGGTGATCGTGGGACGAGTCCGCACCCCGTTCGTTCCGGTGGGTGACGAAGTAGACCCGGTAGGAGCCTCCATAGTCGAGATCGAGCAGGCGCCTTACGTTCTCTTCGGTCCCCCCCTCCCAGCCGTAGTGGGGGGCGATGACGGCGACCTTCGGATGAAAAGGAGCCCACCTTCTGGATCGAGTCCGCGAGGCGTACCGGAAGGCCTGAACGAGCAGAACCAGCTCCACGAGAAAGACGGAACCGGTGATGGCGACGAGGATCTCGATCATGAATGGCTCACATTCATATCCGTCCTTTACCCGCTCCGTCCGACCCGGATCCGTTGTTTCGTCGAACCCCACACGGGTGATGCGGGTCCACCCGAACGGATTCATGGGCGGCAATACCGCCCGTTACGCGGAGGATGCTCGCCGAGAGGATAACCGCGCCGGTCGGGGTTGTCAAAAGCTCCGGCGACAATTCCGGGGTGCGGCCCGGCCTGGGGCGGAGACCGGCCTGGGGGTGAGACCGGGAAGAGGGCGCACTCCCACCTCGGAGAAGAGGGAGACCCGGGCGGGCGGTCCCGCCCTCTCGACGGTTCCCCGGCTCGGGGGCCCGCGCTCGGCGCGGGCCCCCTCCCCGATCGTGTCACTCGGCGCTCCTCGACGAAGCGGCGGCCCTCCCCTCAGTCGAGGGGATCGTGAAACAAGTTCTTGATCGCCCCCCAGCTCTTTCCCGTCGTCCATGTCCCGGACTGACCGTTCGTCTCCTGGGGGCTGTAGTCCCAGTCGAACCCTTCCAGCGAGGGCCTGGTCCACTCCCCGTACCCGTCGGGAAGGCGGATCATCGATTCGCCGTGATTGCCCTCGGATCCGTACGACCTCTCGTCGACGAGCTCGCCCATCCGCCGGAGCTCGACGGTGTCTCCCGTGTTGGAGAGCCCGTTGCCGATCCGGCCGTCGTCCACGTACACGCCGCCGTCGAATCCTGCGGGAGAGCCGCCGCCGAAGAGGGTGACGAACCCGTGGGCCGGAATCGTCGAGCCGGCGGGGAACTGGAACTCGCCTCCCGGCGCGTCATCGTCCGAGAGGGTCCAGCCCGAGAGGTCCACCGGATCGTCGCCGGCGTTGAAGAGCTCGACGAACTCGTCCTGGTAAACGTCGATGAGCCCATCTCCGTTCGCGTCCGACGGGGGCGCGGCGAGGATCTCGTTGATCATCACCAGAGGAAGATGGTCCTCCACGACGTACCCGTACGTTTCCCCCGGCGCCCCCGGAGGATCGTACGCGGCGTTGGTCTCGTCGTCGGTGGCGCAAAGGTAGTAATCCACCGCCGCCCCGTCCGCCTGGGGCGGGAGGAGCGTCTCGTACCAGCCGCCGCCGATGTCGCTCATGACCATTACGTGATAGATGCCGCCGTCGACGCGGTAGTAGACCAAGGCCTGGTCGACGACGCCGTCGTCCTGGACCTGGGCGCCCACGATCACCGTGTCCGCCGAGGTCGGGTAGGGGGGATCGTGCTGGGCGCCGGTGATGACCGGCGGTCCCGAAACCACGCCCCAGGCGTCGTTCGCCGCGCCGGGGGTGCCGTAGTCCCCGTCGCCGTAGGTGGAGACGACGCACTCCTCCCAGTTCGATCCGTCGTTGTTCTCCCACGCCGGATTCCGGAGCTCCATGGACGCCCCGGTCGGGTCGGGAAAGGTCGAGCCGTCGTCGTAGGCCACCGAGTCGATCGTCCCCCCGCCGTCCCGGATCACCACCCGGTCGTCGCCGTTGGCGAGGGTGATGCCCGAGTAACGGTAATCGCAGGTGAACCCCCCGTTGACCGACGGATCATCGTTCCGGCCGAGCACGAGGAAGCCTCCCGCGGCGAGGACCAGGGTCCCGCCCGCGTCGATGGTGTGCTCCTCGGCAGCGCCGTCGCCTACGGTCCACCCGTCGATGTCGATGTCCGCCCCCGTCGGGTTGTACAACTCGATCCATTCGCCGTACGTGTCGCTCACCGCGTCCGGATTCTGCATGATCTCGGTGATGACCACGTCCCCCGGGGAAGCGCTCCATACGAGGGGCGCGATGACCGCCCAAGCCAGCAATAGAAACAGAAACCAAATCGCTCTCATCCGCACATCCTCCCATCTACCGGTTTCATTGATTTCTCGATGATCACCCGTCCCGGAACCGTGCTCCCCCGACCACCCCCTTCCTCCGGGCGACTTCTCGTCGTGGGGGATCAGCACGATTCGTTCCCGGGAGGCCGGCGGGCTTCCCTTTCGTAACGCCATAGCCGGAGACGCGGAACGCGTGCGCCTGTGGAGCCTCTCGTCCCCGGGCGGCCACGGTCTGGCCGTCCCGAGCGGCGGGGTGACCACGGGGAGTTCACGGGCCCGGTCGCAGGGATGGGGGGACGCCCGCGCGGCCGCCGTCCGCGCCGGTCGCCACCGAACGCGAAAGCGCCCGGTCCCCCTGCGGGGTCCGGGCGCGCGAGGAACTGGGACGAGGTTCTTTGTTCTAGCCTGGATTGGGACCGTCGAACAGGTCCTTCACATGGCACTTGTTGCAGAGGGAACGCTGGTTCGCCGAACCGTAGGGATCGGGGATCGGATAGGAGCCGGACTCGGCACCGTCGTCCTCGAGAAAGGTGACCTGGAAGTCCCAGCGGCCGGCGTCGGCCGCGGAGCTCGCGTGGGCCCGGTGGCAGGTGAGGCACATGACCCGGGACTCGGCGCCCGGGCCCTCGGACGAGTAGATCGTCACGTCGGCGTCCTCGAAGGGGACGAGGGGCAGGTACGAGACGGTCGCCCCCCCGCCGAGGGGATCGTCCGTTCCGTCGTATCCATTATATGCGTCGGCCATCGCCTGACCGATGGCGACCCCCGAGGGGTGGACGAAGTCCGTCTCGTTCTGGTGGTATTCCTCGTGGCAGTTCGCGCACCAGGCGCTCGTGCCTCCGCGGTACGCCGTGTGCCGGCCCGCCCTCTCCCGCCCGTGATAGATGGAGAGCCCTTCGGCGTCCGGGGCGGGATTCGAGAACGTGTAGAGACCGTCCTGCACCTCCCGGCCCGCTCCGTAGAGCATGCGGAAGTCCGGGTTCCCGTGGGGATCGTGGCAGCTCGTGCACGCAAGAAGGTCGGAAGGGAATGTCCCTCCCGGCGCGGTCGAGAGCACGGGATCCGCCGCGACACCCCGATCGGGGGAGATCACGTTGTGTCCCGCCCCACGACCGGGGACGGGGTTGGCGCTCCCGCCGTGACCATCGTTCACGTTGTCTTCGAGGAGGAACACGAAGTTCCCCGCACCGATCTCGTACGGAGGATTCAGGGGATCGGAACCGAAGACGTTGCCCACGTACCCGGCGTGGCAGTTCAAGCAGACGTCGGTGGAGTTCGACCGACTGAGGAGCCAGGGATTCCCCGAGGGGCTGTCGGGGTCGACCGGGGCGCCGTCCTGACTGTTGTGCATGGTGTGGCAGACATCGCAGCGGGCCACCCCACCCCGGTGGATCCCCTTGGGGATTCCGCCGTGGATGTCGTGACAGTAGTAACAGGACGCCCCGTAGGCGGGAAGGAACGCGCCGGCGAAAAACAAGATGAAAACCGCGATGAAAGAGAGCCTCACGTGCCTTGCCTCCTGCGATCGTCCCTCCCGACCGGGGCGACAGGATTCCGCCGCGGCCTCGAACGGGGACAAGTCCACTCGTCCGGTTCTCGAGAAAGGACCATGGGGGCCGTGGTCTCCCGCTCCTTCGATAAGAAACCGCAATCCACGACCCCCGATTGCATGTGATTCTCTCATAGATGGCCGTGTCATTGCAACCCTAAACTACACCCTTAGCTCCTACCCGATAAGAACTTGACTGATATCAACCACTAAAGTTAACGAACATCAATCCAGGTGGGCTACGGAGGGCGCGGGAGGAGCAAGGAGGTCCAGGGACTCCCTACGGTCCCCGGGGAACGTGGAGCTTGACGTAGGCGAGGGATCCGTTCTCACGGCCCTCTTCGAACCGGTAGTGAAACCCGATCGAGGCGGTGTCGAAGATGATCTCGATGCCGAGCCCCTGGTTCCCGTCCGTGTCCGCCCTCCCCCGGAGGGCGAGATAAGTCGTGGGGAAGAACTCCACCCCCCCGACGGGAATCATCTCCTCGTAGTCGTCCCCCCGGAAATGGCGGGCCTGGGCGAAGAGAGTGAGTCTGCGCGGGACCAGGAAGCCCCGGACTCCCGCCTCGTAGAATCGGCCGAGCTCCTTGGGTCCGAGCTCGGTCCGGAGCAGGTTTCGCCCTGTCGCCGACACTTCGATCCGGGGATGGGGGCGTCCGGCGATGCCGATGTCCCAAGAAGTGAGATCGTCCAGATCGCCGTCGTCGGAGGAGTACCAAGAATAGGAGAGACCCACCGCCCATCCCCGGGTGAAGAGTCGTCCGAGGGCGACGACGTAGCGCCTCGTCTCCCGGTCCTCGAGAACGTGGAAGCTCTCGGTGGCGAATCCGAACCCCCGGGAGCGGACGCAGAGGAGATTGTCGCCGTCCAGGATCCCTTCCGAGCTGAGCTGGCCGTAGAGCAGTTCCGGGCGCTCCACGAGACCGAGCCATCCCGGCGCGGTCAGCACGGCGGTTGAGAACCGGTTCCCCGCCCAGGGCACGGGATCGAACCGGGAGGCGGCGCCGACGAGCACTTCCTCGTCCCGTCCCTCCCCAGGGACGGCGTGGGCGACAAACAGGAAAAAGAGAAGCGAAAGGGCCCGTCTCATTCTATCATCCTCGTGGGGTCTTGCTCGCCCGCGGCCGGATCTCCGGCCCGTTCGTCATCTATATTTCATGAGAAGGCCCTTGTCACCAACGAAAGCCGAACCGCTCCGGCTTCTCCGGGAAAGGGAAGATCCCGTGCGCGCCGTGCTGATGGACGGAAGAGGGGGCGTGACCCTCGGCGAAATCCCGAAGCCCCGGGTTCCGAAGGGGGGCGCGCTGATCCGGGTGACCGCCGTCGGCATCTGCGGCTCCGACACCCACAAGTTCGGCCGCGCCCCCCGGGGAACGATCCTCGGGCACGAGGTGGCCGGCGTCGTGGAGAGGCTCGGTCGCGGCGCCCGGGGATTCCGGGTGGGGGAGCGGATCGTCGTCGCCCACCACGTCCCGTGCGGGCGATGCCCCTACTGCCGGGCGGACAATCACTCCCAGTGCGCCCTCTTCCGCACCACCAACCTCCGGCCGGGGGGATGGGCGGAGTTCGTGGCGGTGTCGGACATGCACCTCCGCCACGCCGCGTTCTCCCTTCCCGCCGCTCTGGACGAGGGGACGGCGAGTCTCACCGAGCCACTCGCCTGCTGCGTCCGCGCCGTCCGCCGATCCGGAATCCGGAAAGGGGACGAAGTGGTGGTCGTCGGCCTCGGCCCGGTGGGTCTCATGCTCGCCGCCCTCTACCGGCGCGAAGGGGCGCGGGTCCACACCTTCGACCGGGTCGCCGCAAGGGCGGTCCTCGCGAGGAAATGGGCGGGCGCCTCCCCCCTCCCCCCGGGCGGGGCGCGAGCGGCCGCCGCCCTCCGGCGCCGCACCGGGGCGCGGGGGGCGGATCAAGCGGTGCTCTCCGCCGGCGCCGCCTCCACCTTTCCCCTCGCCCTCGAAATGGTCCGGCGGGGGGGGACGGTGCACCTCTTCTCCGGTCCCGACGAAGGGACCTCGGTTGACGTCGACCTCAATCTGATCTATAAGAGAGAGGTGCGGGTCCTCGCGACGTACTCGTCCTCCCCGGCCGACCTGAGAGAGTCGTTCCGGCTGATCCGAGAGGGTGTCCTGCCTGTGGCCGGGCTCATCACCCACCGTCTTCCCCTCTCCCGCATCGAGGAAGGGCTCCGCCTCATCCGATCCGGGAAAGCCCTGAAGGTGATCCTGGAACCGGGAGGCCGGCCGGACCGGCAAGGAGATTCCCCGTGAACCGCATGACATCGGCCCTCTTCTACGGATCCCGGGAGTTGAAGCTCGAGCGCGTCCCCGTGCCCCGCCCCGCCCGGGGGGAGGTCCTCGTCCGGGTCGAGCAGGCGCTCACCTGCGCCACCGATCTCAAGACCTACATCCGGGGGTCCCACAAGATGATCCCCGAACTCCCCTCCCCCTTCGGTCACGAATTCGCCGGCGTGGTGACCGAGATCGGCGAGGGGGTGACCGGAGTGGAGCCCGGCGCCGCGATGGCGGTGGCGAACTCGGCCCCCTGCAACGAGTGCTATTTCTGCCGGCTCGAGCGGCACAACCTGTGCGACAACCTCCGCTTCCTGAACGGCGCCTACTCGGAGTACATCATCGTCCCCGAGGCGATCGTGAAGCAGAACATGTACGGCATTCCCGACGGCGTCCCCTTCGAGCGCATGGCGCTCCTCGAGCCCCTCGCCTGCGTCGTCCACGGAGTGGAGCGGACCGGCTTCCGCATGGACCACATCGCGGCGGTCATCGGCGCCGGGCCGATCGGCCTCATGTTCGTCCGTCTCATCAAGATGACCGGCGCCGAGGTGATCGTTCTCGGCCGCACGCCCTGGAAGCTCGAGGCGGCCCGCCGGCTCGGCGCGGACCACGTGATCAACGTGACCGAGGAGCGGGACGTGGAGGGGACGGTGAAGGACCTCTCCCACGGGCGGGGCGTCGACGTGGTGATCGAAGCGGTCGGTTTCCCGGAGATCTGGGAGCGGGCGATCAACATCACGAGGCGCGGGGGGAAGGTGAACCTCTTCGGCGGCTGCGAGAAGGGGACGGAGGTCAAGATCGACACCCACGCCCTCCACTACGAAGAGAAACGGATCATCTCGGTCTTCCACCACACGCCGCGGTACGTCAAGATGGCGTTCGACCTCCTGGTGCGGGGGGAGTTGGACGAGCGGATCCTGATCACCGAACAGCGGCCCCTCGCCGAGCTCGCCCTGGCCTTCGAGAAGATGGAGCGCCGGGAGGCTCTGAAGATCGCCATCCGGCCGTGAACGAACTCGCCCGTCTCCGGCCCTACCTCCGCCGCTACCGGAAAAGCTACGTCGTCGGCTTCGTCCACGTCTTCCTGACGAACGTCTTCACCCTGGTCGCGCCCCTGATTCTCAAGCAGGCGGTGGACGAACTCCGGGCGGGGAAGCTCCAGCACTCCCTCGCCGCCTACGCGGGCGCCGTCGTCGGACTCTCCCTTCTCCAGGGGGTTTTCCGCTACTACATGCGGAGGATCATGATCGGCGCCTCCCGGGAGATCGAGTACGACCTCCGAAGCGACCTGTTCGACCACCTCCAGCGCCTCCCCCTCTCCTTCTACGACCGGAACCGGATCGGCGACCTGATGGCCCGGTCCACGAACGATCTGAACGCGGTGCGCATGTTCCTCGGCCCCGCGATCATGTATCTGGCGAACACGTTCCTCACGTTCACCATGGGCCTCGCCATGATGATCACCATCGACGGGAAGCTCACGCTGCTCGCCCTCCTCCCCTTCCCGCTCCTCTCGGTCGTCGTGAACCGCCTCGGCAAGGCGATGCACGTCCGGTTCGACCGGATCCAGGCGCAGTACTCGGACGTCACGACCCACGTGCAGGAAAACCTCTCGGGCATCCGGGTGGTGAAGGCCTTCGCACGGGAGGCGGACGAGGTGCGCCGCTTCCGGACCCTGAACCTGGAGTTCATCAAGAGGAACATGGACCTGGTCAAGGTGTGGGGGCTCTTCTTCCCGGTCATGACCCTCCTGACCGGCGGCGCCCTCCTCATCGTCATCTGGGTCGGCGGCCTCCGGGTGGTCCGCGGGGAGATGACCCTGGGCGGGTTCGTCGCCTTCATGAGCTATCTCGCCATGCTCACCTGGCCCGCCATCGCCCTCGGCTGGGTCTTGAACCTGATCCAGCGGGCCGCCGCGTCGGCGGCGCGCATCGGGAAGATCCTCGACGAAGAGCCCGCCGTGACCGGACCGGCCTCCTCGGGGGACGAGGGCCCGGTGCATGGCGCCCTCGCATTCCGGGGGGTCGCCTTCGGCGCCGGCGGGACGTCGATTCTCGAAGACATCGACCTCGAGGTGAAGGAGGGGGAGACCCTCGCCGTGGTCGGGCCGATCGGCTCGGGAAAGACGAGCCTGGTCCGGCTGATCCCGCGCCTCCACGATCCGACGAAGGGGGAGGTGACCCTCGACGGCACACCCCTCCCCGGGATTCCCCTCCGCCGTCTCCGGGGGGCCATCGGCTACGTCCCCCAGGACACGTTCCTCTTCTCCCTCACCGTGGAGGAGAACGTCCGCTTCGGCGTTCCCGATCTCTCGGACGACGATCTCCACGCCGTCTGCGGGCTCGCGCGGGTGGCGGAGGACGTGGAGCAGTTCCCGAAGGGATACGGTACCCGCGTCGGCGAGCGGGGCGTCCTCCTCTCGGGGGGACAGAAGCAGCGCTTCGCCCTTGCCCGGGCCCTCGCCCGGGACCCGCGCATTCTCGTCCTCGACGACGCCCTCTCCGCGGTCGACCTCGGCACGGAGGAGGAGATCCTGAAAGGGCTCCGCCGATTCCGGAAGGGGCGGACCACGGTGATCGTCTCCCACCGGCTCTCGGCGGTCAGGGACGCGGACCGGATCGTCGTCCTCGACGGGGGGCGGATCGCCGAGCAGGGAACCCACGAGGAACTCGTCCGGGCGGGCGGAGTCTACGCGCGGATCCACGAGAGGCAGCAGCTCCGGCGGCGCCTCGAGGAGATCGAATGAGCCACCTCGACCCGGTCATCCCCGACGAGGAAGTGGTTCAGAAGAAGGTCGACTGGGACCTCTTCCGCCGGCTCCTCCGCTACCTCCGGCCGTACCGGGGGCAGGTCGCTTTCTCGGTGGCGCTTCTCATCGTGCTCTCGGGGCTCGCCATTCTCGGGCCGTACATCACCAAGGTCGCCATCGACCGGGCGATCGCCGCCGAGGGCGTGCCGCTGGCGGAGCGCTACTCCGTGCTCGCCCGCATGGGGATCCTCTTCCTCGTGGTGCTCGTCCTGGAGTTCTCGATCCGGTACGTGCAGGTCTACATCACCCAGCTGATCGGGCAGAAGGTGATGTACGACCTCCGCATGGAGATTTTCTCCCACCTGCAGGGGATGTCGCTCGGGTACTTCTCGAAGAACCCCGTGGGGCGGCTCATCACGCGGGTCACCTCGGACGTGGAGGTGCTGAACGAACTCTTCACCTCCGGCGTGGTGCAGATCTTCGGCGACGTCTTCCTCCTCGGCGGCATCATCACGGCCATGCTCCTCCTCGACGTCCGGCTCGCCCTTACCCTCTTCTCGGTGCTTCCCGTGCTCTTCCTCGCCTCCGCCCTCTTCCGGGCCAAGGTGCGGGACGCCTTCCGGGACGTGCGAACCCGCATCGCGAAGGTGAACGCCTACCTGCAGGAGAGCCTGACGGGGATGAAGGTGATCCAGCTCTTCGGCGGCGAGGCGAGAAGCTTCCGCCGCTTCGACGGCCTGAACGCGGAGCACCGGGACGCCCACCTCCGGACGGTCTTCTACTTCGCCGTCTTCTTCCCCGTGGTGGAGGTGATCGGCGCGGTGGCGGTGGCGCTCCTCATATGGAAGGGCGGATCGGAGGTGCTCGAGGGGGCGGTCACCTTCGGCGCCCTCGCCGCGTTCCTCCAGTACACCAGCCAGTTCTTCCGCCCCATCCGGGACCTGTCGGAGAAGTACAACATCCTCCAGGCGGCCATGGCCTCGTCCGAGAGGATCTTCGACCTCCTCGACACCCCCCCGGAGATCGCCACCCCCGCCGCGCCCCGCGCCCCCGGGCGGCTCTCCCGGGCGATCCGCCTCGAGAACGTCTCCTTCGCCTACAACGAGGGGGAGTGGGTGCTCCGGAACATCGACCTGGAGGTGAAGAAGGGGGAGCGGGTCGCCCTCGTCGGCGCGACGGGGTCGGGGAAGAGCACCCTCGTCACGCTTCTCGGCCGCTTCTACGACGTCACGGAAGGGCGGATCACCTTCGACGGCGTCGACCTCCGGGAGATGGACCCCGCCGACCTCCGCCGCAGGATCGGGACGGTCCTCCAGGACGTCTTCCTCTTCAGCGGCACCGTGGACCGGAACATCCGGCTCGGGGACGAGTCGATCCCGGCCGCGCGGATGGTGGCGGCCGCCAAGATCGCCAACGCCGACACCTTCATCGGCCGGATGAAGAAGGGCTACGACACCGTTCTTCAAGAGAGGGGCGCCGGGCTCTCGGCGGGAGAGAAGCAGCTCCTCGCCTTCTCCCGGGCCCTCGCGGCGGACCCGGAGATCTTCATCCTCGACGAGGCGACGTCGAACATCGACAGCGAGACGGAGGGCCTCATCCAGGAAGCCCTCGAGCGGATCCTCGCCGAGCGGACTTCCATCGTCATCGCCCACCGGCTCTCGACGATCCGAAACGTCGACCGGATCGTCGTCCTCCACCACGGCCGGATCCGGGAGGAGGGGACTCACGAGGAACTCGTCGCTAAGGGCGGTCTTTACAGGACTTTATACGACCTGGAGTACCGGAACGGAAGTCCGGGGGGGGCGAACTGACCCCGGAGGCACCCCCAAGAAAAACCTTGCGTCATCTTCCGGGAACTGCTTAACTTATCAGTCTGTGATCGGGAATTTCGACCGTTCCGCCCCGCGGGGGCGATTTCGCGAGGAGACTTGACCATGGCCCGTCGTTGCGACATCTGCGGAAAAGGCGTCCAGTTCGGCCACAACGTGAGCCACGCCCACAACACCACCAACCGGCGCTGGCTCCCCAATCTCCAGAGGGTCCGGGTCGTCGAGAAGGGCGTCATCCGCCACCGGAACGTCTGCACCCGCTGCATCCGGGGGGGCAAGGTCCAGAAAGTCGCCCGGTAACCTCGACAGACATCGAAGAGACGACGGGCGGGCTGTGAAAGGCCCGCCCGTTTTTTCACGCCCTGTCCTATGATACTGATCGGCCGTCCATGTACGGGATGGGCGAATCGGGCACCCCCGTCGGCGGACCGATCGCCCTCGACCATAAGAACGGGAAGGCGTACGTGGCGAACCTCTCGAGCGACGACGTGACGGTCGACGTCTCCCACGTCGCGGGGCGGGGCGTGGGGCCGGCCGAGGGAGGGATGAGGGGGCGGACTTGAACGCTCGTCGCGCGGCGGGAGAGAACCCTCCCCTTCTCCGGGCTCGTAGAAGGGGCGTCGCGAAGAACGGTGACAGCTCCCCGGTCATGCCCCCCTCCCTCCCGAGGCCGGACACCCGCCCCGCCGCCAACGCGGATACGGCACACGAAGATCATCATTCCAGGGTGCAGAAGGGGAGTCCGAGGAGAATAGTCACCTCGGAGCACTCACAAGACTCATCTCCGCCTCCCTCCACCCTCTCACCGAGTTGACGAGCCAGATCCGCTCCGCTCTTCGCAGATCGTCCGGCGTGAGGACCCCGTCCTCGATCTCGCCTTCCTCCAGGAGTTCCGCCCGAAACGTCCCGGCGAGGAGGCCGCTCCGGACCGGGGGAGTGATCTTCCGCCCTCCCTTCTCGACGACCACGTTCGCGAAGCACGACTCGGTGACCTCTCCCCGCTCGTTCAGGAGGATCACGTCCTCCGCTTCGGGGTGGGCGGCAAGGGCTTCGTCGTACACCCTCCGATGGGTGGTCTTGTGATAGAGGAAAGGATCGTCCGAGCGGACGGGCTCGGCGGCAATCGCGACGGCGGCCGCATTGTCGTCCCTTGCGCCGAGGGGGGCGGGCTCGAGAACGAGGCCTCCTCTTCGGTCGAGGAGCAACCGAACGCGGTAGCGCTCCTTCGCGAACGTCGCCGCCAGCGACTCCATGCGCAGCCGGACCGAGATCTCGTCGAAGGAGAAGCCGAAGTAGCGGGCCGAGCCCGCCAGGCGCCGGAGGTGGCGGCCCGCGAGGAACCAGCCCTCGTCCCTCGTCCAGAGCATCGTCTCGAGGAGGGAGAACGGGGTCCTCTCTTCGACGAGCACCTTCGCCTTCAGGAGGCACTCGTCGTACTCCCCCTCGGCTGTCGACTCCCACAGGACGCCCCCGCCGACGCCGTACTCCGCCGCCCGCCTCTCCCGGTCGACGACGACCGTACGAATCGCCACGCTGAACGACGCCCGGCGGTCCGGCGCGACGAATCCGACGGCGCCCGTGTAGATTCCCCGGGGGGAGTCCTCGAGGGCCGCGATGATCGACATGGTCCTCGCCTTGGGCGCGCCGGTGACCGACGCGCAGGGGAAGAGGGCGCGGAAGATCTCGGGCAAGGGGGCGTCGGTGCGTGCCCTCACGGTGGAGGTCATCTGCCAGACCGTCGGATAACGTTCGGTGTCGAAGAGCCGTGAGGTCTCGACGCTCCCCGTCTCGGCGATCCGCCCGAGGTCGTTTCGGATCATGTCGACGATCATGAGGTTCTCCGCCCGCTCCTTCGCGGAGGACCGGAGCCCCTCCGCCCTCGCCTCGTCCTCTTCGGTCGTGAGCCCCCGGGGCGCCGTCCCCTTCATGGGGCGGCCCGTGACGACCTCCCCCCGGTGATCGAAGAAGAGTTCGGGCGACGCGGAGAGCACCGCGAAGCGGCCGGCATCGAGATAGGCGGCGTGGCCCGATTCCTGCGCGGCGGCGAGCCGGACGAACCAGGCGTACGGGTCTCCTTCGAAAGGCGCTCGGAGGCGGAAGGTGTAGTTCACCTGGTAGGTCTCCCCCGCCCCGATCCTCCGCCGGATCTCCCCGATCGCCCGCCGGTACGACCTCCGGTCGACGCTCGGGGACCAGTTCGAAGGAGATATTCCCTCCCCCGCCGGCGGAGGAAGATCAATCGATTCGACGGGGGGATCATAAAGACCGAAGCGAAGGAGCGGCGCCTCCCCGGGCGGCCGGGTGACGAGGGCCCGGTCGAAGGCGGGCGCCGCCTCGTAGGCGACGTATCCCGCGCCCCAGAGACCCTTCACCGCTCCCCTCTCGATCCGCCCGAGGGCGGGCATGACCTCCGCGGGGAACCGGGCCTCGATGATCTCCCGAGGGTTCCCGAAGAGGAGCCAACCCCCGGAGGCGGCGTCCCGGATCACGGCCCGTCCCGTCATCCCCCTTCTCCCTCCCGGAGCAGGTCGAGATAGGCGCCCTTCACGAGGGCCTTGATCTCGACGCTTCGGGGCATGGCTCACCGCCTTTCGTGTTCACGGATCGGGATCGAATTCCCCCATCCCGGCCACTACCATTCTAATCCCGCTTCCCTTCCGAATCCGCGCCCAATAAGCGCGGGCCGAGTACCGGTCTTCCCGCGTTTGATGCCCGCGGTTACCGGCCCTATCTGGGCGTTTCCATGTCCTCGCCGGAAGGATTATCGCCGAGATTGCGATTCGAAGTAACGAGCACCTGCCGAATCTCCGGAGTCTCCGGAAAGAGGGACAGGAATCCGATACAAAGAGCCGATGCATCCATCCATCTCTTCTCCATGGCCGCCGAGCGGATATCCCGATGGAGATATTCCTCGAGCGCACGCTTGTTCGTGATCCGGCCCGAAGGGTCGAGAAGAGCCCCCGGCCAGCCCGCCCGTCGTCCATGCACTCGGAGAAACCACTGGATCGCGGGTGCATAGGTCGGGTGGTCGCGGACAAGATCCCGAAAAGCGGAATGAGCACGGCCGGTTTCGGAAAGCCCGAGCAGACACAAGGCGGAACCATATTGGAAGAGGAAAGTCGTTGGATGATCGCCGCCCTTCGAAATCGCGAAATCGTATTGCGTCTTCGCGCGCCCATACTCCCCTTGTCGTCGCAGGTATTGCCCGGAATACGAATGTTGCACCGCCTGCGTGTATTTGATCAGCGGGAGGCTGACGAAGAAAGAGAGCGCAACGAGCGATGTCGGGATCATCCATGCCAGCGGCCCCCATCGGAATATCCGCGCCCCATATCGCCCTCCCCTCGATAACAGAAGCCCCAAGACGGCACACACCCCGGTGGCAGGAAGATAATGGTACCGCCACGCCAGAGTTCCCGAATCCCACGGCGCGAACGGCAGGGTGGCGACGACGATCCACGCGGCGGCGATTCGAAGACGAGGTCTTCGAACGGTTGAGTAGATCAGAAGGCCGAGGAACAAGCATCCCAGAGCCACCCGAGTCGGAACGGTCCATCGAACCCATCGAACGTCCCGTGCCACGCCGACCACGATATCCGAAACGTAGAGCGCCATGTTGGTCAAGATGTGAGGTCCGACGTGAACCTCCCCCTGCGAAATCTCCGCGACCTCTTCCGTCCTCTCCCCTCCCTGCATCGTGATCGGCGTGTCGTAAACGAAGAGACTCAGCACAAGAACTGCCCCCACAGCCACCAGGAAGGGACCGGCGGCGATCGCCATCTCTTTCCGGGGTCGATGCCGAAGGAGGTAGAGGATCGGAAACAGAAATGCGATGGCTGATTCGTGGGCGCAGACGGCCGCCAGGAATAGGACGGACGCCATCCACGACCGTTTCTTGCTTTTCGCACCCGCCGTCCGACTCATGGCCAGAAATGCCGCGAGGCCGAACAGGGCGGCCAGTAGAAACGCCACCGCGGCCGCCCAAAACACCGCGCGGAGATGGCTGAGATTGATTAGGAATAGAAGCCCCGCGGAGAAGGAGCCGATTCTGCCGCCTCCCATGGAGGCGATGGAAAGGGCGAGAAGAAACGCGACCAGGGTGTGAAGAACCACACTCATCACGTGATATCCGGAAGGAGCGCCGTCGAAGAGGCCGTACAGAGCCAAATAGTAAAGATGAACGGCAGGGCGCGACGCGCCGCGGGCATTGGTCGCCTGGACGGGCTTGTCGGGAGAAAAGACGTACCACAGGTCGTGCCGAGCCCGCTGGGCGGCGGCGATGTAATCTTCGTCGTCAAACGACCAATCCTGGTCGACAGCCCCTCCGAAGGCGGCAGCGGAAACCAGTGCGAGGACGATTCCGTACAGGACCCACGGGACATGGCCGGAGGACAGAGCCTTATTCATCAGCGGACTCCGGTGTCTTCCTGCGGGCGCGCCATCGGGCGGTGATCGCGGGGGCGACAACCCCAACCAAGCCGCACAAGGAAAGCGCGGTCGCGGCCGCACGGAGCGGAGTGGTTCCGAACCGAACACAGATCTCCGAGTCTCCCGAGCCCGGCACGTCCACCGCGACGATTCCGAGCCCTTCCGCCGCGTGGACGGCAACCGCTTTCCCGTCCACGGTGGCTTTCCAGCCCGGAAAGTAGAATTGACTGACATGAATCCGAGTCGGCCGATCGTGGCGGACGACAAAACGATACTGGTTCCCTCGCCGGGAGGACGACCTGATTTCCGACCCGGGAGGAGTGCCGACCGGACCGGGAGGAGGACGGTCGGGAAAGCCGACCACGGCCATGGGCAGGAAATCATTGTCCGAAGTCGTCGTCGTCAGCATCGATTTTTCAGAGGATTGGAGATACGCAATCGATGTGAGACGGGCGGCTTCCTCTTTCGGCACGTACCTGGCCCGGCAATAGGGGCTGTAGAGAATCAACGCGGCCGCCGCCGCGACAAGAGCGAATGTCCAACTCTGCCGGAAGGACAAGACCGCGAGGGTCGGACCGATCATCCCTGCGACCGCAAGGAGCAAGACACCATGAAGCCGCCACGGGAACTGGATGAACTGCATGGGTCGCACGGCGTCCCAAAAGGGTGCTGACAGGGGAAGCATGAGAATCAGCGCCCCCACGGCCACGGCCTGCCAGAAGAGCAGTTCTTGCCACGCGTCGCGCGATCGCCTGGTTCCCACGATCCAAGAGAGGGCGGATGCGACGAGGAGTCCACCGTGGACCCAACCCATTTGGAAAGACATCCCGTCCGACGGGCCCGGACGACTGTAACCCCATCCCCAGTTTCTTTGAAAGAGCTGCGGCCATTCCACGAAGTGGTTCCGGTAGTTCAAGTAGCCGTCCAGAAGCCGGTGGATTTGCACGGCACGGAGCTCCCCGAGCGCCGGAATCCAGAAGAAGGCGGAAAGACACGCACCGGCGGAGAAGACGGCGAGGGAGGCACCGGAAGGGCGGAAACGACGCGCGAACATCGACATCCACACGCCTCGCGCCAACAGAAGCGCGCCGAGAACCATCGCGGATATGTTATGAGCCAGCACGATTCCGGCCCAAAGCGCGGCCGCGAGGGAAAGCCTGTCGATCCGAAAGGACCGCTCGGCGCGATCGGTCGCCCACAAAACCCAGGGGAAGATGCTCAGAGCAAGGGTTTCGGATATCGCTCCCCGCACAAAGACGTTCAGAAGGTAATAGGGTGCGAGCACATAGAGCGAGGCGGCAAGAGCCGCCGGAGGTCCACGCCAGCGGGCGCCTACCCATACCCAAACTCCGACCCAGCCGGCCCCGAGACTCAGGAAGAGCAGCAATCCCTTCGCGAGCCCCAGGCTATCCGTTACCCCGTAAAGAACGCCGCCGCAGACGGTGGCCAGAGGGGCGTAGTAGTTCAGCAGTGGATAGCCGTATCCGCGGGCCATGCCGGGGAGCCATCTCCATGAAACCGAGCCCTGGCCGGCCGCCTCCCGCGCGTACACGAATCGAATCGTGCTGTTCTGTCCGTCATGATCATACGGAAGCGCCCCTGTCAGGAGGGGCCGTCCGCAGAGGAGGAGAACCACGGCCGCGAGCGCGGCTCCCCACACCCCGGCCCAGATCGAATCACCGGCGCTCTTGGATGGCCTCATTTCGGAGTTCCGCTCCCGATCCTGTCGCTACCGCGGAGCCGTTCCCACTCGTCCCGGGAACCGGGCGGGCGAAGAGGTGTTTCGGCCGGCCCTCCTCCGGAAAGGCGACACCGGTGCCTTGGCGGCCGCGCGCCCCGGAGGCGCACTCCGGCCCTGCGGGCCGGCCGGAACGTGCGGAATCTCCGGGCTTCGCGGAGGCCCGGTCTTCGTGTCTTTCTGCCCCCTTCCTAGTCCGCCTGGGCGCGGAGGAAGGTCGGCGTGTCGAGATCGTCGTCGTCCCGGCGGTTCGTGCGCATCTGCGTCTTCCAGCGGGAGAGCATTCCCTCCCGGCGCTGGAAGGCCGGCTTCTGGAGCCGCGCGATCTCCGCGACCGGTTCCACGCGGCGCACGCGGTTCTCGCAGGAGATCACCTTCGGGCGCTGGCCTTCCCGGGAGCCGACGCCGGTGGCCACCACCGTCACGTGCACCTCGCCCTGCAGCGCCTCGGAGACCATGGCGCCGAAGATGATGTTCGCCTCGGGGCCGGCGGTCTCGCAGACCAGGCTCGTCGCCTCGTTCACTTCCTGGAGCGTCAGGTCCGTGCCGCCGGAGATGCTGATCAGCACGCCCCGGGCGCCGGCGATGGTGACGTCTTCGAGCAGGGGGCTCGAGATCGCCTGGTTCGTCGCCTCCACGGCCCGGTTCTCGCCGCTCGCGGCGCCCGTCCCCATGATCGCGTCGCCCATGCCGGCCATGATGGTGCGGACGTCCGCGAAGTCGAGGTTCACCAGCGCGGGCTGGGTGATGAGCTCCGAGATCCCCCGGGTCGCCCGGAGCAGCACCTCGTCCGCCGTGGCGAAAGCGTCGAGAAGGGAGACGTTCGCGCCCACCACGGAGAGAAGACGCTGGTTCGGGATGACGATGAGGGTGTCCACCATCGCCTTCAACTCCGCGATCCCCTCGTCGGCCTGGCGCATCCGCTGACGCCCCTCGAACTCGAAAGGCTTCGTCACGATGCCCACCGTGAGCGCGCCGAGATCCCGGGCCACCGCGGCGACCACCGGCGAGGCGCCGGTCCCGGTTCCTCCCCCCATGCCGGCGGTGACGAAGACCATGTTCGCCCCCTCGAGGGCGTCGTAGAGCATGTCCCGGCTCTCCTCGACCGCCCGGCGTCCCGTCTCCGGCTGTCCACCCGATCCGAGACCCATCGTCGTCTTTTCACCGATCTGGATCCGGTGGGGCGCCCGCGAAAGGTTGAGCGCCTGACCGTCCGTGTTCAGGGCGACGAACTCGACGCCGGAGAGGCCGGCGTCGATCATCCGGTTGACGGCGTTACCCCCCGCGCCGCCGACCCCCGCGACCTTGATGCGGGCGCCGTCATAGTTTTCCGATGCGAATTCAAACACCTTCTCCACCTCCTGTTCCCGTATCAGAACTGGTTCACCACTGCCTTCAGCCAATGACCCATGCGCAGAATCCCGTTCCCGGCGCGGACCGACGGAACCATGCGGGCGTGCCGCCTCACCTCCCTTTCCGACCCGTACCGGACCAGCCCGACGGTGGTGCTGAAACGGGCGTCGTTCACTTCATCCGAGAGCCCGGTCATCCCCCGGGGTTTGCCGATTTTGACGGGCATCTCGAACAGGGCCTCCGCCATCTCCGGCACGCCCGGCATCTCCGCCGTGCCGCCGGTGACGACCACGCCGCCGCCGAGAAAATCGAACAGATCCGTCCGCCGCGCTTCCCGCGCCGCGAGCTCGAGGATCTCCGCCATCCGGGATTCGATGATCGAGCAAAGCACCTGATGGGAGATCGTACGGTCCGCCCGCCCGCCGATGCCGGGGACTTCGATCTGACGGTTCCCGGCCGCCTCGGAGGCGATGGCATGCCCGTAGTGCACCTTGAGCGCCTCCGCCTCCCCCAGGGGCGTGCGGAGGCCGATGGCGATGTCGGCCGAGACGTTCTCGCCGCCCAGTCCGATCGACGCGGTGGAGCGGAGGCTACCGTTCAAGAAGACGGTGAAATCCGTGGTGCCCCCTCCGATGTCGACGAGCACCACGCCGAGCTCCCTCTCGTCCTCCTCCAAAACCGCGCAGCCCGCCGCGAGCGACTCGAGGACGAGCTCCTTCACCTCCACTCCCGCCCGGCGGACGCACTTCTCCACGTTCCGCGCCGACGTGGCCGCGGCGGTGATGATGTGGACTTCCGTCTCGAGCCGAACGCCGGACATGCCCACCGGGTTGCGGATGCCGTCCTGGTCGTCCACCGCGAACTCGAGGGGCAGCACGTGGAGCACCCGGCGGTCCGAAGGAATGGCGATGGCCCGGGCCTGCTCGAGCACGCGCTCCACGTCCCCCGCGGTGATCTCGTCCTCCGAACGGGAAACGGCGATGACCGCCGGGCTGGTGACGCCCTGGATGTGGGCGCCGGCGATCCCGACGTATGCCTCGTCGACCTTCACGTCCGCCATCCTCTCGGCTTCGTCCACCGAGCGGGCGATCGCTTCCACGGTCTTCTCCACGTTCACGACCGCTCCCCGCTTCACTCCCTCGCTCCGGCTGGTCCCCACACCGAGGATCTTGAGGACCCCGCCATGACCGACATCGGCGATCACCGTGCAAACCTTCGTCGTCCCGATGTCGATGCCGGTGATCCTGTTCTCTCCCGCCATCGTCACTTCTCCTGACCGCGGCCGTGCGCCGCGAACGTTACGCTTCTCCTCTATCTCGCGTTCCGTTCTTCCGTATCCGGCCCGTTGCTCGGATCATCCCCTTCGATACGGACCTTCGGTCCTACTCTGGACAGGCTTCGATACACCGTTCGGCTTCGCCGGACGGCACTCAGGACGAACGCCTTGGTGCATGACCCGGCCCACCTTCCCATCCCCCATCCCCTCTCTCACCTCTCAAGTCCCCTGTCCTTTCTTCTCCGCCTTCCCCCGCGCCACCGCTTGGTCGCCGTAGCGGAAGTCGATCTCCCGGTAGTGCTCGCCGGTGGCCTCCCACGTCTTCATCACGAGGCGGAGCCTCTCCGCGCGGGCGGGAAGGTACTCCCGGCCGAGGCGGATTCGCGTGCCCCTCGAGGCTTCGACGAGAGTGATCGAACCGTCCTCGTCGATCGTCACCTGGGCCGCCCGCTCCGAGATCCAATCCCGGTCCTCGGGGAAGGCGGCGGCGAGCCGGGCCACGTCCTCCGGGGCGCCGCCGGCGAGCAGGGGAAGATCGAGGCACTGGTCCTTCCCCATCGCGGGAAATCGAACCCCCTCCCGGTCGACCATCTCCGGCGATTCGCCCGCCGCCGCGAGCAGCCAGGGCCGGCGCTCCTCGACGCGGACCTGCACCCTCCCCGGCGGGCGGCGCCGGACCTCGGCGGAGCGGATCCAGGGGGATTCCTCGAGCCGGGCCTCGACTTCCCCGGGGTCGAGGGCGATCAGGTTCTCCCCCCGCTCCACACCGGCCCACTCGATCACCTCTCCTTCGTACAGCAGCCGGTTTCCTTCGACCCGGATCTCGGCGACCGGGAAACGGCCGTCGGCGGTCGCGTAGACCCGGGCCCGCTCGAGCCCGAACGAAAGCGCCGCCACCACGAAGAGGACCGCCGCGCCGGCGCCGAGCCGGAGCCAGAATCTCGCCCGCCGGTTCATGCTTCCTCCCCCACGATGCGGACCTCCGGTTCGAGGTCGACGCCCGACTGCTCCCTCACCCGCCGCCGGATCTCCTCGACCAGGGCGAGGACGTCCGCCGCCGTGGCGCCCCCTTCGTTGACGATGAAGTTCCCGTGAAGCGTCGACACCGCGGCCCCCCCGATCCGCAGACCCTTGAGCCCCGCCCGGTCGATGAGTTGTCCCGCGTATTCCCACTCCGACGGGTTCTTGAATATGCAGCCCGCCGTCGCCTCCTTGAGAGGCTGGGTCCGCTTCCGGTGCTCCCGGTTCTTCTCGACCTTTTCCTCGATGACGTCTCGGTCCGCCGGCTCGAGGGCGAAGCGGGCCCGCACCACCACCGCCCCCTCGGGCAGACGGATCGCACGGTACTCGGCCTCGATCGCCTCCCGGCCGAGACGAATCCCCCGGCCCTGCCCGTCGAGGAGATCGATCCCCTCGAGGCGGTTCGCGAAGGAGTCGCCGTAGGCCCCGACGTTCGTCGCCACGCCGCCGCCGACCGTGCCGGGCACGGTGGCGAGGAACTCGAGTCCCGAGAGCGACGCCTGGCGGCTGAGCCGGAGGATCGAGGCGAGGGACTCCCCCGCCATCGCCTCGAGGGTGCGGTCCCCCGCGATCTTCGAACCCGCGAGGTTCCGGGCGAGACGGATGCAGACCCCCCGGAAGCCGCCGTCCCGCACGATCAGGTCCGAGCCGGCGCCGAGGACGAGCTTCGGGATCCCCCCCGCCGCGAGCAGGCGGAGCACGCCCCGCAGTTCTTCCTCCGTTTTCGGAAAAACCATCAGATCCGCCGGACCGCCGACGCCGAGGGTGGCGTGCCTGGCGATCGGCTCGCCCGCGGCGATCCGTCCCTCCACGATGTCGCCCAGTCTCCGCTCCAGCTCTTTCCGTTGCATCATCGCCACCAGAATCACCCCCGGCCCCCCCCGCCCTCGCGGCGGCCGATCGCCTCGAGAATCGCCTCGCCCGATCGGGACACGTCCCCCGCGCCGAGAGTGACGATCACGTCGCCCTCGGCGCTCTCCGCGGCGACCCGCTCCGCCGCGTCCGACCGTTCACGGATCCACTCCGGATCATCCCCCCCCGCCTCCCGGATCGCCTTCGCGAGCAGCCCCGAATCGACGCCCGGGATCGGCGTCTCGCTCGCCGGGTAGATGTCGAGCAGGAAGAGGCGGTCCGCCCCTTCGAAGGCGGTGCTGAACTCGCCGAGGAGCTTGGAGGTCCTTGTGTACCGGTGGGGCTGGAAGAGGACCACGACGCGCCTCTCCGGGTAGGCCTGGCGGATGGCCTGAAGAGTCGCCCGGATCTCGGTCGGGTGGTGTCCGTAGTCGTCGATGACCGTCCGCCCCGATCGCTCCCCTTTGATCTCCAGCCGCCGGTGGATCCCCTCGAAGGCGGCGATCCCCGCGGCGATCTTCTCGAAGGGGGCCCCGACTTCGAGCCCGACGGCTACGGCGGCCAGCGCGTTCCGCACGTTGTAGAGCCCCGGCACGTGAAGCTCCGCCTCGCCGAGAAGCCCTCCGAAGGCGCGCACCGAGAACCGGGTGGTCCGCCCCCGGACCTTCACCTCTTCGGCCCGGAGGTCCGCCTCCCGGTCGATGCCGAAGGTCGTGACCCGCCGGGTGACCCGGGGGAGGAGTTCCCTCAGAGCCTCGTCGTCGGCGTTCGCCACGGCGACGCCGAAGAAGGGGACCCGGTTCATGAAACGGAGGAAGGCGTCCTTGATCGCGTCGAAGTCCTCGTAGAAGTCGAGGTGCTCCCTGTCGATGTTCGTCACCACCGCCACGGTGGGCGTCAGCATGAGGAAGGTGCCGTCGCTCTCGTCCGCCTCCGCCACGAGGAGGTCCCCCCGGCCGAGGCGTGCGTTCGTTCCGAGGGTCTTCAGGCGCCCGCCGACCACGATGGTCGGATCGAACCCCGCCTCGGCGAGGACCAGGGCGGTGAGCCAGGTCGTGGTCGTCTTGCCGTGGGCGCCGCCGATCGCGATGCCCCGCTTCAGCCGCATCAGTTCGGCGAGCATCTCCGCCCGGGGGATGACGGGCACGCCCGACTTGTGGGCGAGGCGGATCTCCGGATTGGCGGCGCCGATCGCCGAGGAGACGACGGCCACGTCGGCGGCGGCGACGAGCCTTCCGCCGTGCCCCTCCGCGATCTCCGCGCCGAGGGAGACGAGGCGGTCGGTCACCTCCGTGAGCTTCGTGTCCGAACCGGTCACCTCGAGACCGAGGTTGATGAGGATCTCGGCGATGCCGCTCATCCCGGTCCCTCCGATCCCGACCAGGTGGATCCGTTTCACCCGTCCGAACAACTCCTAAGCCCCTTTCCCGCCGGCCACCGCCATGATCTCGCCGGCGATCCGTTCCGCCGCGTCCGGCCGCCCCAGCTCTCGGGCCTTCCGGGCCATCGCCGCGCGGCGTTCGCCGTCGGCGAGCAGTTCCTTCATCGCGCCGAGGAGGATCCCGGGCGACAGGTCTTTCTCTTCCAAGGCGAGGGCCGCCCCGTGGCCGGCGAGGACCCGGGCGTTCCTCGACTGGTGCCGGTCCGTCGCCGCCGGGAAGGGGACGAGGATCGACGGGAGGCCGAGGGCCGTGATCTCGGCGAGAGTGGACGCGCCGGCGCGGCAAACGACGAGGTCCGCCACGCCGTACGCGTCACCCATTTCGGTGAGGAAGGGAACGGGACGGACGAGAGGCGCGACCCGGCCGCAGGATTCCCGGATCGTCCCGATGTCCGTCTCGCCGGTCTGAAAGAGAACTTGCACTCCGTCCCCCCCTTCGTCCCACCGCTCGAGCGCCTCCCGGACGACGGCGTTCATCGTCCGGGCCCCCTGGCTGCCGCCGATCACGAGAATCGTGAGCCGGTTTTCGCGGAGCCCCCACCGGCGGAGGGCCCGCTCCCGATCGCCCTCGAAAATCTCCCGGCGGACCGGGTTGCCCGTGAGGACCGCGTCGGTCTTCGCCGGCAGCCCCGCCCGCGCATCGTCGTAGGCGAGAAAGACCCGCTTCGCCACCCGGGCGTTCCAGCGCGTGGCGATCCCCGCCACCGTGTTCTGCTCCGCCGCGAAGACCGGACGGCCGAGGAGCCTCGCGGCGAGGGCGACGGGCGTGCTCGCGTAGCCGCCCACGGCGACCACCGCCGCCGGCCGGAACCGGGCGACGAGGAGGAGGGAGCGGAGAACGGACAGGCCGAAACGGAGGAAGAAGCCCGGCATGCGGAGCCGGCTCCCCCGGGGCATGCCCCGGACCGGGATGGACCGCCACGGCACGCCCGCGCGCTCGAGCATCGCGCTCCCCCTCGTCCCGCCGAGCACGAAGAGAGGCTCGAGGGCGGGCGCCTTCGCGCGCATCGCTTCGATCACCGCCACGGCGGGGAAGATGTGGCCGCCCGTTCCGCCTCCGGCGAAAATCACCTTCATGAACTCCTCGCCCGGCCGAGCCGGTCCACCGCCTGGCCGGCGGTCGCGAAGGAACGCCGGTACCCCTTGCGGGAAATGTTCAAGAGCACGCCCGCACCGAAGAGGGCGACGAAAAGCGACGATCCGCCGTAGCTGACGAAGGGGAGGGGGACGCCCGTGGTCGGCACGGCGTCGGTGACGACGGCGACGTTCAGCATGGCGTAGAGCATCACGAGCAGCGTGATTCCGGCGGCCAGGAGCCGCCCCTCCACGTCCGGCGCGTTCGCGGCGATCCGGGCCCCCCTCCACCCGAACACGAGGAAGAGGACCATCACGCCGCCGGCGCCGACGAACCCGAGTTCCTCCCCGACGATGCCCAGGACGAAGTCGGTGTGCGAGTCGGGAAGGAAGAAGTACTTCTGCTTCGAGTTCCCGAATCCCCCCCCCGAGAGACCGCCGGAACCGAGGGCGATGAGGGACTGGTCGGTCTGGTAATCGGTGGCCCGCAGGTCGCTCCGCCCGTCGACCCATTCGATCACCCGGTTCCACTGGTACGGGTTGGAGCGCACCGAGGCGAACGCCGTGAGACCGAAGATCAGGCCGATGAGAAACAGGTAGCGGAACCGCACGCCCCCCACGAAGAGGAGGAGCGAGGCGAGCATCGATACGTGGAGCACGCCCGAGAGGTTCTTCTCGAGGGCGATGAGGACCACGATGACGCCGAGCACGACCACGGCGGGGAAGACGCCCCGGGCGAAGCTCCGCGCCTCGTTCCTCTTCCGGGAGAGGAAGTCGGCGAGATAGAGGACGAGCAGGAGTTTGGAGAGCTCGCTCGGCTGGAACGACAGAGGGCCGAGGCGGAGCCAGCGCCGGCTCCCTCGGATCGCGTCCTCGGGCCCGACCACGAGGACGAGGGCCAGGAGAACGATGCCGGTCAGCACGAGAGGCCGGGAGTACCGGGTCAGGATGCGATAGTCCGCGCGGTAGGCGATGAAGAACCCGGCGAGCGCGAAGAGGACGCGAATGCCGTGGCGCTGCAGGAAGAAGGTCGAGCTCCGATAGATTTCGGCGGCCCGGAAGGAGCTCGCGCTGTACACCATCACCACGCCGATGCCGACGAGCAGGAGAACCGCCATGAGGAGCCAGCGGTCCGGGCCGGTCCGTTCGCCCGAGAACCCGTCCGTCGTTTTCGCTCTAGTCGTCATGTTTTTCCCGTTCCACCAGGTTCCGGACCGCCTCCTTGAAGAGGCGGCCCCGCTCTTCGAAGTCCCGAAACATGTCGAAGCTCGTGCAGCCGGGCGAGAGGAGCACGATCTCCCCCTTCCGGGCGAGCCGGTAGGCGAGCATCGTCGCCTGCTCGAGAGAGTTCGCGTAGTAGCGCTCCCCCGTGTCGTGGAACACCTCGTCGAGGAGCTTCCGCGCCTCCCCGATCAGCACCATGGCCCGCACATGGATCGACACGAGATCCCGAAGCCGCTCGAAGGTCGGCTTCTTCGGGCGCCCGCCGGCGATCCAGACGATGGGCGTGTCGAAGCTCTGCAGCGCGTAATGCACCGAATCCACGTTCGTCGCCTTCGAATCGTTGACGAAGGTGATGCCGCTCAAAACCGCCACCTTCTCGAGACGGTGCTCGAGGCCGGCGAACTCCCGGAGCGTCTCCCGGATCACGGCGTTCGGCACGCCGAGGACCTTCGCCGCCGCCGTCGCGGCGAGGGCGTTGATCCGGTTGTGGGGCCCGGGGATCGTGATGTCCCGCTCGAGTCCGACCAGTTCCTCCCCCGCCAGGGTGGAGATGATCTCGCCGAAACGGAGGTAGACGCCGGGAAGGCGGCCGAAGACCTCCTTGCTCACCCAGACGGTGCCGGGCTTCTCGTTCCGTTTCAGGCTCCGGCAGGCCGGATCGTCGTAACAGAGAACGGCGTGGTCCGTCTCTTCCTGGTTTTCGAAGATCCGCGCTTTCAACCGGGCGTACTCCTCGAAAGTGCCGTGACGGTCGAGGTGGTCTTCGGTGATGTTCAGGAGCACCGCCACCTTCGGCCGGAAGGTCCGGATCGTCTCGAGCTGGAAGCTCGAGATCTCCGCCACCACCCAGTCGTAGTCGCGCCACGGCCCGACGGCGTCGGAGAGGGGGCGGCCGATGTTCCCCGCCACCGCCGTTCGGCGGCCGTCCCTCTTCAAGATCTCCCCGATCAGGGTCGTGGTGGTCGACTTGCCGTTCGTCCCCGTCACGGCGACGAAGGAACAGTCGGCGGCCCGGAAGGCGAGCTCGATCTCGGAGATCACTTCGAGACCCTTCTCCGCCGCCGCCCGCGCCAACGGGTGGGCGAGGGTAACGCCCGGGCTCACGACCACTTTGTCCACCCCTTCCAGGATCGACGGGTCCGGATCGCCGAAGACGAACCGGGCCCCCTCCCCCTCCCACTCCGCGATCTTCTCCGCCCACTCGGCGGAGGGCCCTTTCCCGTCGTGGCCGATCGGTGACGAGCCGAGGCGAAGAAGCAGGTCCACCGCCGCCCGGCCGCTCCGGGCCATGCCGATCACCAGGTACTTCTCGTTCTTCCAATCGGTCATCGCAGCTTCAGCGTGCTCAAGGAGAGCAGGGCGAAAAGAATTCCGATGATCCAGAAGCGCACCACCACCCGCTGCTCGGGCCAGCCGGACATCTCGAAGTGATGGTGGATGGGCGCCATGCGGAAGACCCGCTTTCCCCTTCGCTTGAAGGAGAGGACCTGGATCACCACCGAGAGAACTTCGATCACGAACACCCCGCCCACGAGGGCGAGGAGGAACTCCATCTTGATGAAGACCGCCACCGCGGCGAGGGCGCCCCCGAGGGCGAGGGAACGGGTGTCCCACATGAAGACCTGGGCCGGGTTGGGGTTGAAGCAGAGGAAGCCGAGGGCGGCCCCCGCGAGGGCGGCGCAGAAGACGGTCAGCTCGCCGACGCCGGCGAGGAAGGGGATGTTCAGGTACTCCGCGAATTTCGCGTTGCCCGTCAGGTACGCCATGCCGGCGAAAGTGAACGCCGCGAGGGCGACGAGCCCGATGGCGAGCCCGTCGAGGCCGTCGGTCAGGTTCACGCCGTTCGAGAAACCGGCGATGACGAGGACGACGAACGGCACATAGAGGAAACGGAAATCCACGACCGCGTTCTTGAAGAAGGGGACCGTCGTCTTCGTGGCCCACTCCGTTTCCGGGGCGTAGACCGTGAGGATCACGCCGAGCACGAGACCGAGGAAGATCTGGCCCGCCAGCTTGTACCGGCCCACGAGCCCCCGGGGGAACTTCTTCACCACTTTGAGGTAGTCGTCGAGGAGGCCGATCGCCCCGAGCCAGATGGTGGTGGCGAGGATCATCTGAATGTACCGGTTCGTGATGTCCGCCCAGAGAAGAGTCGGCACCAGGAGGGAGAGGAGAACGAGAATGCCCCCCATGGTCGGCGTCCCCTGCTTGGCCCGGTGCGTTTCGGGCTGGAGATCGGACCCGACCTCCACGAACTGCTTCCGCCGGAGCCGGCGGATGATGCACGGCCCGAGGAGAAAGCTGAGAAGCAGCGCGGTGACCGCCGCGTAGGCGCCCCGAAAGGTGATGTACCGGAAGACATTGAAGAACGAGACCGATTCGCTGAGCGGGAAGAGAAGCAGATAGAGCATCAGACGCCTCCTCCCGTCGGAGCGCCGGCGAGACGGCTGCGGACATCGTCCAAGATCTCCTCCATCTTCATCCCCCGGGAACCCTTCTCCACGAGACAGTCGCCGGGCGCGAGGTCGCCGGCGATCCTCCCGCCGAGTCCGGTCCTGTCGGCGCCGGCGGTGAAGATCCGGTCCCGGGGGAGACCGCGGGAGACCGCCTCCTCGGCGGTCCACCGGGTCCGCTCGCCCGCGAGCCAGAGCCTGTCGAGCATCGCCTCCGCGACGGCCCGGCCGACGGCGCGGTGGTCCTCCTCTTCCCGGGGGCCGAGCTCGAGCATGTCGCCGAAAAGGAGGGCCCGGCGGCCTTCGATGGCGGCCTTTTCGAGAAAGCGGACCGCACCGAGAGTGGAAGCGAGATTCGCGTTGTACGTGTCGTCCACGAGAAGAACGCCGCCGACCCGCTCCGGCCGGAACCGCCCCGGCGCCGGTTCGAATGTCGCGAGCCCCCGGGCGATCACGTCCGGCGGCACTCCTTCGCCGAGGGCGACGGCGAGGGCGGCGACCAGATTCGCGAGATGGTGCTCCCCCCAGAGAGAAGCCCGAAAGGAACCGGCCCCCTCGATCTCGACCTCCACGCCGCGGAGGTTCCACGGATCGCGGCGGGCCGGGCGGATCTCGTTCGACCCGCCCAGCCCATACGTACGGAAGGGAGCGCCGCGACGCCGCGCCGCGTTCATCAGCGCGGCGTCGTCGCCGTTCACCCAGATCCGTCCGCCCGGCGCCACGTGGTCGATGAGGACGGTCTTTTCGTCCGCCACCTTCTCCACCGTGCCGAGCCCCTCGAGGTGCGCCCCGTGGGCGTTCGTGAAGACCGCCCCCCCGGGGGCCGCCAGGGCGCCGAGAACGTCCATCTCTCCCGGCGCGCTGATGCCGAGCTCGATCACCGCGAATCGGTGCTCGGGCCCGAGACCGAGAAGAGTGAGGGCGACGCCGCAGAAGGTATTGTAGTTTCCCTTCGTCGCGAGGGTCGGTCCGTGGGCGGCGAAGATCGCCGCGAGCAGGTCCTTGGTCGTCGTCTTCCCGTTCGAGCCGGTCACGGCGATGAGGAGCGGATCGTAGCGGCGCCGGTGATGGCGGGCGAGGGCGAGCAGCGCCCCCGCCGGATCGTCCACGGCGATGATCCGCTGGAGGGGAAGCCCGCCGGGCAGCTCTCCGATCCGGTCCTTCCGAACCACGGCGAGGGAAGCGCCCTCGCGAAACGCGCCCTCCAGGAAACGGTGGCCGTCGGTCCGCTCCCCGGCGAGGGCGAAGAAGATCTCCCCCTCCCGGAGAAGGCGGCTGTCGATGCACGCCGCCGGCCCGCCCGCGGCCCCCGGCCCCCCCGTCGCGGCGAGGGTCTCGCCCGAGAGGATGCGCACGAGTTCACCGGCCGAGTAGGCGCCGCTCACGGCGTCCCCCCTCTCCGGTCCAAGGCGTGCTCCGCCGCCGCCCGCTCGTTCCACCGGCGCCTCTCGGCGCCGTAGACCTGGTACGCCTCATGCCCCTTGCCGGCGAGCACCACCGTGTCCCCCGTCCGTGCGAGCCCGACGGCCCGGTCGATCGCCTCCTCCCGGTCCGGCACCGTCTCGTACGCTCCCCCCCCCTCGCGAAGCCCCTTCTCCACCTCCTTCCGGATCGCCGACGGGTCCTCGCTCCGCGGATTGTCGTCGGTCAGCACCGTGTGGTCCGCAAGCTCCGCGGCGAGGCGGCCCATGACCGGCCGCTTCCCCCGGTCCCTGTCGCCGCCGCATCCGAAGAGGAGAATCAGCCGGCCGGGCGTGATCGCCCGCACGGTCCGGAGAAGATGGGCGAAGCCGTCGGGGGTGTGGGCGTAGTCGATGATCACGCCGAAGTCCTGCCCCCGGTCGACCCGCTCCATCCTCCCGGGCGGGGGCGTCGCGTCGGCGAGACCCACGCCCGCGTCCTCGAGACTCATGCCCGCCGCGAGGGCGAGGCCCACCGCCGCGAGACCGTTGGAGACGTTGAAGGCGCCGGGCAGGGGGAGCCGCGTCTCCACGGCCTCCCCTTTTCGGAGAAGCCGGAGGACGGAACCGTCCACGCCGGACTGGAGGATTTCGGCGCGTAGGTCCGCCCCCTCGGCCTCCCCGAAAACGATCTTGGCCAGCGGCGAGCGCCCGGCGAGGAGCGCCCCCGTCTCGTCGTCGCCGTTCAGCACCGCCGATCCGACCTCGAGCCGGTCCGGCCCCGTCTCGTCCGGGAGGAAGAGATGCATCTTCTCCCGGCGGTACGATTCGACGGTGCCGTGAAAATCGAGGTGGTCCCGGGTGACGTTGGTCAGGGCCACGGCACGGAAGCGGAGCGCCACGAGACGGCGGAGCGCCACGGCGTGGGAAGAGGCTTCCATGGCGACGCACGCGGCCCCCCCCTCGAGCATGCGGGCGAGAAGACGGTGGATCACGTCCGCCCCCGGCGTCGTGTTCGGTCCGGGCTCCTCTCCCCCCGGCCAGAAGGCGCCGAGCGTGCCGAGCACGCCGCAGGGCCGGCCCGCCGCCGCCAGGATCGACCGGAGCATCCAGGTCACCGTGGTCCTGCCGTTCGTTCCGGTCACGCCGAAGAGGTCGAGGGTCCGGCTCGGGTTCCCCCAGACTTCCGCGGCCGCGACGCCGAGAGCGAGCCGCGTATCGGTCACGGCCACCTGGGGGAGCGGGACCGACGGATCGAGGCGCTCCACAATCGCGGCCGCCGCCCCCCGCTTCGCCGCATCGCCGAGGAAGGCGTGCCCGTCCGCGTGAAAGCCCCGAAGGGCGACGAAGAGGGAGCCCTTGCGCGCCTGGCGGGAATCACAGGTCACGTCCGTCACCGGAACGTCCTTCCCCCCCATCCGTTCCCGGACCGGGAGCAGGGGAAGAAGGGTCGCGAGTGCGGTGGCGCGCCGTTCCTTCTTCATCCCCATCATCGTTCGCTCCCCACGAGTTCGCAGACCGCGCCCGGCCGGAGGGGCGCGCCGGGGGGGGGCAGCTGGGCGGCCACCACGCCGGCGCCGAGAAGATTCACCGAAGCCTCGGCGGAGAGCAGCATCGACTTCGCCTCCCGGAGGAGACGGCCTCTCAGGTCCGGCATGAGTGGGGGCGCAGCTCCGTCGAAGGAGACCGGAGGCCGGGCAGAGGGGGCCGCCGCTTCCGCCAACCGCCACGAGGCGACCGCCTCCTCCCGGAGAACACCTCGAAAGGACTCGGCGAGATCGGAACAGGCCACTTTGAGAAGGATGTCCCGGAAGATGGGGGCGGCCACCAGTCCGCCGTAGAAGACGCCCGAGATGTCGACGAGGACCACGGCGACCACCATCCGGGAACGCTCGGTCGGCGCGAAGCCGATAAAGGAGGAGGTGAACCGCCGGTGGGAGAAACCGCCCGTCTCCTCGAGGTACTGGGCGGTCCCCGTTTTCCCCGCGGTGGGCCAGATCCCGAGGTCCGCGCCCGACCCGGTCCCCTCGGTCACGGCCCCGTGAAGGAACTCGACCATGAGAGCCGCCGTCTCGGAGGAGATCACGCGGCGCACCTTCCGGGGCGGGATGCGCTCCACCACGCTCCCGTCGGGCCGCCGGATCTCGCGCACGAGTCGGGGTTCCATCAGGACGCCGTCGTTCGCCACCGCGCCGTAGGCGGCGACGAGCTGCACCAGATTCACGGCCACCTCGTGGCCGATGGCGACGGTCCCGAGGGAGCGTCCACTCCACTCCTTCGGCCTCCGGAGCATGCCGGGCAGTTCCCCGGGGAAGGTGACGCCGGAGAGGGCCCCGAAGCCGAAGGCGCGGGAATAGGAGTAGAGCGCCTCGGGCCCGAGCTTGTGGGCGATCTGGGCGGTGACCACGTTCGACGAGAGCTCGAAGCCCTGCCGCACGGTCAGCGTGTCGTACTCTTTGGGGTCGTGGATCGTGTAGACGCCGAAGTTCATCTTTCCCCGGCCCGCCCAGAACAGGTCGTCCGGCGAAACCACGCCCCGGTCGAGGGCGGCGGCGTAGGTCACGAGCTTGTACGTCGAGCCGGGTTCGAACTGGGAGACCACGCACCGGTTGAGGGACTGCCGGTCCGCCTCCCCGCCGGCCCCTTCGGCGGTGGAGAGGGCGAGCACGTCCCCCGTAACCGGGTCCATCGCCATGGCCATTCCGTAGGCCGCCTTGTTGGAGGCCACGGCGCGACGGAGTTCGAGGTCCACCACGCTCTGCACGCCGGCGTCCAGGGTGAGCACCACGTCGCACCCGTCGACCGGCGGGCGGCACGGCCCCCCGGGAAGTTCGCGGCACCCCCGGGCGGGAACCGCCTGGAGAACGCGCCACCCCTTCTCCGCCCGGAGCACCGAATCGAACTGAAGTTCCGCCCCCTCGACTCCGACATTGTCCACGTTCGTGAAGCCGAGGAGGGGAAGGGCCAGGTCGCCGAGGGGACGGATGCGGTCCTTTTCGGGGATGCAGTAGACGCCCTCGAGGTCCGCCTCGAAAACGCTTTCGCCGACCGCGGGGTCCACCCTCCGGGCGAGATAGATGAAGTTCCCCGGGCGCCGGAGCCGTTCGCGGAGGGTCCCGGCGGAGAGCCCCAGGATCGGAGCGAGGGCGCGGCTCACCCGATTCGGGTCCGTGATCTGGGAGGGGTCGGCGATGACCGTCGGGGAAGAGAGGGTCCCCGCGAGTAGCTCGCCGTGGCGGTCGAGGATGCGCCCCCGGTTTCCCGGGAGTTCCACCTTCCGGTCGTGCTGGCGGGCCGCCCTCTCTCGGTAGACATCGTGATCCAAGAGCTGAATGCGCGCGAGGCCGATGAAGAGATAGACCCACACCGCGAGGCCCGCGGCGACGACGACGAACATGCGCGCCTTGCGGCCGAAGTGGTTCACCGCCCCCCCCGCTCTCCCCGTCCTCGTCCCTCCCACCCCCGAGAAGATCGCCGATGATGCCGATACCCCGCCCGGCGCCCGACCGGACCGCCGCCGCGAGAGACCCCCACGCCGGCCGGGGAGGCCGGTTCTCGTTCCATTCGGGAAGGAACGTCTGCTCCCCCGGCGCGGGGGGCCTGAGTCCGAAGTCCCGGGCGGCGACCGTTTCGATCCGGTCCCGGCCGGCGAGGCGGGCCACGTCCACCTCGGCCCGTTCCACTTTGTCCCGAAGGGTCTGAAGCCGGTCCTTGAGGTCCCGGTTCTCTTGATGGGCGAGGGCGACGGAGAACCGGGTATTCACGCATACGATCAACACGACCACCGATGCGATCAGGAGAGGCGCGAACCAGCCGACGGGAAACGAAGGGAGTCCGCCGGTTCGCCTCTTCGCCCTTCCTCTCATCGCCGTCCCTCCTTTCTCGAACCCGCCGGGCCGACCCGGACCCCGACACGAAGCCTTGCGCTTCGGGCCCGCCCATTGGCGGACACCTCTTCATCGCGGGGCCGGACGGCCCGGCGGGGATGGAGACGGAGCACCGGGGATCGTCCACACCGGCAGGTTGGCAGGCGCGGCGGGCAGACGCAGCCCCGGGCCCAGTCACGAAAACGGCTCTTCACCACCCGATCCTCGAGGGAGTGGTACGAGAGCACCGCGATCAAGCCGCCGGGCGCGAGGGCCTCCACGGCGGCGTCGAGCCCTTCCTCGAGCGCGCGAATCTCGTCGTTGACTTCGACGCGAAAGGACTGAAACACGCGGGAGAGTCCCGCGATTCTGTGGCGCGGGTGGAGGCAGCGGCCGACCACTTCGGCCAGGCGGGCCGTGTCCTCGATGGGCGTCACTTCCCGGGCCCGGACGATGGCCCGCGCCACGGCCCTGGCGTTCCGCTCCTCTCCGTAACGGCGGATCACCTCTTCGAGCTTCTCCGCGGGATACTCGTTCACCAGGTCCCTGGCGCTCTTCCCCCTCGTGCGGTCCATCCTCATGTCGAGCTCCCCCTCCAGGCGATGGGAGAAGCCCCTTTCGGCCCGGTCGATCTGGGGGGACGAGACGCCGAGGTCGAAGAGCGCGCCGCCGACCCGTCCCCTCTCCCCTTCCTCGAGGAGGGCGCGAAGGTCGCGGAAGTCGCCGTGACGGAGAGAGACGGGCACGGACGGGGGCGCGCCGGCGAGGCGGAGCGCCGCGGCTTCGAGCGCCTCCCGGTCCCGGTCGATTCCGACATAGGTCTCGATTCCACGGACTTCCTCCAAGATCGCCGCGCCATGGCCGCCGTACCCGACGGTGGCGTCCAGAAAGACGCCCCCGGGAAAACCCTCGAAAGCCCGGACGACCTCACGAACCATGACGGGAACGTGAGGGGGCGGGGGGACCCGCTCGCCCTCCGGGGTCATTCCGGACGCTCGCCTTGGCGGCGGCGGAAGACCTCTTCGGCGACCTGCTCGTACGACTTCTTGAACGTCGAACGGTACGCCTCGTGGACGTCCGGATTGAAGATCTCGAGGCGGGTGATCACGCCGAGAATGAGAACCTCGCTCGCGATGTTCGCCCAGTCGCGGTGCTCCCGGGAGAGAAGGATCCGGCCTTGCTTGTCGAGCGTGGTGTCCATGGCGTGAGAGGCCATCTCCCGGGTGTAGAATCGAACGTCGCTCGCCTCGTAGGGCAGGTCGCGGAGTTTGGCTTCCTCCACTTCCCACTGAGAGAGGGGGAAGACGACGAGAGAACGTTCGAGACCGCGGGTGACGATGATGGGGGTTTCCGGTTTCGGGGAGAGGACCTTGCGGAAGCGGGCGGGGATGTTCATCCGCCCTTTCGAGTCGACGGCGAACCGGTATCTTCCGAGCAGACGATCCACGGTGACCCCTCCGGTCGGGCGGCTCGGGTTCCCGGGATTCCGGATTGCGCCGGGCGCTGTGCTATACTCGGCTGCGGCCGATCCGGCCTCGCGGGCGCCGTGAGGAGCGGTCAGAGGATCGCTCGGTTATCGATTGGGCGCTCACGAGGTTGGAGGCATGGGGACCCCCGGGGAACCATTTTCTACCACTTTAACCCACCGAGACCCATACTAGGGCTCCGGGCGAAGAGGTGTCAACGGTTTTTGTGCGGTAATGGCAAAAACCTCGGACTTTTTTGCGGATTCTCGTCCCCTTCCCGAGCCCTTTACTTCGAGGGTTTTCTGAGACCCCTGCTGAAATGAATTGTTTTCATGCAGATTAAACCGGATTCTCCTCGGAAGCTGGCCCGGCGGTGGGTCGTGATCCTCGCAGTCGCGGCGACCCTCCCGGGAGGATGCGGGCCGGAGGAGCGATTCCCCGGCGTGAATCTGATTCTGATCACTATCGACACCATGCGGTCGGATCACCTCGCCTCCTACGGCCGCCCCAACGCCCGGACCCCGCACATGGACCGGCTCGCCCGGGAAGGGACGCTCTTCACCCGGATGTACGCCTCCGCCCCCTTGACCCTCCCCTCCCACACCACGTTCCTGACGGGCCGGTATCCCTCCTCCCATGGGGTCCACGACAACGGCGCCTACCGTTTCGGCGAGGAGGGTACGACGATCGCCGAATACCTCTCCGGCGCCGGGTATCGCACCGCGGCGTTCGTCTCTTCATTCCAACTCGACCGGAAATACGGGCTGGCCCAGGGATTCCGCGAGTATGACGATCGGATGCCGCAGAAGTTCGAAGTCTACGACCCCCGGATCGCGGCGGGGCCGAAGGCGGACAGCATCCGTCATCAGTCGGGCCAGCGGCGGGCGGAGGAGATCACGGCGCTCGTGACGGCGTGGCTCGGCCGGGGCGGATCGGAGCCGTTCTTCCTCTGGCTTCACTATTTCGATCCCCATGAATCGTACGACCCCCCTCCCCCCTTCGACCGGATGAACCAGGACCTCCCCTTCCCCGACAGTCTGTACGACGGGGAGATCGCCTACCTCGACCGGGAACTGGGAAGGCTGATCGGCGAGCTCGAGGATCGGGGAATCTACGACCGTTGTCTCGTCCTACTCTCCGCCGACCACGGCGAGGGGCTCGGCAGCCACGGCGAGCGTTATCACGACACGTTCATCTACGACTCGACCATTCGGATCCCCTTCCTCGTCGGCGGGGGCGCGGCGAAACGGAACGCTCCCCGCTTCGTGGAGACTCCGGTTCGGAGCATCGACGTCCTCCCCACGCTCCTCGACGCGGCGGGCGTGAAACCGAAGGGGGACGTCCAGGGGGAGAGCCTCCTCCCCCTGCTGGAGGGAGAAGAGAGGCGCGGCGAATGGACCAGTTACGCCGAGACCTTTTCCCCCATTCACAACCTCTGCTCGAAGCTCTTCAGCATCCGCACGGAGGAGTGGAAGTACATCGAGGCCCCACTCCCCGAGCTCTACCGCGTCTCGGAGGATCCCGGCGAGAGAACGAACCTGATCGAACGGCGGCCGGAGGTGGCGCTCGACCTCCGGGAGATCCTGAAAGAGCACATGCCCGAAGAGGAGACGGGCCGCATCGAGATCGACGAGGAGACGCGGGAGAAGCTCGAGGCGATCGGCTACGTGCGCGGGGAGGCCGGTCCGGAAGCGGTCGTGGAGGGAAAAGACCCGAAGGAGATCCTCCCCTGTACGGACGGACTCCATCTCTCGATGCTCCACTTCACCTACGGGCGGTACGATTCGTCCCTCGCCGTCCTCGAACGGCTGAAGCTCGAGTGTCCCCCCCACGGCCAAATCTACGACAACATCGGGAACCTCCGGATCCGCCTCGGGCACTACGAGGAGACGATCGAGGAGTTCACCGAGATCATCCGCCTCCACCCCAGCTATTCGAAGGGCTACTTCTGGGTCGGCATGGCGTACCTCCGGACCGGGCGGGACGCCGAAGCCCTCGAGTGGTTCCGGAAAGCCGTGGAACGGGACCCGAACATGCAGATCGCCCAGTACAACGTGGGCCTCGCCCTCGGCAACATGCGGCGGGTCGACGAGGCGCTCGAGGCGTGGGAGGAGGCGATCCGCATCAGCCCGAACAGTACGATCGGCCGGCTCGCGAAGCGGGCCTACGACGACGTGGCGAGTGCGCTCGAACAGTCGAGGCGGGGCGCGGGACCGGTGAGGCCGGGGGGATAGGGGAACTCCCGTTCCTGTGTCATTCCAGAGTGGCCATCTTCACTCGGAAGTGACAGGGAAGGTGAGAGACTATCCTTTCAGCACTTCCCGGCCGATGGTGGAGCGCTGAATCTCCGACGTGCCCTCGAAGATCTCCGCCGCCTTGGCGTCCCGGTAGATCTGCTCCATCCGGTACTCCCGCATGTATCCGTATCCGCCGTGGATCTGGATCGACTTGCCAGCGACGCGGGTGGCCGTTTCGGTGGCGAAGAGCTTCGCCTGCGACGCCTGCCGCGAGTAGGGCATCCCCTTCTCCTTCCGCCAACCCGCCTCGTAGGTCAGGAAGCGGGCGGCGTCGATCTCGGTGCGCATGTCGGCGAACATCCACTGGATCCCCTGGAAGTCGGCGATCTTGTGGCCGAACTGCTCCCGCTCGAGGGCGTAGCGCCGCGCGGCCTGGAACGCCTCCTCCGCCATGCCGACCGCGGAGGCGGCCACCGCCACCCGTCCCCCGTGGAGCGTCTCGAGGGCGATGCGGAGCCCTTTCCCCGGCTCGCCGAGCATGGCGGTCGCGGGCACTTCCACATCCGCGAAGATCAGCTCGCACGTGGGCGAGCTCTTCAGCCCCATCTTCTTCTCCACCGTTCCCACGGAGAAGCCCTTCGCGTCCGAGTCGACGATGAATGCGGACATCCCCCGGAGACCCTTCCCTCCCCGGTCGAGGCGGGTGAAGAGGATGATGAAGTCCGCGACCGATCCGTTGGTGATGAAGATCTTGGCGCCGTTGATGACGTACCGGTTCCCCTTCTGCACCGCCACGGTCTTGATGTGGGAGGCGTCGGAACCCGCGTCCGGCTCGCTGAGGGCGTAGCAGCCGAGGAGCTCTCCCGTGGCCGATCCCCGCAGGTATTTCTGCTTCTGCTCTTCGGTCCCGAAATGGAGGAGCGGGTAGTTGACCAGCGAGTTGGAGAGACCCACGGTCATTCCCTGGCCCGCGCTCGCCCGGGAGATCTCCTCCGTGGCGATGATATAGCTGATGAAATCGAGCTCCTGGCCGCCGTACTCTTCGGGCACGCAGATTCCGAGAAACCCGTTCTCGGCGAGCCTGCGCGTCAGCTCCCGGGAGAACTCCCCCTTCTCTTCGGCCTCCATCGCCGCATCGCGGATCTGGTCCGCGAACTGGCGGGCCATGTTGCGGATCATCCCCTGTTCTTCGTTCAGGCTGAAGTCCATCTTCTCTCCCTGTCTCCCGGGCGGCTCGATTCCGCCGTCGCCCCCCCGGTCCGCCGGGTCGAGGGGGGGCGTCTTTCGCTTCGCCCGCGGGCGCGGGCGTGTCGTTATCGACCCTTGAACTCGGCCTTCCTCTTCTCGAGGAACGCCCCGCACCCTTCCTTCGCGTCCTCCGTGCCGTTCACCAGACCGAAGAGGACCGCCTCGTAGGCGCATCCCTCTTCCAGAGTCATGCCGAGGCCGCGCTGGATCGCCTCGAGAGAGTAGCGGACGGCGAGAGGGCCGACCTTGTATGCGTCTCCGAGGATCGCCTCGCACGCCGGAATCAACTCCGCGGCGGGGACCACCCGGTTCACGAGACCGATCCGGAACGCCTCGTCGGCCTTCACGTTCCGGCCCGTCACGATCAGCTCCGCCGCGATTCCCTTGCCGACGATGCGCGCGAGCCGCTGGGTGCCCCCGTACCCCGGGATGAGCCCGAGCTTCACTTCCGGCTGGCCGAAGACCGCGTTTTCCGCGGCGACCCGCATGGTGCAGGCGAGGGCGAGCTCGCACCCGCCGCCGAGGGCAAACCCGTTCACGGCGGCGATCACCGGCTTGCCGGCGGTCTCCACGAGGCCGAACACGTGCTGGCCCCGGAGGGCGAACTGCCGCGCCTCTTCGGGGTCCAGCACCGCGAGCTCCGAGATGTCGGCGCCGGCGACGAACGCCTTCTCCCCTTCGCCGGTCACGATCACGCCCCGCACGTCGTCGTCCCGCCGGAGGCCGAGAAAGATCTCCCGCAGCTCGTTCATGGTCTCGGCGTTCAGCGCGTTCAGCACCTTCGGCCGGGCGATCCGCACGTAGGCGGTCGGGCCCTTCTTCTCGAGGATGACGTTTTTCGCGTCCATGATCGCCTTCCTTTCGTTGGCGGAGTCGGCGAAGGGGCCGGGCCCGGCGCGCGGACGCCGGGGGAATGTCCTGCCCTCGCCGGAGCGGGGTCGGCGGCCTCCGCGCCGGGGTCGGCCGCCGGAAGTGACAACGACTCAACATACCGGGGGCCCTCGCGGGATGTCAAGGTCGTTGTCCGCGGGCCGCGGCCTCTATCCTGTTACCCTCCAACGGGCTAAATGGATTGACGCTCGCCCGGGGGCTCCGGTATCGTCCCCTCATGAACGAATCCCGACCGGATGCCCGCGACGAGCTTCGCGCCGCTTTCGAACGGTGGCGGAAAGAGGTGTACGAGCCGGCCCGTGCCGAGTTCCCGGAACGGGAAGGGCCCTTCCTCACCCCCTCGGGGCTCGAGGTCGGACCGGTCTACACGCCCCTCGACGATTCCGGTCCGGGCGCCGCCGAACTGCCCGGCGTTTTCCCTTACACCCGCGGCATCCAGCCCACGCTCTACCGCTCCCGGTTCTGGACCATGCGCCAGTACTCCGGCTTCGGCACCGCGGAGGAGACGAACGCGCGGTTCCGCTACCTTCTCGAGCAGGGCCAGACCGGGCTCTCCACCGCCTTCGACCTTCCGACGCAGATGGGCCTCGACTCGGACGACCCTCTCGCCGAGGGGGAGGTCGGGCGCGTGGGAGTCGCGATCGACACGATCGACGACATGCGGGTCCTCTTCGACGGGATCCCCCTGGACAAGGTGAGCGTGTCGATGACGATCAACGCGACGGCCGCCATGCTCCTCGCCCTCTACCTGGTCCTCGCCGAGGAGCGGGGCGTCCCGTGGGAGAAGCTCCGGGGGACGGTGCAGAACGACATCCTGAAGGAGTACGCCGCCCGGGGGACCTACGTCTTCCCGCCGCGCCCGTCGATCCGCCTGATCACGGACCTCTTCGCCTTCTGCGAGGAGCGGGTGCCCCGGTGGAACAGCATCTCCGTGTCGGGCTACCACATCCGGGAGGCGGGGGCGACGGCGGTGCAGGAACTCGCCTTCACCCTGGGCGACGCCCTCGCCTACCTCGAGGCGGCCCGCGACGCCGGACTCGACGTGGCGAAGATCGCCCGGCGGGTCACCTTCTTCTTCGACGTGATGAACGACCTGATGGAAGAGGTGGCGAAGTTCCGGGCGGCCCGGCGGCTCTGGGCGACCCTCGCCCACGAGAGATTCGGCATACCGGAGGAGACGGTGCGCCTCAAGTTCCACGCCCAGACCGGGGGCTCCACTCTCACAGCGCAGCAGCCGGAGATCAACATCGCCCGCGTCACGGTGCAGGCCCTCGCGGCGGCTCTCGGCGGGGCCCAGTCGCTGCATACGAACTCCTACGACGAGGCCCTCGCCCTGCCGACCGAGTCTTCGGCGCGGATCGCCCTCCGGACCCAGCAGATTCTCGCCCACGAATCGGGCCTCGGCCACGTGGTCGATCCTCTCGGCGGCTCGCACTATCTGGAGCACCTGACGGACCGTATCGAGGCGGAGGTGCGGAAGCTCCTCGACCGGATCGACGAAGAAGGGGGCATGCCTGCAGCCATCGAGTCGGGGTTCGTGCAGCGGGAGATCCAGCGGAGCGCCTACGATTACCAGAAGAAGGTGGAGGCCGGAGAGCGGGTCGTGGTCGGCGTGAACCGGTTCGTCAGCGAAGCGAAGGAGGAGATCGCGGTCTTCGCCGTCGATCCGGCCCTCGAAACGGCCCAGCGGAAGAAGCTCGCCTCCGTCCGGTCCGCCCGGGACGGGAAGCGCCACGCCGGCGCGCTCGCCGCCCTCGAGGCCGGGGCCCGGGGGGAGGCGAATCTCATGCCCCTCGTCATCGACTGCGTGCGGGCGAAGGCCTCGATCGGCGAGATCTGCAAGGTCCTCGAGAGGGTGTTCGGCAAGCACAAGGAGATCGTGACGCTCTAGCCTTAATCCGACAAAAAATCCCGGTGCAAATCGCTGACGCTCGCGCGATAGCACGCCATCTGCCGCAGTGCTCGCATTCACCAATGCTCACATATCGTTGGATATGCTCCGCTTGGTGAATGCTCCGCGCTGCAGCATCTGACGCACTCTCG
>JBDROZ010000042.1:0-80503 GCA_043809585.1 Candidatus Eiseniibacteriota bacterium
TTTCATAAAATCTCGAGAGCAAACGCGTGAGAGTGCGTCAGATGCGGCAGCGCGCAGCATTCACCAAGCAGAGCATATCCAACGATATGTGAGCATTGGTGAATGCGAGCACTGTCGCAGATGGCGTGCTATCATGCGAGCGTCAGCGTTTTGAGCCGAGATTTTGTGAAAGATCAAGGCTGATTCGGAACACTAGAGGGACGAGTCCTTGTCCCGGTGAATCGGCGTGAGGGCCGAGTCCGTGAGATCGAATCGGGAGCGGAGGGCGGCGACAATCACCTGCTGGATGGTGCTGGGGTCCATGCCTTCCGTGTTGATGACCAGGTCGTAGCTGAGGGGATCGTCGATGTCTCCGTGGAAGTTGCGGGTGATGTACTCCCTGCGGCGCCGGTCCTCCGCGGCGATCTTGGCGCCGGCTTCCTCGGCGGGGGCGTCGAGCCGTCGCATGTACGCCTCGACCCGCCATGGGAGGGGGGCGGTGAGCCGGACGGCGAGGCGCTTGTGGCGGGGGATCAGGAGGTGGGCCCCCCGGCCGATAACGATGGCGTTGCCCTCTTTGACGATGGAGACGAGGATCCGGGCCAGGCTCTTCATGTAGGCGGTCTGGCCGACATAGTCGGCGAGGAAGATCTCGTTCGCCCAATCCTGAATATATTGGTAAACATTCTCGTCGAGCTCCTCGATCGCCCTGGCCTCGACCTTGCGGTCCTTCGCGATCGATTCGATCAGCTCCCTGTCGTAGAGGTTCCAGCCGAGCTTGGCGGCCAGTTTCTTGGCGACCGTGCCGCCGCCGCAGAAGTAGTCCCGCGAGATCGTCAGGAGCGGGCCGCCGGCGGGGGGGTGCTCCGCCTCTTCGAATGCGCGCTTCATCGCTTCCCGCCGGGCCATTTCCTTCGACGCCAACCGATCGATCCCCTCATCTCGTTCCATGTCATCTCCCGTCCATCGAAAAGTGTAGCCCCAGGGATCGGGGGCGACAAGAGAAAGGGCCGGCTTCGCCAAACGGGCAGGACCCATGCCGGCCCTCGCGGGATCATCGGCAATCAGAGAAAACATTATATATTCTCTACGGTGCATATGTATAATTGGTTATGATGGCGTCGATTAGTCGCCCTGGATTCGATCCTCTCCCCGCCCGTCTCCGCCGGGTCCTTCATCCGTCCGAGGACGAAGCGGGCCGTCCCTGCAGCCAGCCGCAGCAGGAAGGGGTTTTGAAACGAGTTCTAGTACTCGGAGAGGTCGCCGGCTTCGCGGATGATATCTTCGGTCTGAGGGAGAATGGCGTTTTCGAGGCCGGGGAAATAGCCGACCGGGGTATCGAGAGTGGCGAGGCGCTTCACCGGAGCGTCGAGGTCTTCGAAAAGCTCCTCGGCGATCCACGCGGCGATCTCCGCGCCGTAGCCGAAAGAGCGGGTGTCTTCGTACACGACCAAGACCTTGCTCGTCTTCTTCACCGACGCCCCCACCATCTCCTTGTCCCACGGCTGGAGGGAACGGAGATCGATCACCTCGGCCGAGACGCCGCCTCGCTCGAGCTCCTTCGCCGCCATCTGGCTCCGCCGGACGAGGGCGCCGTAGGTGACGATGGTCAGATCGCTCCCCTCGGTCACGATCTTGCCCCGGCCGAAGGGGATCGAATGGTCCGGTCCGGGGTAGGCCCCCTTGGCGTAGGGCTGGCGGTAGAGGTGCTTGTGTTCGAGGAAGAGCACCGGGTCGTCGCACCGGATCGCCGTGCGAAGGAGGCCGTTCGCGTCGATGGCGTTCGACGGCATCACCACCCGGAGCCCCGGGTTGTGGGCGAAGAGGACCACGCCCGACTGGCTGTGGTAGACCGCTCCCCCCTGGAGGTATCCGCCGATCGGCACGCGGATGACGAAGGGGCACGAGAACGCCCCCCGCGACCGCCACCGCATCATGGAAACCTCGTCCCGCACCTGCATGAACGCGGGCCAGATGTAGTCGAAGAACTGGATCTCCACGACCGGTTTCATGCCCGCCAAGGCCCAGCCGACGGCCCGGCCGACGATGTTCGCCTCCGCGAGGGGCGAGTTGAAGACCCGCGCGCCGCCGAAGGCCTTCTGCAGGCCCGACGTCACCTTGAAGACGCCCCCTTTCCCCTTCCGACCGGCCAGCACCTTCTCCCGGCTCGCGTCGGCCACGTCCTGCCCGAAGACGACGATCCGCGCGTCCCGCTCCATCTCGTCGTGGAGGCACCTGTTCACGAGCCCCACGAGGGAGAGACTCTCCCCCTCCTCCGCCGGCCCGCGGTCGAACTCGTCCGAGGTCGGGTCCACCTCTTCCGAATAGAGGAAGCGCTCCGCGTCCTCGGCCCCGGGCCTCGGCGAATCGAGCGCCACCTCCTCCGCCTCCCCCAGTTCGCCGAGGACCTCCTCACGAATGCCCGCCAGCTCCTCTTCCGTCGCGACCCCCTCGCCCTCCAGTCGCCGCGCGAACGTCGTGAGCGGATCGCGCCTCGCCTCCTCCTCCAGTTCGTCCGCCCCCCGGTAGTTCGATTGATCGTCCGACATGGAGTGGGCGTAAGGACGGACGGTCTTGGCGTGCACCAGGGCGGCCCCCTTCCGCGCCCGCAGGCGGGGCACCACCTCCGACAAGACGTCCATGCAGGCGACCGGGTCGCAGCCGTCGACCCGCCGGATCATGAGATTCGGCCATCCCTCGAACAGCTTCGAGATGCTCCCCCCCGCCGTGTTCACCTCCACGGGCACGGAGATCGCGTACTCGTTGTCCTGCACCACGACGAGCACCGGGAGGCCGAGATTGCTGATCGTGTTCATCGCCTCCCAGAACTCCCCCTCGCTCGTCGTCCCGTCGCCGACGGAGACGTACACCACCTCATCCCCGTGGAACGCCCCCGGCACCCCCGCCATCTTCTTCCCGTAAAGACACGCCTCGGCGATGCCCGCCGCGTGGAGCATCTGGCTCCCCGTCGGGCTCCCCTGGGAGACGATGTTGTGCGCCTTGTGCCCCCAGTGGGCCGGCATCTGCCGCCCCCCCGACGCCGGGTCGCCGAGCGCTCCCACCGCCTGGAGGAACATCTCCTCCGGCGTCACGCCGAGGGCGAGGTTGAGCCCCCGGTCCCGATAGTAAGGAAGGAACCAGTCGTGGCCCGGTTTCAGGGCGAGCCCGGCCGCCACGCTGATCGCCTCGTGCCCCGCGCCGCTGATCTGGAAGAAGATCTGGTTCTTCCGTTTCAGCCGCATCTCGGCGTCGTCGATCGACCGGGAGAGGAACATGAGACGATAGAACCGGAGGCACTCCTCCCGGGAGAGCCGCCCGATTCCCACGCCCTTTTCGTTCACGTTCGTCTCCTGCTTCGTGGGACCCATCGGACCTCGCGGAATTCGGTGGTTGCGGACATGGCCCTCCGGAGCCTCGCGGGCGGGAGGGAAAGCGGCGCTACTCCTGTAAATGTATGTAAAATCACCGTCCCCCGGTTTACAATCGAGAGCGGCGCCGCTGGAGCGCCGGAGTCCTTGATGTTAAGGGAGTTACGGCCCGCGGGCAACCCTTTTCGGGAGCGCCGGGCCTTTTCGTCCGGGAGACGACGTGACCCTCGCCCGATTCCGAACCGCCGGGCCCCTGGCGCTGATCTTCCTCATCGGCGCGTTCGCGCTTTTCCGGGGGGGAGCCGGCGGACCGCGCCCCTCGGACATCGACACGGCCGGCCCGCTCCGCATCCTCTCCCTCTCGCCGAACCTGACGGAAATCCTCTTCGCCCTCGGCCTCGGCGACCGGGTCGTCGGCGTGACCGACTACTGCCGGTTTCCGCCCGAGGCGCGGGAGAAGCCGAAGGTCGGCGCCCTCCTCAACCCGAGCCTCGAGAGGATGTTCGCCTTGGAGCCGAACCTGATCGTCCTCTTGCCCGCCCACGGAGGCATCGGCGACCGGATGGCGGCCCGGGGCCTTCGGACTCTCATCCTGCCGAACGACACGGTGGGCGACATCTTCGCCTCCATCGATTCGATCGGCCGCGCCACGGGATCCGAAGAAGCCGCGAGGGTACTCGCCGATTCGCTCCGGAACGCCCTCGGCGAGGTAACCGCCGATCCGCCGGACCGGGTGCGCCGCGTGATGATCGTCGTCTCCCGCACGGAGGGAAGCGTGAAGGACGTCTTCGTCGCGGGGCCGGGCACTTACCTCGACGAGCTTCTCCGCCGCGCGGGGGGTGAGAATGTCTTCGGCCGGTCCGCCGCCCGTTACCCCGAGCCGAGCGTCGAGGAGATCCTCCACAAGAATCCGGAGGTGATCCTCGAGATCCGGCCCGAGGGGGACGGTGCCGCCGCGGAGACCCGCCTCGCCCGGGGGACGTGGGGAACGCTGCCGGGACTCGCCGCCGTGGAGAGGGGGAACGTTTTCGTCCTCACCGGGGACCATCTCGTCGTGCCGGGGCCGCGCATGGGAGAGACCCTCCGGGACATCGCCGCCGCCCTCCGGGAGGCCCGCTGATCATGGGGATGCTGCGCGTCGAGGGTCTCCGGCATAGAAAAGGGGAAAAGGAGATCCTGGGGGGCGTCTCCCTCGCCGTGGACGAGGGGGAGTTCGTCGCCCTGCTCGGGCCGAACGGCGCGGGGAAGTCGACGCTCTTGAAGCACGTCGCCGGCGTTCTTTCGCCCCCGCCGGGCGTCGTCTTCCTCGGCGGCCGGGACCGGGCCTCCATGCCCCCCCGCGAGGCGGCCCGCTTCACCGCGTACGTCCCTCAGGCCCGGGAGCCGGAGGTCCCCTTCTCGACCCGGGAGATCGTCGCCCAGGCTCGATACCCGTTTCTGTCGACCTGGCGCCCCTCGACGGAGGAGGACCGGCGGCGGGTGGGCGAAGCGATCGGGCTGGCCGGCGCCTCCCCTTTCGCCGACCGCCCTTTCTCGACCCTCTCCGGCGGGGAGCAGCAGAAGGCGCTCATCGCCGCCGCCCTCGCGCAGGACGCGCGGCTCCTCCTCGTCGACGAACCGACGACGTTTCTCGACCCGGCGTTCCAGGAGGAGGTGTTCCGCCTTCTCGGCGAGGTGCGCCGGGCCCGGCGTCTCGCCCTTCTCGTCGTCACGCACGAGGTGAACCGGGCCCTCCTCTCGGCGGACCGGGTCGTGGCGATGAGGGACGGGTCGATCGTGAAGGACGGTCCCCCCGGGGAGATCGCGAACGCCGACGCTCTCGAGGAGATCTACGGGGCGCGGTTCCTTCTCTCTCCTCACCCGGAGACGGGGCGGCCCCTCATCGTGCCCCGGAAGGAGGGGCGGAAGTGAACAAGAAGAATCCGCTCCGCCTTCTCCTCCTCTTCACGTTCCTCTTCGTGATCGTGCTCCTCGGAGCCCCTTTCTTCGGTCCCGAGCCGATCGCGCCGGGGGACATCTTCGGCGAGTCGGGGACGACCCGGTTCTTCATCTTCTGGAGCCTCCGGGTGCCGCGGCTCGTCCTCGGGCTCCTTGCCGGCGCGAGCCTCTCCCTCGCGGGGCTGACGTTCCAATCTCTCTTCCGGAACCCGCTCGCCACGCCCTTCACGCTCGGCGTCTCGTCGGGGGCGGCCTTCGGCGCGGCCCTCGCGGTGATGGTCGGCGTCCGGGGGCTCGTCTTCGGGATGGACGCGGTGGCGTTCTGGGCCCTCGCGGGGGCGCTCCTCGTGGTGCTCGTGCTCTTCCGTCTCGGGCGGCGGGGACGGGGGCTCTCGACGCTCCATCTCCTGCTCGCGGGGGTGGCGATCTCCTACTTCTTCTCGTCCCTCCTTCTCTTCCTCCAGTACACGGCCGACTTCACGGAGACTTTCCGGGTGGTCCGCTGGTTGATGGGGCGGCTCGAGTCGATCGGGTTCGCTTCCTCCTTCACGATCCTGCCGGCGTTCCTGGTCGGAGTGGCGATGCTCTTCTATTACCGGCGGGAGCTGGATCTCCTGCTGACGGGGGAGGAGATCGCCCGGAGCCGGGGGGTGCCGGTCGACCGGGTGCGGGCGCACCTCTATCTGGTGGCGTCGTTCCTGACGGCGACGACCGTCGCCGCGTGCGGGCCCATCGGGTTCGTCGGGCTCGTGGTTCCCCACGTGCTCCGGCTCCTCCTCGGGCTCTCTCACGGCTACCTGATCGCCGGGTGCGTTCTCATCGGCGGGCCCTTCCTGGTCGTGTGCGACGGCATCGCCCGGAACCTGCTGACCGAAACGGAACTGCCGGTCGGCATCATCACGGCGCTCCTCGGCGGACCGTTCTTCCTCTGGCTGGTGGTGAGGAAGCGGGGGGAGTAGGGGGGGCGGCTCCCCGCCGGAGAGGACCGCGAGTATTTCGGGCTCTTTGCCTGAATTCGGCGTCCGCCATATTGATTTTCTTCCCGCTTATTCATATCTCTTCGGCCGGCGTTGATAAAGATCCGGCAATTCGCCGGGAGAGCGGAATCCCCCCAGGCGGTTCCCCACCACGGAGGCCATCCAATGTCGATGGTGAAAACTCGGTCGTCGAGGTTCTTGGCGGTCTTTCTCTTTCTGGGCGGTCTTCTGATGGCCCTGGGCGCCGTTACGGCGTCGGCGACGGAGGTGGTCGTCCTTCGGAGCGGAAACGCCCCCGCGGGGAATCCCGATCCGTCCATCACGATGCTCGTGGGTTCCGGCGGCGCCCCCCTGTCGCCCAACCTGTTCACTACGGCCGACTTCGACTCGGCGTGCACCGGCCCGAACGCCATGATCGCGCTGCAGCCGATCTCGGTCTGGGCCCAGCAGCTCGCGTGCGATCCCCTGGCCCAGTGGATCGGAATCGATGCGTTCAACACCCCCGCATCGGTGCTGTTCTGCCAACCCTTCGACCTCCAGACCTGCTGCATCGACCATGCGACGCTGACGTTCTGCTGGGTGGTCGATGACGGTCTCGGCGACTACCCCGGCGCCGGCGGTCCCAACACGGACGGCGTCTACCTGAACGGCGTCGCCGTCACTCCGAGCATTTCCGGCGGCAACTACGCGACCGAAACGACCATGGTGGCGGACGTCACCGGTCTCGTCCAATGCGGCGCGAACCGGCTCGAGGTCTACAACCGGGACCTCGGCTTCGCCGTCAGCGGCGTGATGTACAGTGCGACGATCGAGGTGGAAGGCTGCCCGACTTCCACGGAGCATTCGACCTGGGGCTCCATCAAGTCGATGTACCGCTAGTTCTCTCGGGGCCGCGGGGCGACGTGCTCCGCGGCCCCGCTCTTTCACCGCCCGCCACCGTCGATCTCCGATCCTCCTGATTTTCCTTGCCAGCGCACCCTCTTTTCCCATTCATTGAGAGCGGCAAGCCATCTGTTTCTCGCGAGTCGTCGGCCGATGCCGGACGGATCCCGCTTCCGGCCTACCAAGGAGAGTGCCATGCGAAGAGCGTCCCCCCTGCCGTGGATCTTCCTCCTTCTCGCCGCGGCGCTTCTCGCGCCGGACGGGGCGGAGGCGAACGGCCTCCTGCCCGGCCAGTACACCTTCCGCGTCATGTGGGACGGGAAGGAGATGGCCGGGATCGACCGGGTCTCCGGCCTCGTGCGGCGGACCGAGGTGGTCCGGCCCCGGAGCGGCGGAGGGCCGAGCGGCGTCATGAACACGGTCGGGATCACCGCCCACGAGCCGCTCATCATCGAACGCCGCCTGTCGCAGGACAAGGAGTTCGAGCGGTGGGCGAACAAGGTGTGGATGTACGGGGCCGGATTCGGGTCGGAGATGTCCCTCGGTGACTACCGGAAGGACCTCAAGATCGACCTCTACGACCACCAGGGGAAGCTCGCCATCTCGTACCGCGTTTACAACTGCTGGCCATCCGAGTATTTCGTGCTCGGCGAACTCGACGCGTCGGGGCCGTCCCTCCCCGTGGAGGTCCTCGTCATCGCCTACGAGGGCTTCGAGCGGGACTGGTCGGTCGTCCCGTCTCCTTAGCGCCGGAAAGAGCGACGCCATGCGTGTTCGCATTCTCGATTGGAAATCACCAAGCCAACGGGCCCACTCCCCGAGGAGGTTCGCCATGCGTTTCCGAACGGCCGTGCTCGGTTTCGTCGCCCTCGCGGCGCTCGTCGCGTCCTACGCCGCCGCGAACGAGTTCTCCGTCAACGTTCACCGCCACGACCCGTACAAGCGGTACAAGTTCCGCGTGAAGTGGGACGGCAAGTACGTCCCCGGCGTCATGTTCGTCAGCGGCCTGACGCGGACCACCGAAGTCGCCACCTACCGCAAGGGGAACGAGGCGAGCGGCATGACCCACACGCCGGGACCGACGACCTACGCGCCGATCATCCTCGAGCGGGGGCGGACCCACGACGACGCCTTCGAGACCTGGGTGAACAAGGTGTGGAACTTCGGCGCCGGGCTCGGCTCCGAGTCCTCGCTCGCCGATTACCGAAAGGACATCATGATCGAGCTCTACAACGAGGCGGGGCAGCTCGCGATGGCGTGGAAGGTGTACAACTGCTGGCCGTCGAAATACAGCGCCGTGACCGAATTCGACGCGGCGAGCCCGGACCTCGCCATCGAGTCGCTCACCCTCGAGCATGACGGTTGGGAGCGGGACACGGCGGTCGCCGAGCCGACGGAGCCGACGTACACGACACCTTGAGGTCTCAAGGGAAAGCCGGCGGGACGATGGACCGGCATCGGGAGGGGGCGGGGCATAGCCGGGGAGTTCTTGATGGCTTCCGCAACGCTGCCTCTGCGCGTCCGGAGAATGGGAGGGCTTTCTCCCGCCGCACGACGAGCGTCCACGTCCGCCCCATCCCCCTCCCTCCTCCGATCCTCCGCCCCGCCCGAAGAAGAGGAGGCGGAGTCAGCGGAGTAGGCGGCGCTCTGCCCCGCCTATGTATTGAAATGTCATCCCCGCGAAGCCTGCCCCCGCGAAGGCGGGGGGCGGGGATCCAGGAAATCTGATTCCGTTGGGCGGGATCCCTACCCGAACCTCACCGAGTAGATCAGCGGAAGGAGGGGCGGACGCCCAGGGCCGGACGGGGCGCCTCGTAGCCGAACCGTTCGCAGTCTCCGGCGCATGATCGGTAGACCGCGCGGAGCCGGGTGGCATCGTAATGGTCCCGCCACGGCTTGTGCCGGGTGGCCGCCTCGCGGCCGAGGGGCACGGGCCGAAGGCCGATGCGGCGGCACACTTCGTCGAAGTCCTCTTGAAGCCGCTCGAAACGCCCGACGAAGTCGACGAGAACGTTCCCGGCCCCGTCGCCGAGCATCCACGACTGGTAGTCCCGATCGAGGATCACCTCGCCCCGGACGATGCCGTCCAGGAAAGCCTCGAAATTCGGATAGGCCGTCCAGTCCCGTTTCCGCCACGGCACGTCCGGATCCGCCTGCTCGTGCATGCACCACTCCGAGAGAAGCCGGTCGAAGGGGTTCCGGACGAAGCCGAACGTGAAGTACCCGTCCCAGATCTCGTCGGCGACGATCTCCTTCAGCCGCGACGCGGCGATGTGCTTGCAGTTCTCGCCCGGCAGCACCTCGTCGGAGAGCCACGTCTCGTCGAAGCGGAGGCCGAGGAGAGGGGCGAGGGTCTTTTCGATCGACGTGCCCCCCGTCTTCCCCGGATGAACGAAGATCACCTTGTGGGTGTGGGAGAGAATCATGTCTTCTCTCCCCCGCTCATCATTCGCTTCCGTTCCCGGTCGTCTCCACGAGAACGCGCAGGTTCTCGATGGCGATCTCGCTTTCGGGATCCCTTTCGAGCACGCGCTCGAAGGCGCGGAAGAGGGCGGCGACATCCGGGGGGAGCGGGAATTCCGGGCGCCCGTCCTTCTCCCACAGCTTCGCCCACGAGAGGAACCGGTAGTACGCCATGGCGCCGGCGAGGAAGAGGCTGCGGACGCCGTCCTTCTCCGGCTCGTACCGATCCTCGATCTCGAGTCGCGCCGCCCCGAGCATCCGGCCGAGGCTCCACCGCTCGCCCGCCTCGTGAAGCGCCGCCGCCTCGAAGTCGGTGTAGCGGTCGAGCCGCCCGGTGAAATCGGAAATCCTCTCGGCCCACCGGTGCCGGATGTGGGCCTCCGGCGGGAGGGGGAGGAGCCGGACTTCGCCGTCGATCTCCGGCGTTCCGTGAATCCTGTCGGTCCAGCGGACGCGCCCCCGCCGGAAGAGGCGGGGTTGCGCCTCCCGGTCGGGACCGAAGCCGCTCCCCTCGAGAGGGCGGCCGGCAAAGTGATTCCGGCGGGGGACGAGGAAGAGCGCCGTCCCCTCGTCCTCGGCGATCACGCGCCGGACGCTCTCCGCGAGCTCGGGGGAGAGCCGTTCGTCCGCATCGAGGACGAAAACCCAGTCCCCCGTCGCCCGATCGAGGGCGAAGTTCCGGGCCGGCTCCACGTATCCCACCGGCGGATGAGAGAAGACCTTGTCCGTGTACCGCCGGGCGATGTCCGCCGTTCCGTCGCCGCTCTCCATGTCGACCACGACGATTTCGTCCGCCACGGGGGCGGCGCTCGCGAGGCACCCCTCCAGATGGACCGCGGCGTTTCGGGTGTTCACGACGAGCGAGAGGGTGGGGCCCGGCGATTTCGCACCGGGGACCTCGCCTCCGGCGGGGCCCGCTCCGGGGAGCGTCAACGTTTCGCGGTTCACGATCGACGGGTCGACCCACTCCCGGATCCGATCCTCGGGGGGCGCGTCGATATCGAGGAACGAAACGATCTCGCTCATCACCGCCGCCGGGTCGGCCACGAGGGCGTCGAAAGAGACCCTCATGTGCGGAAGGCCCCCGCTCCGCAAAATCCCCTCGCCGAAGGCGCGCCACCGGTCGATGTACTCGGCCACGAAATCGCGCGACGCATGGCGGCGGACCGGATCCTCGGCCCCGCGCCACACCCGGAGGAGGGAGGCGATCTGGTCTTCCCGGATCCTCTCCATATAGAGGACGCGCACGTCGAACTCGTCCGTCATCTCCCGGAGGAAGGGGAGGGTCAGGCACCACTGGGACTTGACGGCGGCGGGGTACCGGCCGCCGAAGGAGTCGTCCAAGAGACGCCGGTAGACGGGGGTCCGCTCCGCGGCGATCCGGTCGACCATGCGGTCGGCCGGCGGGATCGAGACGTGGGGATAGATGACGGACCAGGTCTCCCTCAGGAAGCGCTCCTGTTCGGGGAGCTCGAAGAAACCCTTCGGGTTCATGGCGGCCGGCTCGAAGAGACGCCGGTCGGACCCGACGTAGAGGCCGGCGAGATGAAGAATGCCCATCATGGCGGACGAGCCGACCCGCCCGACCGGGTAGGCCACGGCGACGATCTTGCGCCTTTCCATGATCCGATGATCGGCAATGAGGAGATTTTCTGTAGAAGTCCCACGGGGGAGAAGGGCCGGCGCAAAAAAAAGGGGCCGGACGATTGCCCCGCCGAGCGTCCCCGCGTTTTTCCCCTCCGTCCCAGCGGCCGCCATGCTCTTCCGCCGCGGGGCTCAGTGCGCGGAGAGGGCCGCTTCCTCGACTTTGACCTGCTGCACGTGGACACGCACGGTTTCGGGTATGCTTCCCTGGCGATAGAAGTTGGCGAGCCGGCCGGCGAAGGCCGGGTTCACCTCCTGTCCCTTGGTGGCCACGAGAATCCCTCCCGCCGTGCGGATGTCTTCGGCGAGAACCATCCCGTTCTTGAGGTTCTCCGTAGGAATGGAGCGGATCACTTTCTGGTATTCGGGCAGGTGCACGCGGGAGGCCGCCTCGAGCACGGCGGGGTGATAGCGGTCCTTCTTCGCCTGGAACGACCTCACCGCCTCCCCGAGGTCGGTTCCGGAGCCGATGGCCCGGTCGAGATCGATCGATGCTCTCAGGATCCGCCCGCCGAGCACTTCCGGCGCCGTCTCCGCCACCGTCGATCCGGTGGCGGAATCGTGATCCTCGTTCTGGCGGCCGATCATCCCGGCCACGACCATGAGCCGCGGGATGCGCTCGATCAGGCTCTTCGCAATCTCCGGCGCCGCCGCGGCCATCGCCCGCTCCGTCTCGTCGAGTTCCTCTCCGCTGATCAGCTTCTCGAGGGTCTCCGCCGGAAGGGTGACGTGACCCACCTGGGAGAGCATGGCCGCCACGTCGTACTGCCACCGGTCCGCGAGTCCCAGGGTCTCGGCGATCTGGGAGGCGTAGTGCTTGACCCGGAGGGCGGTGCTGAACGCGTCCGGGTTGGTGAGAGAGAGGATGTCGGTGAGGATCTTGATGCTGCCGGTGAGCGTGTTTTCGAGAAGCTCCTGCTCGGCCGTGAGGAGACGATACTGCTCCAGCCCGTCGTCGAGGGCGCGGCCGAGCACATCCGGCGTCGCCGGCTTCGTGAGAAAGCGGAAGATGTTCCCCTCGTTCACGGCGTTCATCGCCGTCCCCTGGTCCGAGAGCCCGGTCAGCATGATGCGAACCGTGAAGGGATACGTCTCCCGCACTTTCGTCAGGAGTTGGATCCCGTCCATGCCGGGCATGCGCATGTCCGAGACCACCACGGCGAACGGTCCCTTCTCCGCGAGCGCCTTGACGCCCTCCTCGCTTCCCCATGCGGTCTCGACGTCGTATTTCTTGCGGAGCTGGCGGCGCACCGCTTCCAAGACGTTCATGTCGTCGTCGACAAAGAGGACCTTTTTGCTCACCGTCGGTTCCCTCTTCATTTCGGCCGGAGGCCGCTGTCATCCCGTGGCGCCGCCCGCCGTCGTTTCCGCTTCTTCTCTCCGGTCGAACGGCTCGCAGAGATTCCGCCACGAGTCGGGACGGTCCGAGAGCCGGATCGATTCCAAATACTCTTCATCGAACAGCGGCGCGTCTCCCAGGGGGCCGGCCGCCCGTGTCTCGTATTCGATCACGTTCGCCGCGTGGACCGCCGTCAGGGCGCTGAACACGGCGCAGAGGCTCTGTCTCGGCGCGTGGTGGAAGACGGCCGCCTCGACCACCGGGTCGGGGAATCCCCACAGGCCGAGAAGGTAGGCGCCCACCGACGAGTGGGTGGCACCGAACTCCTCCTTTTCCGCCTTCAGAAGAGAAACCCCTTCGTCCCGCACCCTTCCGATCACGGTCCGGTAGCGGTCCGGCATGTTCGCCATGAGGATGAGCCGCCCCATGTCGTGGAGGGCGCCCGCGAGGAAGGCGTGGTCGGATATGCTCCTTTCCGAGGTCTCGGCCCTCGCGATGGCCCGCGCGAAGCTGGCTACCGACAGGCTGTGGTGATGAAGCGTCTCCACCGAAAGTCCAGGGAAATGGGGGGCGTTCGCCTCGGAGAAGACATGCACCACGAGGACCAACGACTTCATGAGGTCGAGCCCGAGAAGGCTGACCGCATGGGCCGGGCTGGTCACGGGGGAACTCAGTCCGAAGAAAGCCGAATTCACGAGTTGCAGAATCTTGGCGCTCATGGCCACGTCCTGCTCGATCAGCTCGCCGACGCGCCGGACGGACGCGTCCTCGGAGGAGAGTTCGTCCTGCACCCGGACGAACAGGTCGGGAAGGCTCGGCAGGGAGTTGATCTGAGAGACGAGCTCCTTCAGTTCCTTGCTCTTGAGGACGCCGCGGAGGGCGAAGGCGCGGGCGATGGTGCTCTTGAGGATGTCCGCGTCGCACGGCTTCGACATGTACTGGTGGGCCGGGCCGATGGAGCGGAGAATCGTTTCATTGTCCGACTGGCCGGAAAGGACGAAGCGGATCGTCTCGGGCCAGCGGGCGATCACCGCCTTCAGGAGTTCGGCCCCGTCCATGGTCGGCATGCGCATGTCGCTGACGACCACGTCGTAGGGTTGTACTTCCATCGATTGGAGGGCTTCGCCGCCTGTGGTGACGAAGGCCATGTCCCACTCGTTGCGCATCGGACGGAGCATGCGACGAAGGCCGTCGAGCACGTTGGTCTCGTCGTCGACGAATATGATCCGCTTCTTCTTCTCTTCCGTCACGGTCCGTCTCCGGATCGGGTCATTCGTCTTCCGCCCGCCTGAGGGGCAGTCGGACGATGAAGGTCGTCCCTTTTCCCGTTTCTGTTTCGAACGTCACTTCACCCTGGTGCTTGTTCACCACCGAGTTGTGGATGATGGCGAGCCCCTGGCCCGTCCCGCGCCCCACCGGTTTGGTCGTGAAGAAGGGATCGAAGATCTTCTTCCGGACATTCTCGGGGATGCCGCCCCCCGTGTCGGCGACCCGGATCTCGGCATGATCGCCGGCGAGCTTCGTGGAGATCCGGATCTTGCCCTTTTCGCCCTTCTCCGTGTCGATGACATCGCCGATCGCGTGGGCCGCGTTCGTGACGAGGTTCAAGATGACCTGGTTGATCTCGCCGGGCAGGCAGACGACGGGGGGGAGGGCCGGGTCGAACTCTGTTTCCACGTCGGCCACGTACTTCCACTCGTTCTTGGCGACGGTGACCGTGTTCTCGACCGCCTTGGTCAAATCGCAAACCGTCATTTCGGCCCCGTCGGGATGGGAAAACTCCTTCATGGCCCGCACGATGCTCGAAACGCGCGAGATCCCGTCCGAAGACTGCTCGATCGCCTTCGGGAGTTCGTCGATCAGATATTCGACATCCGCCGCTTCCCGGGCGCTCTCCACTTCGGCGATCACGTCCTGGGTGACGGCGCTCTCTCTCGCCGCCCGGAGGAGGCGGTCGTAGGCACCGAGTAGGTTCGTGAGGTCGCCGACCGAATCGCGAAGGAAGGTCAGGTTGTCCCCGACGAACTGGGCGGGGGTGTTGATCTCGTGGGCGATCCCGGCGGCGAGGGACCCGATGGATTCCATCTTCTGGGCGTGAATGAGCTGGCTCTCGAGCGTCCGCCGCTCGGTGATCTCTTCGCCGACGAGCAGGTAGCCGGTCGGCTTCTCCGGGGAAGCGTGGAAGGGGTTCAGCGTGATGTCGAGAGAGCATTCCTTCCCGTCCCGGCGCGTGTAGGAAAACGGATGGATGCGCGCCCTCTCTCTCGTCCGGCGGCAGTGCTCCACCTGCCGGTTGAACTCGTCCCAATCCCAATCGAGGGGCGCCTCCCGGAACCGCCGCCCGGCCATCTCGCCCTCCTCGACGCCGAAGACCTCCTCCGCCGGCCGGTTCCAGTGGGTCACACGGTCGTTCTCGCCGACCCCGACGAGAATCACGGGGATCGACGAGAGGAGGTAGGCGGTCTGGGCGTGGGCCTCCCGGAGCTCCCGCACGTCCGCGACGCGCTGGAGAATCATCCCGGTCGTGCCGAGGTAGGTCTCCACCACGTTTTCGAGGGGGAGTTCCCGCCCCGGCGGCATGTCGACCCCGAACAGGGCCACGAGGGAGCCGTCCCGGACGCACGAAAGCGTGTACCGGGCGCCGGTCTTCCGCTCCCGCAAGATCGCGGCGGGTTCCGAGTCGGGAAAGAGCGAAGCGAGGCAGGGACGCCGGTCGTCGCACGGGCGAATGACCCGCTTCCGGAGATCCTCCGCCCACTCGGGCAGTACGGTGATCCTGTGGGCGGGGTCCGGGCCGAGCCGCACGGGCGGCGCGTCCATTCCGTAATCAACCACTTCGAGCCGGAGCGAGTTCTTCGGGTGGTCGTGGGTCGCGACCGCGACGCTCTCGGCGCCGCACAGTTTCCGGAGATTCCGGCAGAGGATTTCGAGGATCTCCCCTTCCGAAACGCCCTCCACTTCGCAGACCGTGTCGTAAAGAACCCGATACGCCCGGTTCCGGTGATCGAGGATCCCGTCGGTCCGGCCGCTGGTCACGGCCGCCGTTTCGTCCGCCATGGTCTCCTCCGTCCGCTCGCGCTTCCGTCCGTCGATGAACCGGTGCGCGCTCCCCGCGTCGGAGAGCGAGGAGGGCTGAAAGCTCCGCGGCCGGCGCGGATCTCTCCGATTCAATCTACTCGGATGATCGGCAGGAGGGGCCGGGGGCAAAAGAACCAATCGCCGGCCGGTCGAAGGGATGGGGGAATGGGGGAGGGCGCCGGACCTATCCCGGTGCCGTCGCGCGGATTCGGGGTCAGATCGGGTCTTCGGCGGACGCGGCGCCGGCGGGGCTCGTCTCGCCGCTCCCGCTCTTCTCGTCGGCCTCGTCGTCGTCGGGATAGTACTTCTCGAGACACTCGGGGCAGAGGCTGTGGCTGAACTGGGCTTCCGAGTGCGCCTCGATGTAACTGTCGATCCGGTCCCAGCTTTCCGTGTCGTTACGGATCTTGTGGCAATGCATGCAGATCGGAAGAATGCCCTGGAGGGTCTCGATGTGCTGGGACGCTTCCTCGAGCTCCCGCACCCGCTCGGCGATGGTGTGTTGAAGCTCGACCACCCGGCACCCGACCCCGATGCGCGCCCGGAGCTCGCCCGGGTCGAAGGGTTTCACGAGGTAGTCACTGGCGCCCGCCTCGAGGCCTTCGATGATGTCGCTCTTCTCCGACTTCGCCGTCAGAAGAATGATATAGACCGGCTCCGACGTTTCGATCTCCCGGAGCTTCCGGCAGAGATCGACGCCGTCCATATGGGGCATCATCCAATCGAGGATCACCAGCTTCGGGGCGTTCTCTTTCTGAAGGCCCTCCCACGCCTCTTTGCCGTCGCAGGCGATTTCCACTTCGAAGCCCTGCTTCTTCAGGGTTACTTCGAGGGTGCGTCGCGAGACGAGGTCGTCGTCGGCAATGAAGACCCGCATGGAAATCCCTCCTGACCGAGAGGTTCGGTACCTGCCGCCGGACGCACCGATGCGTCCGCCTGTTTCTTCCTCCGAGGATCGGCCGGCCCGGAAGGTCCTTGAGGGCCGAAAAGCAGGGCCCCGGCCGGAGGGCCGGGGCTCGGGAAGTTCCGTTCAGATCAAAGAAGTTGCGCGGGCCGGCGTCAGTCCCCGTAGACCGGAAGGCACCAGTCCCTGTATCGGGGCTCCCGCCCGCGGACCACGTCGTCGTAAAGCGCGACGAGGGCGACGGTGATCGGCCCCGGCCTTCCGCTTCCGATCGGCCGGTCGTCGAGCTCGATCACCGGGACGATGCCCACGCCGGTCCCGCAGAGGAACGCCTCCTCGGCGTGATAGATCTCCGAGCGGTCGATGGAGCGCTCGCGGCAGGGAATGCCCCGGTCCGCCGCGAGCTGCATGAAGGTCATGCGGCGGATGCCTTCGAGAATGTTGTCCGTGACGGGGGGCGTGAGGAGCGCGCCCTCCCTCACGATGAAGAGGTTGGCCGCGCTCGCCTCGGCCACGTGACCGTCGGCGTTCAGAAGCAGGGCGTCGTCATAGCCGCTCGTGACCGCGTCGGTCTTGGCGAGGGCCGAGTTCACGTAGGCCCCGACGAACTTCCCCCGCGCGGGAATCGCGTTGTCGTCGATCCGGCGCCACGAAGAAGTGCGCAGGCGGCACCCGCCGGGCTTGTCGATGTAGGCGCCGAAGGGGATCGCGAAGATCGTCGCGTCGCAGTCGAGATTGTGAAGCTTCACGCCGATCACTTCGCTCGACTTGTAGGCGAGGGGGCGGATGTACGTGTCGGTCCGGTACCCCTCGCGGCGGATGAGGTCGACCGTGATCTCGGAGAGCCGGTCCGCCGAGTAGGGCAGGTCCATCAGCAGGACCCGGGCGTTCCGGAGAAAGCGCTCGTAGTGCTCCCGGAGCCGGAAGAGGTAGAGCTCCTCGGTCCGGTCGCACCAGTAGGCCCGGATTCCCTCGAAGACCCCGAGCCCGTAGTTCAGGGCCGCGGTCATGACGCCGATCCGGGCCTCCTCGATCGGTACGATCTCCCCCTTGAAAAAGGCGAAGCGGTTCTTCGTCGACGACACGGTGGCGTGCCTCCTTTCTATGGGATGTTCGATGGGAACGGCGATTCCCCTGCCGGGCCGACCGGGGCCCGATCCTCAGACGATCGGGCTCGCCGGCGCCTCCTCGGAAGGCGCGGGCTTCCGCACCCCCCGCTTCTGTATCGACCTCGACGCGGCGCCGAGGCGCCTCACTCCCTCCTCGATCGTTTCCAGGCCGTGGGACGCGAAGTTCAGCCGGATCCGGTCCCGCCCCTGGCCGTCGGGGCAGAAGATCTCGCCGGTGATGAACGAGACCTTCTTGCGGAGCGACTCCCGGAGGAGCTCCCTCGCCCCGATTCCCCGGGGGAGGCGGCACCAGAGGAAGTAGCCCCCCTCGGGAATCGTGAACTCGAAACGGGGACAGTGGCGCCCGAGGGAATTCGCCATGCGGTCCCGCCGCCGTCCGTACTCGCGCCGGACCTTCTCGAGGTGCCGATCGAGAAGACCGCGCCGGCAGAACTCGTACACCACGGCCTGGGCGTGGGAGTTCGTGAAGAGATCCTGAAGGTACTTGGCCGGCGTGATCGCATCGATGACCCGTTTCGGCGCCGCCATCCAGCCGACCCGGAGACCGGGGAAGAGGATCTTCGAAAACGAGCTCAGGTGGATGACGAATCCTTGGGTGTCCAGTTCCTTCAGGGTCGGCACGGGATTCCCTTCGTAGCGGAGGGGGGTGTACGGATCGTCCTCCACGATGGGCACCCCGTACCGGTAAGCCAGATCGAGCAGCCGCCGCCGGCTTTCGAGAGGCATGGTCGATCCCGTCGGGTTTTGGAAGGTGGGTACGGTGTAGATGAACTTCGGGGGCGTCCGGGAGAGGACGCTCTCGAGGATGTCCAGATCCATGCCGCCGTGGTTCACCGGCACCGCGGCGAGCCGGGCGCCCGCCCCGCGGAAGGCCTGAATCGCGCCGAGGTAGGTGGGGGACCCGACGGCCACCGTGTCTCCCGGCTCGATCAGGGCGCGGGCGACGAGGAAGATCCCCTGGGACGAGCCGCTCAGAATCATCACCTCGCCGGGCGCGGTGTTGGTGAAGCGGTCGGCCAGGGCCTTGCGGAGCGGTTCGTAGCCGAGGGTGTCGCACCAGTAGAGGAGGGAGCGGCCTCCCCCCTCGAGCACGGCCCGGGCGATGTCGGCCAGCTCGTCCATGGGGAAAAGGTCGGGCGCGGGAAGTCCCGCGGCGAGGGAGATGACGTCTTCCCGGGCGAGGAGGCGGACGAGATCCCGTACTTCGCCGTCCGCCTGCTCCCGGCCGGCCGCGAAAAGGGCCCCCCACGGCGGCGACGGGACCGGCGCGCCGGCCGCCGCGACCGACGGCCGCACCACGGTCCCCCGGCCGACGAACCCCTCGGTGAGCCCCTCGGACCAGAGGGTCTGGTACGCCTGCACCACGGTGCTCCGGTTGACGCCGAGGGCTTCCGCCATCTTCCTGCTGGCGGGGAGCCTCGCCCCCGCGGGAATGGCGCCCCTCAAGATTCGCTCCCGGAGACCGCGGGCGATCTGCAGATGAAGGGGGGTGGGGCTTCCGCGCTCCAGGTCGAGGTTCACGGCGGTCTCCTATTGGATCGTTCCAATCGTCAGTATACAGGAGATCTCACGGCGATCAACGGCCAATTGGTTGGCATATTGACCATCCAATTCGCCCCGTTCCGGGCTTGCGAAGAGCGGATTTCTTCGGGTATCATAAAAGCGTTGCCATCCACGGTCTTCTATGAGACGCGGAACGACCGGCGCCTCCCCGGCCTCGGGCGTCCTTCTTCTTCGGCTTTGTCCAAGACGAAGATCGGGAGGGACCGCGCCGCGCCTGTTCGGCATCGCCTCCCTCCCGCCGTGAACGAGATCCCGCATGGCTCCCGCCGGGGCCGAACCTCTCCGCGCGGGAAGTAAAGAGGGGAGTAACCCATGAAATCGCGGTCACCGGTCCTCGCGGTTCTTCTCGCGGCCCTTCTCGCCTTCGCCGCGTGGGCGGATCCGCCGCCCGCCGAAAAGGAGACGAGGTCGGGTGAGCGGATTCCCTCGTCGGTGATGAGCGCCGGCGGGCGCGCCGGCGGGAGCGCGAACTACGCCCTCCAGGGCACCCTCGGCCAGCCGACGCCTCCCGGCATCGGCGCGAGCAATAACTACATCCTATCCGCGGGCTTCTGGCGGAAGGCCTCGGTCGCGACCCGCGTGCTCGAGGAGCTGCTTCCGCCGGTCTTCCGGAACGCGCTCTATCCGAACGTGCCGAACCCGTTCAACCCGGTCACGACGCTCCGGTACGAAGTGGAGGGGACGGCGCCCGTGGAGATCGGCGTCTTCGACGTCCGGGGCCGGCTCGTCCGGACCCTCGTGAATGAAACGATGGGGCCCGGCCGGCACGAAGCGGTCTGGGACGGGCGGACCGACTCGGGGGAGAGCGCTCCGTCCGGCGTCTATCTGTATCGCATCCGGATCGGGAGCTTCGGCGACGTCCGGAAGATGGTTCTCGTGAAATAGGGCGGGCGGCGCGCCGCTTTTGCTCATAGCACGGGCAGGTCCTGTCCGGGGCGTGGGTGGGGGGATGGCGGCTCAGACAAGCCGGCCGCGCCTACTCGAGCTTCCGGTGGCCGGCTCGAAGCTCACCGGCGCTCCCGGCAACTCGCCGCTTCATCCCCCCACCCAACACCCCGGCCACCCGCCCGTGGCTGGGAATGATCAGCAAGGACTGCCGAAAACCCAAGACTATAGTAATTCCTTCCGTCCTGAGTAGGCCCGAGAGAAGCGAGGGCCGTATCGAAGCCTGTTCTGGGGGGAAATTCGGGGACACGGGGGCTGTTGAAGAACCCCATGATTTTCTGAGGGGAGTTCCGGGGACGCCATACCGAACAGGGAATTAACCTTGATCTTTCATAAAATCTCGGCTCAAAACGCTGACGCTCGCATGATAGCACGCCATCTGCGACAGTGCTCGCATTCACCAATGCTCACATATCGTCGGATATGCTCTGCTTGGTGAATGCTGCGCGCTGCCGCATCTGACGCACTCTCACGCGCTTGCTCTCGAGATTTTATGGAGAATCAAGGTTAAGTATTGCGTCCCCCTGATTGCACCGGCCGGCCACGATCATCGGCGGGGCGGGGGGCCGGCTGAGGGAGGGATAGAGGGGCAGACTTGAACGCTCGTCGCACGGCGGGAAGGAGCCCTCCCATTCTCCGGGCTCGTAGAGGGGACACCCGAGGAAACTGGTACGTGAGAGTGAGTGGGGGAGATTTAGGCATCATCCTCCGCGCTTCCGCGCTCCGGATGCTTCCTCGCCCACCCACCTCCGCCTGCGGCTCCGGTGGGTACCCGGGCTCGGTCGCCTCCCGAAGCCGGACCACGGTCCCGCCCCCCTCCGGACGGGTATTGCCCACGAGCAGAACTGTTCCAAGGTGCAGAGGAAAAGTCCGAAGAAGTCAGCCACTTTGGAATAAGTGGTACACAACTTCTCCGGGGTGCAGAGGAGGAATCCGAGCAGGCTAGTCGGTGCGCGCCATCCTCTCCAACGCTCGCCTCAATCTGGTAGCCTTGATCATCCGCCGGGCGTACTCGGTCTCTTGGGGCTTGCCCTTGGCGCGGACGAGGGCGACCAACTCTCCCTTCTCTCCGGCGCTCCACCTTTCCAGGCCCCGGATCCGGGCGAGGGGAATCGCGAGACGCCCGAGCCATTCCCTCTCGGGCGCCGGCCATCGTTTCCATCCCCGGCACCCGAGGGCCCTCGCGACCGTCTCCGCGCACTCCCGGCGGGCGAGCCGCCCGTCGCCGCCGAAACGTTCTCCGATCCACTTGGTGGTCGAGGTCGAGAGGTCGGCGAGGGGAAACTCGTCCGGCATCTTCCGGGGATCGTGGCGGAGGTCGAAGAAGAGGTCGCTCACGGCGAGTTTCTCGAGCGTCCCGATCGGTGTCCGGTAGGAGCGGTCGCGACGGATCTTCGCCGCCTCCTTCGCGGCGAGGCGTCGCACCGCCGGGTCCTTCGGCACGAAGCCGAGCTTGTAATAGAACCAGAAGGACCCCGACTTCAGCCCCTCGTCGTTCTCGTGGCCCACCTGGTAGCGTACGATCTTGAATCGCGTGCATCCGAAGTGCCGGTGAAAGGCGCGGACGAACTGGGTGAAGACGTATCCGGCCTCCCCCCCCCGCCAGGTGTCGAAGATGTTCACCGCGATCTCCATCTGCTCGAAGAGCATGGCGCCTACGCCGTAGCCGACGGGGTAGCCGTTCTTCACGAGGAGCGCGCCGTAGTCGCTTTCCCACGGGAGGCGGTGGGGGTGGCGCATGCCGTAGAGAACGAAGCGATAGCCTCGGCCCGGCTCGAAGACGAGCACGTCGTCGGGGTTGGCGTACTCGATCGGGTATAGGGCGCGGTGCCGGACGGCGAGGGAGCACCGGACCGATCGGATCAGGCGGTCCGCCTCCCGGCGCGAAACCCGCGGCAGCTCCGGCGTGGGGCGGGTGATCTCCCGCCGGAAGTCGGTGATCTTCCGGAGCAGCGGTCCGTCGTGAAAGAAGAGCGGTCCGTCGGAGGCGCGCCCTGTGGTCCGGGATGCGTCCGAATCGCCGAGGGGCCAGACTACCGGGAGATCGATCCGGTCGTAGAGATGGCGCCTCACGAGATGGGGGGCTTTGATCCGCTCGATGTTCTCCACGAGCCAGCGAAGATCGGAGACGGGCCGGCCCCCCTTGCGGAGGGCGATCCAGTCGCGCGTTTCCATCTCCGCGAGGTCGAGGCCGTCGTTCTCCACCCACTCGGCGACCAGGGCGAGCAGATTGTCGACCCCGCCCGTCTCCTCGATCTCGTCCCAATCCACCTCGAGATCGTCGCCGTACCAACGGATGAGTTCCCCAGCCGTGACGATGTCATAGGAGTAATGCACCGGCGTGCCCGCGATCCCCGAATCGTCGAGCTCCGCCGCCCCGTCGGGATCGAGCCGCCGGAGCCGCCGCACCCGGCGAAGAAAGCGGTCGCACTCGCCTCGCACGAGATCGAAGATCTCTCGATCGTCCGGATAGGCCCGGAGGAAGAGAAGGGCCTCGTGATAGCGAAAGAGGAGGCGCGCTTCGTCGACCGGCTCCCGGCGGAGGGCCTCGAGGATGCGGAACTTCTCATCCCGCTCCTGCGGTCCGTACCGGTTCCGGATCTTCTCGAGACGGCGGACCCTCCCCCGGGCGGTTTTCGGGATGTTCCGGGCCATGATGGTTCCTCCTATGATCCTTCCACCTTCGGGAAGAGGACGCCGCCGAGCACGAGGGAACGGGCGCGGAGGCTGTAGAAGACGCCGTCGAAGAGTTCGCCGCTGATGAAGAGCGCCGTGCCGAGGAGCACGCCGTTCAGTTCCGGATAGCGCGAGACGAACCAGAGCCCGACGGCGGAGAGGAGGGCGATCTTCGAAAGGGAGACGCTCGTGAAGACGCCCGTTCGCCGCGCCTTGATGAGCAACCCCTGCGACGTGGACCGGGTGGCGAGGAACAGGGGTTCGAGCACGATGAGAAAGAGGGCCGGGGCCACCACCCGTTCCATCTCGGGGGAGAGGGAGAAGGCGCCCCGGAGCAGCGAGCTCCGGAGGGGCGTCCATGTGAGGATCACGACGACGAGGGCGAAGAAGACCGTCGACCATGCGCTGAAGCGGATCACCCGGCGGAGGTCGGTCCGGTTCTCCGGGAGGATCAGCGTCACGTTTTGCAGCGCCCAGAGGGGGGAGCAGGTGAGGAGCAGGATCGGGATCACCACGCCGAAGCCCCCCTGGGCGAGCTCCGGGTCGGGGAGGCGGCCGAGAATGCCGTTGATGACCGGCCGGATCGCCGTCCACACGTAGGCGGAGATCGCCATGGGGGCCGAGACGCGCAGGATCTCCTTCGCCGTCAGGAAGACGTCGTTCCCGTCCCCCCGCCGCTCCCGGAAACGCCGCCGGATGTTCCTCGTGCCCCGCAGGATGAAGAGGAGCTCGACGAAGAGCCCCGCGTCGAGGGCCGCGCTCCCCGCCATGGCGCCCGACGAAGTGCCGGCCCCGACCGCGATGCCGACCACGGCGGCGAGAATCAGTATGCGATAGCCCGTGGCGCGGGCGATGAGGCCCGTCTTCTTCTCCACCAGGGCCATGGCGTTCGCGACGCCCCGGAGGGAAATGATGAGCGGGATCGGCGAAAGCACGAGGAGGGTCTTCTTCGCCAGGTCCGCCGCCCGGGGCGTGGTGGTGACGAGATGCCGGAAGACGAAGTCTCCCGCCGGCGTCGCCGCGATGAGGATCACCGTGAGCGTCGACAACGCGCCGAGCAGCGCCGCCCCGGCGAAGAGGCGGCGCATCGACTGGTAGCCGTGGAGGAGAGTCGCCGCCGACTGCTGGATCACGAAACAGGGGGCCTCGATGAACATCATCACCGTGAAGCCGAGCCAGTACCCGGCGAACTCGAGCTTCGGGTCCGCCGACCGGCCGACCGCCACGTTGATGAGCGGCCCCGAGAGGGTCATCATCTGGGAGGTCAGAACGAGGGGAATGTAAAAGCGGAAGATCTCGCGGACGGGCAACGGCTTCATCGAGCGTTTCCGGCCCGCTCGTCGACCGGGTCGATCCTATCGAGGACGGCGGCCCCTACCGTGTCGCCCCATACATTGACGGTGGTGCGGCACCGGTCGAGGAACCAGTCGATGGCGAGGATCATGCCGATCCCCTCGAGGGGGAGCCCGACCGCGCGGAGAACGATCACCATGGTGACGAGGCCCGCCTGGGGAATGCCGGCGGCGCCGATCGACGCGAGGGTGGCGGTCAGGAAGATGACGACCTGATCCCCGGCGCTCAAGGGAATGTGCATCGCCTGGGCGATGAAGATGGCCGCCACCGACTCGTAGAGGGCGGTGCCGTCCATGTTGATCGTCGCGCCGAGCGGAAGGATGAAGAGGGACGAGCGGCGGGAGAGCTTCGCCCGCTCCTCGCAGGCCCGGATCGTGACGGGGAGGGACGCCGAGCTGGACGCCGTGGAGAAGGCGGTGGTGAGGGCGGTGGCGACGTGGGTGAAGTGCTCCCACGGATTCCGGCGGGCCACGAGGAGGAGGATCAGGGGGAGCACGATGACGCCGTGCACGCCGAGGCCGACCAGGACCGTGGTGGCGTAGAGGCCGATCTTCGTCACCTCCGCGAGAAACGCCTCTCCGCCCCCCGCGAGCCCGAGCCGGGAGGCGACGAGGGCGAAGACGCCCACGGGGGCGATGAAGAGGACGAGAAGCACGATTTTCAGAATCGCTTCGTTCATTCCGTCGAAGAAGCGGATGACCGGTTTCCCTTTGTCGCCGATCGTGGTGAGAACGCCCCCGAAGAGGAGGGAGAAGACGATGAGGGGGAGGATGTCCGTGTTCGCCGCCGCCTCGATCAGGTTCGGCGTCACGAAACTCCCGATGATGTCGACGAAGCCGGTCGCCTCCTTGCCCCGGACCGCCTCCGGCACTTCGCCGCCGAGCCACTCGAACCCGACGCCCGGTTTGATGATGTTGACGAGGACGATCCCGATGATCACCGCGATCCCCGTCGTCGTGATGTAGTAGAGGATGGCGATCGTGCCGGTCCGGCCGAGGCGGCGGACGTCGCCGAGCCCCGAGATCCCGACGATCATGGAGGAGACGACGAGGGGGACGACCATCATCTTGAGGGCGTCGAGGAAGAACTCGCCGATCCAGGTGACGGCGGCCATGCGTTCGCCGAAGATCCAGCCCGCGGCGCCGCCGAGGAGAACGCCGGCCAGGATGCCGTAGAGAATGATACGGTTCGTGCGTGGGCTCAATGCGACCTCCTGTCCGGGCCTACGATCTCCCGAGTATAGCGGACCGGAGTGAAAAGGGCAGCGGAGAAACGGCTCCCGGGAAACTAGGGGCTCGTGGGGCGATTCGCTCTCAGGCGGTGGGCCGACAGAACGATCGCGAGGGCGATGATCTCGGAAAGGCTCGTGAAGAGCCGGGCCGCGAGCGCGAGGAAGAGGGCTTCCGGACCGGTGAGAAAGTCCTTCAGGCCGTAGACGAAGAGGCCTTCGCGAACCCCGATCCCGCCGGGGGCGAAGAAGGCCACGAATCCCACGACGACCGAGAACGAGTAGATTCCGGAAAGCGCGGGGATCCGGCCGAGCGGAATGCCCGCCCCGAGGCCCGCCGAGAGGACCCAGATGCCGGCTCCGAGAACCAGCCAGGTGAGGGAGAACATGAACGCGTAGTAGGCGGAGCGTCGGCGGCTGATGCCCTCCCGAACGGGTTCCCGTCCCGTCAGGACGATCACCCGATTCGCCGCCCGGACCAAGGCTCCCGGCGAGACGAGCAGGGCGATCATGAGCAGAATGCCGCATATTCTCTGAACGGCTTCGAGGCCGGGATAGGGAGGGGGGGCCGTGAGAAGGAAGAGAACCACGGCGGTGGTGATGATGTACACGTTCTCCAGACCGGCGGATGCCAGCACGATGCGGACCGGGACTCCTCTCTCCGCGAAGAAGGTGCTCCTCATGGTGAGAATCCAGACTTTTCCGGGGACGTACTTTCCGACGAGGGAGAGAAGCACGATGCGAAGCGTCTCGAGCGTTCCGATGCATGCCCCGAAGTAGCGGAGGAGATTCGACATCAGATAGCCCTGAACCATGTGGAAACCCGTGAATACGAGGAGGGACAGGGCGAGCAAGGGCCCGTTCGATTCGGCGAGAACATCTCGGATGTCGGCGCGGCGGGAATAGACGAACCAGATCAGGAACAGGACGGCCGAGGCGATGAAGACCCGGTTGACAAGCCGGATCCACTGACTCCCCTGCGACTTCCTATTCAGCGGCCTTTTCCTTCCGGCGAATCATGAGAACGCGCCCCGGTACGCCCATGACCACGGCGTAGGCGGGCACGTCCGCCATGACCACCGAGTTCGATCCGATGGTGGACATCCGGCCGACGGTGCACCCGGGAAGGATGGTGACCTTCACTCCGATGAAGACGTCGTCCTCGATGATCACCGGAGCCGACTTCCGGACGTTGAACTCGGCGTTCAAACGGGAATTGACGGCGGTCACCTCACCCAAGAGGGACACGCTCTTCGAGACCGTTACGCGGTCGCCGATCGTGATGTTCTCCGCCTTGGTTACCTGTAGGTCCCGGTCGATGACTACGTTCTTTCCGATGCGCATCCCGGAAAGGCGGTATATCGCCGCGCGAAAACCGAGAGGCAACGGAAGCATCGACGCGATGTAGCGGATCAACTTTCCCGGCACGGGACATCTCCGTTCGGGTCGGGCCGGCCATTCGCGTTCCGGCCGCGACTCCGGGGCTACCGCCCCCGACGTCAGATCTTCTGGGCGATCAGTTCCTGGAGCCTTTCGAACGAAACCGCCTCGGCCACCTCCTCCGGGCTGAGGGAGACGCGAAACTCCTGCTCCACGCTGAGGAGAAGATTGATGTGCGCCATGGAGTCCCAGGCCGGGTGGTTCTCCATCGAGAGCCCGGGAACGTCCGCGTCGGGCGCGAGGCAAAACACGGTTCGAAAAATCGTCTGTAGGCGTTCTTGAACCATCAGAATCCCTCGAACTTGATCGTGTACAGCTTGTCGGTCTCGTCCGCCTGCAGGCGGGACAGGGGGAACTCGAACCGGTTATGGTCGTTCGTCCCGTCGACGAGGTCGAACCCGTTATCGGGGTAGTACTCCTTCACGAGCTTGTTCTTCTTGGTGAAGTAGTGGTGCGCGGTGACCCCTTCGACGCCCGACCCCTTCAGGTCGTGGAGGATGCGGTGAAGGAAGGCGTTTTCCACTTTCCGCCCGATGGCGCGGCAACTGAGCGCGAGGGTGTCCAACTCCGCATGAACCGGATCCTCCTCCCTCGTGACGATGCAGACCCCGATGATGCCGTAGTCGCCGAACCGGTCCTCCATTCGCATCGTGTAGACGTCGGACGTTTCCAGAAACCGCTCGATGTCGGTCGTCGTGTATCGCTTCGTCGTCAGGTTGAACTGGTTCGTTCTTTGGGTCATCTGGCTGACGCGCGGCGCCTGGTCCTTCATGTTCTTGTAGATCGTGAGCGTGATCTGGAGCTGCCGGATGAAGTCCGTGAGGTCCGTCGCGTCCTTGCTGAGGCGGTTCCGCTCCACGTTGGCGCGGTACGACTCGTTCCGCTCGCGATCGGTGTCGGTGACTTCGAGGAAATCGAGGTTCTCCAGCCGGTCGATGAAATCGAAAACCTCGAGGGGGTTGAGCGGGAACTGCTCGACCTGGACCGCGGGGAAGTAGGTGCGGATCAGGTTGCACTCGAAGTCGCTGTCGTCGACGTAGACCATCGAGTCGATTCCGATGTTGATCTCTTCGGCCAGTTCCCGGAGGTTCTGCGCTTTGTCGTTCCAATTCACGCGGTAGGAGACGAGATGCTTCTTCTTGATCAGCATCTCGGGAGTGTTTTCCATGTAGGAGAAGACGTCGTCCTCGTTGTTCTTGCTGTTGAGGGCGAGCAGGATTCCACGGGAATGGAGCCGGAGGAGGAAGTGTTGCCACTCGCTATAGGCGGACCCGGGATACTCCTCTCCGAGCTTGAGACCGGCGGGCCCGTCTTCCCCGAGAATCCCGCCCCAGAGGGTGTTGTCGCAGTCGAGAACCACGCATTTCTTGGCCGGCCGATACGGAAGAGCGACCACCTTGGCGAGGACGCGGCTGAATCCCTGGATCGCCTCGAGGCGGAAGGGGTTCCTCGTGGTCAGGTACATTCGAAGGTCGACGGAGCCGCGAATCCCCGCTTCCGCCATGAGGTAGTTCAAGTCGAAAATGGAAACTCTCTGCTCCGATCCGAACTCCTCCGCGATCCGGAGGTTGATCGAGCGAAGGAGGTTCGGCCAGCCCGCGGCGGTCTGGAATGAATACGGCTTGTCGTACTCGTACGGGTAGTAGGGCAGGTTCGACAAGATGACCCGGGCTTTCGTCCCGGCGATGATCTTCGAGACGATCAGTCGGAGCTTCGCGAGAATCGTGTCGGCGAGGTCCGCCGCCGCCGAGAAGTACCGGTCTTTGACCAATCCCCGAAGATCGAACATCAGAATCACGGCGTCGAACTCGGTCCGAAAGAACGCGGAATCCGGATCAAGAACGTATCCTTCGTAGACATCGAAGTCTCCGAGCCAGATCTTGCCGACGAGGTCCTTGCGGAGGAGCTCGGTGTGGAGACAGGGAAGCCACGGGTCGACCGTGAAATTTCGAAGGACTCCGATCCTGACCTGCTTGTGGGAATCGAGGCTCCCGTCGTATTCCTGGGAAGTCTTGTATAAGAGGTCCATCATCGAGTAGTTGACGTCTTCCGGCGCGACGACTTCCTTCGCGTGGGCGAAGAAGTCGCTCCAGCACCCGCTCGCGGCGGCTTCTCTGAGATTGGAGGCTACGTCGGCCATGACATACACTCCCTAACTGTAGAGGATTCGTCCCCCGGACATGGGGATGTTCGCGCCGGAGATGAAACTTCCGCCTCTTTCGAGCAGAAAGAGAACGGTGTCGGCGATCTCCTCCTCCGAAACCAGCTTCTTGAGGGGGGTCGCGTTCTTCACCATCATCTTGATGTTCTGAGCGTGGATGTTGGATGTATGGATGAGGCCGGGGGAAATGGTGTTTACCGAGGTGCCGATCTCTCCCAGTTCGAGAGAAAGCGCGTTGCGCAGGCCGTTCAGGGCCGCTTTGCCGACGATGTAGTGGGTCCAGTTCTTCTTGGGGGCCTGGACGGCTTCACTGCCGATCAGGACGACCCGCCCGGCCGCGGACCTCTCGAAGTCCGGGAGGCTCCGTTGAATGATCTCGATCGCCGACTTCACGTAGGTAGTGAGGAACTTGTCGCAGGCCTCCCATCCGAGATCGCGAAACGAAATATCGGCGAGGGGCGGAGAAGCGCAGTGCACGAATGCGGTAAGCCCATCCGAGAATCCGCGGACGGCTTCGAAAAGCCCGTCGAGATCGGAGGACGCGGCGATGTCGCATCGCACGGTTCGGAGGCGCGTGCCGGCGTCTCGAGACGCCGCGGCGGTTTCTTTCGCCGCTTCCTTGTCGGCTACGTAGGTGGCGACGACGCGCGCGCCGGTCTCGAGCAGGCTCGCGGTGATCGTTCTCCCGAGGCCCCGGGTGCCACCGGTGACGAGAACCGTCTGGTCTTTGATCGGGATGAAGTTGCGTGGCATGGCTTCCTCCAAAATCCGGACCTTCGCGGTGCCCGTCAGCACCGTCTCGCCTCGGTCGTTTTCTACGTCCACCCCGATTACGGCGATTTCGAGGCCGGGAGAAAAGTGCTCCACTTCCAGTCGGACGGTGACCGAGTCGCCGATGTGCACCGGAGCGTTGAATTCGAAATCAGCTGAAAACCACAGGCTCCCGGGGCCGGGGAGATGAGTCCCGATCGCGCGGCTGACGAAGGAATAGAGAATCGCGCCGTGGGCCACGCGTGTAGGAAACCCGAGGCGGCGCGCGGTGGGCCGGTCGGTGTGAAGGGGATTGTCGTCTCCCGAGAACCGGACGAACGAGTCGACGAGATCTTCACTGATCGTCTCCCGGAATTCGTAACGTTGCCCCGTCTCCAGGAAGGCGGGGCGGTCGGGGGTATTGCTATGCCCCTCTCTCTTCATTGCTCGCTCGCGGAACGCGAACCGGTCATCGCCCGGTCTTCGCCCCCGACTCCCATCGCTTGGCGATCTCCTGCATGGTAACGACTTCGTAGCCTTGGTCCCGGGCGTGGTCGATCATGCCGCCGATGACGGGGAGGACGGACGACGCGAACCCGGGATGACTGTAAATATGAGCGAACGGCTTGCCGTGCATGTCGCTCCGGATCGCCTCCAGCATCGCGTCTCCGCGAACTCCGTTCGCATGGAGCCACTCCTTGAACCCCACATTGCCTTCCGCCCGGATCGTGACCGGGATCTGAAGGTGCCGCAGTTTTTTTCCGCCCACTTCGGGGTGAAAGGGCTCGTCCCCGGGAAGTTCCCCCCCGTAGGCGAAATCGAATTCGTCGAGGAGGTGGAGAACACGCTCGTCGAACGTGAACCCGGGGGCCGTGAAACCCACGGGCTTCCCGAAGAGGTTCGAGAATCTCTCGTACGCACTCTCGAAAGAGGAACGGATCTTTCTCCACGGCGCGCTCTTCAAGCGAACCTGCCACAAGGCATGATCCATCCCTCCGTGGAGGCCGAGCTCGTGACCTTCGTCGATGATCCGCTGGAGGATGTCGATTCGTGAGAGGCCCACGTCCTTGTTCTCGAGAAGCAGCTTCCCGATGTTTCCGGATCCGATCTTTTCGCGGAGACCCGGCTTCGCCTTCTTCTCCTTGGCGAAGAACTCCTTCACATACCGGGACGCGGTGGCATAATAGTTGAAGGCTTTCCCGAGGTTGACGAAGAAGCTGAAAGGGGCCTTCCGTTCGGCGGCGAGATCGAGGAGTTTCGGGACGCCCACCTCGAGGTCATAGAGGCTATCGATGTCGAGACGGTAGGAGAAGATCTTCACGCGGCCCCCTTATCTCAATAAAGGCAAACGTATTATAGGCACCGCCCCCCGGGGGGTCAACTCGATTCGCCGGCCCGGCGGTTCCGGGAAATGCACCCGGCTCCCGTCCGGAAGTTCCCCGGGGACATCGACGAAAGAGAGCCCGCTCGCGATCGCGAACGGGCTCATGAGAGGTTCGAAGGAGAAGGGGGGATTGCTCCCCCGCTATCGGAACATCGACTTGATCTGACCCCAGCTCGCGCCCTCGGTGCGGGTCGTCGGGCAGTCGGTCGGATCGAGAGCGCCCATCAGGCCGCAGTCGGCCGAGGTCGCCGCCGGGGACGAGTAGTCGATCCGGTAGTCGCCGTCCAAGGTCGGCGCGTCGAGGCACGAGGCGGCATCGCAGAAGAGCGGGTCCAGGAAGGTGTTGCCGGGCAGGTAGGAGACCGTCCCCATGCCTTCAACGCCCGAGTCGTCCACGTCTGAGCAGGCGAAGGTGAGGGACGAAGCGCCGTCCACGGTGTACGCCTCGTCCCCGCTGCCGCCGATATCCACGCAATTACCCCAGACGATGGCGTTCACGAGGTTCAAGTCGGAGCCCTCCTCCACGTGAAGGCCGCCGCCGCGGGTCGCACGGTTTCCGGCGACCGTGGTCATCTCCGCGTCCGCCGACGAGCCCATCTCGACGAAGATCCCGCCGCCGTCCGCCGAGGTGTTTCCGGTCACGAGGCACCCGGAGATCGAGGCGGTCGACTGGCGGACATGAAATCCGCCGCCCGTGTTCGTCGAAGTGTTCCCCCGTACGGTGCATCCGGAAACCGTCGGATGGGAAAAGGCATTGAAGGCGAACCCGCCCCCCCAATCGTCCGAGCTGTTCAGCTCGACGATGCAGTCCTCCACGATCGGGCTCGAATCGTACGTGTGAATCCCGCCCCCCGACCAGCTGACGGAGTTCTCTCGCATCGTACAGCCCGTCACGTGGGGTGCGCCCTGGGTCGCGCAGGAGATCGCGCCGCCGAAGCGGGCGAGATTGTACTCCATCACGCAGTCGGTGATGGTCGGGCTCGCCCCGTCGCGGCAGTAGACGGCGCCGCCGTCGCCCGTGAAGGGGTCGATCTTGGTCGCCAGGTTGTTGCTGATCGTGCACCCGGACATGACCGTGCCGCACTCGAATCGGAACCCGACCCCGCCGCCGTCCTTGGCGGAGTTGTTCCTGATTTCGCAATTCGTGATCGCGCCGCCGGCGGAGTGGACCTGGATCCCTCCTCCGAGGCTGTCGCAGTCATTGAAGGTGATGAGACAGTCGTGCACGTTCGGGGCGCTGTCCGACCAGAAGTAGATCCCGCCGCCGGAACCGAGAGCGTCGTTCTCGGTGACCGTGCAGCCGCCGATGTCGGGAGCGGCGCCGGGAGCGGTGAAGATCCCTCCGCCGTACTTGGCCCGGCAGGTCCACACGCGGCAGTCGCGAATGGTCGGGGAGGCGCCGCTCAAGTAGATCCCCCCTCCGTAGGTCTCCGGCTCGTTCGTGGTCACGTCGCCGTTGGTGATCCCCACGCTTTCGAGGATCGATCCGGGTCCTTCCCCGCTGTGGAAGTGGAATCCGCGGTGGGGAGCGGCCTCGCTGCCTCCCGCGTCGATGACGCAGGCGGTGGGATCGCCGCTCTGGGAGTGAACGACGATTGCCAGTCCGAGAAAATCGATGTCCCGATTGCCCGGGCCGGAGAAGACCCCGTCACCGAGTCGGATCGTGTCGGAGTCGGCGGAAATCGCGATCGCCGCCTGAATCGTGGGATAGTCCCCGGTTCCGTCCGGAAGCACGACATGAGTCGCGGCGGCGGAGAGCCCCGGGACGAGAAGAAGACAGAACGAGGCAAGCAGCCGGCGGGAACAACGCATTACGACCCCTCCTTAATAATGTCCGTTCACGAGATTCGGCCGAGGATGATATCTGTTACGGCAATAATACCATGGGGTTCCACTACATGTCAATGATTCGGCCCCTTAGGCATGTTCGGTTGCCGCGGGGAGGGGGCCGATGGGCGCCTCGGCCCGCGGGGGCGGATCGAAGAGGGGGAGTCCTTCCGCTCACTCCCGATATCCGGCGCGAATCTCCGTCACGAGGGCTCGGATCGCCTATTTTCTCCCCGTCATCAGGATGCGCTTGATCTCGTCCACGTCCCGGGAAATGACGAAGATCTTCGCGATGGCGAGGACGACGGCGATGAAGAGGGCGAATTTCACGATTCCTACGATGGCCCCGATGAACCACTCCATGGCTTTCCTTCCTTTCCGGATGCCGTTCCGTTGCCGGGGTTCGATGCTCGAAGTCCAGTCTAGGCCATCGAGGCATCCCGCCGCAATGGGCGCCCGGGTGTGCGGAATCGACACGGCCCCGTGTGATCCGCCGTCTCGATCGGCCCGCGGCGGGGGATCCGGCCGGCATCCCCGCAATGCCGCATCTTCCTTTTCTTGAATGGGTTGGACGGTTCATTCCTCCCGCGGCCCGGACGGCACGCCTCTTGCGCTGGGAAGGTGCCGGGATCGGAAACGGGTCCCCCAAAGGAAAGGGGCGGAACGATGAAAAAGACGAAGGTCCTCACTGCGAATGGAGAAGAGATCCTGATCCTCCTCGCCGCGCTGGTGATCGCTCTCGGGGTCGCGTTGCGGGCCGAGGCGTACCCGGCCTACGGCATGCCCGGCGATAGGCCCGACTACGAGCCGGAGTGGATCTACGCCGTCGACGAGTACAACGCCGACCTGGATGGGTACGGGGAGTGGCGGTTCGTTTCCTCCGTGGGCGTGCAGCTCTGGTTCCCCTTCGTTGAGGTGTCGTGGCGTCCGTACCTGCACGGGCATTGGATCCACACCGACTATGGGATGACCTGGGTTGCCTACGAGCCGTGGGGCTACCGCCCCCACCATTACGGCCGGTGGATCTGGGTCGACGGGTACGGTTGGGGCTGGGCCCCGGGCTTGGAGTACGGGGCGGCCTGGGTGACCTGGGGCGTGGCGGACGGGCATATCGGGTGGGCGCCCCTCGCGCCGGTTTGGTACCGCTACCCGCATCGGCATAGCTACCGCGTGCGCCATGTTCCCGTGGCGTACGGGTACGGGGGGTTCTTCGCCTACGACGTGTCCGGCATCGCCTTCGACCTTTGGGTGTTCGTGCCGAACGCCCACTTCTACGGCGTGAACGTGTCGGTCCATGCGCTGCCCTCCTACCGGTGCGCGGACTTCTTCCGGGGCGAGCGGGTGCTTCCGGTGGGCCACCGCATACACGTGGACTACGTCCGGAAGAAAACGGGCCGCCGGATCGAGACGGTGGCCGTGGACCGGGTGATCGAGACGCGGGGGGACGCGAAGTACGAGCGCCGCATTCCGCGGGGCCAGGAGAAGATGATCCGAGAGGCCCAGCCGGCGGTGAGCCGGGTGGTGAAGGGCCGGGTGGGGGTCGAGCGGTCGAAGGGGACCGAGACGGCGACGACGCCCCGGACCGTGACGAGAAAGTCCGACCCGGCGCCGAAGGCGGGGACGAGGACCGTCGCGAGGAGTTCCGAACCGGGCCGAAGGGTCGAGTCAGTGGATGTGAAGACGCGGAAATCCCCGGACTCCCCGAATGACGGCCGCGACATCAAGAGCCCCTCTTCGACGACAGGTAGGGTGGTGGAGCGGAAGGCGACGGAGACGAATCGGACCGCGCCGAACTCGGCGAAGAGCGTGGAGCGGAAAGTGACCGAGACGAAACGAACCGCGAAGGAAGCGGTGAAAGGCGCGCAGCGGAAGGTGACGGAGACGAAGCGGACCGCGCCGAACTCGGCGAAGAGCGTGGAGCGGAAGGTCTCGAACTCCAAGTCCCGCTCCGACGTCAAGGACGCGAAGAAGAGCGATCAGGGGAACTCCCGCTCCTCGGGGAGCCCGAGTTCCTCCACGAAGTCCAGGAAGCGCTGAAGTTCCGGCAGGCGCTCTTGGGTCGGGCGGGTCGTCTTCGGATGGCCCGCCCTTTTCATTCAAGCGGGGAGCCCCCCTCTCTGGGGCTCCAAAGCGCGGACCGCCGCCCGGGCCGTCTCGTCGGCGGCCTCTTCGAAGGGGACGGTGATTCTCCCGAGCTGGGTGAAAGTGATGGAGCGCTGGGCCATGCCGACGACCCACGAGGTGGCGAGGGCCGGGTCCATCTCACGGAAGACGCCGGCGTCGATGCCGGATCGGATCACGTCGACGAACAGGTCCTTGGGCAGGGGCTGGGGGTTCCGGATCGGGCCGGTGTCGAACTCGCGGTGATGGGTGAGGAGGATGAAGTTGAATGCGCCCGCCTCGTCCCGGGCGAAAGAGAATATCCCCCGGACGAGCGCGGCCAGCCTCTCCCTCGGACCGGTCTCCTTCTCGACCTCCTCGAGTAGCCTCTTCCGGAAGCGGCCGGCGCATTCCCCGAAGAGGTGCCGTGCGAGGTGGTCCTTGCTCGGGAAGTGCCGGTAGAGGTTCCCCTCGGCGGTGCCCGCCTTCTGGGCGATCTCTCTCGTGGTGGCGGCGGAGATTCCCTTCTCGACGAAGAGCCCGAGGGCGGCCTCGAGGATGGCGTCCCTTTTCGTGATGGCGGCCACGGTCATCCCCCCGTCGGAACGGCAATTCGCGAGCGATCACTCACAGAATAGAGGGCTCTGAGGGCTCGAGTCAACCGGGTCACTCCGAGTCGTATTGGAGCAGGCGGCGCTCTCCCTGGAGCCCGCGGAGGCGGGTCAGATCCTGGGTGACTTCGACGGTGCCGAGATACTCCCCCTCCGGGCTCCGGACCGGGAAGTAACGGATGTGCACGAAGCGCCCCCCGAGCTCGATCCAGAACTCGGCGACGCTCTGCTTGCCCGATCGGAAGTCGTTCAGGATGCGGTCGACCACATCCACGCTCGACGGCGGGTGGCAGTGCTGCACCTTCCGGCCGATGATGGAGCGGGTCCTCTCGAAGACGCGGTCGGGGCCTTCGGAGAAGAACGCGACCCGGTCGTCGGAGTCGACGAAGGTGACGTCCACGGGAAGGACGCCGAAGAGGCCGTGAAGCTGGGCTTCGGTGAGCGCGCCGCTCGGGAAGATCACCGCCCCCCCGGGGGGAAGCGTGCCCTCGTGCTTCAGAGGATCCGCCTTCGGGGGGCGGTATTCGTCCCCGGGTTCGGCGAGGCAGTAGCCGAAGCGGGGCGTCTCCCGCCAGATCGCGCCCCACTCCTCCTCGGTCAGCATCTCGAGGCCCGAGGGGAGGAGGATCGCCTCCTCTTTGTAGACCATCTCGTCGATCGCCTCGACGACGGGCGTGATCATCTCCGACGCGACCCGCTTCCACTCGTCCGGCGTGAGCCCCTCGGTGTGGACCGCCTCGTCCAGGGCGCGGACCATCTTACGGATGTCGTCGTCCTTCGCCCACATCACCTTCGACGGGCCGGTCATGCCGTGCTTCTCGAGGTAGGGGAAGAGGAGGTTTTCTTTGCGGGCGTAGTGCTTGTCGAGCTCGAAGAGGCTCCGGGCCGCCTCCTGCCACCGGGCGAGCCCCCCGCCGCTGGTTTTCAGAGGGGAGTCGTCGTTCATCTCCCTGAGAAGATTGCGGAGCGCGGCGGTCGCCTTCCGGATCTCCCGGTTCTCCCGGACGAAGGTGTCGACCGGATGACCCGCCGGGGTCTCGGGCGCGGCCACCTCGCCGACGATCTCCCGGAGCACCTGGGAGTGAAGGTCGCACATTCCCTTCACTTCCATCGGGTCCATGCCGTCGGCGATCAGCCGGTCCTCCATGGCCACGATCTCGGCCCCGCTGGTCCGGCCGACGAGGTCCTTCAACTTCTTCTTCACCGGCCCCACGTCGGCGCCGGAATGGAGGTCCTTGATGATGTTCTTCAGAGTCTCGATCCGGTTGTCCCGGTTGTTGATGAGCTCGCTCACGGCTTCGTCTCCCGGGGATCCCGAATCCCCATTCCGATCCGCCCGATCGCGGGTTTGTCGTCGCTTCCCCGGCCGGCCGGTCCGGCCGGGACTCCCTGCCCGGGGAGTGGAACGGCGGCACGAAGCGCCCACGCCATCAAGTGTTATCACAACCAAATCACTCGCCACTGGGGTCCAAAAAGCGAGTGAACACTCACAAAATAATGTGAATCATGAATCGAGTCAAGGGGGGAATTCCGGAGGCTGGCGGTGGGGGATTGTTGCGTCGAGTTCGCCGGGACAAGTTCAAAGAGGGCTGACGGCCTGCGGATGAGCCGCGGCCCGGCACCGCTTCACAAACGAAATGGGGCATCAACCTGATGCCCCGCCGTCAGTCTCCGTCCGCTTGATCGGTTGCCCTATGGCTATTTCGATGCGGGCAAGTTGCCCCGACTCCAGGTCTCGACCGTATAATCGCTTGAGGAGCGCCCTCCGCAAACGCAGGCCAGCCAGATCGCGGTTGCGGGCAAGCAGACCAGCAACAACGAGCGCTCGTCCCGTGGAGAACATCCGGCACGCCATCGCAAGCCGATCGACGGGACTGAGTCGACGCAGCATCTCGCGAAATTGAGCGTCCACATCTCGGGAGTCACGGATCACGACCCGGTCGCCTCATCGAGCAGTTGCGCCAAGCCCAACTGTTCCGTCCATTTCCGTAAGTAGTCCCAGTCCAGATCATCTACTGCAGCAACGATAGCGCGGACGTCGCGCATCTGCAACTCCGACGACGACGGCCTCGCCCAGTCCAGCTTCGATATTACGAGATCCTCGGGGGATACGACCGAAATGGCGACACCCTCGACGTCGATTGTGCGCCGGCGAGAGAACTCCAACTCTCGATACTCACCACTCCTGCGGGATATGAAATCGGCCTTGATAATCCACGCGCTGTGTACAATGTTGAACATGCCCTCGTGGCGCGCGGCCTCTTCAATCATGGCAGGGTCCACATAGCTGATATCCTCAAAGAGCCGCGCGATACGATTGGCGTCACTCGGGCGGTATTCAATGACAATGTCAATATCTCGGGTCATGCGCGGCTCCGCATACGTCGCCATGGCAAGCGACCCCGTCAGCATATACGGTATGTCGGCACCGGCCAATCGGGTACCGATGATCTTCAGAAACTCGAGCTGCTCGTTCATGTACATCACCTGATCGCAGCTGCGATACTGTAGTGAAGCATCTGTGTCAACCTAACGGGCGGCGGCACTCCGCCTCCCGATGGCTCGGCGCGAAGCGTCCGCGCCATCGATTGCCATAACTTGAGGTCGCCTGTGCATGGTGAAGCGCCTCTCTAACCTCGCCACTGGCCGGCCGCCAAGTTCATGGCGTAGTTAGGGCAACTGAGTAACGGCAGATGTTAGCACTCATCTAGTGTCTCCCTATCTTCGATGCTCGCTCCTTCACAGCCCGGAGTAGTAAGTCAAACCCTCTGGCTTGTCAACTGCCACCCACTGAAGATGCCTCATTCTCTCTGGAACGAGACATTCCTCGAGCTTCACTGGAATGGGGAAGATCTCACGGGAGGGTCGCATCTCAGCGGCAACGGCCCCGGTGCTAACCTGCGCTGTAGCGTCTCTTCAACTCCTCGTGTAAGAGCGTCTCCGAGTGGCGTCCCGCATCTTCCAAGATCGACGTAACAGCCGAGGGCATCCCAGTGGGATCGCTCGCGTCAATTGCCTGCGTCACGGCCACAATCGTATCTTCGATGGCCTGTCGAATGATACCGCCATTGACCGGATTGACTTGGTCGAGGAACTCCTTGAAGGTCTGCTCCCCCTTGAGTTGAAAACTCCTGACAGAACTCCGCGTGTTGGCTATGACGGCGCCCGCCGTGTTGAGGACAGTACTTCGCGCGGCCGCCTTGTCTTCCTTCTCACGATGAGTGGGGAATTCCTTCCTGAGGTAATCGCGTACAGCGATCGCCAGTTCTCTCTGGATCGCCTTTATGTAGAGGCTGGCAAGGTCCTGGGCCTCTTCTAGAGTAAGTACTCCGGCTTGCCTCTCCAACAGGACGTCAAGCTTGCGGTTAATGTCGGCTCGGAGACTCAGAAGTGTCGCCATGATGCTGCCCAGACCGATGATGAGACTCAAGATCGCTAGAATCAACGCGATGAGTTCCATATGCGTCTACTCCCGCACGCAGCCATCGAATGAACAACCTGCAGGGCGGCTTGGCGCGACCCTGACGGAGCGAAAGCCGCGTCCTGGCCAACCTCCCTCCGCCGCAAGCGTCGTGACAGAGCGCCGGCGGAGGCATATCATGGGATCAGGGCGGCATGATAAACTGACGGAGTCCACCTTAAACCAGCCGCCAAGCTGTCCAAAGAAGGGGGTCCACCTCTCTCATCGCTCAACCTCCCCTTCTGGGCGCCTAACGTTGTGCTTCACCTGCAAGCGTGGCTGGCGCGACTATCTGGTGCAAACACTTGTTATGTTTTCGCACTCACGATGTCCCCTTGCCACACTTCAATCTGTTGCCCTAACCCCTGACTGCACAATATAGAATTCGTGAACTCGCGCCATATGGGCTGAGTGATAGAGAGCACTACCAACCAATAGCAAACACACGACGAGCAGCAATGACAGTGCGGCTGCTGAAATACCATTTACAAGACTAATAGCCAAACCGACGTGTAGCGCCACGCTCGCCGACAACCCCCAGTAGATGTAATTGTGAAACAGTTGCCATTCCCAGTGAGCTTTTGCCGCCGGCATCTTGAACAACCACGACATAAGCGGTACATATTCTGGCTTCCCATAGAAATCAGCTGCAAGTAAAGGCGGGCTCAGCTCGGCCCTCAGCGGATGGTCTACTTCGCCATTTTTTGGAACTCGACGCACGACCCTTCTGCAGACCAAGTATAAGGGATACAGAAGAAAGCGAATAAGCTGGAGGACTAAGAACCTAAAGAGACGTTCAAAAGGCGAAACAAGGAATCCGGTAAGCATGCAAAACAACAAAAGCAAAGTCAATGCGGGCGCAGTTCCCACGCTTTTCAATGCGCTTGCAATTGTACTGCCAATCTCTGCTAGCAAAGCCGAATATGTAGCTTTCGTGTCCCCCTTCATTCGCATGTATAGTAGAGGCGCCACCAGGAAAATGAACGAACTCCCGCGAACGAATACGGAGGTCATAACCATCACGAATGGGAACTTGCCCGAGTTCTGCCCAACCTCGTCGGCGATCGCAATACCGTTAACCATGCTTCATCCACCCCTTCTCAAATAGACCTAACGGTAGGGATAACCTGCAAAACGCGTCCTGCGAAGCAGCAGGCTGTCATGCCCCTTGCTATGCAAGGGGCATGACAGAGCGTTTTGTCAGGTTCATCCCATTGTTATACTGCTTACTTCTGATACGTGCCTAATAATTGATCACCAGTGGCAGAATTGGCCGAATATCCAAAGTTTTCTCTTGACGGCCTCCATCGAATTCCAGTTCAAGCATATGATTTTCAGCAGTTTTGAATTGGACCAGACCATGCTCGAACACATATTGAACGGCCGGCGACGGAGATGGCAGTCCAGGGCCGTGCAAACGTACACCTGTGACTTCACTGAAAGCGAGTTGATGAACTGCAGCCGCCAAAACCTCAGGTTTGCTCGCAACTGTAACGTCCCATCCCATGTAACGAGGAACAACAAAAATACTTGGATCAGTCAAAGCCTCAGTCCCAGTCTGTGCTACTTCTATTGAGGTCCCCTCCTTCATCCACTCGGCCCAACGAGGGGAAGTTGGGAACGGCATCCTGTCAAGTTCCGGATCGACCCGCCGCAGACCGATACCGAATGGGGAAGCTTTCGGTCCCCCCAACAGTGTAGCGGCAAACTCCGGGGCTTTCTGACGGAGAACTTCAGGTTCGTCTACCCAGATGAGCTCAAGGTAAGCATTCTGAAACAAGAAGAATACCGATGAGGTGCCTTGTCCAACATGGTGCGCCGTCCTCGGGGCGAGCTGGAAACCAGAATCAATCAAAGCCTTTGCTTCAGGTGCGTCTTTGACAACGTGGATCCAGACGTGGTCTAACATAATTTCCTGCCCCATAGAAATATCTGTCACCCCAATTAGAAGCAAACTGATCAAAATGAGGTATTGATACATTGTGTAAATTCCGAGCTGTATAACGGGCGGCGGATCAGCCGCACGGACCGGAGAAAGCGCAGCTTTCGCAGGGCCGAGTCGGCTGCATTCGCTTGATGGACGGCGCGAAGCGCCGGACAGAAAGCGGATGGCGATCCGCCGCCCGATGGCGCGGCGCGAAGCGTCCGCGCCATCTACTATTAGACAGTTCTCCATACTCCCCAAGAAACGGCCTGCTTCGCCGTATAGCATTCAACGCGCTCGTCGCACCGGCGGCGCAATCCCTTGTGGGTGAACTGGATATGCCAGTGCCGTCGAACCATGTCCGGAGCTAGGCTGCGGCATGTCGCCTCATAGTCGCCGATTAGAGAGTTCTGCATAGCTCCGCTTTCTTCTCTAGCGATCCAGCGGGCTTCGCACTCCAGCCCACCCGTGGCCCAAGACATGGGTGTAGATCATCGTTGTTCGCACATCTTTGTGGCCGAGAAGCTCCTGGACCGTTCTGATGTCATACCCGTCCTCCAGGAGATGGGTCGCGAAAGAGTGTCGGAAGGTGTGACAGGTTGCCGGCTTGGTGATTCCCACACGACGCACCGCCACCTTCACGGCCCGTTGAAGGACGGTTTCGTGGAGATGGTGCCGCCGGACCTGTCCGGTTTCCCTGTCCCGATAAGTTCGGGTCGCCGGGAAGACCCACTGCCAACCCCTCTCTCTTCCCCCGTTCGGGTACTTCCTCTCGAGGGCGCCCGGCAGTTCCACCCATCCGGACCCACGAGCGAGGTCGGTAGAGTGGAGCCTCGCCGCCTCTTCTATCTGCTGGGTGAGGCGCGGCTTGATGGTTCGAGGGAGGAGGGTAACCCGGTCTTTGTTTCCCTTGCCGCAACGAACGAGGATCCTCTCCTTCTCGAGGTCCACGTCCTTGATCCGAAGGTCCGCGCATTCTCGAAGGCGAAGCCCGGAACCGTAGAGCAACGCCGCCATCAACCCCGGAACACCACGGATTTCGCCGAGTACGCGCCTCACCTCTTCCCGGGACAGCACGACGGGCAGACGCTCCGGGCGCTTCGCCCGGACGATCCCATCCACCCAATCGATCTCCTTCTGGAGCACATGCCGGTAGAGGAACAGAATCGCGCCGAGCGCTTGGTTTTGAGTCGACGCACTCACCCGGCTTTTCGTCGCCAAGGCCGAAAGAACTGGGAGATCTCCCTCTCCCCGAGTTCGGCAGGGTGGCGCTTCTTGTGAAAGAGAATGTACCGTCGGATCCACCCGAGGTAGGCGCGCTCGGTGCGGGGGCTGTAATGCCGAATTCGGATCGCCGTCCTGACCTGGTCGAGGAGGCGTGGTTTCGGAAACGGTGACCGGTCTTCTCGGAGGAAGAGAGGGGACGCTGACCGGAAGGCGAGGCGAAAAGGAAGCGCGGTGCGATTCGAAGAGGTTGCTGTCATTCCTGCTCTCCGTGCCCATGAGCGAGCCCGAACGCAGTATACATAATCCAAACCATTTGTGTCAAAGATGATGAGCGGGCACATATGTCGGCTCCACGCCCGCCCCCTTCGACAGGCTCAGGACAGGCTTCGATACACCGCCGCCTCCGGCCGTGGCACTCAGGACGAACGGGGGGGGACTACGGAATTGGATTTCCTGGATCCCCTGCCCCCCGCCTTCGCGGGGGCAAGCTCCGCGGGGATGACAATTGGATACTGCGCGGGGGCAGGCTGCGCGGGGATGACAATCTTATGAAATCGGCGGGGCGGTGGATCGGAGGAGGGAGGGATCGGGGCAGGCTGGAACGCTCGTCGTGCTGCGGAAGGAAGCCCTCCCATTCTCCGGGCTCGCGGAGATTGCGTTGCGCAGGCCGTTGACGGCTCCCCGTCTATGCCCCGGTCCCTCCCGATGCCGGTCCGCCCCCCGCCGTGAGCGAAGGACCGGTGGATGTCCCTGGTTTCCACTCGCAATTTCGGGGGACACGAAACAAGTTCATGTCCCCCGAATACGCTCGTCGTGCTGCGGAAGGAAGCCCTCCCATTCTCCGGGCTCGCGGAGATTGCGTTGCGCGGACCGCCAACAACTCCCCGTCTATGCCCCGGTCCCTCCCGATGCCGGTCCGCCCCCCGCCACGCAAAGAAGATCGCGGCCGTCCCTTCCCCCCTCGTCCTTCGCTGCCCGCCCACCGAAATCAAAGCTCCAGTTCCGCGGAACCAAGACCTAATGCCGCCGGTCGCGGAAGCGGAAGGGGCGGAGGGCGGTCTGGGTGATCAGCCGGGCCGCCCGGTTGCGGGTGAAGTAATTCCAGGCCCACTGGAGGAGGACGAGGACCCGGTTCTGGAACTCGACCATGGAGAGAAGGTGGACGAAGAGCCAGAGGAACCATGCCGTGACGCCCGAGAAACGGAGGTCCTTGATCATGGCGACGGCGTGCTTCCGGCCGATGGTCGCCATGCTCCCTTTGTCCTCGTAATGGAAGGCGGGGAGTTCTTGGCCCTCCCTCAGCCTCGCCCGGATCAGGCCGGCCACATACCTTCCCTGCTGCATCGCCACCGGCGCGACACCCGGCAGGGGTTCGTCCCCCTTGTGGCGGAAGCAGGCGAGATCACCGATGACGAAGATCTCCGGGTGGTCCATCACGGTCAGGTTCGGCCGGACCACCACCCGCCCCGCCCGGTCGAGTTCCGCCCCCGTCTCGTCCGCGATCGCCTTTCCGAGGGGGGACGCCTGCACGCCCGCCGCCCAGAGAACCGTGTGCGCCGGGATGCGCTCCTCCCCGTCGCCGGCCCGGACCGTGACCATCTCCGGCTCCAGATGCTTCACCATGGCCCCCGTGCGCACCGTGACGCCGAGCTTCTCGAGGGATCTTCTCGCCTTCTCGGAGAGTTCGGGCGGGTACGAGGGGAGGACCCGGTCGGCGGCGTCGAGAAGGAAGATGCGCGCCCCCGCCGGATCGATGCGGCGGAACTCCTTCCGCACCGTGTCCCGGGCGATCTCGGCGAGGGCGCCCGCGAGCTCCACGCCGGTCGGCCCCGCGCCGATCACGGCGAACGTGAGCAGGCTTCTCGCCTTCCCCGGATCTTCCTCCCGCTCCGCTTCCTCGAAGGCGAGGAGGATCCGCGCCCGCATCTCCGTCGCGTCCTCGATCGTCTTCAGGCCCGGCGCGATCTCCTCCCAGTGGTCGTTGCCGAAGTAGTTGTGGCTCGCGCCGGTCGCGATCACGAGGGTGTCGTACGTGAGAACTCCCGTGCGAAGGAACACCTTCCCCTGTTTCACGTCGAATCCGGTCGCCTCGCCGAGGAGCACCCGCGCGTTCTTCTGGCGTTTCAACACCATGCGAAGGGGCGCCGCGATGTTCGCCGGCGAAAGGCCGCCCGTCGCGACCTGGTAGAGCAGGGGCTGGAAGAGATGAAAATTGCGGCGGTCGAGGAGGGTGATCCCGACCGGCGCCCGCCGAAGGGAGCGGACCAGAAAGAGGCCGCCGAAGCCGCCGCCGATCACGACGACATGATGGCGCCGCGTGTCGAAGGCCGCCTCCGCGGGGGCGTCTTTCGACCGGGAACGGGAGACGGCGATCCCCCCCCGGCGGCCGAGAGCGGTCGCTTCGGCGAGAGAAGGGTCGAAGGGCCAGGTCCCGCCCCACGCCCCGAAACCGGCGGGTAAGTTCATGAGCCTCCCCGGATCCCCCCAAGCAGCGGGCGGAGGGGAATTACCATCGTTCCATCACGATAGGCCACGGGCGGTCGTTTGTCGATCTCTTCGAGGCGGGGCCGTTTTCCTGTCCGGTGGCCGCCCCGTTCTGCGAGAATGAAAGTCGAGAAGGAGGGGCCCATGAAGGAGCGCACGATCGCCTACTTTTCGATGGAGATCGCCCTGGAGCCGGGGATGCCCACGTACAGCGGGGGGCTCGGCGTCCTCGCGGGGGACACGATCCGGTCCGCCGCGGATCTGAACGTGCCGATGGTGGCGGTGACCCTCCTGCACCGGAAGGGCTTCTTCTATCAGAGTCTCGATCCGGACGGGACCCAGAGGGAAGAGCCGGCGGATTGGCCGGTGAACGATTTCGTCCGCGAGGTCCCCGGCCGCCCCACCGTCATCATCCAAGGCCGGACCGTCCAGGTGCGCGTGTGGGAGTACGTCGTCGCGGGCGTTCGGGGGGAGGGAACGGTCCCCGTCTATCTCCTGGACACGGACCTCCCCGAGAACGACGCCTACGACCGCGCCCTCACGGACACCCTTTACGGCGGCGACAAGAAGTACCGCCTCTGCCAGGAAGCCGTTCTCGGCATCGGCGGCGTCCGCGCGCTCCGGGCCCTCCACCACGACGGGATCGAGCGCTTTCACATGAACGAAGGACACGCGGCGCTGCTCACCCTCGAACTCCTCAGGGAGGAGGCGACCCGGAACGGACGGTCCGACATTCTCGCCGCCGACGTGGAGGCGGTCCGGCGGAAGTGCGTCTTCACCACCCACACGCCCGTCCCCGCCGGGCACGATCACTTTCCGATCGATCTGGTGCGGGAGGTTCTCGCGACCCGGGGCGAGATCGACAGCCTGAGAGAGGTCATCTGGCTCGACGTGGCGACCCACATGAAGAGTTTCCGCGAACGGAGCCTGGACACGGGGAAGCTCGTGGAGGAGGACGCGGAGTTTAACATGACCTATCTCGCCCTGAACCTCAGTCACTACGTCAACGGCGTGGCGAAGAGGCACGGCGAGATCTCGCGGATGATGTTCGCCGACTATCCGATCGACTCGATCACGAACGGCGTCCATCTCGGAACCTGGGCGTCGCCGCCGATCGCGGAACTGTTCGACCGGCACGTGCCGGACTGGAGGCAGGACAACTTCGGCCTCCGGTACGCCCTCGGAATCCCCGGGGAAGAGCTGTGGGAGGCCCATGTCCGGGCGAAGAGGGATTTGCTCCTCGTCGTGAATCGCGAGACCAACGCGGGATTGGATCAGGGCGTTCTGACCATCGGGTTCGCCCGGCGCGCCGCGGCGTACAAGCGCGCCGATCTCCTGTTCACCGACACGGACCGGCTCCGGAGGATCGCGCGGGAGAAGGGGGGACTCCAGATCGTGTACGGCGGCAAGGCCCATCCGAAGGACGACGGGGGGAAGGAGATGATCCGGCGCATCTTCCGGGCGAAGGAGGAGATTCGGGAGGAGATCAAGCTCGTCTACCTCGCGAATTACGACATGGAGACCGCCCGGCTCATGGTGGCCGGTGTCGATCTATGGCTCAACACGCCGCAACCCCCGAACGAAGCGTCGGGCACGAGCGGCATGAAGGCCGCCCTGAACGGCGTGCCTTCCCTCAGCGTTCCGGACGGGTGGTGGGTTGAAGGGTGCATCGAGGGGGTGACGGGTTGGTCGATCGGGGACGGAAGGCCCGCGCCGGGCGACTCCGGTGGAGACGGGGCCCGGCTCTACGAGAAGCTCGAAAACGTCGTCTGCCCTCTCTTCTACGGCAATCGTTCCGGCTTCGTCGAAGTCATGCGCCACTGCATCGGCCTGAACGCGGCGTTCTTCAACACCCACCGCATGGTGCTGCAGTACGTGACGCGGGCCTATTTCGCCTGATCCGCCCCGGCGAGGCCGGCCGCGTAGTTCGCGATCTCCCGGACGAGCCGCGCCGCCGCCCGGTTCGTCGCCTCCACGCCGCCCACGGGGTCTTCCGTCGCCGCCTCCTCGACCGCCTCGAATGTGCGGACGCCGAGCAACCGCTCCCGTGTCCGGTCGAGCACCTGGATCCGGAGGGTGAGCCGGACACGGCTCGGCTTCGCGTCGAACTCGTGCCGGAGGCAGAGGAGCTTCCCCTCGACAAAGAGATCCCCCCGAACCGGCGTCGGGTAGGCGACCACCGCGCCGAACGACCCCGTCGCTTCGGCGGCGCCGACGAGGAGAGGAAGGATCATCTGGACCGGCGGCTCGGCCCATCGGTTCTCGGCGAACCGCTGCAGACGGTACGGCTCGCGAAGGTAGATCATGTGGAACGTCTGGTAGCCCGGGGCCGCGTAGAACGGCCCGAACACGGCGATGGGGCCGCCGGTGGCCGCCGCGGCCGCCGCGGAGGCGGGCGTGGGAGGCTCGAGGACGTACGTTTTCAAAAGCGCCTTTTCCGGTTTCGGGATCACCGTGCAGCCCGTCGCGGCCAGGACGGGGAGAAGAAGGGCGGCGGCGAGTCGGGTTCGGTTCCGGCGGTTCATTCCTTTTTCTCCGTCCGTTCCCCCGGTCCGGGGGGAGGCGATTTTCTGCCGAAGGCGAAGACGCTCGGGTCGTCGCCGAGTTCTTCCAAAGTCCCTTCGAGCCGCTGCAAGACCGACCGGAGCTCGGCCGCCGTCATGCGCAGATCGACGCTGAAGGCGCTCGCCCCGTCGGCGGAGCGGGAGACGTCGTCGAGGAGCGTGTCGAACCCCTCGAGCGATTCCTCGGCTTTCTTGAAGAGCGCCGGCAGCTGGTCGCTCGCCTCCGCCGTCCGGTCCATGGCGTGGCGCACGTCCGCCATGACGAGATCCATCGACTCCGCCTGGGTCCGAAGGGCCGCAAGCACGCTCTCCAACTCGCCGAGGACCCGGCCGAGGGCTTCCCGGTTCGGTTCGCTCAGCAGGGCGCGGACATCGTCGGAGGTGGCGGTCAGGCTGGTCACCAGGCGGGTCATGCCGGTGTCGAGCCTCGTGAAGAGGGAGGGGCCGCTCGGGATGACCGGGTACTTCTCACCCCTCCGGGCGAGGAGGAGGGGCGCGGCCGGATCACCGCCGTTCAGGTTGAGGAAGGCGATTCCCGTCAGGCCCTGGGACTCGAGGAAGGCGATCGTCCCCTCCCGGATCGGGATCGTCTTGTCGATGAGAAGCTCGATCCGCACCCGGTCGGGATGCTCCAGGTCGAGGTCGATGGCGATGACGCGGCCGATCGTGACGCCCCGGTATTTCACGGGCGCGTCCTCGCCGAGACCGGAGACCGACTCGGTCATGTCGACGTAGAAATGGTTGTACTCGCGGCCGGGCTGGCTGAAGCCGATCCACATGGCGGCGGCCACGAAGGCCACGCCGAAGAGGATGACGAAGAGCCCTACGAGCGTGTAGTTTACGTGCGTTTTCATCTCGGCAAGGCCCCCCGAGTCGCGGCGCGTCCGCGCGGTCCCTGGAAATACTCTCGAATCCAGGGATGGCCGGCCACCGCCACCACCTCTTTCGGACCGATCGCCAGGATCCGCCCTTCGCCCAGGACGGCGATCCGGTCGGTCACCCGCCACAGAGTATCCAAGTCGTGGGTAACCATCAAGAGCGTCAATCCGAGATCGTGGGCGAGTTGGAGAACGAGATCGTCGAAGGCGGCCGCCCCGATCGGGTCGAGACCCGCCGTCGGCTCGTCGAGGAGGAGCAATTCCGGGTCGAGGGCGATGGCCCGGGCGAGGGCGGCGCGCTTTCTCATGCCCCCCGAGAGCTCGCTCGGGTACTTCGCGGCGGCGCTCTCGGGCAGACCGGCGAGGGCGATCTTCACCATTCCGATCTCCCGGATCGCCCCGTGGCTCAGATTCGTGTGCTCCTTGAAAGGGACGCCGACGTTCTCGAGAACCGTGAGGGAGGAGAAGAGGGCGCCGTATTGGAAGAGGACGCCCATGCGGCGCCGGATCCGGTGGATGCCGGCGGATCTCATCTTGCCGGTGTCTTCCCCGAAGAGGAGGATCCGCCCGCCCGCCGGCTCGTGAAGGAGAAGGATCGTCCGGAGGAGGGTGGTCTTTCCGCAGCCGCTCTCGCCGACCAATCCCAGGACTTCGCCTTTGCGGACGCCCAGACTGAGGTCCCTGAGGACGGGCGTGTCGTCGAACCCGACCCGAAGATCCTCCACCTCGACGATGTTCGGGACCTTGTCGTTCCGTTCTTCCATGTCAGATTCCCAACCAGCTGAACACAACCGAGAAGAGGGCGTCGGTCAGGATGATCAGGAAGATCGCCTGCACGACGCTCACCGTCGTTTGCCTGCCGATGCTGTCGGCGCTCCCCTCGACGCGGAATCCCTGGTAGCAGCCGACCGTGGCGATCAGCGCCGCGAAGAGGGTCGCCTTCCCGACGCCGATGAGGTAGGACTCGGTCGTCACGACCTCGGGAAACCGCGCGAGGAAGGCGGTCGGAGTGATGTCGGTGAGGATCACCGTCATCACCAGGCCGCCGAGAACGCCGACGGCGTCCGCGTAGACCGTGAGGAGAGGAAGCACCACCCAGAGAGCGCCGAGCCGGGGGACGACGATCGAGTCCATCGGATCGATGCCGAGCGTGCGGAGTGCGTCGAGCTCCTCGGTGATCTTCATGGTCCCGATCTCCGCGGTGAAGGCGGAGCCCGTGCGACCCGCCACGATGATGGCCGTGAGAAGGGGCGCCAGCTCCCGGAGGACCGAGAGGCCGATGAGATCGACGACGAATATGTCGGCGCCGTAGCGCTTCAGCTGGAGGACGCTCTGGTACGAGATGACGACGCCGAGGAGGAAGATGAGGAGGCCGACGATCGGAAGGGCGTGAAGCCCGGCGGTCTGGATGACCAGAAAGAGCTCCCGCCAGTTCCCCCGCCACGGCCGTATGATCGTCCGGTGCCACGCCACCGCCACCTGGCCGGTGAAGGAGAGGAAGCGCACCGTCCGCAAGGCGAGCGTGGAGGCAGCTGCGCCGAGATCGTGGAACGGCCGGAACGGTCTGTCTTCCGGCGGCGGCCGGAGATTGCCCCACCGCGCCACGAGGTCGAGGAGCGACTGGTGTTCGTCCCGGAAGCCGAGAAGGCGGACGGCCCCGCCCCCCCTCTCGAGCCGGCCGATCTCCCGCCGGAGGAGCCAGGCCCCCGCCGTGTCCATCGCCTCGATGCCGCTCCCGACGAGGACCACTTCCCCATCCGCCGGCCACGAAATGCGGTCCGCCCCGGCCTCGAGACGGCCGATGCCCGAGACGGTCCAACGGCCGGAGCAGTGAAACTCCGGCTTACCGCCCGCCGACTCGAGAATCATCGCTTCGTTCATGACGCCCCTCTCGCTTCCCCGGCCCACGATACCGGGGGGAAGACGGGGACACAATACCAATTTCGCGGACCGAATCAGTTGCTGCGCGCGAAGTTGAAGGCCCGCGTGGATGGCGGGTCACGGGCTGCTCCGGTTCCGTTCTTCCGCTCGTGGATGGGGGATCTCGAATCTGGTATTGTGTCCTCGAACCGAGGAGGACGGTGAACGTCGATGATTCTACCGCGCGAAGCGATCGAGCGCCTGCGGGAGGGGAACCTGCGCTTCGTGTCCGGCGCCCCGAGCGGGGAGGAAGCGCGGGAACACCCGGGCCGCCTCGCCGAACTGGCGTCGGGCCAGGAGCCGTTCGCCATCATCCTCGGGTGTTCCGATTCCCGGGTCCCGGCTGAAATCGTCTTCGACCAGGGCCTCGGCGATCTCTTCGTCATCCGGGTGGCGGGAAACATCGTCGCTCCCTCTCAGATCGGAAGCGTCGAGTTCGCCGCCACGAGATTCGGAACCCGGCTGGTAGTGGTTCTCGGGCATTCCCAGTGCGGAGCCGTCCTGGCTACTCTGGAAGAGCTCTTGCAGTCGACGGAGTTCCGGTCGGCAAACCTCCGTTCCATCGTGGATCGCATCCGGCCGTCCGTGGAGACCGTGCTTGCGACGGAGGGGGGGAAGGACCTGGATGCCCTGGTGCGGCAGGCGGTTCGGGCCAACGTCCGGGCGTCGGTGGGGCAGCTTCGTCATGGATCGGAGATCCTCGAGCGTCTGATCGAGAACGAAGGCCTGCTCGTCGTCGGCGCGGAATATTCACTCGAGACCGGGGTCGTCGATTTCTTCGACGGTGTGGAGGAGTAGCGGCAGTTCCCGTGAGAGGGCATGGGACTCTCGAGTCCCGCCGCCGGAACCCCGGTTTCCGCTACGTTCCCAGCTCCGCCCGGAGCGTCTCATCCAGATCACCGTGCAAGAACTCGAACCCCGCTTCAATGAGCCGGGTGGGACGGGCGCGGGTGCTCGCGAGGAGCGTCTCCCGGCCCATCCTTCCGAAGAGAAGGGAAATGGCGAAGGCGGGGACCCGGAAGAACGCGGGGCGGCCGAGGGCGGCGGCGAGGGAGCGCGTGAAGTCGGCGTTCGTGACCGCTTCGGGGAGGACGGCGTTCCATGGCCCGTCGGCGCCCTCGCGGTCGGCCAGGAAGAGGAGGACCCGGACGAGATCGGCGAGGCCGATGCAACTCATGTACTGCCTGCCCGAACCGATCGGTCCGCCGAGACCGAGGCGGAAGGGGAGGAGCATCTTGGCGACGGCGCCCCCTTTCGGCGTGAGTACGACTCCGGTGCGCGGATGAACGACGCGGATCCCCGCCTTTCGGGCCGGGTCCGCCGCCCTTTCCCACGCAGCGCACACCTCGGCGAGAAACCCCGTCCCTCGCGTACTCTCCTCGGTCACGATCCCGTCCCCCCGGTCGCCGTAGTAACCGACGGCCGAGGCGGAGACGAAGACCCGGGGCTTTCGTTCGAGAGAGGCGAGGGTTTCCGCGAGGAGACCGGTTCCCTTCACGCGGCTCTCACGGATCGCCGTCATCCGGGCCTCGGTCCACCGTCCGGATGCGAGGCTCTCCCCGGCGAGATTCACGACGGCATCGACCCCTTCGAGCGCCTTCCCGTCGATCTCCCCCGATCGGGGATTCCAGTAAACCTCGTTTACGTCGCCTGCCGGTTTCCTCCGCACCAGGCGGAGCGCCCGGTCCCCACGCTCTTCGATCGCCCGGACCAGCGCCGACCCGATCAGCCCCGACGCGCCTCCGACGGCGAAGACCCTTGGCCGGTGGGCGCCGTCAGTCATCGTCCCGCGCTCCTTTTCGTGATCTCCGGATCGTTCCGCCAGAGCAGGGCATTCTCGATCTGCTTCTCTTTGTCGAGGGGGACGAGCCGGGGGGGGATGGGGACACAATACCGAATACCCAATTGGGGGGGGATGGGGACACAATACCGAATAGCCAATTGAGTATTGTGTCCCCCGAATAGCGAATTGAGTATTGTGTCCCCCGAATAGCCAATTGAGTATTGTGTCCCCCGAATTCCTCTTTCGTTCTCGGACAGGGCTAGTACGAGAACTTGCCGATTTCGACCTTCCCCCGGAAGACCCAGTAGATCACGGCCGTGTAGGCGAGGACGAAGGGCATCCCGACGATGGCGATGACCCGCATGATGCCGAGGGTCTTCGCCGACGAGGCGGCGTTGTAGACGTCCAGGCTCCACTCCGGGCTTAGGCTCGACACGACAAGATTCGGAAAGAGGGCGACGCCGAAGAGGAAGACCAGCGCCGCGATGGTCGCCGATGACGAAAGGAACGCGTACCCCGGCCGCCCCTGAAAGATCGCCCGGGGAATGTTGGCGATGGCGAGCACGTTCAGGACCACCACCGCCCAGCCCCACGGCAGGTCCCGGAAGTGGCGGATCGCGTCGGGCACGAGGGCGAGGGTGAAGATCGTGGTGAGCAGATAGAGCGCGAGGAAGATCCCGAAGGTGCGCCACATCCACCCCCGCATCCGCTCCTGCAGCGCCCCCTCCGTTTTCAGATAGAGATAGATCGACCCGTGCATCGCGAAGATGGCGACCGCGAAGAGCCCGACCAGGAGCGGATAGGGGCCGAGGAGATCGAAGAACGATCCCGCGAACTCCATGTCCGGGCCGATCGGCATTCCCTTGATCAAGTTGCCGACGGCGACCCCGAAGAGAAGCGTCGCCGCGGCGCTCGCGGCGAAGAACGCGCCGTCCCAGAACGACCGCCACCGGGGGGAGTCGTTCTTGCTCCGGAACTCCATCGAAACGGCCCGGAAAATGAGCGCGAAGAGGAGGAACATGAACGCGAGATAGAAACCGGAGAATACCGTCGCGTAGGCGTGCGGAAAGGCGGCGAAGAGGGAGCCGCCGAAGGTGACGAGCCACACCTCGTTCCCGTCCCACAGGGGGCCGATGGAATTCATGAAGACGCGCCGCTCCCCGTCGTTCCGGGCGAGGGGGTGGAGGATTCCGACGCCGAGGTCGAAACCGTCGAGGATGGCGTATCCCGTGAGCAGGATGCCGAGCACGCCGAACCAGAACATGTTCAGGTCCATCGTTCAACCTCGATTCTTCAAACAAACCACCAGTCTTTTGCCGGCTTGGGGAGCCTGGGGGTTAGGCTTAAGCGGCGAGTTCCGCAGCGCGCCGGCCTCATTCTGTATGACGGAACGCCTCGATGCCTGGGCCGGCGCGCGAGGACTGTTCGAGCAAGCCGGCCCTGATCCCCTCGGTCCCGCCCACCGAATCCGGGGCCGTAGTTCCCGCAAGATCAAGGTCAAGCCCCCTTTCGGTCCGAGGCGCTTTCGCCGCCGGTCATGGAGTGCCCGTTTCCCGCCGCCCCCTTCACGAAACCGGTCCGCGGGTCTTCAAGGCCGCCCGGCCCGCCGGCCGGCTCCGGTCCGTGCTGGATCTTGCCGTTCATCACCCAGACCCAGATGATGAAGAGCAGGAGGTAGATCAGGGAGTAGAGCACGATCGAGCCGAGCACCTGGGAGCCGGGCACCGACTTCGACACGGCGTCGCCCGTCCGGAGCAGGCCGTAGACGATCCACGGCTGGCGGCCCACCTCGGCGGCGACCCAGCCGAGCTGGTTCGCGGCGTACGGGCCGATCACGGAGAAGACGAAGATCCACATCATCCATCGGAGGTCGAAGAGCCTCCCCCGCCACCGGAGAAAAGCCGCTACGAGGGTGACGGCGATGAAGTACATGCCGAAAAGGACCATGAGGTGGTAGGTATGAAAGCTGAGCGCCACCGGCGGGCGGAGGTCTTCGCAGAATTGATCGAGGGCGACCACCGGCCGGGAGGCGTCGCCGTAGATCAGAAAGCTGAGCATCCCCGGGAACCCGATGCCGAGGCGGACCTTCTCCTTCTCGTCGTTCGGGAAACCGTATAGATAAAGGGGCGCGCCCCCCTCGACCGTGCGGTAGTGGCCCTCGAAGGCGGCCATCTTCGCCGGTTGCGTTTCCGCCACCGTGACCGCCTGGTCGTGGCCGGAGAGGAGCTGCCCGAGGGATGCTACGGTCGCCACCACGAGGGCCATGGTGAACGTCTTCTTCGCGAAGTCGAGGTGTTTCCCCTTCAGGATGTACCAGGCCGCGATGCTCATGGCGAAAAACCCGCCGAGGATGAACGCGCCGATCAGCGTGTGACCGAGCCGGTTCATGCTCGACGGGTTGAAGACGACCGCCCAGAAGTCGGTGATCTCGGCGCGCATACCCGTCGCCGTCTCCACGAGGTGGAAGCCGGCCGGCGTCTGCTGCCACGAGTTGGCGATCACGATCCAGACGGCGGAAAAGACGGAGCCGAGGGCGACCATGATCGTCGAGAAGAGGTGCATCCGGGGCGACACCTTGTCCCACCCGAAGACGAGCACGGCGAGAAACCCGGACTCGAGAAAGAAGGCGAAGATCCCCTCGGCGGCGAGGACGGACCCGAACACGTCCCCGACGAAGCGGGAGTAGGTCGCCCAGTTCGTCCCGAACTGGAATTCCATCACGATCCCCGTCGCGACGCCCATGGCGAAGTTGACGGCGAAGATTTTCGTCCAGAACCGGGCCATCGCTTCGTATTGGCGGTCTCCGGTCTTGTGGAACATGGCCTCCATGAAGACCATGAGCGCCCCGAGCCCGATCGTGAGGGGGGGGAAGATGTAGTGGAACATGATGGTGAGCGCGAACTGGATTCGCGAAAGAAGAACGACGTCCATGTCCACCTGCGAATACCCCCTTCCCGCTCACGGGGGAATGTAGCCAAGGGCGCGCGGCCTTCTCAAGGGAGGTGAAAAGGGCCGCCGCTGGTTTTCGAGGAAGGGGCTTTCCCGCACCCGGGGAGAGTGATAGCTTTACCTGCGCCCCGATCGGCGGTTCGGCTCTTTCTCCCGCGCCGCCGGGATTAGTGGTGAGAATACCGAACATCAGAAGGTTTTGTCCATGGCCGCCGCGAAACGTCCGTACTACCTCTCTCTCGGGCCTTTCGTCCCCTGGCGGGGCGGTCCGCACCCGTGCGACTGGGCGGGGCGATTCGGCCGGAAGGCCCCCCTCGAATTGGAGATCGGTTTTGGGAACGGGGAGACCCTGGTCGGTCGGGCGGCGGAGTTTCCGGAGCGGGACTTCGTGGGCATCGAGCTGATGTGGGAATCGGTGAAGCGCGCCCTCCGCCGCATCGCCAAGGGGGGCCTCACGAACGTGGCGCTTCTCGAGGCGCCGGCCCACATGGTCCTCGAGTGGGCGTTCGCCCCCCGCTCGATCGACCGGGTCCTCTGCCTCTTCCCCTGCCCATGGCCGAAGGAGCGGCACGAGCGGAACCGGCTCTTCGGGACGCCCTTCCTCCGGCTCATGAACAGCCGGCTCGAGGATGGCGGAGAGGCGATGGTGGTGACCGACTTCCTCCCCTACCGGGACTGGCTCCGGCGGCAGATCCCCGGCACCGGATTCGAAGCGGCGGAGAGGGAGATCCCGGCGAGACACGGGACCAAGTACGAACGGAAATGGAGCGAGCTCGGCCAGGACCGGTTCTTCGAGATCCTCCTGACCAAGAGAGAGCACGTCGGCGTTCCGCCGCGGGAAGGACGGGAGATGAAGATTCACACGCTGGACAGGTTCGACCCGTCGCGGTTCGATCCGAAGGGGGTCTCGGGGGAGCCCACGGTCCGGTTCAAGGAGTTCCTCTACGATCCGGCGCGGCGGAAGGGGATGGTCCGGGTCTTCGTCGGCGAGGAGGGGCTCCGCCAGGAGTTCTGGATCGAGATCGTCGAAGAGGAGGGAGGGGCTTGGAAGGTCCGCCCCGGTCACGGGTGCTCGATGCTCCCCACCGCGGGGGCCCAGCGGGCGCTCGATTTGGTGAAGGAGTGGGCCGGTGAGTGACCGGAAATCCATCGACGAAATCCGCGAGCGCATCGTCGGCGACGGCGTGATCCTCTGCGTCCGTTTCGGGGGGATGGGCGGGGTCGTGGACGCGTGCCGCGCCGCGGCCCGGGGGGGCCTCCGGATTCTCGAGATCACGCTCACCACTCCGGGCTGGTCGGAGGTGATCGAGGAGCTTTCGGGCGACAAGGACCTCTCGGTCGGCGGCGGCACGGTGCTCACGGTGGAGGAGGTCCGGGCGGTCGCGAATGCGGGCGGGCAGTTCGCCCTGTCGCCGGTTTTCGACCCCGCCGTGGTGGATGAGGCCCTCCGCCTCGGACTGCTGCCGATGCCGGGGGCGGCGACGCCGGGGGAGATTCTCGCCGCCCACCGTCACGGCGCCCCCCTCGTCAAGATCTTCCCGGCGGGGGCCCTCGGCGGACCGGACTATATTCGCGCGATCCGCGGGCCTCTCCCCCAGGTTCCCCTGGTCCCGACGAGCGGGCCGTCGTCGGAGACGATCGCCGACTACGTCGCCGCGGGGGCCGTCGCCGTCGGGGTGGGCCGGGAAGTCTTCCCGCCCGGCTTCGATCTCGATGGGGCGGAGGCGGCGGCGCGCCGGGTTCGTTCCGCCATGGACCTCGCGAAGGGAAGGGTGTGAGACCGGCCCTCTCGGCCACGTACCGGACGGCCCGGCGGGTGGTCGTCGCCGTCGTCGGCGGGACGGTGCTCCTCCTCGGCGTCCTCATGATGATCGGCCCCGGTCCGGGGCTCCTCACGGTCGCCGCCGGCCTCGGCATCCTCGGCATCGAGTTCGCCTGGGCCCGCCGGTGGCTCCGCCGCGTGAAGGAAGAGTCGATCAAGGCGGCGCGAAAAGTGCGGGCGAAGCGGAAGGGCCGCGCGGATCGAAGCCGGCACGGCGCCGCGGATTGATCGTCCTGCTCCCCATCGCCTTCGGCGACGGAGATTTGTGCACAATCCAGGCTCGCCCCCCCGTCACCCGAAAAAGACGAGCGCCACGCCGAGGGCGCCGGCCGCGAGGCCGGCGATTCGTTTCTTGGTCACGGGCTCTTTGAGCAGAAAGGCGGCGAGGAGGAAGGTCCAGAGCGTCGACGTCTGGTTGAGGGCGGACGCGATCGACGCGAGGGTGTATTTCATCCCGGCCAGCCAGAAGAGCAGGGAGACGTAGGTACCGAGGATCGATCCGGGGATCATGACGGGCCAGACCTTCGGGTTCCGGAGCGTCGCGAGGGCGCGGCGCCTCCCGGGAAGGAGGGGGAGGAGGAGGACGCTCATGGCGAGCCCGCCGAGGAGACGCCAGCAGTTCGCCCACAGAATGGGGTAGTCGCCGAGCAGCGGCTTGATCATGACGATCGAGACGCCCTGGGTCGACGTGGCGAGCACGCCGAAGAGGATACCCGCCACGAGGGTCCGCCGGGGCAGCTCCGACCGGGGTCCCCCCATCCATCCCACGGATAGCACCGCGTTCAGAATGAAGATCACTCCCACGATCTGGACGGCGCTCATCCGCTCGCCGAGAAAGAGAAAACTGAGGAGGATGATCGACGGGCTGTACGACGTGGTGATGATCGCCTGCAGCCCCGCGCCGACCCGGTTCAGGGTCATGAAGAACAACGTGTCCGAGATCCCGATGCCGAGGGCGCCGCTCGCGAGGAGGAGAATGGTATCCCCCCTCGGGACCGGCCCCTCGGGAGATTGCCCGGCGAGGAGCAGGGTTCCGAAGAAGAGAACGATGGCGAGCACGTTCTTGAACAAGTTGAGCGCGAGAGCGGGGACCGACTCGCCCGTCTTCCGGAAGAGGATGATCGCGAAGGACCAGCAGACCGGCGCCGCGAGGGCGAACATCTCTCCGATGTAGGGAACGTCGGTCATCCGGTTCTGCTCACTCCGAAGTTACCGGCCCCGGATTGCTGGAACTCGGGGACGTAGCCGCGTTGCGTGCGTCATGGGGCTTCACTTCATTGGGAACCTGACGTGCATTTTCGAAACGCACCCGACGCAAGTGTCGCACCTACGCCCCCCCCTCCCCCCCCCGAGTCGTCGGAGGAAGAAGGGTTCGATCCCCGGCGGTCGCCCGGACCGGCAAACCGTCCCGGGAGGCCGGATCCCGGAGACCCGGCCATTGTACTCCCGGCCGAAGCGCCGTCGAATATCATTCCCCGCCGTCCTGGCCGAGTTGTCGCCGCCCGCGCCAGAGGATAAGCTGAGAAACGGGGGAGGGATCGCCCTCCGGGCCGCCCATCCCGCGCTCCGCACCCCGGCCGGCCGGAACCCGCCGGTTTCTCCTCTTGCATTCCACCCCCGTCCGATGGAAAGGAGGGCGCCATGCCGGCCCGCAAGCTGAAGGAGTTCCTCGACCGGAACAAGGTCAAGTACGTGACCGTCGTTCACTCCCCGGCCTACACGGCCCAGGAGGTAGCCGCCTCCGCCCATGTCCGGGGGAAGGAGATGGCCAAGACGGTGATCGTCAAAATCGACGGCAGGCTCGCCATGGCCGTCCTCCCCGCCGCGCAGAAAGTGGATGTGGAGAAGCTCCGGGATGCGACCGGGGCGGGCCATGTGCTGCTCGCGAGCGAAAGGGACTTCGAGGACGCCTTCCCGGGATGCGAACTCGGGGCCATGCCCCCCTTCGGAAATCTCTACGACATGGATGTCTACGTCGCCACGCGGCTCGCCGAGGATGACGAGATCGTCTTCAACGCGGGCACCCACACCGAGCTTGTCCGCATGAAATTCGCCGATTTCGAGAGGCTGGTGAAGCCGAAGGTAATGAGACTGTCGGTGGCGTGAGGGTGCACGTCCGGAGGAACTCGAGGCTCCGCCGCGGAATACGGGGGACACGAAACGAGTTCATGTCCCCCGCATTCCGCCCGTATCGAAGGGCTCGGGCGGAACCAGTCCCCCACTCACTCCGATGTGACTATTCTCCTCGGACTCCTCCTCGGCACCCTGGAATGGTCCTGCTCGTAAGCAGTATCCGTCCGGAGGGGCTTGAGGGTCCGCCGCGGAGGAATACGGGGGACACGAAACGAGTTCATGTCCCCCGCATTCCGCCCGTATCGAAGGGCTCGGGCGGAACCAGTCCCCCACTCATTGCAAAGCCACGAGCGCGGTAAGACTGATGAGGAGCCCACGTGCCCAGGTGGGCGGACGACTCTCTCCCCTCCACCGCCGGGATTCGTCCGGCCTTTCCTGCCGGTCCCCGGTTCGACCCTTCGATACACCGCGGCCTTCAGCCGCGGCACTCAGGGCGAACGGGGGGCGTGATTCAGGCGGGGCGGTGGATCGGAGGAGGGAGGGGATCGGGGCGGACTGGGACGCTCGTCGTGCTACGGAAGATAACCCTCCCATTCTCCGGCCTCGTACGGCTAGCGCTGTGCAGGCCGCCAACAACTCCCCGGTTATGCCCCGTCCCTTCCCGATGCCGGTCCCCGGCCCGCCGTCCGAGTTTCGAAGCCCGCCCCCTACCGGTCCCGCACCACCAGCATCCGGATCTCCGACATGTCCTCCATCGCGAACCGTACCCCTTCCCGCCCCAGCCCGCTCTCCTTCACGCCCCCGTACGGCATGTGATCGACCCGCCACGACGGCACGTCGCCGATGACGACACCGCCCACTTCGAGCCGGTCCCACGCCCGGTTCGCCTTGTGGATATCCCGGGTGAAGACCCCCGCCTGAAGACCGAATACGCTGTCGTTGATCTCGCGGAGGGCCTCGTCGAAATCCCGAAACATCGAGAGCACCGCCACCGGCCCGAACGCCTCGAGGGCGCAGACATTCTCTTTCTTCGGCACGTTCTCGAGAAGCGTCGCCTCGAGCATCGCCCCCTTCCGGCCGCCGCCGCAGAGCAGTTCCGCACCCCCGCTCACCGCCGACTCGATCCACCCGTGCAACCGCTCCGCCTCCTTCTCGGAGATCATCGGTCCGATGAACGTTTTCTCGTCCTTCGGGTCCCCCGCCTTCAGCCCCCGGGTCGCCTCGACGAGCTGGTCCCGGAAGTTCCCGTACAGCCGCTCATGGACCAGGATACGTTGCACGCTGATGCAGCTCTGCCCCGACTGATAGAACGCGCCGAAGACGATCCGCTCCACCGCGTCCTCCACGTCGACCCCCTCGTCGACGATGACGCCCGCGTTGCCGCCGAGCTCGAGCACCACTTTCTTCCTTCCCGCCTTCGCCTTCAGGTCCCAGCCGACGCCGGGCGACCCGGTGAAGCTGAGCAGCTTGAGCCGCTCGTCCTCGGTGAAGAGGGCGGCGCCGTCCCGCCGGCAGGGGAGGATCGAAAACGCCCCCTTCGGCAGGTCCGTCTCGGCGAGGATCTCGCCGATGATGAGCGCCCCCACCGGTGTCAGGCTCGCCGGTTTCAGCACGAAAGGGCAGCCGACGGCGAGGGCGGGCGCCACTTTGTGGGCGACCAGATTGAGAGGGAAATTGAACGGCGAGATGAAGGAGCAGGGGCCGATGGGGACGCGCTTCCACATCCCCCGGTACCCGCGCGTGCGGGGGCTGATATCGAGGGGCATCACGCGGCCGAGATCGGAAGCCGTCTCCTTCGCGGCGATCTTGAAGGTGTCGATCAGCCGCGTCACCTCGCCCCGGCTATCCTTGATCGGTTTGCCCGCCTCGACGCACAGGGAGAGGGCGAGCTCGTCGAACCGCTCCGTGAAGCGGCGGACGCAGTGGTTCAGGACCTCCTCCCGCTCGTAGGCGGGAAGCGACGCCATCGCTTCGTTCGCCTCCACGGCCCTCCCGATCGCCTCGTCGATCGCCGCGGCGTCCGCCAGGGCGACCCGGGCCGCGACCTTTCCCGTGTACTTGTCGGTCACCTCGAGGTCCCTGTTCGGCCTCCTCGGTTCGCTCCCGAGATAGTAGGGATACGATTCTTCCGTCATGGTCTTGTTCCCTTCCGATGAGGGGCTACGAATTCCCTCTTTCCGGGGCGGGGAGTTTCGGGGAGAGGGCGAGGCCCTTGCGCTCGGCGTGGCGCTCCAAGGCGTGCAGGATCAGGCGGTCGAGAAGCTCGGCGTAGGGGACGCCGGTCGCCTCCCATAGCTTGGCGTACATGCTGATCGACGTGAATCCCGGGATCGTGTTCAGCTCGTTGATGTAGAGCCGCTCCGACTTCCGCTGAAGGAGAAAGTCGACCCGGGCCATGCCGGAGCAGTCGAGGGCGCGGAAGGCGCGCACCGCCGAGTCGCGCACCTCCGCCGCCTTTTCCGGCGGCAGGTCGGCCGGGATGATCAAGTCCGACTTCCCGTCCACGTACTTCGCGTCGTAGTCGTAGAACTCGCCCGACGGGACGATCTCGCCCGGCACCGACGCTTCCGGGGTTTCGTGACCGAGAACGCTCACTTCGATCTCCCGGGCGTCGATCGCCTCCTCGACGAGGATCTTCGTGTCGTACCGGGCCGCCTCGTCGATGGCGGCTTCGAGTTCGGCTTCATTCTTCGCCTTGCTGATGCCCACCGACGAGCCGAGGTTCGCCGGCTTGACGAAGCAGGGGAAGCCGGACTTCTTCGCCTGGGCGAGGGCGGTGGGGCGCTCCCTCTCCCACCGGTGGCGACGGAGCAGCACCCAGTCGGGAACGAGAAGTCCGGTGGACCGGAAGATGCGCTTGGCGAGGTCCTTGTCCATGGCGACGGCCGAGGAAGCGACGCCGCTCCCCACGTAGGGAATGCCCGCGAGCTCCAGGAAACCCTGCACCGTGCCGTCCTCCCCCTTCGGCCCATGGAGCACGGGGAAGACCAAGTCGAGCCGCTCCGGACCGGTCCCCTTCCCGGCGGGAACGAGGGCGCTCCGGTCGCCGTCCGGAACGAGGGCGGCAGGCTCGTCTTCCCCCGCCCGGGCCTTGGCGGCGGCGGGCGAGTCGCGGAAGCGGAGCTCCGCCTTCGACGCGAGGATGGCGAGGGCGTTCGGATGGACGATCCACCGTCCCTCCCTGGTGATGCCGACGGGGACGACGTCGTACTTGCCCGACGCCCGGAGCGCCTCGATCACCGCCCGCGCGGAGGAGAGCGATACCTCGTGCTCCCCCGATTGCCCGCCGAACAGGACCCCGACCCGCAACTTCTTCGTCACCCTCGATCCTCCGCGGTCATTGCCAGTAAGGCGTGAAGTCCGCCCGGTAGACGTCCGTTTCCCCTCCGGTCGGGTCGGCCCGGTTGGAGCAGAAGAGGAGTGTCTTCCCGTCGTCGGAAAAGTGGGGAAACCCGTCGAATCCCCCCGTGTAGGTAATCCGGGTCAGCTCCGTTCCGTCGATCTTCATCATGTACAGGTCGAAGTCGCGCGGGTCCGCCCCGTCCATGTTGGACGAGAAGACGATGCGATCCCCGTCCGGGTGAAAGTAGGGGGCGAAGTTGACCTTGTCGTTGTTCGTCAGCCGCCGGTGCTCCTTCCCCTCGGCGTCGCACACGTAGATCTGGAGGTCCCGGTAGTTCCCGGTCCGCGAACCCCGGTAGACGATCATCGACTCGTCGGGGGAGTAGAAGGCGCCGCCGTCGTACCCTTCGGAGCGGGTGATCCGCTTCACGTCGGTCCCGTCCATCTTCATCGAGTAGACCTCGAGATCGCCCTCCCGATTGGAGGTCCAGACGAGGCGCGTCCCGGAGGGGGAGACGGTCCCCTCGGCGTCGTAGCCGTGGGTGTCGGTGAGGCGCTTGATGACCTGGCCGGAGAAGTCGGCGAGGAAGATGTCGTACGCCTCGTCGAACGCCCATTCGTAGCCGCCCCGTCCCGCCGGTTTCGGGGGGACCTTTTCCCGGAGGTGGGTGGATGCGTAGATGAATGTCTCCGTGCCGGGCACGAAGTAGGAGCAGGTGCATCGCCCCCGCCCGGTGCTCACCATGCGCTTCTCCGAGCCGTCCCGGTTCATCATGTAGATCTGGTCGTAGGGATGCCTGTCCTCGACGGCCGTCTGCCAAAGGATCCTGGCCGCCTCGCCGTTCCAGTACGCCTCGCCGTTGTCCCCCTTGAAGGTGAGGCGCACGAGATTCGAGAGGGCCGTCTCCTTCGGGTCGATCAGCTGCGGCACGTTCTCGAACTCGTCCGCCTTCGACGCGGCCGGGGCCGCTTCGGTTCGGGCCTTCGGAGGCTCGGCCTCGCCGCCCCCCCCTCCGCCGCAGCCCGCCGCGCCGAGAATCAGGAATCCCGCGATGAGCACGGCGCCAAAGGCGACCGTTCGCCGACGTGTCGGTGTAACGTTCATGGTTCGTCCGTCCTTGTCTAGACTTGCTACTTCAGGTGAAGCCGGATGTCGTCTTCGAGGGCCGTGATCCGCAGCCGCGCATCTTGAAGCAGAGGCTCGAGATCTTCCGCGTCCGCCGCCTCCCGGAGGAATTGCTCGAGGGCCGCGACGTAGTCGTCCAGGAAGAGCTCGTACTGAGGCTCGCCGGGGAACTCGTGCTGCCCGTTCCGGGCGCGAGCGACGGCGGCCCGGATGCTCTCGAAGAGGATGCCCCGGTCCGCTACCGGGTCGACGCCCCGCGAATACAGGGAGTGAGCGTTGAAGAAGGCGGACCGTAGAAGCTCGAATATCCAGTTGAAACGGTTCTTCATGGTTCCCGTCCGTTCGTTTCCGGGGGGAGCATATCAGCCGTCCCGCGGCCGGGCAAGAGAGAACAGAGCCCGACCCTCTCCCCGCGCGTTTCGATGCCTCGTGACGAATTCTAGTGAGACGGGCGGGCTCTCGAAAATCATATTATCGAAACGGGGTTTCGGCGATTTCCGCCGGGGCGTCGCCGCCGCCGGTCCTCGCCCGGAGGGGTTCCCCTTTCTCGATCGCCGACGTGCGGACCACGGCGAGGGCCACGATCCCGCCGAGGTGGGGGGAGCGGACGGCCGACGTCACGCGGCCGACTTCCGCCTCGCCCATGAGGACCGCCGCGCCGGGGGCGGGCAGATGCTCTCCATCGATCTTCAGTCCGATCAATCGCTTGGGCGGCTTTCCCCGGTGGCGCGTCTTGGCGACCACCTCTTGGCCGGGGTAGCATCCCTTGTCGAACGAGATCGCCTCGTCGAGGCCCGCTTCGAGAGGGCCGAGATCGAGGCCCACATCCCGCCCGAAGACCGGCGTTCCCGCCTCGACCCGGAGGATGTCGAACGGGTCGAGCCCGACGGGGAACGGCTTCGGAGACCCCGAGGAGAGAAGGACCTTCCAGAGTTCGGCCGCCTTCTCCCGGGGGGCGAGGAGATCGAAGCCGTCTTCGCCGGTCGGGCAGTCGCGCACGGCGAGCACCGCTTCGGCGAGCCCGGGGAACGAAAGGGACCGGGAGTGGCCGGGGGGGAGGTGGGGCATGGGCGACCCGGTCAGGGCGGAGAGGAGCTTGGCGCTCTCGGGCCCCGCGACGTGGATCGTCCCCCACCGGAGGCTCTCGTCCTCGAGCACGACCTCTTCGAGAATGATGAAGGGGTCGAGGCCGCGGATCAGGGCGTCCACCCCCTCCCGCGGAAGAAGGGCGAGAAACGACTCGGGGAAGGCGAGGAGGCGGAAGAGAGCGACGATCTTGCCCTGAGGCGTGAGGAGCGTCGCGGTCCGGCCCGTCCCCGCTTCGAGGTCTTCGACCCGGTTCGAGAGCATGTTCTCGAGGAAGCGGACCCGGTCGGCGCCGCGGACACGGACCGCGCCCCGGTGGGAGATGTCGATCAGGCCGACGGAACGGCGGACGGCCTCGTACTCCCACGCCGGGTCGCCGAAATGGGCGGCCGTGGCGTGGCCGAACCGTTCCCCCCGGTGGGCGCCGATGGTCTCCAGGAAACGGAGGACCGGTGATTCGAGGCTCATGAGCGTCTCCCCTGTCCGTCGTGGGATGCAATGCTACGGCGGCGCGCCGCCCGGGGGAAAGGGGAAATTGCGGTTGTCCGGGCCGGTGCCCGGCCCTACACTTGTCTCCGGGTGAGGCTGATCCGTCCCCGGTCCCCACCTCGCAGGAGGAGGACAGAGCCATCGGATTCATGGATCGCACCGTCGTCGCACTTCTCCCGCTCGTGCCGAAACCGATCGTCGGCAGGTTTTCCGCGCGCTATATCGCCGGTCCCTCTCTCGAGGACGCGGTTCGTGAGATCCGCGGTCTCGGCGAGAAGGGAATCATGGCGACCGTGGACATTCTCGGCGAGAACGTCACGGAGACGTCCCAGGCGGAGCAGTACGCGAAGGAGTATATCGAGGTTCTCGAGACGATCCGGGTGAACGGCCTGGATGCGAATGTCTCCATCAAGCTGACCATGCTCGGCCTCGTGATCGACGAGGAGTTCTGCTACCAGCGCATGCGGGAGATCGTCGCCGCGGCGGCGGAGCGGAAGAACTTCATCCGGATCGATATCGAGGACTCGAGCGTCACGGACGCGACGTTCCGCATCTACGAGAAGCTTCGGACGGAGTTCCCGAACGTGGGGGCGGCGGTCCAGGCGTACATGCGCCGCACCCAGGACGACGTGACACGGTTCATCCCGATGGGCGCGAACCTCCGGCTCTGCAAGGGCATCTACGTGGAGCCCAAGAAGATCGCCTGGCAGGTGCATGGAACGATCAACGCCAACTTCTCGCTCGCCCTTCGGCGCCTCCTCGAGGGGGGGTGCTATGTGGGAGTCGCGACCCACGACGAACGCCTCGTCTGGGAAGCGGAGAAGATCGTTCGCGATCTCGGCCTCGACCGCTCGAAGTACGAATTCCAGATGCTCCTCGGCGTGGACGAGGAGCTCCGGGACATCATCGTCGAGGCGGGGCACCGGATGCGCGTGTACGTGCCGTTCGGAAAGAGCTGGTACGCCTACTCCATGCGCCGTCTCCGGGAGAACCCGAAGATCGTCGGCTACGCGACGAGGGCAGTGCTCGGAATAAGATAGCGAAGCGAAGCGATCGAGTTCCCCAAACTCGTGGGCGCCGGCCGGAAAGTCGGCGCCTTTTTGAGGGGGAGAGGAGCGCGTGTCGGGACACGCACTCCAAGAAGAGTCCGGCGGGACGGGGAATCGGTATCGGGAGGGGGCGGGGCATAACCGGGGAGTTGTTCCCGTTCTCCGCAACGCCGCCTCTGCGAGTCCGGAGAAAGGGAGGGTTTCCTCCCGCCGCACGACGAGCGTCCTAGTCCGCCCCATCCCCCTCCCTCCTCCGATCCGCCGCCCCGCCGAGAGGAGAGGGAGCGGGGGGGCGTAGTTCCGTCATGAACGTTGTGAGACTTCCCTATGGTCGAGTCCGACTCGCCTCTTCGAAACGGCACCAACGGAACTACGTCCCCCAGATGATCTACCCCACGATCCCCAGAAACCCCTCGGTGTCGGTGAGGTCTTCGAGGGCGTGGTGGGCGCCTTCGGCGCGGAGGATGTCGGTGGTGGCGGGGCCGGTGGCGACGGCGATGACCACTGCCCCGGCGGCGAGGCCGCAGCGGACGTCGTGGACCGTGTCGCCGACGAGGAAGACCGAGTCCTTCGAGAGGCCGTCGCCGGCGAGGGCCCGGCCCCGGTCGAGGCCGACGCGCGTCAGCTCGAAACGATCCGCCGAGTCGGTGCCCCATCCGCCGAAGCGGAAGTGGTGCTCGAGACCCGCGTGGGCGAGTTTCATGCGCCCCGTCTTTTCGTAGTTCCCGGTGACGAGGCCGAGGAGGAAATCCCCGTCCTTCGACAGCCGCTCGAGGAGTTCGGGCACGCCCGGCATGATCCGGAATTCCTCGGACCGGCGCAGTTCGGCCGGCATGTGGAAAGCGTACCGTTCTCGGACCGCCGCGATTTCTTCGCTCGTCAGCCTCCGCCCTATGCTCCGCGCGCCCATCTCCTGGACGATGCCGTCGTCGGTCATGCCGTGGGGATGGATGCCTCCGAAGGCGTCGGGCACGCCGAGCAATTCCTCGAACGCGCGATCGAGGGCGCGCGCCCCGGCGCCGCCGGAGAGGAGCAGGGTCCCGTCGATGTCGAACCCGATCACCCGCATGGACCGTGATTCCTCTCGCCGGTGGGACAGGGGAACGCACGTAATAGTAGGAACGGTTCGCGCCAAGGTCAAGGGTCCGAGAGGCCCCACGCCTCGAAGTCGCTCCGGACGAACGAGACATCGCCGTCCCGTAAAGAGGCCCCTCTCGGTGTGCTCACCGAAAGGGGCCGCTCCGATCTTCGCTGTCTTCCGTCTTTACGCGAGGCCTTCTTCCGTCCGTCTATTATCGGACGAGAACCATCTTTTTCGTCTCCGTGAAGCGGTCGGCCTTCATCCGGTAGAAGTAGACGCCGCTCGGGACGTCCCTTCCCCCGTCGTCATCACCCGTCCAGACGACGGCGTGATCGCCCGCTTCCCGGTTCCCGTCGACAAGGGTCCGAACGAGCCTGCCGCCGGAGTTGAAGACATGTAGCTCCACCCGGGTCGTCGACGGCAGGTGGAACCGGAGGGTCGTTGTCGGATTGAACGGGTTCGGCTCCGCGGGGTCGAGGGCCGGACCGTCCCGTTCCGGGATGTCCGTGTCGGCGCCCGCGACGCCCGTGGCGAAGCTCGTGTCGATGCCCGCCACGGTGGCGATTGTCGCGAGGCTGATCTTCGTCACGTTCGCCACGAGGGCCATGTCCATCAGGCCGAGGGTGTCGCCCGAGGTGTGGTGCTGGGGCGGCGCCGGATCCCATGTTTCGATGCCGACGATGGCGTCGAAACCGTGGGACCAGAACGAGGCATGGTCGCTCCAAGTACAGTCCGGGCAATACCAGTGGTACGTGTCGAGTCCGGGGGCGTACGTCGCGGCGGCCGAAGCGGCGATGTTGCCGAGCCAGGCCGAGTCGTCGTTCGAGAAGAGCCGGAAGTAGTTGTCGTTCCACCCCACCGAGTCGAGGTTGAATGCGCCGACGATGTTCTGCCCCGTCGCGGCCGCCCGGGCGGCGTACGCCTCGCTCCCGATCAGCCCCGACTCTTCGCCGGAGACGCAAACGAAGCGGATCGTTCGCCGGAACCGGGCGTCCGCCATGTTCCGGGCCGACTCGACGATCGCGGCGATGCCGGAGCCGTTGTCGTCGGCGCCGGGAGCGAGGGTTTCGGAAATCTCGGATTCCGAATCGAAGTGGCCGACCAGGAGCACCTCCTCGTCCGGGCTCGTCGTGCCCGTCTTGGTCGCCGTCACGTTCGCCCAGCCCGCCTCGATCGTATCGTCCAGGTTTTCCCAGGTCGTGCCGCCGTCGGTGGTGTGAAGAATGTGCCCGCCGAACGCGACCACCCATCCCTCATCGGCCGACCGGGCAGAGACATCCCGGAAGCCGACCGACGGCCACGGATTCGTCTGGGCCGACCATGTGGTCCCGCCGTCCGTCGTGCGGAGGATCGTACCCGCCGAACCGACCGCCCAGCCCCGGGAATCGTCGGAGAAGGAGACCCTCTGGAGAGCGCTCGTGCTGCCGCTCGTTTGCACGGACCAGGAAACACCCCCGTCGGAGGTCGCGAGAATCCGGCCCCCGCTCCCGACGGCCCACCCGGAGAGCCCGGCGAAGGAGAGGCCGTTCAGGTTTTCCGCGACGCCCGTGGCGATCACGGGCCACGTGGTCCCGCCGTTCTCGGTCCGGAGCACCGTGCCCCCGTCCCCGACGATGACGGCCGTCGTGTCGTCGAAGGCACACACGTCCCGCAGGAAGACGCTCAGACCGCTCGACTGGGCGGCCCATGTTTCACCGCCGTCCGTGGTTTTCAGGACCGTTCCGTTCCGGCCCGCCGCCCATCCGACGCCGGAAGGGAGGACCGCCACGCCGTCGATCCGTTCCGTCGTTCCACTCTGCCGGAGCGAGAACGTGGCGCCCCCGTCGTCGGTGGTCACGATCGCCCCCGCGTTCCCGACGAAGACATAGCGATCCCCGCCGGCGTGGTCCAGGTCCCGGAAGGTGGCGGCGAGCGTATCGATCCCCGCTTTGGTGCGGGTCCAGCCTCCCACTCCGCCGGACAGGATGTGGGCGCCTTGCCCGGCGACGAACCCTTGCCCGGCGGGACCCACGTAAATCGCCTGCAGGCTGTTGATGTAGCGGTAGTACTGAATCTCGGTTTCGTAACCGTACGCTTGGAAGAGCGCTTCGAGGAAGTCCGTGGCGTGCTCGTCCCCCCGGGTTCCCGAGAACCGGGTGAGGATCGTTCGCTCGCCGTAAGGCAAGGGGGCCGGAACTTCGCCGGAGATCTTCTCCAGAAAGGCGTGGCTCGAATCGGCGTCGACACCCGCGATCATCGCCCCGAGGATCGAGTCGGCCGAAGCGGTTTTCGAGAGAACCGCCGCGGGGGGCAAGAGAACCGCCTCGGGCGGCGTGCCTTTGTCCTGGGGAGAGACGGCGAAGGCCGGAGCGAGCCCGGCGATCAGAGAGAGAACGACAACGACCGAGAGACGGGGGGATGGGGCACGCATTCGTTTTCCTCCTCAATGACGGCCGGGTGGGGTTTGTTGCCGGAGTAGAACTCGTTTCAAAACCCCTTCCTGCTGCGGCTGGCTGCAGGGACGGCCCGCGTCGTCCTCGGGCGAGAATGTCCTCAACGGCCCTCCAGGGCCGCCTCCGGGCATTCTCGCCCTCGATCCTCGCCGTCCGTCCCTTCGCTCACCCTCGCGGCGAAAGGGGCTTTGAAACGAATTCTAGGATACCTCAAGGCGGTTCAAGGGTCAAGAGGATTGCGGAGAGACGCGGGAACGGGACGGACGGATCACGCCGCGAGGGGGGCGGAAGAAGCGGGCAAGGTGTGTCCCCTACAAGTCGGCGACCGCGTCTTCCACGGTCTCGAAGTTCTTCACGACCCGGGAGAGCCCCACGATGCACATGATATTCCAGACCTTGTCGGGTACCCGGGCGAAACGGACCGCGGCGCCCGCGTTGGTCGCCGAGGAGATGACGGCCGCGAGCACGCCGATGCCGGAGCTGTTCACCTTCTCGACCCCCGAGAGATCGACGATCAACGACTTCGCGCCGCCGGCGATCCGCTCTTTGGCGTCGTCGAGAAACTCGTAGCTATCCGCGTGGCCGGTGAGGTACCCGGTCAGCTCGAAGAAGACGATGCCGTCCTTTTCGTTCACTTCGTGTCGCACGGGCATGTCCTTTCTCCCGGGAAATACGGGGACACGAATCTCGATCCGTCCCGTTCGATGCTACACCGCGGGAGCCGGGGGAGCAAGCGAATCGCGCCCGCTACAGCACGTTCCGCACGATCCACTCCGCCGTCTCCTCGATGGAGCGGTTCGTGACGTCGATGGTGCGGAGACCGGGCAGCTTCCGGTAAATCCCCTCGCAGTATTCGATCTCCTCGAAAATGCCGGCCCGGCCGTGGTAGCCGGGAACGGCCGTGATCGGGAGTCGGTCGACCCGGCGCTCCCGGAGTTCGACGAGGCGGTCGAGATTCATCTTGAAACCGACCTTCTTGACGGGCAGCTCGAAGACTTCCTCCGGAAGGCTGATGCCGTGCACGATCGGGATGTTCGCCACCTTCAGTTTGCGGCAGGAGAGGTAGATGCTGGTCGGCGTCTTCCCGGTCCGCGAAACGCCGAGGATGATCAGGTCCGCCTCGTCGAGGGTATCGAGTCCCTGCCCGTCGTCGTGCCGGAGCGTATAGTGGATCGCCTCGGCGATCTTGTACGACTCCTCCTCCTCGTGTCGGAACGTGCCCGGCTCCCGGCGGGGTTCCTTGTGGATCGCGTCGCCGAGGGTCTTCATGACCGGGCTGAGGACGTCGACGACGGTGAGGCTCTTCGCCCGCCCTTTCCTTTTGAGCCGGGAGGCGAGTTCGGCGCTGACGAGGGTGAATACGATGATCCCCCGGCCCTCGGGCGCCGCCTCGACGATCTCGTTCACCTGCTCTTCGGTGCGGACGAAGCCGAACCGGCGCACGATCGGCCGGGGCCCCGCGAACTGGACGAGGGCGGACCGCGCCACCGCCTCGGCGGTGCTGCCCGTGGCGTCGGAAACAACGAAGATGTGAAGGCGCGGGATTTTCGTGCGGACCATGATGGCCCGATGGTAGCAGGCCCCACCCGAAAAAGGTACCGGCTACCCCGCTTTCGTCGAATTCGGGCGGCCGGTCCCCCGTCTCGGGGGTCAGGAGGGGGTCGTCCGAATTCCCGAAGCAGCGTATCCGGTTGCGCGCTCTTGTTTTGCCGTCGTTGACCCAGAAAGAGCGCGCCCGGTTCCGACCGGAGGGAATCCGGAGACAGGGTTGGCCCGTATCACTGATCTTTGCCCCCGGAACCACCTCGGGGGTACTCTTGTAGAAGAGAGGAACCTCGCACCGGAAAGGAGCCTTCCCGGTATCGGTCCGCCGCCGGCCCTTGGGATCCCGGCGGGGGGCGGGCGCCGGCCGAAGGGCGATCGATGATGAAAGCCACCGCCTTGCTTTTCGCCGTTCTCTGGATCGTGTCCGCACCGGCCGGGGCCGCCGCGGCGGACGACGCGGAGCGCGTCGCCTTCTACCGGGCCGCCGCGGATCCGGACCCGGCCGCCCGTTTCTTCGGCATGGCCGCCTTTCTCGAGGATCACCCCGACGGTCCCTGGTCGGACCGTGTGCGCACCCTTCTCTTCAGCGTTGCCGCGAGCGAAGGATGGACCGAAGGGAAGGCCCCGCCGAAGAAAGCGGACCTCGGAGCGCCGGTCGAGCGGGAGGCCGGCCCCTATCTCGATGCCGAGGAATCGCCGGACCGGCTGCTTCTCGTGGCCGAGGCGTTTCTCCGGACCGGCCGGGACGCCGGGGAGGCCCGGGAGCTCGCCCGCCTGGGGGGCGCCCTCGCCCAGACCATGGACCGCCCGGCGGAGGTCCCGGTCGCCTCGTGGGGAAGAATGAAACGGGAACGGATCGCCCGGTCCGGTTACCTGGAGGGGCTCGCCGATCTCGCGTCGGGGGACGCGGCGGCCGCCGTCGCCTCCTTCCGAGGAGCGGCGGACGTTTTCCGGAGAGACGATCGTTTCCGGGAGGAGTACGCCCGGGCCCTCGCCGCGGCGGGCGAACCTCCGGAACCGGCGATCGACGACGAGTCGACGGTCGCTCTTCTCGCCGAGTCCGCCGAGGACCCGGCGGCGCGAATCGCGAAACTCGAGGAGTACCTCCGCCGTTTCCCGAACGGTGATCGGGCGGGGGAGTTCGGGATTCTCCTCGTCGAGGCCTATGCGAAGTCGCCGGACCGGAAGGCGAAGGCCGCCGCCGAGGCGGACCGGATCGCGTCGTCCACGGAGAATCCGGAGGTCTTGAACGCCCTGGCGTGGATCCTCGCCGACGCCGGTGTCGCCGTCCCCCGGGCGGTGGAGTACGCGGCGAGGGCGAAGAAGATCCTGGAGGAGATCATACGAGATCCCGACGCGTACGCCGAAGACCTCCCCCTCCTCCAATCGAATCTCCTGGTCGTGCGGGACACCTACGGTTGGGCCCTCTTGAAGGCGGGGAGAACCGCCGAGGCCTCGGCGGAGTTGAAGCGGGCGGCGGAGAGCGAGGTCCCCGGGGTTCTCTATCATTATGGGGAGGCGCTCCTCGCTTCGGGCGAGTCCTTCGACGCCTCCTTCGTCCTCGTGCCGGCCTACGTGAAGGGGGTCGAGGGGGCGGGCGCCTCGCTCGAGAAGCTCCGGGCCGAAGGGGGGTCGATGAAGGACCACGTCGACCGGCTCCTCGAGAAGGAAGAGGGGAACCTCCGGCGGCTGAAGGTGGGAAAGGAAGCGACATGGCCCGCCCCCGATTTTTCCCTCGTCGACACTCGGGGCGAGGCGGTGACTCTCTCCGACCTCAGGGGAAGCGTCGTGGTCCTCGACTTCTGGGCCACCTGGTGCGAGCCGTGCCGGGAGGAGCTTCCCCGTCTCGCGAACGTGATGAAACGGTACGAAGACAAGGACGTGGTCTTCCTCGGCGTCAACACGGACCGGGACTTCTGGTTCGTCCGGCCCTTCCTCGACGAGTTGAAGGTGCCTCTTCGGACGGTCTTCACCGCCGGCGAGGAGGATTGGGAAGACCGGGCCCGGGGCTACCAACTGAGCGCCCTCCCGACCTTGCTCATCCTCGACCGGAAGGGAAACGTGCGGTACTCGGACCAGGGTTACGACGGCAACGGCCCCTACTTCGAGAAGGTCCTCGGCTGGCGGCTCGACAAGCTGCTGGATGAGAATTCCGGACATTGACCTGGGCTCTGCGTAAATCTCCGTCGCGAGGCCTTGAAGTGCCGAGGGAGAGGCCGACTTGGACGAGCCGCTCCCGGAGGCATAGCCGAAGCTATGTCGAGGAAGCGGTGACGGAAAGAAGGCCTCGCAGCCGGTGCTTTGAGGCCGGAGTAGGAGAGTTACGCAGAGTCCAGGTCAGCCTTCGAAGCGCATCACCGAGGTGCTGCTGAGAGGGATGGTCCCGGATATGGGAAGAACGTTCCCGGAGAGAAATTGGAAATCGCTCGAGACCGCGACGGTCACGGTCGGATCGGGATCCGTCGGGTCGGGGGCCGTGTAGACGATTCCCCCCGAAGCCGGCGTAACGTTGGCCGCATCAAGTACTAGCATGACCCGAGCCTCCACCGCCGCTTGGTCCCCGCCGACCGCCGCCAGCCGGGCGCCCTCCCGGGCCGCCTGGCTGACCACGTTCAGCGTCCAGAAGGCCCGCCCGAACTCGGTGATCCCGAGCAAGATGAGCAGGATGAGCGGGAGCACCAGGGCGAATTCGACGACCGCCTGGCCCCGGGAGTCCTTCTTCCGATCGATCATCCGTCGAAACACGATGGCCATCTCACTCTCCGCTACTGCACCAGCTTGACCGTGTAGAGGAAGGTCGGGTCGTTCGGATCGTCGCACTCCTCGCCGCCCGGATCGGCCTGCTGCATGAACCGGGCCGTAATGTCGCCCTGGTTGTCGTACCCTTCGACGAAGAAGGCGATCACCTTGATGACCTGGATGACTTTGCCCCCCCCATAAGGGTTATCGATCCGGCCGACGGAGGGATCGAAGAGACACGCCTTGATGATCCGGGGGCTCGTGGGAAAAGCCGATCCGACGACTTCGCCGCCCGCCGCGTCCCAGGAGGCCCCAGGATCCTGGGCCATCAACACCGCGAGCCCTTGCCGTGTGGGCCCTACCATGTTTCCCGGCTCACATTTCAAGAGGTCTCCCGGCTCCACGATGATGTCGTCATCCCGGCACCCCATGATCCAATCGCGGTACACATTGGCTCCGGTTTCGGGGTTGCCCTTGTTGACCGGCGGAAAGTCGACGGCGTAATACCAGTCCGTGCCGAACCCGTCTTGGTTACCGTTGGCCAGTTTGAGGACCACCTGGGCTCCCAGGTCCGCCGGGGCAACATACCCCGTTGCCACGGGGTCGTAGTACTCGTCCGGATTGCTCACACTGTCGGGATTGAACGTGCCGTCGCCGTCGGCGTCGAACCAGCGGTCCGGAGGAACCCAGGGGCGGAGGCAGTTGGAGCCGCAGTTGTATCCGAACCCGGCCGTCGCCGTGGCCGTGACGTTCGCGAATCCACCCGTGACCGGGTCGATCACCCGGACGAACATGGTCCGGATCGGGTCCGCCGTGTCTTCGGTCCGGTGGGTGGTCACCCGAATCTGATTCTCCTCGGGAAACTCGATATCCGACTCGGCGATCACCACGCTCTCCATGACGTTCCCCGATCCGTCCCCCGCGCCGACGAACGCCTGGTTCGCCCCCGCCGTCTCGATCGCCCAGTCCACGGCGGTCGTGGTGTCCATCTGGGACTGCATCATTCCGAGGGCGCCGGCGAGGGCCGCCGCGTCCGCCGCGTTCTGGAGCTGGGTCCGGGTCACATAGAGGAGGCTCACGTCGATGGAGAGGACCGCGAAGGCGAACATCACCACCAGGGAGATGGTGACGAAGAGGAGCGCGGCGCCCTGTTGGTTCTTGAGGACCTGTCTCATCTCGAGTACCCCCGGGCCCCGGACGGTTCCGCGCGGATTCAAAACGCCGTACGGGGTTGATTCCAGTATAAATGGAAGTCGATCCCCTTTCAAGCGTTATCAGGACCGTCCTTACGGATGGTTGTCCAGTAATAGTTATCGGCCCTTTGAAAGAAACTCGGGAGTCGGACCAATCCGACGGGGCCCGGCGATGCCCCCCGGGGGGGAGGGGGGTTGACCATGGGAGCCCATTTCGGGGCAAGGAGCGTCGGAATACTTGAACCGAAAGGTGTTATCCTGTCCCAAGGGCGTTACAAGACCAGCACTCTTAGCCGTCTTAACGGCCTCTGGTCGGCCTCGATCAAGTAGAGACCCGGATTTCGACATTTCCTTCCTTTGCCGCGAGTTCAACAAGTTTTAATAAGATGTGCAGTATTTGGCCTTTTTGGCCATTTCCTGGCCGCACTTCTTCCCTTCTAAATGAAATCTCCCCCCAGGCTGTGATGAAATCCTCTTGGTAACCCGGGGCCCCGCTAATCAAAAAGCGGCTCCGGGTCGATTCCTCTTTATGAGAGACGAGAGGACGTCCGGATACTGACCGGACACGATGGCCAGGCATTCGCTCCGGATCCCTCGAGGGTGCGGGGCCGAGTCCGGAGCGGCGTAGCCCGCCTGCTTCGGAGAAAGGAAGGCTCAAATGCTGACGGTTTTGAAGAAGTTCCACCGAAACGATGAGGGCCAGGACATTATCGAGTACGCGCTTCTCGCCGCGTTCATTTCGATTGCCGCAATCGCCACGATCAAGCTGATCGGGCCGGTGGTCCTCGGCATCTACGACGACATCCACACCGCCCTGACCACCTAGCTCGAAGGCGTCCCGGCTTCGGGGCTTCGAATCGACGGAGGCGTGTCCCGCGAAGGGGAGGCGCCTCCCCTTTTTTGTCTTCTTCTGTTGCATCTCATTCAGGTCTACGGCATTCTGTCGCCGCAGCCGAAAAGGTGGATAGGGACCCGCGGTCGCTCCCCCGGGACCGGATGCATCCCCGGTTCCCCGCGATCGCAATCGTCGCACGCCTTAAGGAGGCGGGTTCTCCATGAAGCCTGAGCCTGCAATGATCTGCTTCGCCCTTGCGATCGTTTTCGCGGCCGCCGCCGTAGACGTGCGCAGCCGGCGAATCCCGAATGCAATTACCTACACGAGCGCCCTCGTTCCCTTTGCCTTCCGCGCGATCCGGGGCGACTTCGATCTTCTCCTACCGACCCTCGCGGGTCTTCTTCTCGGGCTCGGGCTTCTCTTTGTTCCGTGGATGATCGGCGGCATGGGCGCCGGTGACGTGAAGCTCATGGGCGCCGTCGGATCGGCCCTCGGCCCGTCGGTCGTCTGGAACGTGTTTCTCTACTCCCTGATCGCGGGCGGCCTCGTGGCGCTCGTTTCTCTGGCCCTCCGGGGCGATCTCGTCCGGGGGATCAAGAACACGGGGAGTTTGATCCTTCGTCTGAAGAACCGCGTCGTCCCCTCGGGCTCCGAAGCGCCGCAAAAGCGTTTCGAGCCGGTGGGCAGGATCCCCTTCGGGGTGGCGATCGCGATCGGCACGGTGTCCGCGCTCTTCCCGATGATCCGGGCGTAGCGGGGACGAAACAGGGCCGCGCCGCTGGGGGGCCGGCCACGGGGGAAAGGGTGGAATGAGAAAGGGTGGGATCGTTCTCATCGTCCTGGCTCTTCTTCTCGCCGCCGGGGCGGCGTACGTGGTGCAGAACTATCTCGATCAGACGGCGGTGCGGGAAGTGCCGGCGTTCGAGACGCGACCGGTGGTCGTCGCCTCCCGGGACCTGAACTACGGGACCCGGCTCGATCACGAGCATCTCACCACCGTGGACTACCCGGCGGCGAGCGTGCCCGACGGAGCCTACAGCCACGCCGACAGTCTGGTCGGCCAGGTGACGAAGGTGTTCCTCATCACCCGGGAGGCGATCGTCGCCGCGAAACTCTCCTCCAAGGGGGGCGGGCTCTCGCTCCGCATTCCGGACAAACTGCGCGCGAGTTCGGTCCGGGTGGACCAGGTGTCTGGCGTGAGCGGCTTCATTCTCCCGGGGGACCGGGTCGACGTGCTCGTGACGGTGGCGAAAAGCGGAATCAAGAACGACGCGGCGACTCAGATCGTCCTCCAGAACGTGGAGGTAATCGCCGCGGGGACCGAGACGAACACCGAGGGGAACCGGACGATCGACGTCCAGCAGATCACCCTTCTCACGACCCCCCAAGACGCGGAGAAGCTCGCCCTCGCCCAGCACCAGGGGCAGATCCTCCTGGCCCTCCGGAATCCGGGGGACCAGGACACACTGACCACCTACGCGGTCCATACGAGCGATATCATCAAGGCGCCGGCGCCCGCGAAACCGGTCTGGCGTCCGGCGCCCAAGAAGGAGGAGCCGCCCCCCGCGCCGCCGGACCTCGGCAAGACCGTCATTCGGGGCGGGCAGGCGAAGGAAGAGGAGCCGGTCATGCCCGACTCGACCAAGGGGAAGAAGACCGAAAACGAACTTCCGTAGACCTCGGGGGATGATTCTCATGCGAAGAGCGTTGACAGGCTTCGGGTTGATCGCCGCGATCGTCCTCGCCGGGGTTCCGATCCCGGCCATGGAGGCGCCCGCGCCGGGGAGCATCATCGAAGTCGTGGAACGGCAGTCCAAGGTCGTAGAATTCGACTTCGACGTGGAGACCGTTTCGATCACCGATCCGGAAATGGCGGACGTGATCCTCGTGACCCCGCGCCAGATCCTGGTGCACGGCAAAGAGGTAGGCAAGACGTCTCTGATCGTCTGGGACGCGTTCCAGGCGTACTACGATTATCAGCTCAAGGTGATCAGCGCGAAGACGAACGAGCAGATCTTGCTCCGGGTGCGGGTGGCAGAGGTGAACCGGGACCGCCTCTCCGAACTCGGGATCGACTGGCTCGTCTTCGACCGGTCCGACAAGGTGGTGGAAGGAGACAAGACGATCGGCTCCTTCGCGGGAAGCGTCCAGCCTCCGAGCGATCCTCTCTCCCTCGGCGAAGGCGTGACCGGCCTCGTCAAGTACGTGGGCAAGGAAGAGAGAATCACCTCGATCATCCACGCCCTCGAGGAAAAGGGAGGGCTCAACCTGCTCGCGAAGCCCGACCTCATCTGTCTGAACGGCGAAGAGGCCAACTTTCTCGTGGGGGGGGAGATCCCGATTCCCATCTCCCAATCGGTCACCGTCGGCGCGGCGTTCTTCACCATCGACTGGAAGGAGTTCGGCGTGAGGCTCGGCTTCACGCCCACCGTGGTGGGCGAGAATCTGGTGCGCCTCGCGGTGGAGCCGGAGGTGAGCAGCCTCGATTACTCGAACGCCATCACCTTCTCGGGGTTCAACATCCCGGCGATCCGGACCCGTCGGGCGAAAACGACCGTGGAGCTCCACGACGGCGAGACCTTCATCATCGGCGGCCTTCTGAACACGACGGAGACCGAGCTCGTCTCGCGGGTGCCCATCCTCGGGAGCATTCCGCTGCTCGGCATGCTATTCAGCAACACGTCGAAGCAGCTTTCGGAAACGGAGCTGATGATCCTGATCTCGCCGACCATCGTCGAGCCGATCGGCGCCGGCGAAATTCCGGAGCTACCGTGGACGCCGAAGGAAAGAGAGTAAGGGACGGAACACCGTGGATAATCTCCGCGTCGTCATCATCGATTCGGACGAGCTGACCCGCAAGGGGATCCGCTCCCACCTCGAGGCCCTCACGGGAGTCGAGATCGCGGGGGAGACGGACGATCCGACCACGGGCCACCGGCTGATCCGACAGAAGGCGCCCCACGTCATGCTGATCGAGGTCTCGTCGATCGAAGATCCGATGATGGAATTGGTCCACGATGTTCACGAGGAGATGCCGGATGTGCAAATCCTCGCGACTTCGGCCCACAAGAACCCGGACCTGATCCTGAAGGCCATGAGTTCGGGGGCGAAGGAGTTCCTTCTCCGGCCGATCGATTTCGTGAAGGTCCAGGAATCGGTGCAAAAGGTGTTGCGCGATTCGCTCAGGCAACGGGAGTCGGGAGAGACCAATGGCCGGGTGATCTCCTTCTTCAGCAACAAGGGGGGCGTGGGGGCGACGACGCTCGCCACGAACGTGGCGGCCGGGCTCGCGAAGGGAGGGCGGCGGGTGGTGCTCGTCGACTTCGACCTGCAGCTCGGCAACGCGGCGAGTTTCCTCGACCTGACGCCCCAGTACACGATGTACGATCTGGTGAAGCAGATCGACAAGGTGACCCGGCGGACCGTGGACGGATTCCTCACCCGTCACTCGTCCGGCGTGGCGGTGCTCGCCGAGCCCAGGACTCCGGCGGAGGCGGAATCGGTGACGGCCCACCATGTTTCCCGGATCCTGGCGTTTCTGAAGTCCGCCTTCGACTACATCGTGGTCGACACGCCCCACTCGTTCGACGAGCGGACCCTCGAGGTCCTGGACGGGTCGGACGAGATCTACGTGACGTCGGAAATGAGCCTGCCGGCGCTCCGCAACCTCCGCAAATGCCTCGACGTCTTCCGGGACCTCGAGTACGACCGCGCACGCATCCGGGTCGTGGTCAACCGGTACGACCCGAAGGGGATGATCCGTCTCGACGACGTGCAGGAGAGCTTCAACTTCGAGGCCTTCGCCACGATTCCCAACGATTTCCGTCGCGTCATGGAAGGGATCAACGTCGGTACGCCGCTGGTCGTCGGCGCCCCGGAAAGCGAAACGGGCCGGGAGATTCTCCGGCTCTGCCGCAGGATCGCCGGTGAGGACCCCGCAGGCGACGGATCCGGAGAGAAGAGTGGGCGCCCGGGCGCGCTCGGGCGCCTGTTCGGGAAACGACGGGAGGATTGACGTGGGCCTTCGAGAGAGAATGAAGCTGGGCAACGGAGCCAAGCAGAGGAAGGAAGAGCGGCCGGAAAGCGAGTCTGAGGCAGTCCCGGAGGGAGACGTCTCCCAGACGAAATCGGCCCTCTTTTCCGGCCGGTCCGGAAAGGGCGGGGACGAGTTCCGCGACATGAAGGAACGGCTCCACAAGCAACTCGTGGACCGCATCGACTACGCGGTGTGGGAATCCCTCGAAGCCTCCAAGCTCCGGGAACAGGTCCAGCGCGTCGTGGAGACGCTGATCGCCGAGCAGGGCGTGCAGCTCACCGAGATCGATCGGGAACGGCTGATCGAGGAGATCAAGAACGAGACCCTCGGCCTCGGACCGATCGAGCAGTACATCCACGACCCGGCGATCTCCGACATTCTCGTCAACACCCACAAGCAGGTCTTCATCGAGCGTTACGGCAAACTGGAGCTGACCAACACCCAGTTCAGGGACGACGCCCACCTCATGCAGGTCATCGACCGGATCGTCTCCGAGGTCGGGAGGCGCGTGGACGAATCGTCGCCGATGGTCGACGCCCGTCTCCCCGACGGTTCCCGGGTGAACGCGATCATCCCCCCTCTCGCCGTGGACGGGCCGATGCTGTCGATCCGGCGGTTCGGTGTGCGGCAACTCTACATGAACGACCTGATTCGCCTGAGCAGCCTGACCACGGAGATGGCCGAGCTCCTCCACGGCTGCGTCCGGGCGAAGCTGAACGTTCTCAT
>JBDROZ010000043.1:0-32638 GCA_043809585.1 Candidatus Eiseniibacteriota bacterium
GCGGCCGTGTCGAGGGCGGGATAGAGAAGCCCCGCCTTCGCCTCCTCCTCCGTCGCCGGGCCGTCGTCGCCGCGGACGAGGAGAAAGATCACGATCACGAGGGCGAGCAGGACACCGACGAGGGAGAGGGGATTCTTCGGCATCACGCGCCCCCTCCCGACTCGGCGAGCCGTGCCTCCTCCCGGCTGTTCCGGAGCCTGATGTAGCGGACGACGCCGAAGAGAACCACGAGGAGAGGAACCCCGAAGGTGACGAGGAACTTCGCGATCGACTTCCACCGTTCCGAGACCTCCCGGATCGGACGGTCGACGGCGGACCGGGAGCGGATCGCGATCAATTCGTCGCCGAGGGTGAGCCAGTCGACGGCGTTCTGGAGGAGCACCACGTTGTTCGGGAATTGGCCGATCATGTCGTCCATCACCATGTTCGCGGAGCCGAAGACGACGACCTGGGTCTCCGGGCTCATCGGGACGATTCCCCGCCCATCGTCCGAGGGCGGGGCGATCCCCGCGGCCTCCTCCATCCCACGGGCCGGAGGAATCTCCTTCCCCCCGAAGAAGCTGGGGAAGGTTCCGCCCGCCGCCACGGCGAGGGGGAGCTTCACGGCCGGCTCCCGGGGCGCGTCGGGGAACCGCTGCTGGGGATTCAGGTCGTAGGATCCCGCCTTCGCCCAGCCGAACTCGGTGGTCGTCATCAAGGTGTCCACCGTCACCGATTCGGGGAGGGTGTCCGCCGCGGCCACCGTCGACGTCCAGGGGAGGACGATGCCGGAGAGTTGGTTCACCATCGGGTTCGCTTCGTTCACGTTCTCCGGCGCCACCTTCACCCAGTACGGGTAGGGCATGCTGAAGGTGATGAAGCCCTGGTTGAACGCCGCGTTCGAGTGGGACCGTGCGTCGAGGGCGAGGTTCTCTCCCACGTCTACGCCCCAACTCTTCAGCATCTCCCGCATCCCGGAGAACTTCGGGTTGGCCCGGATCGAGCCCTCGGGGATGGTGATCGCGTCGTGGAAGACGAGGAGCGCCCCCCCCCCCATGACGAACTGGTCGATCTCGAAGCAGTCCCGGTCCGAGAGGTTCACGGGCCCCACGACGACGAGGGTCCGCACCTCCGAGGGGACCTTCCTCCCCCCCGCGATATCGACCTCCGCCACTCGGTACTGCCGCTCGAGAAGCTGCTTCACGTTCGCGAGCCCCTGATCGAGAGAAGGCGAGCCCGGTCCCCCCTTCAGCACCCCCACGGTCTTCTCCTCTTTCCGGAAGACCTTCAGGATCGCCGCGGTGAGGTCGTATTCCATGTTGCCCACGTTCTGGACCACCGGGATCACCTCGCTCCGGTCCTCGTAGAGGACGGCGATGCCGAGGTAGGCATTCGTCACCTGGGCCTTGTCCTTCTCGAAGATCTGGAGCTGCACCTGCGGGATGCCGAGGACCCGGCACCGCTGCTCGGTCTCCGGGTCGTCCGCCGGGTCCTCCCACTCGACGAGGAGGTTCCCCTCGCCGTACGCCTGGTACTCGCCAAGCAGGTCGTTCACGTCCTGGTTCAGGGTGACCAGATAAGTGGGGAGGTCCTTCGAGAAGTAGACCTTCACGTTGACCACGTCGTCCAAGCCCCGGAGAATGTCTTTCGTCGACCCCGAAAGCGTGTACTGGCGGTTCTCGGTCATGTCGAGGCGGAAGAACCTGTCCCGGAGGGCGAGGTTCGCCACGACCAGGATCGCGAGGGCGATCGCGACCATGAGAATCGAGTTGGCGCCCAGGGTGCTCCGGCTCTTCACGACCCTACTTCCACTTCCGGCTCTCGACGGACCGCACGTTCAGGTATAGGAAGAAGGCGATCACCGAGAGGTAATAGACCACGTCCCGCGAATCGACCACGCCCCGCCCGATCGAGTCGTAGTGGGCGCCCATGCCGAGGAACTTCAAGAGAGGCACGAGGACCCGCGGCGCGTTGTAGATCACGAATTCCTCGCCCACGATGAAGAGACCGAAGGTGAGGGTGATGCCGATGATGAAGGCGATGATCTGGTTCTCCGTCAGGCTCGACACGAAGAGCCCGACCGCGAGAAACGCCCCGCCGAGGAGCACGGCGCCGATGTACCCGCCCATGATCTGGCCCCCGTCCGGATCGCCGAGAAGGGCGACCAGCACGGGGATCGAAAACGAAAGGGCGAGCGTGACGGTAAGGAAGAAGAAGCTCGCGAAGAACTTGCCGAGGACCACCTCGTGGTCCTTCACCGGGAGGGTCATGAGAAGCTCGATGGTCCCGAGCTTCTTCTCTTCCGCCCAGAGCCGCATGGTGACGGCGGGCACGAAGAAGAGGAGGAGCCAGGGGAGGATGCCGAACCAGCCCCGCATCGACGCCTGCCCGACGAGGAAGAAACCGCGGAGGTAGAGCCACGACGAGAGGACGAGGAAGAAGGTGATGTAGATGTACGCCACCGGCGAGTCGAAGTAGCTCCGGAACTCCTTCTTCATGATGGTGCCCATGTTCGTCACGAGCCGTCCCCCCTCGTGAGGCGGCGGAAGACGTCCTCCAGCGTCGCCGCCCGGACGCGCATCTCGGCGATCGCCCAGCTCTTCTCGACGGCGAGGCGGAAGAGCCTCTCGCCGAGGCCGGACGCCTCTTTTCCGATCACGGTGAAGACGTGAAGATCGCCGTCCCGGGTCCCCTCCGGCGAGACGGACTCGACGAAGTCCGCCGCCTCGAGGGCGGCGGCCACGTCCCCGCCCGAGGGCGCGCGCACGGAGAGGTGGACCTGTCCCGCCCCCTCGACGCGGCGGGAAAGCTCGTCCGGCGTGCCCGAGGCGATCAGGCTGCCTTCGTTGATGATGAGGACCCGCCCGCACGTCTGGGAGACCTCGGTCAGGATGTGGGTCGAGAGAATCACGGTCTTCTCCCTCCCCACCTCCAGGATCAGCTCACGGATCTCGATGATCTGGTTCGGGTCGAGCCCGCTCGTCGGCTCATCGAGAATCAGGATGTCCGGGTCATGGATCATCGCCTGGGCGAGGCCGACCCTCTGCCGGTACCCCTTCGAGAGGTGCTGGATCACCCGTCCCACCACCTTCTCTAGGCCGCACACCTTCACCATCCGGGCGATCCGTTCCTTCGTCTCGCCTGGCGAGATTCCCCGGATCGACGCGATGAAGGTGAGGAAGTCGACGACCTCCATGTCGCCGTAGAGGGGGGCGCTCTCGGGGAGGTACCCGATCCGGCGGCGCACGGCGAGGGAATCTTCGAGGAGATCGTGACCCGCCACACGAGCCGTCCCTTCCGTGGGCGGGATGTAGCCGGTCAGGATGCGCATGGTCGTGGTCTTGCCCGCCCCGTTCGGTCCGAGGAAGCCGAGCACCTCGCCCCGGGCAACGTCGAACGAGACATCGTCCACGGCCACGGTGGCGCCGAATCGCTTCGAAATGTGACGGGCTTCGATCACGGTTCGCTTTCCGGTTCGTCCCAAGGCTCGGTACGGAAGGGCGACCGCCCCCCGGGCCCGCGCTCCGGCCGGGTGGCGATCCGCGCGGGTGACGAAAGATCCGCGACGCAGGCTTGAAAGTTTAGTCGGCCACGCGCCCATGTCAAGACCCATGTGGTGCGGGCGGGCGGAGCCCACCGATCCGATCTTACACCGGGTCCCCTGCCGAGGTTCCCAACCGGGGGGCGCTCCCCTATAATGTGCCGGCGACCCCCCGTGGAGGTGATGGACCATCGACAGATACGACGCCGTCGTGGTCGGCGCCGGGCCGGCCGGATCGATCGCTGCCCTCCGCCTCGCCGAAGCCGGGCACCGGGTGCTGCTCGCGGAGAAGAGGGAGCGGATCGGGTCCCCCGTCCGGTGCGCGGAGGCGACCGGGCCCCGGGCCGAGATCGAGCGGTTCGTCTCCGCCCATGACTCGTGGATCACGGCGCCCATCGACGGGGCGCGGCTCGTAAGCCCCGCGGGCCGGGTCTTCGAGCGCCGCTCCCCCGGGATCGGCGTCATGCTCGACCGGGAGCGGTTCGACGCCGGACTCGCGGCGGCGGCGGAGAAGGCCGGGGCGGACGTCCGGACCGGCCTCGAAGCGACGGGCCTCCTCCTCCGGGGGGACCGCGTCGAAGGGGTCCGTTTCGCGGGGAACGGGGGCGGGATCGAGATCCCCTGCCGTCTCGTGATCGGCGCCGACGGCGTCGAGTCCCTCGTCGGCCGCTGGGCCGGCCTCCCCTCGGGCTGGCGGGCGGACGAGGTCTTCAGCTGCCTCGAGGCGCGGGTGCGGAGCCGCCGGCGGCCCGCCGACGGCCTCCTCGAGTTCCGTTTCGGCCGGAAGATCGCCCCCGGCGGATACGCGTGGGCTTTCCCCCGTGGGGCCGATACATGGAACGTGGGCCTCGGAGTCGACCCGTCCATGTCGGACCGGGTGCCGGCGGTCCGCTTCTTCGAGCGCCTCATGGAGTCGTGGGACACGGAGGCGGAAGTCATCGAGACCATGGCGGGCGCGGCCTGCCGGTCCCGCTCCCTCCCGCGGATCACGGGGGACGGAATCGCTCTCGCCGGGGACGCCGCCCACCAGGGGAACCCGCTCACCGGGGGGGGCATCATGAACGCTCTCGAATCGGGGGACCTCGCCGGCCGGACCGGCGCCGCGGCCCTCGAAGCGGGGGAATTCGCGGCGGCGGCGCTCCAGCGGTACGAGTCGGAATGGGCGGGGAGGGTGGGGAAGATGAACGACCGGTACCTCGAGCTGGCCGATCTGATCTATCGGGAGTACGGGGACGACGATCTCGAGAGGATCTGGACCGGCCTGGAGCGCTTCTTTGAAACGAAAGACCGGTCCGGCACCTGGGCCGCCGTCGCGCGGGGGGCGTTCTCCTTCCCCGGGGGATTCGTGAAGGCCGCCCTCCCCGTCGCGATGGGCCTTTCGAACCGGAGGTATCTCTTCTGATGCAGATGAAGATGAAGATGACGGCGGACGCCGGCAAGAAGCCGTTCCTTCGTCTCCACCGGGAGATCTGCCTCTCCTGCGCGGCGTGCGTCGCCGTCTGCGGGCCCGGGGCCCTCCTCCTCCACGGGCTCGAGCTCGCGTACGACAAGGATCGCTGCGAGCCGTGCGCCGACTGCCTCCGGGTCTGTCCGGTGATGGCCCTCGAGCCCATCCGCGGCACGTTCTACAGGGAGGCGCCGTGAGCCGTCAAGAGGCGCTGAAGGATTGGAGCGGTTTCGCGGGGAGCCAGTACGTGGCGCGCCTCGCCATGCTCATCCGGGGAATCGTCGTCGCCCGCCTCCTCGGCCCCGAGGGGTACGGCAAGTGGCTCGCCCTCCTCCTGCTCTACGACCTCGGCGCCTACGTCCACCTCGGCATCCTGAACGGGATGGACCGGGAGATCCCCTTCTGGCTCGGGAAGAGCGACGAGAAGCGGGCGGGGGATTTCCGGGACAGCGGGTACACGGCGGTGATGGGGTTCACCACCCTCTTCCTCGTCGCCCTCGCCTTGGTGGACCTCCTCGGGTGGCGGGGCTACTCGCCCCTCACGCGATTCGCCCTTCCCATGGTCGGCGTCGCCGTGGTGCTGCAGAACCTCGCGTTCCTCCACTACAACGTTTTCCGCGCGAAGCAGCGGATCGGCCCCATCTCCCTCGCCTGGGTGATCCAGGGGGTGGCGAACCTCGCCCTCTCGATTCCCCTGGTGATTTACTTCGGGGTGTACGGGCTCCTCACGGCGCTGGTCCTCACGAACGTGCTCACGGTCTTCTTCCTGCGGGGACGGGCGGACTGGCGCTTCTCCTTCCGTCGCCGATGGGACGAGATGAAGCGCCTCTTCACCCGGGGCGTCCCCGTGCTCGCCTATCTTTTCGTGGAGGTTCTCCTCGCCCAGGCGGACAAGGTGGTCATCATCGCCGCCCTCAGCCGAACCGAGCTCGGGTACTACGGCATCGCCGCCGTGGTGGCGGGGCTGCTCCGGTACGTCACCTCGTCGGCGAGCTTCACCCTCTTCCCGAAGTTCATCTCCCGCTTCGGCGAGACAGGCAAGATCGAGTCCCTCGCGCGAACGCTCCGTGAACCGACCTTCGCCTTCTCCATCTTCATCCCCGTCTTCCTCGGGCTCGTCTACCTCTGGATTCACATCCCGGTGAAGTGGGTGCTGCCGAAGTTCATTCCCGGGGTGACGGCGATGAGGATTCTCGTGTGCGGCACCGTCTTCTTCTCCCTCGCCTCCCTCCCCTCCTACTTCCTGATCTCCGTGAACCGCACCCTCGTGGTGGTGACGGCCGGCTACGTCATCGTCGCCCTCGAGCTCGGGCTGAACTTCCTGCTCGTCCACCTCGGGCTCGGCATCCGGGGCGTCGCCCTCGGCGCGGCGGTCTGCCAGTTTCTCTACGGCACGGTGCTGCTCGGCTGCGCGCTCCGGCTCGTGCCCGAGGGGGAGCGGAGCGTGATCCGATCGGTATTCGGCACGTACGTTCCCACTCTCTGGGTGGCGGCGGTGATCGCCCTCCTCTTCCGCTTCCTTCCGCTCCGGGAAACGACTCTCGGCGCCGACATCGGCATGGGCCTCGTCCGGGGGGCGATCCTTCTCGTGGCGACGGCCCCCCTCTGGGTCCATCTCCAGAGGAAAACCGGGGTCTTCACTCTGGCGTGGAGCACGATCCGGAAGAGGGAGGAAGTGTAGCCCGGCCCTCCAACCCCATGGGGTTTCAACGGTTCCGGCCCAGTATTCCCTTGCCTTTTGAATTGATCTGTGCTAATATGCTCTTTGTGATCGAGTAGTGATCGGAATCTCCCATCCGGTCCCAAGTTCCCATCGACCCTTCCCCCGGAACGGATCTCCACCCCACCGGAGGCCGCGAGGGACGGGCGAACACGAGGAGACAATTCGATGAAGAGACTGCTATCGGTAACGATCGCGTGCGCCGCGTTCGCCGGCTTCGCATTCGCGGGCCCCTATTTCGTGCCGGGCGACTATTACGACTGCGGCGCGGGGACCTGGTGCTTCGACGCCAACAACGAGATGTTCGACGACGGCCTCCACGGCGACGGCGGGGTGGGCGACGGCATCTTCGGCGTCTACGTGCCGAGCAACCAAGCCGCGGGCCGGCACGAGTTCAAGTTCGCCTACAGCGACTGGAGCAACGCGTACCATCCGAACTGCAACCTGTGGGTCTACATCGAGAACATGAACGACGTGATCCACTTCACCTATGACGTGAACGTCTACGCCGACGGCTGGGTCCCGACGAACAACATCGTCTGGTCGGACAAGCTCTACCCGGCGGGCACCATGTTCGAGGTGATCGGCGACGCCCCGGAAACGGGCGGTTGGGCATTCGGCGTTCCCGGAGCGCTGAGCGGAACCATGTTCGAGGTCACGATCACCATCGGGACCGCCGGGGGCTACGGGTACAAGTGGCGGGCCGTGGGCGACTGGGAAGTCCAGAACTTCGGCGGCGAGGGCGCGGTGCCGTGCGGCTTCAACGCCGGCTACGAGACGACCTTCGACAACCAGGACGTGCTCTTCCAGTTCGACACGGCCACCGGCCGTATTCGGGCCACTCCGCTCGAGCCGACCTCGACGGAGGAGGCGAGCTGGGGCTCGGTGAAGAAGCTGTTCGAGTAGTCTCGCGAGAGAATCGGTACGAACACGGCGGCGGGGGATCCCCCGCCGCCTTTTCGTGCATGGCAGAGCGACCCGTTCTTCCGACTCCTCCCCGCCACCCGGGAAACTCGGGGACGATACTCATTACAGGCAACGGAAGAACGTTCCCGGGGACCGAATACCGGTAATCAGTATCCTGTCCCCGAATCTCTGTCCCCGAATCTCACCCCGCTCATTTCAAAGCGATGAGTCCGGGACGGCTGTTGTATAATGTAGAGGTGCTTGCGTCGCTTCCCCTGCCCGACCCATCCGGAAGGAGTCCCGTGCGCCACCTGATTTCCGCGGCCGTCGCCGCCCTCTTTCTCGTCCCCTCCCTCTCCCCCGGCGGGACGCCGTCGCCGGAGGATTGGCGGGACCAGTCGATTTACCAGATCATGACCGACCGGTTCTTCGACGGCGACCCCTCGAACAACGCCGTGGAGGGGAACTACGACCCGAACGACGGCTACAAGATCCACGGCGGCGATTGGGCGGGCATCGAGGCGAAACTGGACTACATCCGCGGACTCGGCATGACGGCACTCTGGATCTCGCCGGTCCAGAAGAACGCCTACGCCGACTACCACGGCTACTCGATTCAGAACTTCTACGAGATGGCCCCCCACTTCGGCGGGATGGCGGACCTCCGCTCCCTCGTCGACACGCTGCACGCCTCGGGCATGTACATGATCCTCGACGTGATCGCGAACCACGGCGCGAATCTGATCGACTCGGCCGACCCGGACTGGCCCGCCTATCACGACCCGGGGGACTACACGCTCCGGTGGACGAACCCGTCGAAGAGGCACGCCCCCCCCTTCGACGATCTCTCGCTCTTCCACAACCATGGGCACATCGGCGACTACAGCGACCCGGAGCAGATCCTCGGCGAGCTTTGGGGGCTCGACGACTTCGCCACCGAACTGCCCGCGGTCCGGGGCGCGCTGATCGAGGCGCACCGGTGGCTCATCGACACGGTCGACGCCGACGGCTTCCGCATCGACACGGTGAAGCACGTGGAGCTCGACTTCTGGCAGGAGTGGGGACCGGCGATCACGGCGTACACCGACTCGATCGGGAAGGCCGGCTTCTTCCAGTTCGGCGAGATTTTCGACGGGTCGAGCTGGAAGAACGGCATCTACACGGGGACCCAGGCGGGCGGGCCTTTCGCTCTCGAGTCGACCCTTTGGTACCCGATGTTCTTCGCGTCCGGGTGGGTCTTCAAGGACGGCGGGCCGACGGAGGCCCTCGACTGGGTGTACGGCGACTCGACCTACTACGACCCGACCGCGCGGAATCGTCTCGTGAAGTTTCTGGACAACCACGACAACGCGCGCTTCATGGGATTCGGGTCCGCCGCGGACCGGGACGAGGCGAAGGCGATGGTCGCACAGGCGTGGATGTACTCCTCCCTCGGCGTCCCCTGCATCTACTACGGGTCGGAACAGGAATTCGACGGGGGCGGCGACCCGTGGGACCGGGAGGACATGTGGGACGGGGGGTGGGACTTCGGCCCGTCCGAGGGGGACAACTTCGACCAGGCCGCCCCCCTCTACCGGCGGATCCGGCGGATGAACGAGATGCGCCGCCAGCTCCCGGCCCTCCGGCGGGGGGCGCAGCGGCGGCTCGCGGGCGCGCCCGGTCCGGGCCTCTACGCTTACGTGCGGACAATGGCGGGGGAGTCGCCGGTGGTGGTCGCCTTCAACACGAAGAAGGAGGCGGACACGCTCGCCGTCCCGACGGGCCTCCCCGCCGGAACCGCGTACGATCTTCTCTCGGAGCGTACGGTGACCGTCCTTCCGGGCGGCGCCGTCCACGTCGTCGTCGGCGGGATGTCCGCGGTGTGGCTCGCGCCGGAACCGCCCGATCCCGCCCCATGGGTGGAGCGGACATGGCCCGCCCACGACGGCGTCTTCCCGGGGCTCCGAGGCCGGATCGAGATCGCCTTCACGGAGCCTATGGACGAAGCGTCGGTCGAATCGAACATCACCGCCCTTCCCCCCTTCGCCTACGGCGCCTCATGGACGGGCAACACGCTCGTGCTCTTTCCGGACGCCGACCTCGCCGACCAGACGACCTACACGGTGAAGATCGGATCCCCCGCGGCGGCGGCGGACGGAGACCCCCTCGGCGCGTCGTTCACCTTCTTCTTCCGCGTCGACGGAGGGGCGGCCCCGGTCGCCGTCCCCACCGGATACCTCGCCGCGGCGATCCCGGGGGACGACCTTAGGACCCCCCTCTCCCTCGCCGCGGACGGCGGCGGGCGGCTCTTCCTCGGCGACACGGGGTGGGACCGGATCTACCGCACCAACGACACATGGAAGGTCGAGACGGCCGTGGCCGACTCTCTCGTCAAGAGACCGAACGGGATCGCCTTTGACCGGGAGGAGGGGCTCTTCGGCGGCGACCTCCTGATCTCCGACTCGGGGGGGCTTCTCCGGGTTGCGGGGGAGGGGGACGACGGGGGACTCGTCCGGAAGATCGCCGCCTGGCCGGGCGGGGGGACGACGTGGGCCCTCGCCGTCGACCGGGCGGGCGGATTCGGCGGGAGGGCGTATGTCGGTTCCCCCTCTTCCTCCTCCCTCTACGCGGTCGACGGAAACGGAACCGTTTCGGTCTTCGCCGGCGGTCTCGGCTCGGTGACCGGCCTCGCCTTCTCCGAGGGGGGGCCCTTCGGCGAATTCCTCTACGCCGCGGACGGGAGCGGGTCGGTCCGGCGGATCGACGCCTCGGGCGTCGTCACCACCTTCACGAACGACGGAACTCTCCTCGGCGGCGCGGCGGCCCTCGCCTTCGACGGGACCGGGCTCTTCGGCGGGGACCTCTTCGCCGTGAACCCGACCCGGCAGGAGATCGTGCGCATCGAGCCCACGGGCGCGGTCTCCTCCTTCGCCTCCGGGTTCGGGTCCCTCTCGGGCCCGGGCGGCCTCGCCTTCGCCGGGCTCGGCGATCTCTATGCCGTCGAGACGGGCGCGACGGGAAGCCCCCGGATCGTCAAGATCGCCGCCGCCGATGCGGACACGGGGGTCCCCGGCAGTGATCCGGCGCCCCCTCCGACGCACCGTTTCCTTCTGGGGGGCAACCGGCCGAACCCGTTCAACCCGGAGACGGCGATCTCCTTCGAGCTCCCGAAGCCGGGGCGGGCGCTCCTTACGATCCACGACATCCGGGGGGCCCTCATCCGCACGCTCGTGGACGCCGACCTCGGGGACGGCCCCCACGAGAAGACATGGGACGGCACGAACGACGAAGGGCGCGGCGCCGCCTCGGGAATCTACTTCTCGCGCCTCCGCTACAAGGGGCTGGAAGAGACGAAGCGGATGGTCCTCCTCCGGTAGGGAACGGCTAGTCAAGCCCTCTTTCCGGGCCTCGGGTGCAGGATCCGGGGCCGTTTCCTCTGGTTAATTATTGTTGACATTGTCCGGGCGGACCTGATATAGTTTCCTGGTCGAATACATCATCGTGCTTCATCACTCGCATCCAGACGCGCCTTACGGACGATCGGGTCTTTTCTACGCTCCGACTGCCCTCCACCCCCGGACACCAGGAGGGAGCATGTTTTCGCGCTCGAGACCCCGGACCGACAACTCCCTCGCGCGGGCGTCCTTCGCCATGCCGGAGGCGCAACCCCCGACCACGCATCTTCCCCATTCGATTCACGCCAATACCGGCCGGTCGCGGCCGTTCCGATTCATGCGGCACAACGCAAATTCGACGGGAGGGCTTGTTCCATGAAGCGTCGCGGGTTTATTCGATTCCTGCCCCTCTGGGCCATCGGAGGCTCCGTGGCGATGCGGTCTCTCGCCGCGAGCCTCATCGGGCTGCTCTTCTCGAAGAAGGGAGAGTCGGCCGGGCCGGAGCACATCCGGATGATCGGCGGGGAAGATCAGAACGTCGCCTCTGAAAAGACGAAGTGCCGCTCCACGGAGATGACGGGAGAGATCCCCCACGGATGCAGCAGCCCGGAGTACATCGCGAGCGGCGACAGCTGCACCGACACGATCCAGAAGAACCTGTGCGAGAGCCCGATCCAGATCGAGAACTGCCAGACCCGGGAGCAGGCCGAGCGGTGCGTAAGCGAGAACCAGATCAACCGGTGCTACAACACCACACAGCACAACAACTGCACGATCGAGTCGCAGTGGAACCGCTGTGAGAACCAGGCCCTGTACGATCAGTGCACCTCCACGAAGCAGATGATGGAGAAGTGCACGACCCCGGAGCAGCACAACCTGTGCACGACGGAGCGCCAGTACAACAACTGCGAGAGCGTCGAAAATAAGAACAAGTGCAGCTCCGTCGCCCAGCTCGAACAGTGCAGCACGGACAAACAGAAGAACAACTGCAAGAGCCCCGTGCAGGTCGACAACTGTCAGAACTCCACGCAGATCAGGAAGTGCGAGACCACCGCCCAGTGGGAACAGTGCACGAGCGCGAAGAACAAGAACATGTGCGACTCGCCCACCCAGTACAACAACTGCAGCAGCACCGAGCACCTCGACCAGTGCTCCAACGATACGTCCAAACTGAAATGCAAGAGCACCGCGCAGATCAACAACTGCCCGAATCCGAGCCGGATCGACGAGTGCAAGAACGACACGAACGTCGGCCAGTGCACGAGCAAGAACCTGCTCAAGAAGGTCAACAAGTGCACGACTCCGGCCCTGGGCGAGTCATGCACGAACTTCAACGCGAAGGACTCCTGCACGAGCGCAACGCAGATCATGGGATGCGTCACGGGCGTGCAGATCAAGACGATCCGGGGGAATTGCAGCAGCAGGCTGCAGAAGCAGTACTCGGGATAGCCGCCCCCGCCTGGCGCGGCGCGCATGAGGAGACGCATGATCGAACCGGCACGACGGGAATCGGAAACCCCTCCGGTCGGGAAGGAACCCGCCGGGGGGGCGAAAGGACCCTCCCTCCATTTCTTCGAGGTCGAGGGAGCGCGCCACGTGTTCGACCCCGAGAGCGGCCGCTTCTTCCGGATCGACGAGGCGGCGGAGCTCGCCATCCGTCTCTTCCAGGAGCGCGCCCCGGAAGAGGAGATCCGGAGACGGCTCTCGGATGCTTTTCCGCCGGGCCCGGCGGAAAGCGCGCTCCGGGAAGTGTCCGATCTCGTGGCGAAGGGACTCCTCTGCGCGAGGCGGCAAGAACCGGAAGAGAAGCCCGCGCGGGGGGCGGTCAAACCCCGCATGGTGTCGGTCACTCTCAACGTGGTCTCCTCCTGCAACCTCTCCTGCATCTACTGCTGGAACAAGGGGGGCACCTACGGGAGGACGACGCGGGAGAAGCGGATGACCGCGGAGACGGCGATCCGCGCGATCGACCTCGCGGTCCTGAACTCCTTGGAGACCGACCAGATCCTCATCGACTTTTACGGCGGAGAGCTGCTTCTTAACTTCGAGGTGCTCCGGGCCGCCATGGAGCACTGCGAGAAGATCTCGAAGGAGACGAAGCGGACCTTCTCGTACAAAGTGACGACCAACGGGACCCTTCTGACCGAAGAGATGGTCGCCTTCTTCGACAGGATGGGCGTCTCCCTCGGGGTCAGCATCGACGGGACGAAGAAGATCCACGACCGGAACCGGCCCTTCCCTGACGGCAAGGGGACGTGGAAGGAGATCCAGAAGAACATCAGGGCGGCGGTGGAGGCGGGGAACATCCACGTCTCCGCCCGGGCGACCCTCGTCCCCCCCGACCTCGACATGGTGAAGGCGCTGAAGGGACTCTTCCGCCTCGGCTTCCGGGACACGGAGATCGAGTTCGCCTCCGAGCCGTGCGAGCTCTTCAACCCGAACGGCACGGTGAAATTCAGCGACGCCGACATCGACAGAATGAAAGAGGAGTACCTGAAGTTCGCCAAGTTCTACCTGGGCTACGCCCTTCACGGGGACGAGGCGATCGACGTGGGGATCAGCAACAACCTGACGCGGGTCCTCCACGAAAGCCACCGCTTTTCCCCCTGCGGGGCGGGGAGCAATTTCGCCTGCGTCACCGAGGAGGGGAACCTCTACCCGTGCATGGGATTCATCGGGATGCCGGGCTACAAGCTGGGAACCGTGGAGTCGGGGTTCGACATCGAGAAGCTCGAGTCCTTCCGGCACGACATGAGAACCGTGGTCTTCGAGGCGGAGGAGTGCGACGGCTGCTGGGCCCGCTACGTCTGCGCCGGCAACTGCCCCGCCAACAACGTGCAGTACAACCAGAAGATCTTCGAGCCCCACAAGCGGAGCTGCGACTGGCTGAAGTTTCAGCTCGAGACGGCCATGTGGGTCGCGTCGGAGCTGCAGAGGAAGAAACCGGACCGGCTCGCGGGATACGAGCCGGCCTGACCGGGAACCGGGGAATAAGAGAACGGGAGCGCCCGAGGCTCCGAAGGGGTGGATGCCATGAATGGGAATCGCGTAACGAACCGGAGAAGGGGCCGGGGGGAGCCCGATCCGCGGTTCCGCGGCTCTCGGCTCGGAGCCGTGCTCTTCTCGTGCGCCCTCGCGGCGGTCCTGCTCGCTCCGGGTTCCGCCCGGTGCATCGCCGATCTCACGGTGATGCAGGGCTTCCACGAGCCGATCGCGGAAGCGGGCGGAGAGTTCCTGATGGACTTCCAGGTCCTGAACCTCGGTCCCGATTCCACGTCGATCAGCGGCATCTCGAACTACGTCTTCCTCTGGGACCCGGCCCTGGAGGATCCCCTGGCTCAGCTCAGCCCCGTGACCGGCCACAATGTCCATATCTGGCGATCCCTCGCGCCGGGCGAGATCGTCCTGGTCGGCCCCTTCACGGTGACGATCCCCTGGGACACGCCGCTCGACACGGTCGTCACGGTGGCGATCGCCACGGACTGGCTCGACTTCGAGGTGGAGCCGAACGAGACGAACAACATGGTCATGTTCGACGTCCCCGTCGAACCCCTCACGATGAGTCTCGGTCCCGGGGGCGCCTCGTTTTGCGACACCCTCGGGGAACCCGGAGCGGTCCATCGATATCAATTCTCGGGTACGCCGGGGCAGATGGTCTTTGCCGAGACTTTCGGTGAAGGTCTCCAGTCCTTCCTCGATCTTTACTCCCCCTCCTCCGGGGAGGGCCTCGCGGGGGACGGCGACATCGAAGAGATCGGGGAGAGGAGCCGGATCAGCTACATCGATCTCCCCCTCCCGGAACAGTACCGCATCGCCCTCGGGGGGAGGGGTGATGCCGGCGGTCCGTACTGCCTGCTCCTGCAGGAGGGTCTGCCCGAGCTCGAGCCGAACGACGACTTCGGTTCGGCGGGCCTCCTTCCGATCGGCCATGTGGCCTACGGGACCCTCGGCTATCCGGGGGACGCCGACTACTACATGATTCAGGCTCCGCCCGGCCGGATCGTCACGATCGACGTGGACGCCGACGAGGCGCTCGAGGCTCTTCCCGACTCGACGCTCGATCCCCAGATCGCCATCTTCGGCCCGGGCAGCGAACCGTTCGAGGTCGTCGACGACACCTACGAGTACGACCCCCACTTCTCCTTCGTCATTCCCGATCCGGGTCCTTACTTCTTCAAGATCGAGGGCCCGCCGGGAGACGGCGTGGGAGGCGGATACCCCGAACATGGTTACGTGGTGCGGCTCCGGGACGACGGACCGGCCACCCAGGATCTCCTGGCGGAGAACGTTACGCCCGCCGGGGAACCGTGGTACATGGACTGCCCCATGCAGCTCGACTTCACGGTGACCAACGTCGGCGGGAACCGCACCTACGCCGGGGTTGTGACGGTGACGATCGTTCTCTCGAACGACCCGCTCCTCGATCCTCTCGACACGCTCCTCGCGGTGGGCGACTTCCTCGGAGACCTGGAGGCGGGGGAGACCACGAGCCGGACCGTCTTCGTCACGGTTCCGCCCGAGTGGAACGAATCGGCGGCTTACGTCGGCATCGTCGTCGATCCGACGGAGAGCGAGGTGGAGACGGATGAGACGAACAACTCCCTCCTCGTCCCGGTCCTCATCGATCCCTCGCAGATCGGAACCGGAACAAGCGGCGCGGTTCCCTCCGTGAACGCCCTCCATCCCAACCGGCCGAACCCGTTCAATCCGGCGACGGGCATCGGCTTCTCGCTGGAGAGACCGTCGAGGGCCGTCGTGAGGATCTTCGACACGGCGGGCCGCGAGGTTCGAACCCTGGTCGACGCGGACCTCCCCGCCGGTCCCCACTCGGTCTCCTGGGACGGCAGGAACGACCGGGGCCAGGAGGTCTCCACGGGAATCTACTTCTATCGGCTGGAAGCGGGCGACTTCCGGAGCACCCACAAGATGGCGCTTCTTCGCTGATCGGAAACGGCCATTCCGGGTTCTCTTTCCGGGGGCCTTTGGGGGACACAATACCGAATAGGTGATTCGGGGGACACAATACCGAATCGGAGTTCCGTATTGTGTCCCCCCGCCCAGGAGTTCCGTATTGTGTCCCCCCGCCCATTCCGGGTTCTCTTTCCGGCCCCGGGCGCGAGTCCGGGGCCTTTTCTCGGTTCAGGGGAGGAAAGGACGATTCCGGCAGTCGAGCAAGGGGAGACCGGCGGGCTGGTTTCCCCATGACGTCCTCTCGGTCCGGGGCCGCCCCTGTCGGCCGCACTCCCCTCCTTGCCGGACTGGTTCCGGACCGGTACACTCGGTCCGATCGTCCGTCGCAGAGTGGGGGAATGTGAGTCATGTTCGAGTTCATGCGGGGGAAAGAGACGCTTCTCGGGGCGGTGCTCGTCACGGCGCTCGCCCTGCTTCCCTATGCCGGCACCCTCGGCAACGATTTCGTCTGGGCGGACCAGACGGTGATCGTCGACGGCGAGGCGATCCTGAAATCGCCGGGCGATCTCGCCCGGGTCTTCGTGAAGCCCCTCTGGTCATTCACGGGCGCGCCCGCCCCCGGGGGGGGCGGATACTACCGGCCGGTGACGGCGATTTCCTACACCATCGACCACGCGCTTTGGGGATTGAACCCGGCGGGGTATCACGCCACGAACATCCTGCTTCACGGAGCGGTCACCCTCTTTCTCTTTCTCTTCTTCGCAGGGCTCTTCCCGAAGAGCCGGGTCCCTCTCCTCGCCGGAATCCTCTTCGCCGTCCACCCGATCCATACGGAGGCGGTCGCGTGGATTTCGGGACGCACGGGGCTGCTCGCCGCCCTCGGCGTCGTCCTCTCCCTCTTCCTCTACCGGCGCCCCGGGAACCGCCCCCTCTTTCTCGCGGGGAGTCTCGCCGCCTTCGCTCTCGGCCTCGGCGCGAAGGAGAGCGCCGCGGTCCTCCCCCTCCTGGTCCTCCTCACGGCCTGGTGGTCGAGGAAGCCGGGCCGGCGTCTTTTCGCGTGGAACCGGGAAGGGCTCTATTTCGCCCTCCTGGTTCTCTACCTCGTCGTCCGGCGGGGCGCCCTCGGCGCCTTCGGCACCGGGAACCCCGAGACCATCGAACCCCTCGTCCTCGTCCCGACCATGCTCCGGGCGCTGGGCGGCTACCTTCGTCTCCTCTTCATCCCCTGGCCGCTCCACACGAACGACGGGATCCGCCTCTCGACGTTCGTGCTCGAACCGAAAGTTCTTCTCTCCCTCCTTTTCCTCGGGGCCTTCGTCTACGCCGTCCTCCGGTACGGCCGGGACCGGCGGGAGACGAGGTTCGGTCTCCTCTGGATGGGGGTCGCGCTCCTCCCCTTTCTGAACGTCCTTCCCCTCCTCCACTTCCGAGCGGAGCGACTCATCTACCTCCCATCGGCCGGATTCGTCCTCGTGGCGGCGGCCCTCCTCGACCGGTGGGGGGACCGCATCCTCGGCAAAGGGAAGCGTCTCGGCCTCACCCCGGGTGAACTGGCGACCGCCACCCTCGCCCTCCTCCTCGCCTTCGGCACCGCGGCCCGATGCCGGACCTGGAAGAACGACTACACCCTCTTCATGGACACTCTCGCCAAGAACACCTACGCGCCGGAAGCGTGCTACATGCTCGGCGCCGAGGCCTACCGGAACGGCGCCTACCCCGAAGCGGCCCGTCTCTTCCGTGCCTCCCTCTCCCTCGAACCCGGGTGGGCGGCCTACCTCCCCGTACCGTGGGCCCTGGCGAACCTCGGGTTCGCGGAGTACAAAGGCGGCGATCCGGAGAGCGCCGAGGAGGCGTTCCGGGAGGCCCTCCGCTTCTATCCGGGGATGGAGAAGGCCTCTTTCGGCTTGGCTCTCGCCGCTTCGGCCTCCGGCCGGCACGAGGAATCGATCGAGAGCTACCAGGCGATCCTGGCGAAAAACCCGAACCACGAGGACGCGAGGTACAATCTCGCTCTCGAATATGAGAAGTCGGGCGCCTTGGCGGACGCGGAACGGGAGTACATCCGGGTCGTGCGGCAGAACCCGCGCCGGAAGGACGCCTTCATGAACTTGGGATCCCTCGTCGCCCAGTCGGGACGGTACGCGGAGGCGATGGAAGCGTATCGGGGCGCCCTCCGGGTGGCCCCGGCGGACCCCCGGGTCCACTACAACGTGGGCCTGCTCTTCGCCGTTACCGGCGAGAGAAAAGGGGCTATCGAGGCCCTCCGCACCGCCCTCGAGTTCGATCCCGGCTACGAAGAAGCGCGCCTCCTCCTCGAGGAGATCACCGCCCCCGATTCGCTGCCGGGGGGTTGAAGATCTCCTTCCCCTTCCTCCCTTTTCCTTCCCCTTCCCCTCTCTTCCCTTCCTGGAAGCAGATTCGCTCGCCACCTCCAAGAAGTGGCGCTATATTGACTTCGGTAATTCGAGATCGAGAATCGAGACGGCGTGCCGGGCCAAGGCCAATCGCCGAGAGGAGGGTCGAGGACCCCCGCTTCAGGCACACCGTCTCTTTCTTTTGCTGCTCTTCGATTTTTTTCTTGCGGAAGGCTTGTCAGACCGATACTCCCGGTCTATACTGAATTCGCTTCGACGGGTGAGAGATCGCCTGGGAGACGACGACCTACTTCGAGAGTTCTTTCGGGCCACGCGGCGTAGGTTCGGCCCGGAACTGCAGGACTCGAGGCGAGCCGATTCGTTTTCCTCTCTCTCACCCTTCTTTATTGGTGCCCACCGGGTCTTCTCGACGTAAGCGGATTCCTCGAAAGCAGTTACGTCTCTTCCTCGAACCCTCCCCGGCAGTAGATCCGGACCACCCGCCCGGCGCCCCCCTCGGCGAGGTAGTAGGCGACGTGGCGAAAGATCCGGTCGGTCCGCCGGGAATCCGATTCGGAGAGGTATTTCTCGAAGCTCGGGGGGTTCCAGTAGGGTGCCCAGACCAGATTCCCCCCCTCCCGCCGGACCAGGCCGAAGGCCGCCACGGCGCGGAAGAACTCGAGAGGACCGAGAGGAGAGAAGAAGATCGCGAAGCTGTCCTCTCCCCAATGTTCGGGGATGAACTCGTCGAGCAGCCCGACATCGGCGAGGTGGAAGACCATGGGGGCGCTCCGCCATTCACCGTCATCCCCCTTCGATCCGAACGAGCCGGTCAAGGGGAAGCGGGCGCACTCGGCCATCTGAATCGCGTCGAAGAAGCGGCGGTCGAAGGAGCCTTCCGGGAGGACCACATACGCTCGGAGGGGCCCCTCCGTCTCCTCCCGCAGCCCGTCGATCAGAGCCGTCAGGAGTTCGGCGATCTCGCCGGGCACGGAACGGGAAGGGTCCACCGTGATCGAATGGCGCCAGAGGCGATTTTTAAGTAGTTGCTCCGTTTTCAGTTTCAGTGTCTCGGACAACATGGTGCGACCCCCTTTCCTCTTCTGGGGGAGTTTTTTCGCCCGGCCGCTACACCCCTGTCCTTACACCCCTAATATACGTTCTTTTTCCAAACTCGGGGCGAAGCCGTCAAGAAAGGGGCGATGGTCCCCCGGTCCGAAGCCGGAGCCGGCCGGGGGATCTCACCGTCGGTATCGTAACCGGCAATGGGGAAGAAGGCGCCCGCCGGTTCGCGTGGTTCAGGAGCCGAAGAGCGCGGGGCATCCCCGGCGGTGACGGCAGAACTCGCAGTTTCGGTTCTCCCGGGCCGGGAACTCCCCTCCTGCTTCGATCCGGTCGTACTCCTCGAGCGCGGCGAGCGCGGCCGCTCCCTCTTCCGGAACCTCGAGGAGAAGCCCGTCCCGGGCGGCGTGCATCCACGCGCGCACCGGCCTTCCGTCGCCGGCGATACGGCCGACGGCGAGACGGTAAAGCTCGAGGGAGACCCGGTAACGATCCAGAATCTCCTCCGGCGAGGCGCGGTCGGTCTTGTAGTCGATCACCACCCACTCCCGGTCGGATCGAAGCAGAAGATCGATGATCCCCCGGAGAGGCCGTCCGGCGAGAGGGACGCAGAAGGAGACCTCTCCTTCCGGGACCGCCCCCGACGAGAGGAGTCCCTTGATCTCGGGCAACCGGAAGAAACCTACCTTCCACGCCGCCAGTTCTTCCGGCTCCCCCTCGGAGGGCGCGGGCGCGCCATTCCAGTGCGCCTCCATGAGGCGGTGGAAGGCGGTGCCCGTCGCCGCCGCCCGCTCTCCTTCCCCCGCCGGCGCGAGGGGCGGAATCGGGAATTCCCGGGCGAGCCGGGACCGCCGGGGACACTCGAGGAGGGCTCTTACCCCCGTGACGGTCCGCCCGTCCTCGTCCGGTTCGGACGAAGGCGAGGGGGCCCGGAGCCGGCGGAGGAGAAGATCCACCGTCGCCCGGTCCCCTTCCGAAGCGTACCGGGAGGGATCGGCCGCCACCTCGGCGGGGAGAAGGGGGAACCGTTCATTGGCCCTTCCCTCCCGGGGGCCGAGCACCCGGACCGGCACATCGCCCAGCAGGGTGACGCCCGGCTCCTCCGGCAGGGGCCACGCTTCGTGGATCCGCTTCAGCCAGCCTCTCGGTCCTTTCTCGCTCCGCCCCCCCGAGAGAATCAAGTGCCGCTGGGCCCGGGTGAGCGCCACGTAGAGGAGGCGGATCTCCTCCGCCGTCTCCCGCCGCTTCTGCTCCTCCTCGATCCGGCCGACGAGCCAGGGGCGGCCCTTCTCCCCCTCCCTCGCCCGGGCCTTCACTCCCACGCCCCACTCCTTGTGGTAGACGAACGCGGGCCTCGTCGATTGGGGGGGGCGGCCGAGATCGACGACGGCGACGAGCGGGAACTCCATCCCCTTCGCGCCGTGGATCGTGAGCAGGCGGACCGCCTCCCGCTCCGCGTCGAGGGCGGACTCCGGCTCCCGGAGTCTCGTGTACCGGAACTCCCTCAGGCGGCGGATGCTCTCCGGGAGAGAAAGGTCGGCCCTCTCCTCCAGGGCCCGGGCCCGCTCGATCAGTTTCCGGACGTTCGCCCGCTGCCGGAGGCCGTCCGGCGCGAGAAGGAGGGCGTCGACGAAGCGCGTTTCCCGGGCGAGCGCCTCCAGAAGATAGTGGGAGGGGACGCGCCCCCGGAGGTCCCGGAGGCGGCCGATGGTGTCCGCGAAACGGCGGACCCTCTCCCGCCCATCCGGGGAGAGAGGCCCGGCCGGCTTGTCCTCCCGGACAAGGTCCCAGAGGGGCTCCTTCCGCCGGACACCGCCGGGGGCGACGAGGAGGGCCAAGTCCTCGTCGCCGAGACCCGCCAGGGGGGACCGGAGCGCCGCCGCCATGAGAAGGTCTTCGTAGGGATTCTCCATCAGGGAGAGCCCGTTCAGGAGGTCCGTCACCTCCCGCGTCTGGAAGAAACCCCGCCCCACGGCGACCGACGCGGGGACGCCCCGCATCCGGAGGCGCCGCTCGTACCGGGCGATGTCGGTTGTGCTCCGAAAGAGGAGCGCCATGTCCCTGTAGCGGATCCCATCGAGCCCCTCCTCGTGGATTTCCCGGAGGCGGCGGGCGAGGAGGTCGGCCTCTCCGTCACGGGCGGCCTCGGCATTCGGGCCGGCGGCGATGAGCAGCTCCACCGAGGGGGCTTCCTTCGGCGCGAACTCCTCTTCCTTCCCCGCCTCGAGACGCTCGTACGGGACGGACATCGCCTCGTTCTCCTTCCAGAGGGAAGGGAAGAGGGTGTTCACGAACTCGAGGATCGGCTTCCGGCTCCGGAAATTCTCCTCCAGAACGAGGCGCCCCTCGGCGGCGACCATCCGCTCCCCCATGCGGACGAAGGCGTCGACGTCCGCGTCCCGGAAGGCGTAGATCGACTGCTTCGCGTCCCCCACCGCGAGGAGTCGGCCCTGGTTCCTGAGGTTTTCCACGATGCGGAGTTGGAGCTCGTTCGTATCCTGGCACTCGTCGAGCAGGAGATATCGGTAGCGGCCGCGAACCTCCCGCCGGGGCCCCTCCTCCTCCAGAATGCGGAGCGCCGCTTCCTCCAAGTCGAGGAAGTCGGCGACGCCGGCCCGGCGCTTTTCTTCGTCGAAGGCGTCCCGGAACTCGCGGGCCATCTCGTGGAGAAGACGCCGGGGACCTTCGAGAGAGGCCTCGCCGGCGACGGCGATCCCCGTGTCGATCGAGGCGAGGGCGGAGCGGAGGAGTTCTTTCGCGTCGTTCGCCACCCGGAGATCGACGGCGCTCTTGATGCGGCGGAGAGCCGCGATCCCCTCCGCCCCCTCCCTCTTTGCCGAGGCGAGGCTCCGGACCGCCCTCAGTTTGTCCGCCGTCTTCGCGGGCGCCCCCCCCTCGAGGAGGGCGTCGATCTCCGGCATCAATCGGTCGATCTCCATCCACACCTCTCTGAGGGGGGTGCCGAGATCGGGAACGAAGGGGACTTCCTCGAGGTCCCGGCCGGCGGTGCGCACCGCGCGGACGAGGGAGAAGAGTGGGGCGGGATCGACGCCCCCCGGCGCGGCGGCGTCCACCCGCCAGTCGAGTCGGCCGATCAAACCGAGAAGGTCCTCCGGCCTCTCTTCCCACCACCGGTCGAGAAGCAGGACCCAAATCCGCTCCTGCCACTCCCCCGCCTCGGCCGGGTCCAGGATGCCCACCGTCGGCTCCACGCCGGCGATCTCGCCGTACTCCCGGACGAGCCGGTAGCAGAGGGAATCGATGGTCAGGATCGGCGCGTGGGGAATCTCCCGGAGCGAATCGACGCGCCCCTCGTCCCGGAGTGTGCCGGCGATCCGCTCCCGCATCTCCGCCGCCGCCTTTTCAGTGAACGTGATGGCGAGGAGCTTGCCGACCGGCACCTCCCGCTCGAGATGAAGGTGAAGATAGCGTGCGGTGAGCACCGAGGTCTTTCCCGAACCCGCCCCGGCGGTGACCCAGAGGTCCCGGTCGCCCGCGCCGGAGGCCTCCCTCTGGCGGTCGGTCAACCTCGAGAAGTACTCCTTTTCCGCGGGGGGGTTCATTCATCTTCCCCCGGTTCTTCCTCCCCGTCCCGAGCCGCGAGGACGACGCGGCAAAGATCGCGGAAGGGGCAGCCGAGACGGTCGCACACTTTGTCGTCCGCCGGCTGCACCGGGAACGATCCGCCGCGGATTTCTCCCACCGTCTCGAGGGAAACCTCGACCGCCCTCTCCAAGGTCAGCCGGAAGTCTTCGCCCGAGAGGGGGAGGGCGGCGTCGATCTCGTCCTTTCCTTCCGGCACGACCCCCTCCGGGGCGAGGGACTCGTCGAAGAACCCTCCCCGGCGGGCCTTCTTGACGGCCAGGAGCAGGGCCCCCGCGGGGCGCCGGCCGAGGGCCTCCCGGACGGCCACGGCGTAAAGGGGGAGGGCGAGACTCCGCCCGTCGGCGAGCGCCCGTTCCACGTCCCGCCGGCCCCGGGCGGACCGTTTGTAGTCGATGACGAGGGCGAGGTCTTTGGGCCCGAAGTCGATTCGGTCGATCCTTCCCCGGATCCGAACGTCCGGGGCGAGGAAGACCGGCGCCCCTTCCGCCTCGCCGAAGTCGTACTCGAACGCCTCGACCCGCCAACCCCGGTTCCTCCGGAAGGCGCGGTCCTTTTCGAGAAGGGCGGTCAGGTTCTCCCGGAGTTCGGCGAGAAGGAGGCGGTGGCCGACCCGCTCCCCGAAAGCCCCCCGGGTTTCGGCCATGATCTTCTCGACCAGTTCCTCCGCCGTCCCCTCCCCCGCTTCCACCCCCTCGAGGACCTTGTGGGCGACCTGTCCCTCGGCGAGGGCGTCGAGCCCGAACTCGGTGCTCCCCGGGGGCTCCCGGAGGCCGAGGAGGTAATGGGCGAAGTAGCGGTAGGGGCAGGCCCGGTAATCCTCCAGTTCGGAGATGGTGAACTCTTCCCGCCCCCGCTTCCACGCCGCGAAGAGAGCCGTCTCCCCGAGCCGGACCGGCTCCTTGAAATCCCGGGGCGGGGTGGGCACGGGGTAGGAAAGGGCGAGGAGAAGACGGGCCGCGAGGCCGACGCCGGCCCGGTCCCCTTCGGCGGGATCGGACCGGGAGGCGAGATAGGGGAGGAGATCATCCGGGACCACCACCGACGACGGGTCGGTGAAGCGTTCCACCGCGCCGCCGTCCCCCGGGGAGGCCTCCCCGAACTCCATGCGGATCTCTTGACGGAACGGGGACTCGGACGACGCCCCGCCCCCCGGATCGAAGGTGGGCGCCGTCAGGATCACCCGTTCCGTCCCCCGCGAGTAAGCCCGGCGGAAGAGGTACCGCTCCTCGTCGGCGTGGGAGGCCCGGCCCGGAACCCGGAACTGGCCCCCGGAGCCGAGCTTCTCCCGGTCCGATTCGGTCCAGAAGGCTCCGGGCTGGTAAGGGCGGGGAACCAGGCTCGACTCGAGACCCGGTAGGAAGAGGACCGGCGCCCGGAGATTCTGGCCGTGGCGGTAGTCGTCGATTCGGACACCCCCCTTCCGGCCGGCGGCGTAGGTGACGCGGGTCCGGCGGATCTCCTCCTCCACGAGGCCGAAGAAGTCCCCCCCCCGCCCTCCGGCGAGAACCGGCTCCTCTTCCGCCGCCGCGGCGATCCCTTCGAGGAGATCGGCGAGCCGCGCCACCGCCGCGCCGACCAGGGCATCTTCCTCCGGGGGGAATGCGCCTTCCCGGAGAGAGGGCTCGATCCACTCGATCCAGAATTCACGGAGCCGCCGCGCCCCCTCCGGCGGGGACGCCCCGCGGGCCTCCCGGGCGAAACGGAGGAGCGGCTCGATCCGCTCCGTCGCGAAACCGGGCGTCTCCGCCGCGGTCTCCTCGAGAAGGGCCTCCGCCGAACCGGACGCCGGCTTCCCCTTCCAGGCGTTCACGACCCGGTCGGCGAGATCGGCGCCGGTGTCGAACATCCGGTTTTTCAGAATCCCCTCGACCGTCTCCCGGCACACCCCCTCCCGGAGAACCCGCACGAGGTCGAGCAGGGACCGGCCGGGTGCCGTGGCCGCCGCCTCCGCCTGGAAGCGCCCTTCGAAAGGCACGCCGGCCCGGCGGAACGCCGACTCCGCCACCCGGCGGTAGGGGGTGACGTCCCGAAAGAGAACGAGAAAGTCCCGCGGCGAACGCCCGTCCTCGGCGATGGAGCATCGGATCGTCCGGGCGACCCGGTCCATCTCCTCCCGCCGGTCGGCCCCTCCGAAAAACTCGGGGGGGGGGAGATCGTATCCCCCCGGGAGGGAAACCTCCTCCACCGAGAATCGCTCGGTGATCGCCGAGAGGGCCCGTTTCAGAGCTCCCCCCGTCCACGCATCGTCGGGATTCGGATCGGGCAGGGTGATGACCGTCTCCCCCGCCCGGCCCGCGAGGGCTCCGAGCAGTTCGAGACGGGCGGCGGAGAAGTGGTGGAACCCGTCGACGAGGAGGAGGGGGGGCGGAGGGAACGGGGCCCGTCCCGACTCGATCGCCCGGGCCGCGAGAAGGGGAAGGCGGGCGGCCGAAAGGTATCCCCGCTCCTCCTCGGCCCCGAGAAAGACGTCGAGCGTATCGGCGAGAAGATCGAGGCGCCGGTCCGGCTCGGGAAGAGCGCCGAGAAGCGCCCGGACTTCCTTCGCACCGATGCCCGCCTCCCGGAGGTCGGCGACCCAACCGAGAAAAGCGGAACGGAACCGGGGGGACCGGACCCGGGCGCCGATCTCGCGGGGCAGGCGGTCCTCAAGGGCGAGGAGGAGGAGGGACTCCGTTTCGGGGGAGGTCAGGCCCGAGCGGGGGACGCCGAGCACCCGGGCGGCCACATCCTCGAAAGTGAGGAGCCCCGTGTCGACGAAACCCCGCTCCCCGGCGCGGGCGGCGATGCGCCGCCGGAGTTCCGCCGCCCCCCCCCGGTCCGGGAGGAGGGCGAGAACGCCCCGTCCGGGGAGGTCCCCCCCCCCGGCGAGAAACCGATCGATGATCTGTTCGGTCTTGCCCGACCCGGGCCGGCCGGTGAGAAGCAGCGGCGTCCTAGGTTCCGGAGGCATCGTTCTCCGACGCGCCTCGGGGAAGGCCCTTGTAGTAGCGCCGTCCGATGGCGCCGGACGCCCACAGGTCGGTGAAGAGGGAGGCGTCGTTCCGGTCGGCTGCGATCGTCTCCCGGGCGTTCGCGAGCTTGGCGTCCAGATTGTCCAGGTTGTGGAGGAAGACCGCCTCCGCCGTCGCCGGCTCGACGGGGGCGCCGAACTCCTTCACGCCGTGATGGCTGAGGATCAGGTGCAGGACGAGCCGGCGCGTCTCCTCCGGAAATGTCGGGATCCCGTCCATGATCCGCTCCGCCCGGCGCGCGCCGAGATACACGTGCCCCTGCAGGGTCCCGTCCACCGTGTACTCCTCACCCGCCCGGCGTCCGAGCTCTTCCGTCTTCCCCACGTCGTGGAGAAGGACGCCCGCGCGCACCAGGTCTCCGTCGAGCTCCGGGTAGTGGGGCAGGAGAAGCTCCGCCGCCCGGAGGAGGGAGAGGGTGTGCTCGATCAGGCCGTGCCGGTAGGCGTGGTGGAGCCGGGTCGCCGCCGGCGCTTCGGCGAAACGGGCGAAAAACTCGGGGTCCGCGAAGAAATCCTCGATCAGCCGGCGCAGGTCGGGATCCCGGAAGGAGGCGATGGCGGCTCCGAACTCCTCTTCCATCTCTCTCCGGGACCGGGGGCTCGCTTTCTCAAAGAGCGTCGGGTCCACTTCCTCTTCTTGGGAAGCCCGGAGCTTGTCCATGATGAGCTGGAGTTTCCCCTGGAACAGATCGACCCGGCCGGAGACGCGGATCGAGTCCCCCACCTGAAAGAGTTCCGCGAATGCGTGGATCGTGTCCCCCGCCGAGTGGCGGGGCTGGAACATGCGCGCCGTGATCGTGCCGGTCTTGTCGCCGACGTCGAGGTCGAGATAGGGATCGCCGCTGCGGGAGGTCTTCACGCTCTTCCGGAAGACCCGGTAATGCTCGGTGACCCGGTCCCCTTCTTTGAGGGTGTCGACGAACTGTCCGCGATGGGGAAAAGCTTCTTCGCTCATGGCTCTCCTCGGGGTCCGAGTATAGGGGGGCGCGCCGGGGGGGTCAAGGCGCGGCCCGTGGACGGGGCACGCCCGATCGCCTACACTGGGCCGGGTCCGGACAGAAGGCCGGACGAGCGGAGGCCATCGTGAGAGAAGGATGCGACATTCTCGGCGTCTTCGCCCACCCCGATGACGAGTCGTACGGACCGGGGGGCGCCCTCGCCCGCTACGCCCTCGAAGGGGCCGCCGTGGACCTGCTCGTCTTCACCTGCGGCGAGGCGGGGAGCATCGGCGTCTCGAAGGAACTTCCCCGGGACGAGCTCTGCCGGCGGCGGCGCGGGGAACTGGGGGAGGCGTGCGAGGCCCTCGGCGTCCGGGACTACCGGATCGTCGGCCTCCCGGACGGATCCGTCGGCGATACGACCGACGAGGAAGGGGCGCGGATCGTGCTCGGGGAGATCGAGGGCCGCCGCCCCCGGATCGTGATGACCTTTCACCGGGACGGCGTGTCCGGGCACCCCGACCACCGGGCGGTCACCCGGTTCGCCCGTGAGGCGTTCCGGCGGGCGGGCGGAGGGGGACCGCGGAAGCTTTACGAATGGGCCCTTCCCGAATCGAAGGTCTCCCTCTACAAGAAGGAGCGGCGCATCTTCGCCGCGCCCGAAGGCGAGATCACGACGACCATCCGTGTGCCCGGGGAGGCCATGGACCGGAAGCTCGAAGCGATCGCGCGGCACCGGACCCAGATCGAGTTCTATCACGAGCTGGTCCGCATCTTCGGCGATTACCGGGAGGCGACGGCAAGGGAATTCTTCGTGCTCCGCGAGAGCCGCATCGGATTCGACCACCTGCCGGAAGAGGACCTCTTCGAGGGGATGGGCCCGGAGGGGACGGGCACTCCGCGATGGGGCCGGGGGAAGGAGCTCGACTGAGACGGGGGAGAGCGTGCGGAGCGGCGGGGTCCTAACCTTGATCTTTCATAAAATCTCGGCTCAAAACGCTGACGCTCGCATGATAGCAGGCCATCTGCGACAGGGCGCGGCATTCACCAATGCTCACATATCGTTGGATATGCTCTGCTTGGTGAATGCGGCGCGCTGCCGCATCTGACGCACTCTCACGCGTTTGCTCTCGAGATTTCATGAAAGATCAAGGCTGATCGTCAAGTGCCCTCATGCCATGCCGGGATCGGGGAACGGAATCTCCGACCCCGTTCTCATTCATCGAGGACGTCGCGGTAAGAGTTCAGTTTGCCCCTTCCGCCGCTCCGCATGAGGTAGTCCCGGACCCGGGCGACGATGTCCGGGTGGCGGTCGAATTGCGCGAGAAGCCGTGCGATCGTCTGTCTCTCCTTCTCCTCGTTCCCGGCGCTCCCGTAAAACTCGGCCAGGGCGAGATAGGCGCCGAAGTGCTTCGGTGTCGTGTTGATCACCGCCGTGAGCTCCCGTTCCACTTTCTCCGCGTGCTGCGGCTCATGAAGACGCTCCCGGGCGTGCCGGAAGACCGAGTCCGCCCGTGCCCGCGTGAAGGGGATCGCGTACTTCTCGTCGAACTCCTCCCGTTCGATCTTCCCGAGGAGAAGCTTGTTCTCGCCGAACTCGTACTTGGCGTAGATGTGGCTCGGGTTCACGCCCACCGACCGGGAGAGCCAGTTCTGGGATTCCTCCCATTGGCCCAGGTTCTTGTACGCCATGCCGAGGAAGAAATTGATGTCCCCCTTCCGGTCCTGGAGGCGGTCCTGGTCCTTTCCGACGAGCAGGTCCTCGAGCCCCTCCTCGTGCCGTCCGAGACCGAGCCGCGCCTTGCCCCGGAGCACGCGGACCCACGATTCCCGGAGCCCGAGACCGAGGGCCTCGTTCATGAGATTCTCGCACTCTTCGAAATCCCGGACGGCAAAGGCGTAGTCCGCGAGTTGCCGGATGAGTGCGGCGTCCTCAGGGTCGGCGGCCCGGGCGGATCGAACCACCGCCATCGCCGAGTCGATGTCGTCCGCCTCGGTCTTCAGGAAATGGGCGTACAGGCTCGCCGCCGATCCGGCGGGACGGCGATGCCAGGCGCGGTCGGCGAAGAAGAGCCCCCCCGGACCGTACCCCTCCCGCCGGAAGGCCTCCGCCACCCCCTCCTCGAAGGCGGACCGCCTCTCCTCGGTCATGCCGCCGTAGGCGAGCACCCGGCCGTAATCGAGGTGCATTCCCCGGATCGCCGCGTCGGGAAACGGATTGCCCAGTTCGAAGAAGTGGGCCTCCGAGTCGAACTCGACATGCCCGTTCCGGTCCGTGTTCTCCCGCGCCCCGGCGGCGAAGCGGTCCGCCGTTTCTCCGTCGAGCCGGAAGAGAGGGATCAGCTCGAAAGCGGAGCGGAGGCCGGCTTTCATCAGATCCGCCTGGGCGCTCTTGTTCTTCCACGCTTCGCGGAGACCGTCCGCTTCCAGGACGAGGGGGGCGTCGCTCCCGATCAGGATGATCGCCTCCACGGCGCCCGCCCGGAACCCGACGGCGTGGGGGAAGGCGGCCCGGAAACCGCGCACCATCGACGCCAGGTGGTCTTCTCGAATCCCGGGCAGATCCACGGCGGTCGCGAACAGTCCCCCCGGACGGAGCTGGGAGGCGGCGAGGAGAAAGAACTCGTCCGTGCCGAGCGACGACTCCTCCCGGTCCGAAGGAGGTGGCGGCGGCACGGCGATGATGTCGTACCGGGTCTCCTCGCCGGCGAGGACCCGCCGGGGATCCCCTTCCTCGAAGATCATCCGCCCGTCCTGCCACGGCTTGTCGTTCACCCGGGAGAAATGGCGCAGCGCTTCGAAGACCGCGGGCTCCGGTTCGACACAGCGCACGCTTCGAACCTCGGAGCGGAGCATGCTCCCCGCCGTGATGCCGGCCTCCGCCCCGGCGAGAAAGACGGTCTCCGCCTCCGGGCGGTAGAGCAGGGGAAGGCGGCCGAGAAGATTGTGGAGAGGCAGACGTTCACGGTCGGTGGCGACGATCCACCCGGCCGCGGAAACGTGCCGGGTCCCCGGCGCGCCGGACACCACCACGGTCTTCCGCCGGCCGTCCCGGTAGTAGGAAGGCAGGATGGCGTAGGTGCGGAGAAACTCGTCCTCCCCCATCTCCCCGTAGAGAGGGGCGAAGCGGTAGGGGCCGCTGCCCATGACCCCTCCCTTCCACCGGGGGGGATCGGCGGCCGAGACCACGAGCCCGAAGATCAGAAGGATCGCCGCGGCGGCCCGGACCGGCGCCCGACCGACCCGGCCCCCGACGAGAAGGACGAGCCCCGCCGAGATCACGAGGATCCCCACGCCGGCGAGAAGGCCGCGGATCCCGGCGGCGCCGATCAGGCAGGGGGCCAGGGCCAGCCCGAGGATGATCCCCGGCAGAGCGGCCGCCCCCGCGGCGAGAAGGGGGATCCGTCCCCCCCGGCGGAGCGAGCGGAGAAGGAGAAGGGCGAACCCGCCGCCGAAGAGGGCCGGCGGTCCGGCGGCAAGGCACGCGATCACCCACCGGGCCCCGGCGACTCTCGAAGGATCGGCCTTGGCCCCCCGGACCAGTTCCACGAAGTAATAGGGCAGGGCGGGGGCCGCGGCGAGGGCACCGAAGAGGGAGGCGCCGAGGAGGGCCGCGAAGAGCACCGCTCCGGCCGCCGGCCTCCGCCGTCCGATGAGAAGACCCGCAAAGCCCCCGGCGAATAGGAAAGCGGCCGTGACGGAGAGGAAGAGGGCCGCCACCCGGAAGGTCGGGCCGAGAAGAAGGTCGAACGACCGGAGCCCGGCGAAAAGCGCCGGCGGGAGGGCCGCTCCGCCGAGGAAGAGGGCGGCGAGAACCGGCGCCGCCGGCCCTTCGCCTCCGGCGGCCTCCTCTTCATCCTCCCCCCTCTCATTATCCCCCCCCCCTTCATCCCCCCCCCTCCCCCTGAGGAGAGAGGCGAGGATGAAGAGCGCCGCGGCGAGAATCGCCGCCGGACGAAACCGGCCTTCGGGAATCAGCCACTGCCCTCCCATCGGGAATCCGACCGCCGCTCCCGCCAGTCCGGCGAGCCAGGCGCCGGTGACGCCGCGAACGCCCGATCGTTCGATGCCGGGGAGGAAGGCGCCGAGGGAGAAACCGGCCATCACGATCAAAAGGACGTAAAGGAGGAGCGGAAAGGAGTGGCCGGGCGGGAAGGCGCCCACGATTTCGAAGAAGAAGGCGAGGGTGAGGGCGAGAATGATCGGACGCCCCCGGAGAACCGGCCCGAACTTCTCGAGCCGTTTCGATCGGGCGGTCAGCCACGCGCCGAGAGCTCCGGCGAGCGCGAACGCGGCCGCCGTCCACCAGCCGTCGGCAGGATAGGCGCCGACCAAGACCCGGGAGACCCTCGCCGCCGCCAGGGCGAACAGGGCCCAGGCCGCTCCGGCGGTGAACGCGCCCGAGAGCGACGTCCCGCTCCGATTCCCCCTTCGATCTTCCACGCTCTCCTCCCGCGCCGAGATGGTCCTTGCCAATTCCGACCCCGGGGACTACCATTCCCGGGGTGTTCGAGAGTGGAAGAAGAGTCTACCAAGGCGTCCGCGGGCGCTCAACATCCGCGGTAAGGGAAGCTACCGTATTGAAGATCGCCGATCTCATCGACGCGCGCTCCATCACGATTGTCCCGAAGGCGAAGAAGAAGCTGGACCTGATCAAGGACATGGTGGAGATCCTCTCCCGGACGGAGCGTTTGCTCTCGCCCAAGAGGGTCCTCGCCGACGTGATCGAGAGGGAGAAGGAGAAGGGGACCGGTCTCGAGCAGGGGGTCGCCGTGCCCCATTGCCGGAGCGAAGGGACCGAGAGTCTCGCCGCCGCTTTCGCCCTCGTGCCGGGGGGCGTCGACTTCGGCGCTCTCGACGGGGGGCCGAGCCGTTTCGTCTTCCTTCTCATCTCGCCGAAGAACGCCACGACCATGCACGTGCAGGCCCTCGCCACCATGGCCCGGGTGCTGAAGCAGGACTCCGTGCAGGAAGCGCTCCTCGCCGCGAAGACCCCGCAGGAGATCGAGAAGATCCTCACGGAGGCCCGGGTGTGAACCGCTACGATCCCCATGATTTTTTTTTAGGAAGGCGAAGAGGGAAGGCCACGCCGCCCGCTCGGTCTACAAGCTCCAGGAAATCGACAAGAAGCACCGTCTGATCCGGAAGGGGGCGAAGGTGCTCGATCTCGGCTGCGCCCCCGGGTCGTGGCTCGAGTACGTCTCCCGCCGCGTGGGACCGCACGGATTCGTCCTCGGCGTAGACCTCTCCGAAGTGCGCGCCTCCCTTCCCCCCTGGGTGGAAACGATCACCGCCGACATCTACGATCTCGAACCGGAGTCCATTCTCGAGCGGTCCGGCGGCGGATTCCACGCGGTCCTTTCCGATGCCGCCCCGAAGACAACGGGCGTTCCCTTCGCCGACCACGCCCGCTCCGTGGAGCTTTCCCGACGCACCCTCGAGATCGCCCTCCGGGTTCTCCGACCCGGCGGCGCCTGGGTGTGCAAGGTCTTCCAGGGGGAGGACCTCCCCCCCTTCCGGACGGAAGCCCGGAAGCGCTTCCGCAGGCTCGCGGAAGAGAAGCCGAGGAGCTCCCGGGACCGGAGCGTGGAGATCTTTCTGGTCGGGATCGGCCTGATTCGGGAAGAGGGCTAGCCTGGACTATGCACAAATCTCCTACTGCGATCTCGGATCGCCGCCTGCGAAGCCTCCTTTCCGTCGCCGCCTCCTCGACGTAGTGCATGACTACGCCTCCGGTGGCGGCTCGTCCAAGTCGGCTTCTCGTCAGGCGATCCGAGCCCTCGTGACGGA
>JBDROZ010000044.1:0-58516 GCA_043809585.1 Candidatus Eiseniibacteriota bacterium
TACTCCTTCGGACCCGTGGCGTTGGGCTTCCTGGAGCTGGACCGGGTCTTGACGGTCTCCGTGATCCCGGGCCTCCGCCATTCGGGGCGGGTCGCCGAGAAAGCGGTGAAAGAGGGGAAGGGGCTCCTCGTTCATCTGCCGATGGAGCCCATCGAGTTCCCGCGGCACAATCCGGGACACGGCGCGGTGTTCGTCGAGCAGGAGGACAAGGTGGTCCGGACCCTCGTGCGGAACGGTCTGGACGGTCTCCTTTCGGCGGTGGGCGTGAACAACCACATGGGGTCCCGCGCGATGCAGGATCCCCGGGTGATGCGCATCATTTTGGAAGAGGTCGGAGGTCGGGGGCTTTTCTTCCTCGACTCCAAGACGATCGCCGGTCACACTCCGCGGGACCTCGCCGACTCCCTCGGCGTTGTCTGTCTCGAAAACGACCTCTTTTGGGATACGGGATACGACGAGAAGGAGCAGATTCTCGAGAAGTTGGACCGCCTGGCGGACATCGCCCGCCTCCGGGGCACGGCCGTCGGCATCGGCCACCCCCGCGCGGTGACTCTCGAGGCGCTGAAAGAGAAGCTTCCCGAGTTCGACGAACTCGGGATCCTGTTGGTTCCGATCGCGGACCTGGTCCGGGGCGAAATCCCGGCCGCGCCGGGGGGAGACCCTCCGGACCGGCCGGCCCCCCCGGCGGGGAGGACCGCGCCTTCGGACTCGCCCTGAGCAAGGTTGCCCCGCCGATCGGGCGGGGGAATCGAAGGAGCTGGGGATGGGGAAGAACCGTCTCAGACTGATTCTGGTCATCGCGGCGCTCGTGCTGGGCGCCTGGTACGTCTATCCGACCTTCCGCGTGGTCACCCTCTCCGACGAGAAGAAGGCGGCCATGGGCCCGGAGGCCTTCGCCGAATACCGGTCGAAGGCCCTCAACCTGGGGCTCGACCTCCAGGGGGGAATGCACCTGGTGCTTCAGGTCGATCGGACGAAACTGTCCGAGGACGAGGCGAGCGACGCCGTCGACCGGGCCCTGGAGATCATCCGGAACCGGGTGGACCAGTTCGGCGTCGCCGAGCCCTCGATCCAGCGGCAGGGGGATGACCGGATCGTCGTCCAGCTGCCGGGCGTCAGGAACCCGCTTCAGGCGAAGAGCCTGATCGGGCAGACGGCGCTCCTCGAGTTCAAGCTCGTCCGTTCCTCCAGCGAATTCACCGAGACCCTGCGGCGGGTCGACGACTATCTCTACGAGCGGTACAAAAAGAGCGGCGGTGAAAAAGAGCAGAAAAGCGGGGAGGAGGGCGACGAGGAGTCGGACGGGGACCAGGAATCGGCGGAAGGGAATGACGAAGCCGAGGCCGGCGAGACCAAAGAGGGCGAATCGGATGCGAGCGCTCTGGACGGCCAGGGCGCGGAGCCGACGCCGGGCGACACGACGAAGCCCGACCCGGGCGACACGGCCTTCACCGGGGACGATTTCCTCGCCGAAGAGACGAAAGCGCAGGACGAGGCTTCGCGGCAGTCGCCGCTCACGTCCAGGCTGCGATTCTTCCGCACCGGCGAGCAGGACAATGGGTGGGTGCCCGAAGACAACATCGCCCAGGTCGAGTCGCTTCTCGCCGTGCCGGGCGTCCGCGGCCTGATCCCCTTCGGGGCCAGTTTCGCGTGGGGCAGGGATCTGAAGAATTACGGCGATGCGGACATGAAGGCCCTCTACCTGATCGACGACCGGGCCGAGCTGACCGGAAAGTCCGTGAGCAACGCGATCGTCCAGGTGGGACTCGACTCGAATCGTCCGAACACCCCGGGCGTCAGCCTCACCTTGACCGGGGAGGGCGCCCACGATTTCTCCCGGATCACGGGGAACAATGTCGGCCGGCGACTCGCGATCGTTCTCGACGGCAAGGTCCACTCGGCGCCGAACATCATCGACAAAATCCCTCACGGCCGGGCGTCGATCACCGGTCAGTTCGATTTCGACGAGGCGAAGGTTCTCGCCATCGTCCTCCGGGCGGGCGCGCTGCCGGCGCCTCTCGAGATCATGGAAGAGCGGACCGTGGGTCCCTCCCTCGGCCGGGACTCGATCCGCATGGGCGTCCGGGCGGCGATCTTCGGCGGCATCGTGGTGGTTGTTTTCATGATCTTCTACTACAAGGGGGCCGGCGTGATCGCGAACGTCGCCCTGGTGCTGAACCTCGTCTTCTTGATGGCCGCCCTTTCCGGACTCCACGCGACTCTGACCCTGCCGGGGATCGCGGGCATCATCTTGACTATCGGCATGGCGGTGGACGCGAACGTGCTCATTTTCGAGAGAATACGGGAGGAGCTCCGCAACCGGAAGACGGTGCGGGCCTCCATCGAGAGCGGATACGGACGGGCGTTCCGGACCATTCTGGACGCCAACGTGACGACGCTGATCACGGCTTTCGTGCTGCTCCAATTCGGCACGGCGAGCATCAAGGGGTTCGCCGTGACACTTAGCATCGGCATCCTGACCTCCATGTTCACGGCCCTCGTCGTGACGCGGCTGATCTTCGACTTCATGGTCGACCGTTTCGCGGTGAAAAAACTGAGCATCTAGGAAGGCCGGGGGGATATCGTCATGCAGTGGCTGGTGAATGCGAACTACGAGTTTATCAACCGGCGGCGGGCCGCCTACGTCTTGTCCGGCGTCCTGATCGCCGTAGGTCTCTTTTCGATCCTGTTCCACAAGGGTCTGAACTACTCGATCGACTTCAAGGGCGGGTCGATTCTGGAGGTCCGGTTCGACGAGTCCCTTCCCATGAGGGACATCCGTTCCAGCGTGGAGAGATCCGGGGTCGGGGGCTTCGAGCTTCAGCGCTTCGGCGACGACCGGGAGATCCTCGTCAGCATCGAACAGGCCGAGAAGTCGGGCGAGTTCGGAGAGAAACTGATCGCCCAGTTCCGGAAGGACTTTCCCGATCGGTCCGCCGAGATCCGGCGGGAGGAGAGCGTTGGCCCCCGGATCGGGGCCGAGCTCCGGAACAAGGCCTTCCTCGCGATCGTCTTCGCCCTGATCGGCATCCTGATCTACGTTTCGTGGCGGTTCGAGTTCCGTTTCGCCCTGGCGGCCGTGGCCGCCCTCGCCCACGACGTGATCGTGACCCTCGGGGTCTTCTCCATCCTGGACCGGGAGATCTCCCTCGGAGTGATCGCGGCGTTTCTCACGATCGTCGGGTATTCGCTCAACGACACGATCGTGGTCTTCGACCGGATCCGGGAGGACCTCCGCCTCTACTCGAGACAGCCCTACGACCGGATCCTGAACACGGCGATCAACCGGACCCTCTCCCGGACCATCCTGACCTCGGGCACCACCTTGTTTGTCGTGGGCTTCCTCCTCTTCATGGGAGGGAGCGTGCTACGGGACTTCACGCTGGCCCTCACCATAGGAATCATCACCGGTACCTACTCCACGGTCTATGTGGCGAGCGCGCTCCTGGTGGACTGGAACAACTGGACCGTCGCCCGCGCGAAGGCGAAGGGGCTCTCCCGGGTGAAGGGGAAGGCGCTGGCCAAGTAGGAGAGCGGGTCCCGTCCCCGGCCGGGGCCAGGGGGTTCCGCATTCGAGACACCCTCCGTCGGCTTCGAAGCCGCCGGAGGGCTCTTTTTCGCACTCCCGGCGGGCTTACGGCGCTCGATCTCTTCCCTTCCATGGCACGACCCTTGCGTAGTCACACACTCATTATCCCCTGTTCCATGTGGCCTGGGAAAACCGGGCCGGAAGGAGACCGTCCATGGGTCGCGCCTCCGTGTGGCTCCTGCTCACGATCCTCATCGCGGGGTCGACCGGGCTCATCGCCTCCCCGGTCCCGGATTCCCGGGTTCATGCCGCGGAGGGGGCGGTGGTCCTCCTCGAGGGGGAGGGGGTCGACGAGGGGCTCCGCCGGGTCTTCCTGGATGTCGAAAGGGCATGGAGGATCGGTGGCGCCGATTCACTGGTCCGTCACATCGGCGAGCGGGGCGCCCTGCTCCCCCGTTCCGGCGAGGAACGTTCGGAGCGGTTTTCCCGAAGCCAGGCTCTTTACATCCTGGACGGGATGATGCAAGGTTCCGAAACGATCAGTTTCGAGTTTCTTCGTTTCCGGAACTTGGACGGCGCGAACGGTCGTCCGAACGGGGCGGCGGTCCGGGAGGCCCTTCTTCCCGGCGGCGCGGTCCGCCGGGATCTGGTTTTCGTCGCCCTGGCGAGACAGGACGATCGGTGGACGATCGACGAAATCCGGACCAAACGGCCCTGAGCCCGCCGGCGCGCCGGGATGAGCCGATGACTCCCACCCGTATCCGGACCGTCAACCCCGCCGCGGTCTATCTCGCGCTCGCGCTCGCCGCGGGCGGGGTCCTCTTCTTCACCGGCCGTCTCGGCGTGGAGAGCGCCAATCTCCTCTGGATCGGAATAGGGGCGGCGCCCGCTCTCGTCTTCATCGGTCTCGGCCGGTGCCGGTTCCGATCGGTCTTGATTCTCCTTCTCTTCTTGGTTCTCGCCCTCGGGCGGCACGCGGCGCACCGGATTCCTTCGCCGGGGGAGGGTGGGGCGGAGCGGGCCCTCGCCGAAGCCGAGGAGATCGCGCTGCAGGCGCTCGCCGCCCGGGCCGATTCCCTTCAGCGCTGGACCCATGAGATCGCCGCCGACAAGAACGTGGCCGCCCTCGTGCGGGACGAGAGCCGGCGGGGACGGCTCGAGCTCTTCCGGCTTCTCGAAGAGCGGGGGGGGGCAATCGCGGCCCGGCCGGCGGGGCGGGAGCTCGCCCTCGAGGTCTACGGCGATGGGGGGAGCGAACCGGTGGCGTGGTGGGGAGAGGTCCCGGACCTCGAGGAGCGGGGTGAGCGTGGTTGGATGCGGCTCGCGAGCGATCCGTTCCGGGTTCATCTGCTGGTGGAATCGCCCGTGCGGATGCCGGGGCGCCGGGCGCCCGGCGGCCTGGTGCGCGCCGTCCTCCCGATAGGACCGAATCCGGAGCTCGCCGGCCGCGCCACGCGGCCCGTGGCCTTCGCCGCTGAACTCCGGGAGCTCACCGGCGGAGAAGTGGTCTTCCATCCGGACGCGGAACGGAGCGATCGACCCCTCCAAGCTTCGGAGGGGACGGAGATCGGCGGGCTCAATGTGCGCCTCCCGAGCCGCGAAGAGCGGGTCGCCCGAATCCGGGACCGGGGAGATCGGGCCGGGGCGACGCTGCTCTTCCTCCTCGCCGCGGCGACGCTCCCGTGGCGCCACCGGAAGCGGGCGGGCGCCGCGGACCGGGGCCGCGGCCCCATCCGGGATCGGGTGGCCCGGATCCCGGTGGGACCGGTGATCGGTCTCCGCCTCCTCTCGCTCCTCTTCGATCTTCCGGGGCGATGGCTGCCCGGTTCCCTGTCCGGCCCGGAGTCGTTCGCTTCCGGAATCGGCCTCGGGCTCTTCCGTTCCCCGTCGGATCTCCTGCTCACCGCCGCGGCGCTCTTCGCCGTTCTCCTCGTTCTCCGCGAGAGAACCGTGTCCGTCCTCGCCTCGTCCCCCCGCGAAACTTCGCGCCGGCCGGCGGCACTCGCCGCCGTTCTCCTGGTTCTGTCCGGGGCGGCGATCGGGTTCGGCCTGCTTCTCCGGGAGATCACTTTTTCGACGACTCTCCCCCTGTTCGACGGCCCCAACCCGATCGGCCCTCCGCCGGTAATGATCCTGGAACTCTCCCTCTTTCTCCTCGGCGCGGCGTACCTGCTCCTCGTCGACGGAGGGTTCTCGGCCGGGGGGCGTCTCGGACGCCGGGCGACGGGGCTCGCCCTTCCTCTCCGGGTCCTTCTCGGTCTTCTCTCCGCCGCGGCGGTCCTCCTGCTCACCCGGGCCCAGATCGGCGGTGGTCCGCTCTATCTCGTCGCCCCGGCGACCGCGGCGGCCACGGGTCTTCTGGTTCTCTTTCTCCTGCGCGGCCGGGGTTGGCGCGTCTGGAGCGGCTTCGGATTCGTCATCGCCGTGGCCATCGTTTCCTACCCCCATCTCTCGGCGGCCCGGGACGAGGCGATGCGTCTTCGCTTGGAGGAGAAGGCCCGGGGCTTCGCCGATCCCCGGGACGAGTGGAAACGGTTCCTCCTCGAAGAGACGATGCGATTCTTCGCCGAGGACGAAGAACTGGCCGGGAAGCTGAGCGCCGATCCGGCGCCGCCGATGGACCGGGAGGCTTTCCTCGCATGGGTCCGGAGCGGACTTTCCCGCTTTGACTACAGCACCGAAGTTCGCGTGCTCGACCGGCAAGGGGCGGTGGTGAGCCGTTTCGCCCTCGACATGCCTGCCGAGTCCCCGGTCCGGGCCGCGTTCGTCTTCCGCGATATCCGAGCGTCGGGGGGCCCGCGGGTCTATGAGGAGCGCCGCCGCCTCGCCGGGGAGTCGGTGGAGATTTACACCGGCGCCGTCCCCCTCTTCGCGGAGGACCGGCTGATCGGCGCCGTGGTGGTTTCGATCCCTTACTACTACGAGAGTCTCGAACAGGCCGGCCGCCAGGAGAGGTCGTCGGAAATCCTCCGGGCGGGGGAAAGCGCTTCCGCGCCCCGTCGGGATCAGGGGGAATTCCAGGTGGTGCTCTACCGGGGGGGGAAGTGTCCCGCACCACGAGCGACCGGTTTCCGGTCGAGACGGACCTCCCCGATGAGGTCCGCGAAGAGATCGAGCGGCGGGGGAGCGCGTGGGGAGAGATCACCATCGAGGGCCGGCGGCACCGAACCTTCTTCACGTCGTGGAAGGACCCGGAACGGGAGGGCGTCGTCGCATTCGCCGCGCCGGTCCGGGGATGGAAGGAACACACTCTCTCGCTCCTCGACACTGTGCTCATTCATCTCTTCTTCGCCGTCGCTCTCCTCCTTCTTTCCCTCCCCGCCCTTTTGCTCGTCTCCCGGAGGCGGCCCGGCCGGGGGCGCCGTTTCGAACCGACCTTCCAGGACAAGCTGGTGCTCGCCTTCCTGCTCGTGGCGCTCCTCCCCGCGGTTCTTCTCGGCGGCGCGGGGCGGCGCATGATCGCGAGCCAGCTCCGGGAAGCGGGAGAGTCGGAGGCCCGGACCTCCCTCAGGGCGGTGCTCCACGCCCTCGAAAGGGACGGCACGCGGGAGGCGGAGGACCTCGCCCAGAGCACGCTCGTCCGCCGCCGGGTCCTCGGAGTGGAGGAAACGGAGGAGATGGTCGACCTCGAGCTCTCACTGAAACGATTCGCGATCTTCTCCCCCGACGGAGAGCTGATCTTACAAAACGGGAAGGTGGGCGCCGTGGACCCCGAAGCGCTCGCCGAAGTGAGGGAAAGGAGGACGCCGGTCACCGCGTTTCAGAGCGACGACGGTCTCGCCCTCACCGCCCTCGTCGGAATCGCCCTCGAAGGACTCGAGGAGACCCTCGAGGGAATCCTGATGCTCACCCGGTCCATCGACGAGGAATGGATCGCCGCCCTCGGCGAGCGGGTGGGGAGGGACGTGTCGTTCTACTCGGGGGGTTCGATCCTCGCCTCCACGCGGTTCGAACTCTTCCAGGCGGGGCTCCTCCCCCCGCGGCTTCCGGCGAACGTCTTCGCCCCTCTCGAGCTGAAGGGGGAGGAGATGAGGTTCGGCCGGGAGAACGTGGCGGGGACCCCCTATCTCGTCGGATACGGCGCCCTCCGCGATTTCCGGGGGGAGCCGGTCGGCACGGCGGCGGTCCCCCTCCTCTTCCGGGAGCGGGAGGCGAGGCGGGACCTCGACAGGGCGTACGCCGCGATCACCTATCTCACGTTTTTCGCTCTCGTGGTGATCGTCGTCGTCGCCGAGACCATGGGACAGCGGATCGCCCGCCCCGTGGCCGAGCTCTCCCGGGGGATGGACCGGATCACGTCGGGCGATCTCGAACTCGAGCTGCCGGTACGTTCGGGGGGCGAGATCGGCAAGTTGGTCCGCGCCTTCAACCGGATGACGGGAGAGCTGAAACGGGGCCGGGACGCCCTCACCGAACGGAGCCGGTACATCGAGACCGTTCTCGGGAGCGTCGGCGCGGGCGTGATCGCCTTCGACGGCGAGGACCGCGTGGCGAGCGCGAATCCGGCCGCCTCCCGGATCCTCGGCGTTCCCCTCGAGGAACTCCGGGGGGCGCGGCTCGAGTGGGTCGCCGGCGGCCGTCTCGCTCCCCTCTTCCGCATCGTCTCCCGGGTCGAACCGGCGGCGGACCGGATCGTGGAGGACGAGGCGGAGCTCTCCCGCCCGGGGGGGACGGCGACGCTCCGGGTGGTGGCGACGGCCATTGTCGACGAATCGGGGGGGAGCCGGGGGAGCGTGATCGTCTTCGAGGATCTCACCGACCTGATCCAGTCGAAGAAGCTGCTCGCCTGGGGGGAGATGGCGCGGCAGGTCGCCCACGAGATCAAGAATCCCCTGACGCCGATGAAGCTCTCGGTGCAGCACCTCAAGCAGGCGTACCACGACGGGCACGAGCGGTTCGGAGACCTGCTCGACGAGTCGGCGGACCTCATCATCGAGGAGATCGGCAGCCTCCAGCGGATCGCCGCGGAGTTCTCCACCTTCGCGCGCATGCCCCGCCGCGAAGTCGGTCTCGTGCCGGCGGCGACGGTGATCCGGGACGCGCTCCGTCTTTACGAGGAAGGGCTCGCCGCGGGGCGACTCGAGACGGACGTGCCGGGCGATCTCCCCGAACTCCGGGTCGACCGGGAGGAGGTCCGGCGCCTCCTGATCAACCTGCTCGAGAACGCCGTTCAGGCGACCGGCGCCGCCGGGCGGATCCGGGTCAGCGCCCGCGTCGAGGAAGGACCCCCGCGGAACCGGGAGGGGTGGAAGCTCTGGGAAGTCACTTCGGAGGGACCGGAAACCGGTCCGATGCTCGTCGTCAGGATCGCCGACGACGGTCCCGGCGTCTCCGAATCGGCCCGGGGCAAGCTCTTCGAGCCGAACTTCAGCACCAAGACCGACGGAACCGGACTCGGCCTCGCGATCTGCCGGGCCATCATCGAAGACTACGGCGGCGTGATCGCCCTCGGATCGAATCCGGGAGAAGGAACTGTGGCGATCGCCGCCTTTCCGGTGGCGGCGACCCTTTGACGGCGGACCGGGGGCCGTTGTAGGATGGGCGGACAGACCGCGTTCGGGACCCCCCTTCAGGAGATGCGAAACCCCATGGCACCGATCCGATTCTCCTCCGGTCTCCGCCGGCCCTTCGCGGCGGTCCTCGCGGTCGCGGCCCTCTCGGCGCCGTCGCCGGCCGCGCCCCCATTCGCCGAGGACACGGGGGCGTTCACCGTGGCCAGGTTGAAGTACGGGGGTGGGGGGGACTGGTACTCCGATCCCACGTCTCTCCCGAACCTCCTCCGGGGTCTCCGGGAACGGACGGGGCTCCTCGTGGAGGAGCGGGAGGCGCGAGTGGAGGTCCTCGAAGAAGAGTTCTTCCGCTATCCTTTCCTCTATATGACCGGCCACGGCGAGATCCGCTTCAGCGGCGCCGAGGTGGAACGCCTCCGCTATCATCTCGTGCACGGCGGCTTCCTCTGGGCCGACGACAACTACGGCATGGACGAACATTTCCGGCGGGAGATCCGCAAGGTCTTTCCGAACGAGGAGTTCGTGGAACTCCCCTTCGATCACCCGATCTACCACGCCTTCTACGACTTCCCCCGGGGGCTCCCCAAGATCCACGAACATGACGGCGGCGCGCCGAAGGGTTTCGGCATCTTCCATGATGGGAGGCTCGTCGTTTTTTATACTTACGATACGGACATCGGCGACGGTCTCGAGGATTCGGAAGTTCACCAGGACCCGCCGGATAAGCGGGAGGAGGCTCTCCGGATGGGCATCAACATCGTCACCTACGCCGTCACCCGATAGAAGAGAGCGACCGGACCGGGAGGCGACATCGTGAACATGGAGCAGGCATACCGGGCGATTCGCGGAAGGCTGACGGCGATCCGAAACCGGATCGCCGGGGTCGAGGCGACGATCTTCCTCGGCAAGGCGGCCTTCGCCGCCCTCCTCCTCCTTCTCCTGAACGTGCTGGCCGGATGGCTCTTGCCCTCCCGGACCTTTCTCCGCGTGGCGGCGGTGATCTCCCTCGGCGCCCTTCTTGCCTGGATCGCCTGGGCCCTCGCGGCGCTCGTCCGTCGATGGCCCCGCCTCCGCTGGATCGCCGCCGAGGCGGAGCGGGCGACCCCCGACCTGAAAGGGGATCTCCTCCGGGGCGCCCTCGACCTCGGGCGCCGGAGCGCCGATTCCGAGCGGTTCGGCTACTCGCCCGCCCTCATCGAAGCCCTCGTGGCGGATGCCCTCCGGAAGTCGGATGCGATTCGGGAGCGGACGCTCGGCGCCCGAAACCGGATCCGCCGGGCCCTTCCCGCGATCCCCCTCGCCCTGCTCGCCGCGGTCTTTCTATTCGCCGTCGTCCCCCACCGGACCGCGGGGGTGGTGCGCGCCCTCGCCCCTTCGGGCCGGGAGGCAGTCCTCGCCGAGGTCGGCCTCCAAGTCTCCCCGGGCGATTGCACCGTCGAGGCGGGGGAGACGGTGCCGGTGACCGCGAGTTTCACGGAATACGCCGGGAAGGGCGTCCACCTCCTCACCCGCTCGGGCGAAGAGGAGTGGCGGGCCTTCCCCATGGCGGAGCGCCGCCGCTCGGAAGGCCGTCTCTTCGAAGGGGAGATCCCCGCCCTCGAGGCGGACGCCGAGTACCGGATCCGCTTCGACAACGGGGAGAGCCCCTCTTTCCGGGTGGCCGTTCACCGCCCCCCCATGATGACCGGCCTCGCCTATCGCCTCCGGTTCCCCCCCTACACCGGTCTCGAGGATCTGCCGGTGCGGGAGAACCACGGCAACGTCACCGCCCTCTACGGCTCGGAGGTTTTCCTCGAAGGGGAGACGAACCTCCCGGTCGCGGAGGCGTGGCTCGCCGTGGAAGGGCGGGAGAAGGCGCTCCTCGCCGCCGAGGGGAGACGGGTTCACGGGAGCTTCGTCGTGGACGGGCGCTTTTCCTACGAAATCCTCCTCGTCGATTCGTCGGGGGCGATGAACGCCGATCCGGTCCGTTACGAAGTGATGCCCGTGGAGGACGAGAAGCCCTTCGTCCGAATCACCCATCCCGGCGAGAACGTGGACCTCGACCAGGAGATGGCACTCGACATCCGGTTCACGGCCCTCGACGATTACGGGGTCCGCTCGGTGAATCTCGTCTACCGGGTGGGCGAGGAGGACGAGCGGAAGATCGCCCTCTTCTCCACCGCCGATCGGATCACCGGGATCGAGCGGCTCCGCCCGTGGGATCTCTCGGACATCCGCCTCCTTCCACAAGATGTGATCACCTACTACCTCGAGGCGTGGGACAACGACGATCTCCGCGGTCCGAACCGCGGGGTGAGCCGGACCTATCAGGTCCGCATGCCTTCCCTCGCCGAGATCTTCCAGGAGGTGACGGGCGACCGGGAGACGGAGATCGCCGAGCTGGAGGACCTCTACGACGAGAGCAGGGACCTCGAGGAGACCCTCGACGAACTCTCCCGGGAGATCCGCCGGAACGAGGAGATCTCCTGGGACGAGAAGAAGAAGATCGAGAACGTCCTCGACAAGCAGAAGGAGATCGAGGAGTCCCTCCGGGATGTGGCCAGCGAGATCGACCGGACGACGGACAAGCTCGAAGAGAGCCGACTGATCACGCCGGAGACGGTGGAACGGATGATGGAACTCTCCCGGCTCCTGAGCGAGGTCGCCACCGACGAGATGCGCCAGGCCCTCCAGGACCTGCAGGCGGCGATGCGCGATCTGAAACCGGAGGAGATCCAGGCGGCGGCGGAGAATTTGGAACTCACCCAGCAGGATTTCATGGAGCGCCTCGATCGCGCCATCGAGATGCTGAAGCGCTTGAAGGACCTCCAGGACACGGACGCCCTCGCCGAGGCGCTGCAGCGCATGGCGGAGGAGCAACGGAGCCTCCGGGAGCGTACCGAAAACGTGGAAGCGAACTCCGAGGAGATGAATGCCCTCGCCGAGGAGGAGGACGCCCTCCGGGAGGAGCTCGACCGGACGACGGAGGAGCTCGAGGAACTCGCCGAGCGGAGCGAGGAGAACTCGCCCTCCCTGGCGGAGCAGCTGAGGCAGGCCATGGAGGAGCTCGAAAAGCGCAAGACCAACTCGAAGATGGAGCAGTCGGCGGACAACATGCGCCAGGGGAAGAAGTCCGCCGCGCAGCAGAAGCAGCAGGAGGCGGAGAACGACCTGTTCGACCTTTCCTTCCGGCTGACCGAGACGGTGTCCGCCATGTGCTCTTCGGCGAGCCAAAGAAGCCAGGCCGCCTTCGGCGAGAGCATTCAGGATCTCATCTACCTCTCTAAGGGGCAGGAGGGTGTCCTCGTCGACGCGACGGGAGACGGCCGGAGCTCGTCCCTCGAGAGGAGGCGGGACCTCGCGGAGAAGCAGCAGGAGGTGTGGACCGGAATCGGCCGGGTGATGGAGAAGATCCGGGAGGTGGGCAAGGATTCCCCCCATCTCTCCTCGATGGCCCTCGACCTCCTCCGCCGGGGGCGGGGCAAGGCGGAACAGGCCGCGTCGGAATTCGAGGCGGGCCGGATGGACCTCGCCCGCGCCCGGGGGGACGAGGCGATGATCCATCTGAACCGCTCCATCGTGGAGCTTCTTCGATCCCAGGAGAACCAGGCCTCGTCGTGCAGCAACCCGAACGGACAGAGCCAGGGCATGCAGCAGATGCAGCGGATGACCGACAGGCAACGGGGGCTGAACCAGGAGTCTTCCCAGGTGCCCATGCCCTCGAACAACCCGGCCGCCATTCCCATGGAGACCCGGGCCCAGATGTCCCGACTCGCCGCGGAGCAGCAGCAGATCCGGAAGGGCGTGGAACAGCTCCAGCAGGAGGTGGAAGAGGGGGGCGACGTTCTCGGCCGTCTCGACGATATCATGGAGGAGATGCGGGGGGTCGAGAAGGATCTAGACAACGCGAACCTCTCCCCCGAGACCCGGGAGCGCCAGGAGCGGATCCTCTCACGGATGCTCGACGCCCAGCGCTCGATCCGGGACCGGGGGTACAGGAAAGATCGCCGCTCCCGGACCGGCGAAGCGGTGGAGGCCGGCGCGCCCGACCGCCTGCCCCGAACCCTCTCGGAGGCGCGGGAGCGGATGCGCGAGGACGCCGCCCACATGCCCGGTTTCGTCTACCCGCCGGAGTACGAAGAGCTGATCCGATCCTACTACCGGGCCCTCGAAGCGAAGGACTGATCCCACGATGGCATGGCTCGCGGGCGGCGCCCTGTTCGCCCTTTATCTTCTCACCCTCTGTCCGACGGTCTACGTCGGCGACTCGGGGGAGCTGATCACCGCCGCGTCGGTGCTCGGTATCGCCCACCCGCCGGGGTATCCTCTCTACGTTCTTCTCGGCCGCCTCTTCTCGCTGTTCCCTTTCGGATCCGTGGCGCTCCGGGTCAATCTGATGTCCTCCTTCTTCGGCGCCGGCGCCGCGGTCCTTCTCTACCGGTACGTCCGTCTTCTTCTCGCCCGGAGCGCCCCGGAAGGGGAGAGGAGGCCTTTCGCCGAGGGCGTGGCGGCGCTGACGGTGGTCCTGCTCTTCGGGGCGGCCCGGACCGTCTGGGGGGAGAGCGTGAAGGCCGAGGTGTACAGCCTGCATCTCTTCGCCGTCGCCGCGATTCTCCTCGTTGCCGAGAGCGGCCGCCGCGGGTCGCTCACCTTCTTTCTTCTCGGCCTGGCGGCGGCGAACCACCCGACCGCGCTTCTTCTCGTCCCCGGACTCGCCTTCCGGTTTTTCGGGGAGCGCCGTCCCGGCCCCCGGGAGATCGCCGGGGCGGCGGCCGCCTTCGCCGGCGGCGTGACCCTCTATCTCTCTCTTCTGGTCCGGCCTTCCGCTCCCGAACTCTTCGCCTGGCGCAAGCCGGAGACCCTCGCCGCCCTCTGGACCCACGTCACCCGCGGGCAGTACGGCGGTCTCTCCGAACACTCGAGGAGCGTCCCCCTCCTCTTGGCCCAGATCGTCTGGCTCGTCCGGCTGCTCGCCCGGGAAGGGGGACCGGTTCTTCTGCTCCTTCCGGTCGCGCTCCACCGGGCGTTCCGACCCGCCGCTCCGGCGGCGCTGCGGACCCTCGTGATCCACTTCGTGTTCTTCTCCGTCGGGCTTCTGCTTCTCCTGAACCACGGGGTCGACGCCCGGGACGGGGCCGTCGCGACGGTCTTCTACCTTCCCGCGGTGCTGACCGCCCTCGCACTCGCGGCCGTCACCCTCCGGGATCTCGCCGCCCGCCTCGGTCCGGCGTCGTCCCGGTTCGCCGCCGCGGCGCTCCTCCTCCCGGCCCTCTCGTTCGTCTGGAACGGGTCGGTGTGCGACGCCCGGGGCTTCACCCTCGCGGACGACATCGGCCGGGCCGTGCTCGACGGCGCGCCGATGGACGCGCTCCTTCTCAGCGAAGGGGACAACAACACCTTCGTCCTGCACTACCTTCAGATCGCCGAGGGGAGGAGGAGGGACGTGACCGTGCTCGACCGGGACCTCAATCTCTTCCCCCGTCGTTTTGACGGATCCCGGGGGGATCCGGTCGATCGGGAGACGCGGGACCGGGTTGTCGAGGAGGCGGTGCGCCGGGGGGAGAGGCCCGTCTGCAGCGTGAACGCCTACACCCGGCGACCCGTGGCGGGGAAGAGGCTCGCCTCCATCGGTCCCCTCTATCGTTTCATCGGGGAGGGCGAGGAGGTGCCGCCGAGCGACATCGAACGGTACCACCCCGGCGGCTTCGGGCCGGGCCCCCTCCGGGGGGATTACCTGGCGCGACGCTTCGCGGTCTCTTATCTCTCCCGGTGGGCGGACCACTACCGGGAAACGGGGAACGAGGAGGGGATCGCCTCGGTGAGGGAGAAGATCCTCGCCGTGGGGGAGGGCCTCAAGGAGGCCCACCTCGTGGTCGGCGAGGCGCTCGCCGCGGCGGGGGACACGGCGGCGGCGATCGAGGAGATCGATCGATCGGTCCGGGCGGACCCCGAATTCCTGCGGGCCCGCCGGGAGCTCGCCGACCTTCTTCTCGCCGACGGGGTGGGAGAGCGGGCGGTGGAGGAGTACCGTCGTCTCGTCGACATGACGGGACGGCCGGGGGACAGGCTCAATCTGGCGAACGCTCTTCTCCTCACCGGCGACCGGGAGGGGGCGGCGGAAGAGTACGGACGGGTGGCGGCGGAGGCGGAAGGGGACAGCACGATCCTCTTTGGCGTCGCCACGGGCTACGAGAATCTCGGCCGGACCGAGGAGTGGGCCCGGGCCCTCGAGAGTCTCCGGGGGGCCCATCCCGGGATGTTCGCCCATCACGAAGACCTCGGCGACGCGTACGACCGGCTCGGGAAGGGGGACCCCGCCCGGGAGGCGTACCGGGAGGCGATCCGCCGGGATCCGGGGAACGGGGACCTTTCCTACAAGCTGGGCCTCCTGCTCCTCCGGCAAGGGTCCCCGGGCGTCGCGGAAGGGCACCTGGCCCGGGCGATCGAGCTCGATCCGGCCCATTCCGGCGCCCTGAACGCCCTGGCCTACCTCTACGGCGCCGAGAACCGAAACCTGGAGGAGGCCCTCGAGTTCGCGGACCGGGCGATTCGAGCCGCCCCGCCGGGGGAAGCCGGTTACTATCACGACACCCGGGGTGTTATCCTGGGGAAACTCGGCCGCGACGAAGAGGCGGCAGAGGCTTTTCGGCTCGCCCTTCGGGAGACGCCGGAGTGGGACCGGGCGGCCCTCGCCGAGACGTGGGACCATCTCGGGGAGCTCTCCGAACGGGAGGGGGACGGCGCCGGCGCGGCGGGTTGCCGGGCACGGGCGGATTCGATCCGCGGAAGACGGGAACCGGCCCGCCCCGCGGCGGGTGGGTAGACAAGGAACGGCACCGGGGGGCCGATCCTCGGATCGGGCCAACGATCGGCGGAGAGTCTCTTGAATCGAATCGCACACAAGACGGGATGGATCCTCATCGTCCTGCTCGCTTTCGGTGGCGTGCTCGGCGGACCGGCCCCTTCCCGCGCCCAGGACGGCCCCGGCCCCGACCCGCGGTTCCAGCGGCGCCTCGAGGAGGCGAGCCGCCATCTCCGCCGGGGGGGCGCGGAAAGGGCCCGCCGCATTTTCGAGGAGCTGCTCTCCGAGCGCCCGGAGGACCGGGACGCTTTCGCGGGGCTCATCGCCGCCCGGATCGAGACGTTCGACCTCGAAGGGCTGGGGGAGATGGTGGAGACCCGGATCGCGGAGAAGGGGATCGACCCGGAACTCTCCCTTCTTCTCGGCGACGTCCACGCGGCGGCGGGGCGCCGGCCGGAGGCGATGGCCGTCTGGCGGGCGTCCGTCGATCTCTTCGACAGCCGGGAAGAGGCGTACCGGCTGATCGCTCGGCGAATGGAAGACCGCCGCATGGTCGATGAAGCGATCCTCTTTCTCCGGGAAGGGCGCCGGGAGTCGGGGGACCGGTTCCAATTCTCCGAAGATCTCTGCCGGCTCCTCGGCTTCGCGGGGAAGATGGACGAGTCCGCCCGGGAGTGGGTGCGCGCCGCCGCCGCCGGGACCCGGAAGAACGCCGAGGCGGCCCGGCGCCTTCAGGAGCTCCGGAACGACGGGGAAATCGACGCCTATCCGTACGACGAGATGAGAGCGATCCTCGATTCCCTCCCCTCCCGGCACGGGGTGCGGGAGATTCTCGCGGAATGCTATCTCGAGGACGGCCGTTGCGACGCCGCGCGCGGAGAGTATGAGGAGCTCGAGCGGAGCCAACCCCGCTGCGGCACCTATCTCATGCCCTTCGCCAAGCGCGCCGCGGAGCTGGGGTGTTTCGGCGAAGCGGCGAAAGCGGCCTCCGATCTCGCCCGCCGGTGCGACCGACCTTCGGTGCGGCTCGACGCCGCGTTTCTCCTCGCCCGCGTGCAGAGGGAGGAGGGAAACCCGGACGGGGCGATCGCCACGTACGACGGGATCCTGAAGGACACGAAGAACGTCCGGGAGACGAACCGGGCCCGGTTCGAGCTCGCCTCGGTGCTCGTCGACGAGATGGGGGAAGGGGAACGGGCGATCCCGGTGCTCGAGGAGCTGCTCCGGGCGGACAAGTACGATGGGCTGACGGACGCCCGGTTTCTCCTCGCCCGTGGGCGGCTGATCACGGGAGACTTCGAGGGGGCCCGGACGGAGTACCAATCGATTCACGACACGGCGGAGGACGACGACACGCGGGAGAGGGCGATCTTCGCCGTCGGCCGCTCCCTGTTCTTCGCGGGCGACATGGACGGCGCCCTCGCCGAGTACCGGCGCGTGGTGGACCAGTATCCGGCGGGGTTCTACCTGAACGACGCGATCGACCAGTCGATCTTCATCAGCGGGCACCGGGACGCGGGGGACGGGGCCCTCCGGGAGTACGCCGATTGTCTTCTCCGAATCGACCGGAAGGACTTCGACGGGGGGCGAAAGAAAGTGGAGTCCCTCCTCGAAACGCTCACGGTCTCCCATCTTCGGGACGAGTTGACCTGGCAACTCGGGCGGATCGCCGAAGAGGAGGGGCTCTACCGGCAGGCGGTGGAGGTCTACGAGCGCCTGGTCGCCGAGTTCCCCGGGGAGCGGCTCGCCCACGTGGCGAGCGTCCGGGTCGCGGACCTCTACTGCACCCGCCTCGGCGACATTCCCCGGGGCCTCGCGCGGTACGACAAATTCCTGGTCGACCATCCGACCAGCATTCTCGCCGATGAGGCGCGGCGGAAGAAGCGGGAGGCCCAGAGCGAACACGGGTCGTGACCCGGATCGCTCGCCGACTTTCGGCTGCGGGCCAAGGCCGCGGGCCGGGAACGCGGTTCTCATGGAGATTTCATGAAAGCGATCGGTATTCATCCGGCTTTGGGATTCTTCTTCTTCTTTGCCCTTCTGACGATCTCCCCCGCGTCCGCCGGGCTCTACCTGATCCCCATGGATCTCGCCCAGACGGACCACCTGAAGGCGTACGGGGTGGCGTACTGGTTTCTGGAGCAGGGGGTGAACGTGCACTGGCTCCTCAACTACCGGGGGGGCTCGTTTCTCGCCGAGGGGGGCGACATTCTGGAGCGGCGCGCCACCCTGCAGGGGGTCCGGATCGAGCCGGTCTCGGCGTCCGGGAGGGATCGGATCCTCGCGGAGGTGGAGGCGAACAACATGGCGGATGTCCTTCTCGAAAAGCCGCCGAGGGTGGCGATTTACACGCCGCCGAACAAGCAGCCTTGGGACGACGCCGTGACACTCGCCCTGACGTACGCGGAAATCCCGTATGCGACGCTCTGGGACGAAGAGGTGCTCGCCGGCGACCTGGAGCGGTACGACTGGCTCCACCTCCACCACGAGGACTTCACGGGCCAGTACGGGAAATTCTACGTCAGCTTCAAGGACGCCGACTGGTACAAGCGTCAGCAGACCCTCTACGAGCAACTCGCCCGGGAGGCGGGTTATTCGAAGGTGTCGGAGCATAAGAAGGCGGTGGCCCGGCAGGTGACGCAGTACGTCTCCCGGGGCGGATTTCTCTTCAGCATGTGTTCCGCCACGGACACGTACGACATCGCTCTGGCTGCGTGGAAGACGGACATTTGCGACGTGATGAACGACGGGGATCCGCCGGACCGGAGCGCGGAGAAGAAGCTCGACTTCTCCGAGACCTTGGCCTTCGAGAATTTCCGGTTGGTGATGGATCCCCTCGTCTACGAGTACTCGGACATCGACGTGTCGAACTACTCCCAGGCGGCGGGGGCGGAGAACGACTATTTCACGCTCTTCGACTTTTCGGCGAAGTACGATCCGGTGCCGTGCATGCTCACCCAGAACCACGTGTCGGTGGTGAAGGGGTTCCTCGGGCAGACGACGGCGTTCCGGAAGTCGCTCATCAAACGGCCCGTGATCATCCTCGGCGAGACGGAGGGGACGGACGTGGTGAAGTACCTGCACGGAAACTACGGGCGGGGGACGTTCACCATGCTCGGCGGTCACGACCCGGAGGATTACCAGCACGCGGTCGGCGACCCGCCGACGGACCTTTCGCTCCACAAGAATTCCCCCGGCTATCGGCTCATCCTGAACAACATCCTCTTCCCGGCGGCCAAGAAGAAGGAGCGCAAGACGTAAGGGGCCCTCGGGGGCTTTCCCCCTTCGGGACACGGCGGAGTACGGGCGGGTCCTGACCGCTCCCGTCCGCTGCGATGCTCGCCAGTCGCACACTTGTCATTCATGTTCTCTGCTACTTGAACCGCGCCTTTCGATCTCGATGATGCCAATACTCGTCGGGGTCTGGTGCTTGGTGGCTGCGCGTCTCGCGGACCCCTGTCGCCGCCACCCGCCCGTGGTTTCGAATGATCAGCAAGGACTGCCGGCCGGAAGGCCCCTTCCGTCATGCGAGAGGGAGAAGGATGACGTCCGCCCACCCGGGGCCGTGGGCTCCTCATCAGTCTCACCGCGCTTAATGCTCTGCAATGAGCCGGAGCATTGCTCGTCTGGCTAATTCCGGGGACGCCGTACCTATTTCCAGAGTGGCTTCATCGGCGGCAGTGATATCATCGAATAAATAAGTATGGCGTCCCCAGAATTACATAATCATCGGCGGGGTGGGGGAGTGGCTGAGGGAGGGATAGAGGGGCAGACGTGAACGCTCGTCGTGCTGCGGGAGAGAACCCTCCCATTCTCCGGACGCGTAGAGGAGGCGTTACTGAAGACGGCAACAACTCCCCGGTTATGCCCCCATCCCTCCCGAAGCCGCTCCCCCGCTCGCCGGATCCCCATCGACAGAGAATGGCATCGGCCGCCTGCTCCGCCGCCCTCCGGACGGGTATCGCCCACGAGCACATCTTCTCCAGGGTTCAGAGGAGGAGTGCGAGGAAGATGGTCACATCACCGTTCCCCCCTAAAGATCACGGTACTTCCTGCCGATTCTCTGAGTGCGGGCAAGGTATGCCCGATCAAGCCTTTGCACGGGGGGAACGATGACTGGAACGCCCTGGTCCCGGGTGATCTTGATCGCGAGCGCCGTGCTCGTGACGGCGCTGGTCGTAGTCGTGATCGGCTTCGGATGGGGAATTCCCGGCGCCGCGGACAGGACCGGCCTCGCCGCCATCCTCCTCGTGGGGGCCCTCCTGAACTCGGTATTCATCCATCGCCTCCTCAGGAAACGGGGTGTCCCGGCCGAGCCCGAACTCCGCATGACCCGTGACCAGCGGGTGAACACCGAATTCCGTCACGAGGTGGAGCGGTTCCTCGCCGAGATGGCCCGGGGCACGAGGCGGGACTTCGACCCGAAGAAGAAGCGGAGCGAAGCGAAGAAGCCGCCCCCGATCCCGAGCCGGGACGAAGACCGCCCGCCGGCTCCTCCCGAAGACCTGATCGCCCGGGTGGCGGAGAACCTGGAAATCCTCGGCGGCTACCGGGAAGATCTATCAGCGCTCCTCCGTCTCTACCGTCTCCTTGACGACCCGACTCTGACGGTCGAGGAAAAGGAGAAGACGAAAAAGGAAATCCGGCGGTTCGAAAAGGTGATCGCCCTCTCGTTCCTCCTCGAGGACTCGAGCTCGGTTCAGGACGAGACGCGCCGCCTGCTCGAGGGGCTTCGCCGGACCCTGAGCGGCGAGGAGACGGTCTCGGTTCCGCGGGAAGAATGGACCCCCGTGGACGTCAAGGACCAGATCGAGCAGGTCGTCCGCAGCCTTCCGGAGGACCGGACACGTTCCGCCTGGATCGACCGCCACGGGGGCGACGTGCCCCTCGTCCTCACCCGCCCGAACACCCTGTTCGAGGCGTTCTACTACGTGCTCGAGTACTTCCTCGACCTCGCGGGCGGCAAGACCATCCACGTCCGCACCGCCCAGCGGGGCGAAGATGTCTGGATCGGCGTCGGTGTCGGCCCCACTCCGGGGGCTTCGGTTCCGGAGATGGAGACGGACTCGCGGGTCGCCGCCGCCGGCGGCCTCTGGCGCGAGCTCGGCGGGAACCAGACTCTCGGCGAGGGCGAGATCCAGATTCTCCTTCCGATGCACGGTCCGGCCAGCCTCTTCTCCGAGAAGGGTGTCCGCCGAGGGGCCGGGGAAAAAACGAGTTGACGCTTTTTCCGGCCCGGTGATACCGTCGATCCGGCATCGAGTTACCGTTCCGACATCGGAATACGTCTCGTTCGACCGTGGACTCACCGTCCGGCCCGCCGGGCCGGCTCGGGTCCGTGCGGGTTCCGTGAGGCGGAAGGGGACGGGCTACGGGACGGAGAAACCTGAGTGGTGATGGGAGGAGACGGAACGATGGTGGGCGGATTCCCCCCGTGTAAGCAATGTTCCAACGGTGTTCTCTTGCCTCTGTCCGACTACGGGAGGGATGGAGCCCCGATCCAGTACAAAGCCTGGGTCTGTTCCAACCCCGACTGCGGTTACAATGTGCGGATCGACAACGGGGAGATAAGCCTCGGCCGCCGTCTGGGCCAGTCCATCAAGTAACGGAATCTTCGGCGAGGAAGGTCCGGGCCCGCGGCGCGTGGGGCGGCCTTCCTTTTTTTGTGCCCTCCCAGGAGGATCGGCCGTGGAAGTCCTGACACCGGATGAAATGCGCCGGGCCGACCGGATCGCCATCGACGAGATGGGCATTCCCGGCCTCGATCTGATGGAGCGGGCGGGCGCCGAGGTGGCGCGGGAGGTGGTGGTGCGTCTCGGCGACGCCCGAGGGCGGGTCGCCGTCTTTTGCGGCAAGGGGAACAACGGGGGGGACGGCTTCGCCGCGGCCCGGCGGCTGGCGGACCGGGGCGTCCGGGTCGAGGTCTTCCTCTTCGGGCGGGCCGCGGACCTCCTGGGGGAGGGGCGTGTGAACCACGACCGCGCGGTCGCCGCCGGCGTCCCCGTGCGCGAGGCGCCGGAGGAGTCGGACGACGGTTTCGTCGCTTCCCGGCTTTCGGGGGCGACCCTTCTGGTCGACGCCCTCCTCGGCACCGGCTTCACCGGAGCGCCGCGCGGTCGGATCCGGGACGCCATACGGCTCGCCAACGAATCGGGCCTCTTCACGATCGCCGTGGACGCCCCCTCCGGTGTCGACACCCTATCGGGCCGCGCCGGAGGGGATGCGTTCCGGGCGGACGTGACGGTCACCCTCTGCCGCCCGAAGGTGGGGCTCTATCTCCACCCGGGGCGCGCCCTCGCCGGCGAGATCGTCACGGTTCCGATCGGCATCCCGGAGGCCGCCCTCGCGAAGGCGGGCGCCGGCGCCCGCCTCTTCGGCGAAGAAGAGGCGGCGGCTCTCGTGGAGCCCCGTCCCCGGAACGCCCACAAGGGGAGCTTCGGCCGAATCCTGATCGCCGGCGGTTCGCCCGACTACACAGGCGCGCCCCTCCTCGCGGGGCGGGCCGCGCTCCGCACCGGGGGCGGGCTCGTCACCCTCGGCCTTCCGGCGTCGCTCCGCCCTCTCTACGCGGCGCGGGTCCCGGAGTTGATGTCCCGCGCCTTCCCCGATCGGGACGGCGCGCACACCGGGGAGGGGGCGGCGTCCTTCCTGAGCGATCCGGCCCCTTTCGACACCCTCGCCGTCGGCCCGGGCCTCTCGCGGGGGGACGATCCCTTCGCCTTCGTTCGCGCCCTCGTCGCGGGCTGGGGGGGGGCTCTCGTCGTCGACGCCGACGGCCTGCACGCCCTCGCGGGGCGGGAGAAGGAGGTCGCCTCCTCGAAGGCCGACCTGGTCCTCACGCCCCACCTCGGCGAGATGGAATCCCTCACCGGCGCGGGCCGGGAGGAGATCCTCGACGACCCGACCGGCTTCGTGCGCGCGTGGGCGAAGCGCCTCCGGGCCACCCTCCTGCTCAAGGGAAACCCGACCCTCGTGGCGGACCCGGACGGTCTCGTCTCGATCAACACCACCGGCAATCCGGGAATGGCGACCGCCGGCTCCGGCGACGTCCTCACCGGCGTCATCGCCGCCCTCCTCGGGTCCCGCATGCCCGGGAAGGACGCCGCGCGCCTCGGCGTCTGGCTCCACGGCCGGGCGGGGGACCTGGCCGCGGCCCGGCTCGGCGAGGCGGGGCTCACGGCCGGCGATCAGATCGAACACCTCCCCTACGCGATGCTCCCCCTGGAGCGCGCGGCGAAAGAGAAGCGATGAGCCTCCGCGAAACGGGGGAACGGGGGCTTATCGAGGAGTTGCGCCGAATGTTCGAAAAGACCGGGGAGCGCACGCTCCTCGGCATCGGAGACGACGCGGCGGTGGTGGACGCGGGGGGCCGGCTCCTGGTCATCACGACCGATTCCTTCACCGAGTGGCACCACTTCCGCTGGGACTTCATCTCCCCTGACCAGACGGGGGAGAAGGCGCTGAACGCCACGGTGAGCGATTGCGCCGCCATGGGGTGCGCCCCCCTCTGGGTCACCGTCTCCCTCGCCGCCCCCGCCGAAACCCAGACCGAGCGGATCATGGAGATCTTCATCGGCCTGAAGCGGGGCGCCGAGAGGCACCGGTGCGACATCGTGGGCGGGGACACGGTCGCCTCCACGAGTGATCTCGTTCTCACCCTCACCGCCGTGGGCGAGCCCTTCGGCGAGCGCGTGATCACCCGGTCCGGCGCCGGAGTGGGAGACGACCTGTTCGTCACCGGCCGTCTCGGCGGTCCGATGGCCGGTTTGCTCCTGCTCCGTCACGAACCGTCTCTCTCCTTGGAGGAGGAGTTCCGCCCGTCGGTCATGCGCTTCCTCGCGCCGGAGGCGCGGGTCGATGCGGCGCGGATCCTCTCCCGGCGCTTCCCGGTCACCTCCCTCATCGACGTGAGTGACGGCCTCTCCGTCGATCTTCATCACCTCGCCCGGGAGAGCGGCGTCGGGTTCCATGTGGAGAAGGCGAACCTTCCCGTGGAGTCTTCGATTTTCGCCATCGCCGAGCGGCTCGAAGTGCCTCCGGAGGTCCTCGCCCTGCACGGCGGCGAGGAGTTCGAACTCCTCTTCACGCTCCCCCCCGGCGAGGAGGAACGGGTGGTCCGGGAGCTTCGCGAAGAGGCGGGTCTCGAGGTGACGCGCATCGGAACGGCGGTCCCCTCGGAAGAGGGGGTGCTCCTCGTGGACGAAAACGGCGAAGAGGAGCCCCTCCCCGAGAAGGGATACGAGCACTTCCGCGAGAGGGGCCCCGAGAAATAGGGTGCTCATCCGAGCGGGGTCAAATACCACATTTTATTGTAATAAAATAGATTAACAGAGTGCGAGTGGTTTCCGGGGAGACAGTGAGATCTCTCTTGACCGCTGCACAAATGTCCAGTATGTTGGGCAGTGAACCAATCCCGAGGGGAGGTCCCGATCGCCATGGCCGACGAGAGACGCGAGCGTCCGGAGGGTGTTCCCTGGATCTGGATGCTCCGGTCCCGCATCGCCACCAAAGGATCTCTGGACGCCCTCTTCCGGCTCTTCGGCGCGAAGACCGTGCTTCCCGATCTCTTCTTCGTCCGTCCTCTTCTCTCGGGCGCCCAGTTCCTCGATGTTCGTGAGGCGTTCTCCCGGATCAAGTCGTGGAACGACTGGGTCCTCTCCTGGAGCGGCATCGCCGAGAAGAGGGAAACTTACGCCGCCCTCGCCGAAGAGGAGGGCCGGCTCGTGACGGCCAGGGAGAATTGGATCTGGGCCGCCGCCGCCCACCACATGGCGCAGTTCCTCCTCTTCGAGGAGGTCGATCGGAAGCGGGAGATCTACCGGCGATCCGCCGCCTGCTACCGCCGTGGCGCGGCCCTCCTCGATCCGCCGGCCGAACCGGTTGCGATTCCCCACGGGGCCATCGAGATGGCCGGCGTCCTCCGTCTCCCTTCGGGAGAGGGGAAGCGGCCGTTGGTGGTCCTCCTCTGCGGCGCGGACGGATCGAAAGAGGAGATGCACTTCTTCGCCGAGGGGTTCGTGCGGCGCGGGATCGGCGCTCTCGCCATGGACGGCCCCGGGATCGGGGAGACCTGGGATCTCGCCCCGCTCGGGGGAGGGGACGATCCGGTGGGGACGTCGGTTTTCGATTTTCTCTCCCGGGACGGCCGGATCGACGAAGACCGGATCGCCCTCTTCGGCGTCTCCTTCGGCGGGACTCTCGGGCTCCGGATGGCCGCCGCCGAACCGCGGTTCCGGGCGGTGGTCACCCTCACGGCCCCCTACGATCTGTCCGCGTACGACGAGTACGTCATGCCCGTCATCCGGGAGCAGGTGATGTACCTCCTCCATTCCGATTCGGAGGAGGGCTTCCGGAAGTGGGCGAAGGAATTCTCGGTCCGGGGGGTCGTCGCGAAGATCGAGGCGCCCATTCTCGTCATCGGCGGCGGCGAGGACGTCTTCGTTCCGGGGGACCACGCGAAACGCATCTTCGAGGAGGCCCGGGGGAGGAAGAAGATGGTCTTCTTCCAGGACTCCGATCACCTGTGCACGGAATTTCTCTTCGATCTGGTCGGAAAGGTGGAGGAATGGCTGATCGAGATCGGTTTCGTTTCGGCGGCAAAGAGGGGAACGGCCCGTCCGTAATCCTCCACGTCGACATGGACTCGTTCTTCGTTTCCGTGGAGCGATCCCTCGACCCGCGCCTCCGGGACCGGCCGGTCATGGTGGGGGGCACGCCGGGGGGGCGGGGCGTCGTCGTCGCCTGCTCCTACGACGTGCGGAAGATGGGCGTGCGGGCCGGCATGCCCGCGGGACGGGCGATCCGGCTCGCGCCGGGGGCGACCATGCTCCCCTCCCGGCACAGGCTCTACACGCAGATCTCCACCGGCATCATGATCATCCTCTCCCGGTTCACCGACCGTTTCGAGCCGACCTCCGTGGACGAGGCGTATCTCGATCTCTCCGGTCTTCCCGGCGGGTGCCTCGCGGCGGTATCCGTGGGGGAGGAGATCCGGCGCGCCGTACGGGAGAAGTACGGCCTCCCGGCATCGGTCGGCATCGGCCCGAGCCGGATGATCGCCAAGATCGCATCCCGAATGGCGAAGCCGGACGGGATCGATTGCATTCCGGCGGAGCGGATCCCATGCGCCGTTTTTCCCCTTCCGGTGGATGCCATGGGAGGGGTGGGGGAGAAAACGGCCGCGTCCCTCCGCATGCTCGGGATCCGAACCATCGGCGATCTCGCCGCGGCGGACGGGGGGGCGCTCCGCAGGTTTTTCGGCAAGAACGGCTCCCTCCTGTCGCGCCTCGCCCGGGGGGAAGGGGATTTCGCCGTCGTCTCCTTCCGGGAGGCGCCGGACCCGAAATCGATGTCGAACGAACGGACCCTCGCCCGGGACTCGTCGAATCCGGAGTTCCTCGACACCACGCTCCTCTGGCTTTCGGAGAAGGTCGCGGGACGCCTCCGGCGGGAGGAGATGATCGGCGATGTCTTCACATTGAAGATCCGGTTCGCCGATTTCCGGACGATCCTCCGAAGCCGGACGCTGCCGGAGCACACGAACGACGAGCGCACGATACTCGCCCTCGCCCGGGAGTCCTTCGCGCGCCACTCCGGGGGGCGGCCCGTGCGGCTGCTCGGAGTGGGAATCTCGAATCTGGTCCGCCTTGGGGCGGGGGGGGGAGGATCTATTCCCGCCCTCGATCTCGAGCCCGCGCGCCGGCGTTACCGGGAGGCCCTTCCGGTCTTCGACAGGGTCCGTTCCCGGTTCGGCGAGGGGTCCCTCCGAAAGGCGAGTCTCCTATGATCCTGGTCGGCACTTCGGGTTTCCACTTCGACGACTGGGTCGGGCCTTTCTACCCCCCCTACCTCAAGAAGTCGGAGCACTTCGCCTGGTACGTCCGCCACTTTCCGGCCCTCGAAGTGAACGGCACCTACTACCGAATTCCCGCGACAGGCACCTTCGACCGGTGGAACCGGATCTCGCCGGACGGCTACCCCTTCGTCGTGAAGTTTCACGGCGACGTCACCCACGGGCGGCGGAATCCGGAGGACTCGGTCTACCGCCTGATGCAGGCTCTCGAGCCGATCCGCTCGTCGGGCAAGCTCGCCGGGCTCCTCGCCCAGTTTCCCTGGGGCTTTCGCGAGGGGGAGGAAGAGCGGGAATATCTCCGGCGCGTCCGGCGCCTCGTGCCGGAAAGCGATCCCGTTTTCGTCGAGTTCCGCCACGCCGGGTGGGATTCGCCCGAGACCTACCGCTTCCTCGAGGACGAGAGGTTCGGTTTCTGCTCCGTCGACGAACCCGCTCTGGGCGGACTCATGCCCCCCGTGGCCCGGCAGACGAACGGCATCGGATACGTCCGCCTTCACGGGCGGAACGAAAAAGCGTGGTGGGGGGGGGAGGGGGGCGACCGGTACGACTACCTCTACTCGGATGAAGAACTCGGCGAGTGGGTCGAGCGGGTCCGGGAGTTCGAGACGTCGACCGCCCGGTCCTACGTCTTCTTCAACAACTGCTACGCCGGGCAGGCGGTCCGGGGGGCGAAGCGGATGCAGGAGCTGCTCGGGATCCCGCCGACCGGAGAGGAGGCGCCTTCTCTTGACCTCTAAGATCGGCGGATTTCTCGCGACGCTCATGGAGCGGCGGCGCTTCCGCAATCGGATCGTCCACGTCGAGGAGATCCCCGCCCGGGAGGCGCGCTGGGCGGATCCGAAGATCCTGCTCACCGACGCGATGCGGAGGGCCCTCGCCGCGACCGGCGTGGAGCGCCTCTACTCCCATCAGGGGGAGGCGATCGAGGCGGCCCGCCGGGGCGAGCACGTCGTGATCGTGACCGGAACGGCGAGCGGGAAGACCCTCTGCTACAACATCCCGGTCCTCGAGGCGCTGCTCGAGGGGAAGGGAACAGCGCTCTATCTCTTTCCGACGAAGGCCCTCGCCCAGGACCAGCTCCGGGGCCTCAACCGGCTCGCCGACGCCGATCCCCGCCTCGCCGCGGAGCTGGTCGCCGGGACCTACGACGGCGACACGAGCCGGTACGGGCGGCGAAAACTCCGGGACCGGGGGAACGCCATCCTGTCCAACCCGGACATGCTTCACGCGGGAATCCTCCCGAATCACTCCGCCTGGAGCCGTTTCTTCTCCGGGCTTCGCTTCGTGGTGCTCGACGAGATCCACGCGTACCGGGGGATCTTCGGGTCGAACGTGGGGAACGTGATCCGCCGCCTCCGGCGGGTGGCGGCCCACTATGGCGCCGATCCGACCTTCCTCTGCTGTTCGGCGACCATCGCGAACCCGGACGAACTCGCCGGCGCGCTGATCGCAGGCGAGGTCCGGGTGGTCGACCGGGACGGATCCCCCCGGGGCCCGAAGCGCTTCGTCCTCTGGAATCCGCCGGTGGTCGGAGAAGGGGACGTGGAGCGGCGGAGCTCGAACGTGGAGGGGAAGGACCTGTTGGTGCATCTGGTGCGGGAGGGGGTGCCGACGATCCTCTTCACGCGCGCCCGGGTGACGGCGGAACTCGTCTACCGGTACGCCCGGGAAGAGCTGGAGAAGAGGGAGCGGCGCCTCGCGGACCGGGTCGCCGTCTACCGGGGGGGGTATCTGCCGGAGGAGCGCCGGGAGATCGAACGGCGCCTCTTCTCGGGGGAGCTCCTCGGCGTGTCGAGCACGAACGCCCTGGAGCTCGGCATCGACGTGGGGAGTCTCGGCGCTTCGATCCTCGTCGGCTTTCCGGGGACCATCGCGAGCACCTGGCAGCAGTCGGGCCGGGCCGGGCGAACCGAGGAGGAATCGCTCAGCGTCCTCGTCGCGTACAACGACCCGATCGACCAGTACCTGATCCGGAACCCGGGCTATTTCTTCGGGCGGAGCCCGGAGCACGCGATCGTGGACCCCGGAAACCCGTACATCCTGGAACGTCATCTCCGGTGCGCGGCCCACGAGCTTCCCCTCGAGGAGGGAAACGAGGCGCTCTTCGGCGACCTGTGGCCGGAGATCGCCGAGGCATTGGAGGACCACGGGAATCTGACGCGGGTGGAGGACCGCTACTACTGGGCCCTCACCGACTATCCGGCCGCGGAGGTGTCGCTCCGGAACATGTCGGACGCGACCTTCACGATTCTGGAGAGGGTCCCGGAGGAGAAGGAGCCCCGCACCATAGGAAACGTCGACGCCGTCAGCGCCCCCGAGCTTCTCTATCCCGAGGCGATCTACCTTCACGAGGGGGAGACCTACTTTGTCCGGGAACTCGACATGGAGCAGCGCGTCGCGTACGTGGAGCGCCGGGAGGTCGACTACTACACCCAGGCGATCGTGGACTCCACGATCCGTCTCGGCGAGGTCCGGGAGAAGGGGGCCCTCCCCGGGGCCGAGACGATCCTCGCCGAGGCGACGGTCACCTGGATGACCACGGCGTTCAAGAAGATCAAGTTCTACGGACAGGATTCGATCGGATGGGGAAAGCTCGATCTGCCCCCACAAAGTCTCGAGACCGTGACGCTGGGGATCGCGCCGGACGTCGAGACGACGGACACCCTCGGCCGGTTCGCCCTGAAGATCGCCGAGGGGCTCGCGGGCGTCCGGAATCTGCTTCTCGTGGTCCTTCCCCTGCACTCCATGTGCGACCCGAGCAACCTGGGGGGCGTGGTGGAGAGCTCGAACCTCGGCCGGCCGGCGGTCTTCATCTACGACCGATTCCCGGGCGGGCTCGGGCTGTCGGAGAAGGGCTTCGACACGGCGGCGGAGGTTCTCGCCGCCGCCCTCGAGCTGATCCGCTCCTGCCCCTGTCCGGACGGGTGCCCTTCCTGCGTCGGCCAGCCCCGGCCCCCCCTCCTCCATCACGATCCCGAACTGATGCGCGGCTACCCGATTCCGAACAAGGCGGCGGCGGAAAAGCTGCTCGAAATCTGGACGCGGGGGGATTAAACGCAGGGAGGGGGGGACCGGTTCCACACGAGCCCTTCGATACGGACCTTCGGTCCTACTCAGGACGAACGGGGGGGCATGATTCCGGCGGGGCGGCGGATCGGAGGAGGGAGGGGATCGGGGCGGACTGGGACGCTCGTCGTGCGGCGGGAGAGCACCCTCCCATTCTCCGGGCGCGCGTAATCTGCGGTGCGCAGATCTTCCATGAGTTGCCCGGTTATGCCCCGGCCCCTCCCGATGCCGATTCCCCGTCCCGCCGTCCTCCGGACGGATGCTGCTGACGAGCACAACTGATTCGGCGTGCAGAAGAGAAGTCCGAGGAAGATGGGTCCTTCGGACGATCCGGCGCCCGGAGAAGAGTCCGGCCTCCCTTTCCCCCTTGCCCGGCGGCCCGGGATGGCCTAATCTACCGGGCAAAGGTCCCCGTTCCGGCTTCGCGCCTTCGCCGCCGAGGAAGTTCGAGAGCCCCATGGAAGAATCGCTCTACCGCCGCCGTCTCTCCGATCTCGCTCGGGGGGGGAGGAGCGCGCCTCCTGCGGAAACCGGACGGCGCCGCGGTACGCCGTCGCCCCTTCCCGCGGGACGGGTGGTGGAGTCCTCTCACGGCGCGTACTATCTCGTCGAGGAGCCCCTGGAACAGGTGGCCGAAGAGTCGGGCGGGCCGCCCCTCGCCGCACTCGGGCCCCCGTGGCGCCTGTTGGCCGCCGGCAAAGACGGGGACCGGGAAGCGGCGCGCCCCCTTTTCTTCGACCTCGAAACGACCGGTTTCACGTCGACACCGCTCTTTCTCGCGGCCACCATCGATCTGGACGCGGGAATCGCCCGCCAACGCTTCGCCCGGGATTACACCGAGGAGAGAGGGGTGATCGCCGCCCTCCTCGAGGAGATCGAAGAGGCGCGCACGCTCGTTTCCTACAACGGCCGTTCCTACGACGTCCCCTTTCTCCGGAACCGCGCCGCCTACCACCGGCTCCCTTTCACTGATCCGGGGGATCACCTCGACTTGCTCCACCTCTGCCGCAGGCGATGGCGGGAGAGGCTTCCCGATTTCCGACTGCAGACCGTCGAGAAGCTCTTCGGCTCCGGCGCCCCTCGAGCGGCCGATATCCCGGGGGAGGAGATTCCGGCCCTCTATCACGCCTACGTGCGCCGCGGGTTCGATCCGCGCATGCGAAACGTCTTTCGCCACAACATGAGGGACGTGGTGACCCTCGTCAGGATCTTCCTGCTCCTTGCGGGAGGGGACGGAAAAAGGAGGGATGAGAAGTGAGTTCGAAGCTGAGCGGGGAGGCGCTCACGTTCGACGATGTGCTGCTCGTGCCGTCGGAGTCGGACGTGCTTCCCCCGGACGTGGACACGTCGACGCGGTTGACCAAGAAGATCCGGCTCGGAATCCCGCTCCTGTCGGCGGCCATGGACACGGTGACCTCGTCCCGTCTCGCCATCGCCCTCGCCCGGCAAGGGGGGATCGGCATCATCCACAAGAATCTGATGCCCCGAGAGCAGGCCCAAGAGGTGGACCGAGTGAAGCGTTCCGAGAGCGGGATGATCTCGAACCCAGTCACCCTGGAGCCGGACCGTCCCGTGGCGGAAGCCCTCGAGGTCATGCGGGAGTTCCACATCTCGGGCATCCCCGTGACGCGGAACCGGAAGCTGGTCGGCATCCTGACGAACCGGGACCTCCGTTTCATTCACGATTACGGCGCCCGGATCGAAGACGTGATGACCAAGAAGAACCTCGTCACGACGCCGGAGGGGACCACCCTCGAGGAAGCGAAGGCGCTCCTTCACGAGCACCGGATCGAGAAACTCCCCGTGGTCGATTCGGAGGGATATCTGAAGGGACTGATCACGGTGAAGGACATGAAGAAGCGCCTCATGCACCCGAACGCGTGCAAGGACGAGCGGGGGCGGCTCAGGGTCGGCGCGGCGATCGGCGTCGGGGTGGACCGCCAGGCTCGGCTCGAAGCGCTCCGGGACGCGAACGTGGACGTGGTCGTCGTCGACACCGCCCACGGCCATTCGCGAAACGTGATCCGCGTCGTGGAAGAGGTGAAGAAGAACTACCCCGAACTTCCGGTGATCGCGGGCAACGTGGCGACCGCCGAAGCGACAAGAGACCTGATCGGCGCGGGCGCCGACGCGGTGAAGGTCGGCATCGGGCCGGGCGCGAGCTGCACGACCCGCGTGGTCGCCGGTGTCGGGGTGCCCCAGTTCACGGCGGTGGAGCAGTGCGCGGAAGCGGCCGCGAAGAGCGGGGTGCCGGTCATCGCCGATGGGGGCGTCAAGTACTCGGGGGATGTGGCTAAGGCGATCGGCGCCGGCGCGGAGTCGGTCATGGTGGGCGGTCTCTTCGCGGGCACCAAGGAGAGCCCCGGGGAGATGATGCTCTACGAAGGGCGCTACTACAAGGTGTACCGGGGCATGGGATCGATCGAGGCGATGCGGGCTGGTTCGAAGGACCGGTACTTCCAGGACGGCATCGAAGCGGAATCGAAACTGGTGCCCGAAGGGGTCGAGGGCCGTGTCCCCTACCGGGGCCCCCTCGAAGACACGGTATTCCAACTCGTCGGCGGTCTTCGCTCGGGCATGGGTTACTGCGGCGCCGGGGACATCGACACCTTCAGGAAGAAGGCGAGATTCGTGAAGGTCACGGCGGCGGGTATCCGGGAGAACCATCCTCACGACATGATCATCACGAAGGAAGCGCCGAACTACAGCCGCCTGTCGTCGACATGACGAAGGAAGCCGGAACCGGAGGCGAGGAGAAGGACGAAACGCGTCCCACCGGATCTCATCGAGCCGGACATCAAGCCTCGGGTCCCTAGCCTGGATTATGCATGAATCTCCGTCGCGAGGGCTCGGATCGCCTGCCGAGAAGCTGACTTGGACGAGCCGTCACCGGAGGTGTAGTCATGCACTACATCGAGGAGGCGGCGCAGGAAAGGAGGCTTCGCAGACGGCGATCCGAGATCACAGTAGGAGATTTGTGCATAATCCAGGCTAGGGATAGAAGATGCCGAAGCGAAGGCGGGCGGGGACCCAATCGTTCCCGCCCGTTTCATTTCGCCCGATTATCGGAGGGCGGCGGAGAGGAAGATGGTGAGGCCCGTGAGGTCGATGTCGGGGGTGCCGAGGCCCCGTTCGTCGTTGATCGCGACGAAGGCGATGCGCCCCTTCACGCCAAGTCCGGCCCGGCCGAGGAAGAAAGGGACTTCGTAAGCGGCGAAAACGGAGAGCGCCGGTCCCTGGCCGTCCCGCTCTCCCTCCTCGCCGGATAAGCGGAACCAGGCCGGGGTTCCCAGTTCCTCGGGGGCGTCGACGGAGACTTTCAGATAATAGTAGTGGGCCAAGGCGCCCCACATCCAGCCCCGCCCGGCGTCCCCCGGATCCCGCCGCGCGAAACCGACGCTGAAGGGGAAGGCGATCGCCTGGATCCGGCCCTTCGCCCCTTCGGCCTGAAACGGGATGTCGTCGTCCCTCTCGGTCCGCCGGGACCAAAAGATACCGAAGCCGGCGAGAACGCTCGTCTTCTTCGAGTCCCGGAAGGTGAGCAGATAGTCTCCGTCGTATCCCGGTGAGAGGTCGTCCGCCCGGAGGTCGGCCGCCGTTCTATCGAAACCTCCCGTGTCGAAAAAGGTGAGCCCGTTCAAGAAGAGACTGTTCACGCCGGCGCCGGAAAGGGAGGGCGTGAGGCAAAGAAGCGTCGCGAGAAGAAACGCCCGGATCATCATGGTAAGGAGAGTACCACACACGTGGAGATCGGCCAACGACCGGACGGGGCGCCGCGTCAAGCCGAACCGATCCCGACGAACTTGAAGGATCAAGCGAAATCGGTTTGTCCACTCCGCTTCCTCTTGACACGTTTTTGCACCGGTGATACGCTTACATCAGAGTCAAGTCAGGGAATGAAATCCCTGCCCGGATCCGATCCGGTCACACTCATGATGAGCCAACAGTACCCGAAGGGGAACCTAACTTCGACCGGGTAGAGCCGCCGCTTGTTCGGACGACTTGAGCCGGTCGGGAGGGTGCCCACCTGGATGATGTCGGGTCAATCATGAGGCGGGCGGTCGACCGTGGCGGGGATTTTTTGTTCGTTCTTCTTCCCGGACCTTCGGGGTCTTCGTGTCCTCTGCGGTCTCTTCTCCATTTCCGGAAACACGGAGCTTCCGGAAATACGCCGCGGAGGAGACGACCATCAGGAAGGTCCGAGGGCCGATAATGAATCGCCCGCCGGCCCGGCCGGGGGGCGTCGACGTTCCATCGTGCTTCCCGGCTACCCCTGTCCCACCCGGTCCACGTCAAGATCGGGCCACGCCTTCGGGTCGAGGGCGTGGAGCGCCTCGAGGGTGCGGCGCACCCGTCCCCGGTTTTCGTCGGAACCGTTCCTCTGGTAGTCGAGATAGGAGTCGAGGAGCTCGTCCTGAAGGAACTTCGCCCGCGACCGGCGTTCCCGCTCCTCCATGTTCTCGTACAGAAGCCGTATGTCCCTGTCGCCGATCGGCTCCACGAGACCGAGGAACTCTCCGCGCATGTGGGACAGAATCCGCCGGTACTTCTCGAAGTCGTACGAGAGCTTCGCGAGCACCTCGCTCACCGGCCGGTATCGCGGCGGAATCCGGTCGGCGAGAGAGCTTGCGAGGCGATAGTACGTGCTCCCCCGCTCGTTGGCCGCCGCCCGGGCCAGTTTCGTTACCTGGTCCTCCCGCGGAACCTGAAAGAGGCCGCTCTGGAGGAGGACGAAATCGCCGTTGACACGGTAGATCTCGTGCTTCACGTACAGGTTGTCCGTCTGTTCCATGATCTCGGCCAGGTCGATTTCCCGGGGCGCCACGTACCGGGACGTCACCTCGTGGAACCGATCGCTGACGACCGAGTTCAGGAGGAGCGCCAGGTAGACGTTCACGTCCTCGTCGAAAAAGTCCCGATTCGACTCCTGGGCGATCGCGATCCGCGACTGCAGGAGCGAGTCCATCATGTAACAGAAAGACGGTTCGTGGGTCCCTCGTTTTGCGAGCGCACTGGTGTATTTCCCGAGTTTCATGCTGAACCTCGAGGGAAGAGCGATGTCTGGAAATCGCACGAACCGTGCCAGGGAACGCACAGGGGACGACGGGGATAACACGATAAGAATCAATGGCATGAGGGGTCTGTTCAGGGATTGGACAGCGGGCGGCTCCCCGTCGCGCCCTCTTTTGCAACGGGCCGTTGCGAGGAGCCATGCCCCGGGGTAAACTGGAGAACCGCCGCGCGCCGGCGGGAGAACGGGGAGGAGAGGGAGGGCACATGCAGGCCGGATACCTTCAGTTCGAGCCGGTTTTCGGGAAGCCGGAAGAGAACCTGGAGGCGATCGAGAGAATCGCCTTGGGGCACGCCGCGGGCGCGGACCTGCTCGTGATCCCCGAACTCGCCACCACCGGCTACCTCTTTCTCTCCAAGGAAGAAGCCCTTTCCCTCGCCGAGGCTTTTTCGGGGGGGGCGACGGAACGGTGCCTCTCCAAGATCGCCCGGGAGCTCGACGCAGTGGTCGTCGGCGGATTCGCCGAGCGGTCGGGGGATCTCCTCTACAACTCGTGCGCCCTCGTTCGCCCGGACGGCACATCCCACGTCTACCGGAAGGCCCAGCTTTTCATGAACGAGAAGGACATCTTCACGCCGGGCGACACGCCCCTCGAGCCGGTCCGGGGGGCGGGGACCGATCTCGGCCTCATGATCTGCTTCGATTGGTACTACCCCGAGGTGATGCGGGTCCTCGCCCTCGGAGGCGCGAAGGTATTCTGTCACCCGTCGAATCTCGTGCTGCCCCACTGCCCGGAGTCGATGCGAACCCGGTGCCTCGAGAACCGGGTGTTCGCGATCACGGCGAACCGCGTCGGCGCCGACGTGCGTGGCGAAAGCGGCCTCTCCTTCATCGGCATGAGCCAGGTGATCGCGCCGGACGGGCGGGTGCTCCTCAGGGCCCCCTCGAACGGAACCCACGTGGGAATCGTCGAGATCGATCCCTCCCTCGCCGAAAACAAGGACATCACGCCCCGCAACCGCTGGACCGACGACCGGCGCTCCGACCTCTTCAGGCGACTTGCCGATTAACCTCGATTCTTCATAGAACCTCGGCCCAAAACGCTGACGCTCGCATGATCGCACGCCATCTGCGACAGGGCGCGGCATTCACCAATGCTCACATATCGTTGGATATGCTCTGCTTGGTGAATGCTGCGCGCTGCCGCATCTGACGCACTCTCACGCGGTTGCTCTCGAGATTTTATGAAGAATCAAGGTTAATGCTTCCGGGTCAGTTCTGCCATTCTTTCCGGTTCGAGGTCTTCTTCTTTCTTTCCCGCCTGGAGGATCTTGGTGATGCGGTCGACCATCTCCCTGTCGTCCGCGCAAGGCTGGAGGGTCCCGCGGTTCGCCACCGAGATGGTGCCCGTCTCCTCGGAGACGATGACGACGATGGCGTCCGTCTCCTCGGCGAGCCCGAGGGCGGCCCGGTGCCGGGTGCCGAGAGTGATGCCCGCCGACCGGTCCTGGGAGAGGGGAAGGATGCAGCCCGCCGCCACGAGGATGGTGTCCCGGACGACCACCGCGCCGTCGTGCAGGGGCGAGTAGTTCGTGAAAATCGTGACGATCAGCTCCGCCGAGAGCTTCGCGTCCACCCGGTGCCCCGACTCGACGATGTTCCGGAGCGAGGCGTCTCGGGAGATGACGATGAGCCCGCCGATCCGTTTCCGCGACATCACCCGCACGCCCTTGGCGATCTCCTCGAGGGCTTCCGTCGCCTGGATCGGGAGGAACATCCGGAAAAGACGGGAATGCCCCGTCTGGGAAAGGGCGCGCCGGAGCTCCGGCTGGAAGAGGATCACGAAGGCGACGAGCCAGACCGTCTTCAGGCTGGAGAAGATCCGGTTCAGCCCGGTGAGCTGGAAGGTCTCGGCGAGGGCCGAAGCGAGATAGATGAGGGCGAGCCCCAAGATCATCTGGGAGGCCCGCGTGCCTTTCACGACGAGGAGGAGCCGGTAGAGGAGGAACCAGACGATCGCGAAGTCGATCAGATCGTAGATCCGGAATTGGAGATGCTCCATCGCTTTTCTCCGTCAGGCGCCTTCGATCGCCTCCGCCGTCCTCACGGCCCGCGAGACGGCCCGCACGTCGTGGATCCGGAGAATATCCGCCCCGTGAAGGACCGCGGAGACGGACGCTCCGATCGTCCCCTCGAGACGTTCTTCCACCGGGAGGCCGAGGATCGCCCCGAGGAATGACTTCCGAGAAGGCCCCACCAGTATAGGAAATCCGAGGGAGCGGATCTCGAAAAGTCGACGGAGGAGCCGGAGATTGTCTTCGACCCTCTTCCCGAACCCGATGCCGGGATCGACGGCGATCTTCTCTTCCGCCACGCCCGCCCCGAGGGCGATCTCCGCCGAACGGGCAAGCTCATCATACACTTCCGCCACCGGGTCGCGGTAGCGCGGGTTTTCCTGCATGTCCGCCGGGGTCCCCCGGATGTGGCCGATGACGAGACCGCACCCCGTCTCGGCGGCGACTCGGGCGAGCTCGGGATCGTGGGTGAGGCCGGTCACGTCGTTGATCACCGCCGCCCCCGCCTCCGCCGCGGCCCGCGCCACCACGCCCTTCCTGGTGTCGATGGAAAGGGGCTTCTCGATCTTCCCGGCGAGGGCGCGGATGACGGGCACCGCCCGCCGGATCTCCTCGTCCGGGGGCACTTCCGCCGCGCCGGGCCGGGTCGACTCGCCCCCCACGTCGACGAGGTCCGCCCCCTCCCGGACGAGGGCGAGGCCCCATTCCACCGCCGCCCCTTCATCGGCGAATCGGCCGCCGTCGGAGAAAGAGTTGGGCGTCACGTTGAGAACGCCCATGAAGATGGTGCCGCTCCGCGCCGCGGGAATCCCCCATGCCCTGAGCCATGAAGCGCGGTCCGGTCCGCGGAGGGCCCGGCCGAGCCAAGGTCCGAGTTCATGGAAGGGGGGGAGTGTCGAAAGGGTCTCGAGTTCGGCGGGAGAGACGTCGAAGGTGAAGTTCCCTTCTCCTCCCTCGAAAGAGGGGATTCCCCGGGAGAGAAGCAGTCGCGCGAGGGCTTCCGTGGAGGAGGCTTCGAGGCCGGACAAGATCCAATGGTCGACGGGGGTCCCGTGCGCGATCCGAGGGGAGTCGATTCCGCGGCGGGTTCGTCGTATGCGGATGGCGGCTCTCCTAGGCGGTGTCCTTCGGTTCCTCGGGCGGGTCCGGAGGGGAAACGGCCCCGTCGCCCCCGTTCCCGGCGACGTCCGGTCCTTCGCTCGAAACCTCCTCCGGAGAGGCGCTCTCCCCGCCGCCGCTTTCCTCCCCGTCCGGTTTCTTCTGGGGCGGATCCGGGAGGGGATCGAGCTCTTCGCCCCGCACCAGCTTCTTGATCTCCTCGCCGTCGAGAACCTCCCGCTCGAAGAGAGTCTCCGCGACGAGGATCAGGGTGTCCTTGTTTTCCTCGAGAAGCGTCATGGCCCGCTTGAACTCGCCCTCCACGATGCTCCGTACCTCGTCGTCGATCATCTCCGCGGTCCGCTCCGAGTAGTCCCGGTGGCGGGAGATCTCCCGGCCGAGGAAGATCTGTTCCTCCTTCTGGCCGAACGCGAGGGGACCGAGCTTCTCGCTCATGCCCCACTCGCAAACCATCTTCCGTGAGAGGGTCGTCGCCTTCTCGATGTCGTCCCGGGCGCCGGTGGTCAACTCGCCGAAGATCATGAGTTCCGCGCACCGCCCCCCCATGGTGAGGGCCACGAAGTCGAGGCAGTACTCCTTGCTCCACTTGTGCTTCTCGTCCATCGGGAGGAGATGGGTCACGCCGAGGGCCTGGCCCCGGGGGATGATCGACACCTTGTGGAGGGGGTCGGCGTTCGGCAGGAGGACGGAGACCAGGGCGTGCCCCGCCTCGTGATAGGCGGTCCCCTTCTTCTCCTCGTCGGAGAGGATGAGGGATTTCCGCTCCGTGCCCATCATCACCTTGTCCTTCGCTTCCTCGAAGTCGATCATCTCCACCTTCTCACGGTTCTTGCGCGCCGCGAGAAGGGCGGCCTCGTTCACGAGGTTGGCGATGTCCGCGCCCGAGAGGCCGGGCGTTCCCCGGGCGAGGACCTTGAGGTCGATGTTCTCCGCGAGGGGGATCTTCCGAGTGTGGACCTTGAAGATCCCTTCGCGCCCCGCCACGTCGGGCATGTCGACCACGATCTGCCGGTCGAACCGTCCCGGCCGGAGGAGGGCGGGATCGAGAACGTCGGGCCGGTTCGTCGCGGCGATGAGGATCACGCCTTCCTTCGACTCGAAGCCGTCCATCTCCACGAGGAGCTGGTTCAGCGTCTGCTCCCGTTCGTCATGCCCGCCGCCGAGCCCCGCCCCCCGGTGCCGTCCCACGGCGTCGATTTCGTCGATGAAGATAATGCACGGCGCGTTCCGCTTCCCCTGCTCGAAGAGGTCCCGAACCCGGGAGGCGCCGACGCCGACGAACATCTCGACGAAGTCGGAGCCGCTCATGGAGAAGAAGGGCACCTCCGCCTCGCCGGCCACCGCCTTGGCGAGGAGGGTCTTGCCCGTGCCCGGCTGCCCGAGGAGGAGCGCCCCCTTCGGGATCTTGCCTCCGAGCTTCTGGAACTTCTCCGGTTTCCGTAGAAACTCGATGATCTCCTGGAGCTCCTCTTTCGCCTCCACCGCCCCCGCCACGTCCTTGAACGTGATCTTCGGACGGTCGGCGGTGAGGAGCCGCGCCCGGCTCTTGCCGAAGGAGAACGCCTTGTTCCCACCCCCCTGCATCTGACGGACGATGAAGATCCAGAAGCCGAGAATCAGCAGGATGGGCAGCCACGAGAGGAGGACCGAAAGCCAGTTCATCCCCTCGGGGCGGGACTTGATCGTCGCGTCCGGATTGTGCTCCCACACGAGGTTCGGCAGGTTCGGGTCGATCGCGGGGAGCCACACTTTGAACTGCGTCGCCTCCCGCTGGGGGAGCCCCTCGCCGACCTGAACGAGGGTCGGCTCCTTGAAGACGCCCCTCACCTCTTTCTCGATTACCGTGACGGCGCCGACGTTCCCCTTCTCCACTTCCCGCACGAACTGGGTGTACGAGATCTCGAGGTCCGGGGAGCGCCCCCCCTTGTACATCTGGAACACCGTGAGAACGAGGAGGGCAATGATCACCCAGAGAGCGAGGGACCGCATGGTCCGGTTCATCCGCGGCGGCTCCCGGCGCGGCGGCTCCGGACCTCCCCGGGGGTCGCGCCGACCCCCACCGCCTTCCGGCGGCGGGCCACCCCGGCCCCCCGGGTCGTTCTCGTCGAGGAGAAGTCGTCTCCGGCGCGGGCGGAGCGAGCCGTGTAGAAGGCGTGCGAATCGTCTGCCAATCATTCTCTCAGTCCCGAGTCGTTTCCGTTTTCAAGGTCCGGGCGGCGGAGGAACGGACGTCCCCGCGCCTGGTCGAAATCTGCCGCGCGGAGGCGGCTACGAGCGGCCTGCCAAGGCCGGATGAGGGCTCGTCTTCAAGTGATAGTAGTATCCTTCCCGGCCGGATGAAATGCAACCTCCAAGATATTCGCGGTTTTGGAGGTGACCTTCGCCCGTTCCGCCACGGCAAGTCCGCAGACCCACAGAATGCCCTCCCCGTCCGCGAGAATCGGCACACCGTCCCGGAGGGGGCGGGGCACCTTCCGGTCCACCATCAGGTCCTGCACTTTTCGCGAGCCCGGCGCGCCGAGAGGGCAGAACCGGTCCCCCGGCAGCCGGCTCCGGAGAAGGAGGGGGGGCGAGATGCGGTCGGCGTCGAAGTGGCCGGTGTCGGGTCCGAAGTCTCCCGGGTCCGCCGACATCTCCGAAGGGGCGATGAACCGGCAGGTCACGCGCCGCCGGCCCGGGAGCGACACCTCGCCGGGCAAGGGGAGCGGAACGTCGAATGGGGGCGGGCCCTCCGTCGGCGGGCCGAGCACGAGCCTTCCTCCCTCGCGCCGTGCTTCCCCCCCGACCGGAAGGGGCACCTTTCCCGCGCCGCCCTCCCCCGCGAGCCGGAGAACCCGTTCCACGTGATCGAACCGGACTTCCGCGAGAGAGCCGGCCACCTCGCGGATCGCCGCGCGCACCACCTGGCGGCCGAGGGCTCGGGGAAGGAGCGCGAGTTCCGCGGCCGGCACGCCGAGGCTCCCCTGGACGTCCCGGTCCCCGGCCGCTTCGAGCCACCCCGCCGCTTTGTCGTCCAGAAAATCCTCCACGTCGGCGAAGACGTCCGCCGCCCGGGCGAGGGACGCCCGCACGGTCCGGCCGAGAACACGCTCGACGAGGGGAAGGACCTCGAGCCGGATCCGGTTCCGGTCGTAGAGGGTCTCCCGGTTCGAGCGGTCTGTCCGGTATCCCCCTTTTCGGGCGGCGAGATCGCGGAGGATCTCCTCCCGTCCCGCGTCGAGGAGGGGCCTCGCCACCACCCCCCGCCGGTAGGGAATCGCGCCGAGTCCCCGGGGTCCCGCTCCGCGGAACAGATTGAGGAGGACCGTCTCGGCCCGGTCGTCCCGGTTGTGGCCGGTCACGATCCGGTCCGCCCCCGACGCCGCCCGCTCCTCTTCGAGATAGGCGTAGCGGACCCGGCGGGCCGCCATCTGCAGCGATTCCCCCCGGAGTCCGGCGACGGCTCCCGACTTCCGGATGGTGAGGTCGATGCGGAGCGTCTCGCAGAGGGAGCGGACGAAGGCCTCGTCCCCTTCCGACTCCTCCCCCCGGAGGCCGTAGTTCACGTGGAGCGCCGCGAGCCGGAGACGCCACTCGTCGCGGATTTCCCCCAGCAGATGGGCGAGAGCCGTCGAGTCCGGCCCCCCCGAGAGGGAGAGAATCAGGGCATGGCCCGGCCGGAAGAGGCTTCTCTCCCGGACCGTGGCGATCATGATCTCCGATAGTTCCACGGAAGGTCTTCAGTGTGGGGTGGGAACAAAGTGCCGGTGCAGGGACTCGAACCCCGGACACGCGGATTATGATTCCGCTGCTCTAACCAACTGAGCTACACCGGCATCGACTCGTTTCGATTCGGATCTTTGAAACTAGCCGCCGGGGAGGGGGAAGTCAACGGGAAAGATGGGCCCTCCGCCGAATCCCCGGGAGGGCGATCCCGGCCCAGAGGATGACGGCGATGAGGGATCCGGCGACCCCGGCGCGGAAGGATCGCGGTCGATAGCGGAAGGAGACGACATGCTCCCCCGCCGGAACGGGAACGGCCCGGAAGGCGTAGTCGGCCCGAAAGAGGGGCGCCGGATCACCGTCCACTTCGGCCTCCCATCCTGGATACCAGGTCTCGGAGAGAAAGAGGAGGCCCGGCTCGTTCGAGCGGACCAGGAACTCGGCGTTCCCCCCGCGCCGTTCGACGAGGACGCACTCGTCCGCCGGGATTGCCGCCGCCCCCCCTTGAGGGAGGCCGGGATCCTCTTCGAGGAGAAGGGGACCGTGGGAATCGAAATCGGGGGCGGTGATCCGGGCGAGGATCTCCTCCCGGCCCGGCACGACTTCGTAGCGATGCCGGAGGAAGGCGCGGGGAAGGACCTCTTCGTTCTTCGCCACCACCGGTGAGGCACCGAGGAAATCCCCCTCCGGGGGCCAATCGACCGCGAGCTTCTCACGGCTAAGGAGAATCAGATCGTCGGGGTACACGGCGCTCCTCGTGAGCGGGTGTCCCGGGCCGAGGAAGACGCCCACGTTCAGGAGGGACCAGAGGGGGCGGTCGATCGCGTCCCCCATCGCCGCCGTGAATGGCGCGATCCGCCGCTTGTCCGGCCAGAGCCGCGGGTGGACCGCCTCGAACACGCGGCCGATGTCGGCGGGCATGAGAGCGTTCACCCCCTGCAGGTCTTCGATTCCGTAGACGAGCCCGGTGTTCGACGGGATCAGGTATTCCCTCCGACCCGGGCGATGCGGACCGAGCTTTCATCGTTCCGGAGCTTCTCGAGAAGGGAGTGATCGGCGAAGGTCGAGCTTCTCGGCTGGGGCGTGTAGTAGATCCTCGAGAAGAACCACCCGTCGGCGGCGGTGACGGCCACGAGGGCGGCGGCGCCGAGCACCGCCCGCCGTCCCCCCTTCCGAAGAAGAAGGAGCCCCGCCCCTCCGGCGCCGAGAAGGACGGCGTACCGCGCGAACCCGCGCCCGTGGAATCTCATCCAATTATCCCCGTGCCCGCTTCGGAAGTACCACCGCGCCACGGGGGGGACGCTCGCTTCGAGGATCCCGGGCCCCCGCTCCCTTTCGATCTCGACAAGCCGTTTCGACGCGTACTCCCGGAGGGCCGGGCCCCCCGCGAAGATCGCCCCCCCGAAGGCGGGGATCGTCAGGAGCCAGACCATGACGTAGAGGGCCGGGCCTCGCCACGGCCCTTCCCCGGCCCGCTTCCGCATCGCCTCGTATCCGAGGCCGGCGAGGACCGCCGTCGCGAGGAGGAAGGGGAACTGGAGTCGGTGCACCTCCGTCGACAGGCGTGCGAAGGGGACGAGCCTGTAGAAGAGAGAGAACAAGAAGGGCGAGAAGGCGAGGAGGGCCGAAAGCAGCCCGAGCCCCGCGAAGAACCACCGCTCCCTCCGCCGCGAGAGGAACGGCGCCGCGAGGGCGAGGAGGAGGGGAATCACGCCCCCGTACCCGATGAACCCGAGGTCCGACGGGTGGGGGAGCGGGCCCCGCATCGCGACGAGCCACAAATTCTCGTCCACCGGGTTGCCGAAAAAGTCGGGGAGGCAGAGACGGATCAGCTCCGCGGGGACCGGCATGTGGGAGTCGACGATCCGCTCCAGGGGGATCTCCTCACGCTCCGAGAGCCCGCCGAGCTCCGCCGTCGGCGCGATCTGGAAGAGCGTGAGGCCCGCGCCGAGAACCACCAGCCCGGCCAAAGCGGCGAGCCGGAGCGCGCCCCTTCTCCTCTCCCCCCCCGGAAGCCCGGTCCAGAGATAGAGGGCGTAGGCGCCCGCGATCAGGAGCCCGTAGAAAATCGTCTGAGGAAAGCCGCCGAGGATCGTCATCGCGACGGCAAAGGGGACGATCCGCCGTCCATGCCCTTCCGTCACGCACCGGTGGACCAGGAGGAGGAGAAGGGGGATCCAGCAGCCCGTCGAGATGTGCACCGGGTGGCCGAGGTAGGTGGCGAAGTACGCGTTGAAGAGAAAGGAGAGCCCCCCGATCACGGATCCGACGGGGCCCACGCCGAGCCGCCGGAGAAAGAGGAAGAGGAAGAGTCCGCCGAGAAAGAGGTGGACCGCGACGAAGGCGCCCATCGCCCAGAGCGGGTCGACCCAGTAGAGGAAGAAGACGTTCAGCGGATGGAAGACGCATGACTGGAAGTCGGCGAGATGGGGCGCGCCGCAAAGAACGTAGCGGTTCCAGAGAGGAACCCGGCCCGCTTTCATCTCTTCGCCCGAGAGGAACCGCCGGGGGAAGTACGTCTCCGCCGAGTCGTCGCGGAAGGAGGGGCGCGACATCTCGTCCGTCGTTGAAGAGAGCCGCCAGGGGAGCCACCGGGACATATTGGAGGTGACGAGGCAGTCGTCGCCGAAGAGGACGCCCCCGAAGAAGAGGAGTACGAGAAGGAGCAGGAGGGAGGCGACGAGAAGATCCCCCCGCGCGTACCCGCCCTCCCCGCGCCGTGGGGTCATGACCGCCGGAGTTCCCGCCAGAGCCCGACCATTTGGGTCATGGTCTTCACGATCTCCCGGATCCGGTACCGGCTTCCTCCCGCCCGCCGGCGGAAGTGGGTCACGCCGACCTGGACGATCCGGAAGCCCGCGCGCTCCGCCTTGAGGAGAACCTCGGCGTCGATCAGCCCCCGGGTCGAGACGAGGGTGATCATGTCGAACACCTCGCGCCGGTAGAGTTTGAAGCCGCAGTTCACGTCACGCACCTTGAGGCCGAAGAAGAGCCGGAGCGACGTGTTGTAGACCCACGAGACGACGCGGCGCTGCATTCCGTCCATGCGGCGGATCTTGTAGGCGGAGACGATGTCCGCGTCGTCGATGAGGGGGATCAGCTTCGAGAGCTCCGCGACGTCGAACTGGAGGTCGCCGTCGGTGTAGAAGACGAGGTCCATCGTCGCCGCCGCGAACCCGCTCCGGAGGGCGACGCCGTACCCCTGGTTCGTCTCGTGGTGGACGACGCGGATCCGCCGGTTCTCCTCGGCGAGCCGATCGGCGATCTCCTCCGTCCGGTCCGTGGAGCCGTCGTTCACGATGATCACTTCGTAATCCGAAGTCAGGTCCCGGAGCACCCGGTCCGCCCGGCGCGCCAGCTCCTCCACCGTATCCTCTTCGTTGCAGGCGGGGAAGAAGAACGAAATGGTCGGCTTGTCCAACTTGGATTTCACGTCACTCCTCGAGGTAACCGAGGCTTCGAAGATTCTCCCGCTCCTCGTCGGTCAGCTCCGGAAAATCCTCATCCGGCAAGGGGGTGGAGGCCATCCATTCGAGAAGGAGCGCCTGGAGCTCCGCGCTCTTCGCCGTCTCTTCGTCCGCGAGGTTTCTCTCCTCCCCGGGATCGGCGGCCAGATCGAAGAGCTGCACCCCGTCCTCTCCCTCCACGGTGATCAGCTTCCAGTCGCCGTAGCGGATGCCGTGGCGGGGGGGCGATTTCCACTCCGGCTTGGGCGGGAAGACCTCGGCGAAGATCGGCGCCTCTTCGAGCGCTTCCCCCCGGAGGGCGGGCGCGAAGGAGCGCCCCTCCCAGAGGATGTCGGGCCGGTGCACGCCGAGGAGATCGAGGATCCCCGGGAGGAGATCGATCTGGCGGACCTGATCGTTCACGATCGTTCCTCCCTTCGCCGCCCCGGGGGCGCGCACGAGCAGGGGGACACGGATCGACGGATCGTAGAGCATGATGTCGTGGCCGAAGTAGCGGTCGTGCTCGTAGAGCACCTCCCCGTGATCGGCCGTGTAGACCACGAGCGTGCGGTCCAGAACGCCCATCTCCTCCAGCCTTTCGAGGACCATGCCGAGCTGGCGGTCCGTGAACGCCACCTCCCCCTGGTAGAGCCTGCGGAACCGGTCGATCTCCGCCGGGGTCGGTTCGATCCCCCCGCGCCAGACCCGGTTCAGCGTCTCCACGTCCGCCCGGAGGGGGCTCGACGGATCGGGATCATAGATGGCGTCCATCGGCGGCGGCGGCTCGTAAGGTTTGTGGGGATGGAACCAATGGAGCCAGAGGAAGAAGGGCTCGTCGAGCTCGAGGCGCGCCCAATCGAGGGCGGCCTGGGTGAGGAGATCCTCCCCCCGGTCCCGGAGAGCCCGTCTCATCCGTTTCGGGCCGTAGTTGTACCTCTTCCAGAAGATGTCGAAGCCCTGGCCCGTCCCGTACTTGTCGTCGAGCACGTGGCTCGAGATGAACGCGGCGGTCCGGAACCCCTCCCCCTTCAGGATCTCCGAGAGGGTGGTACGCTCCTCGGGGAGCGTGTATCCGTGGGAGAGCACGCCGTGGGTTCGGGGGTAGAGCCCGGTCAGGATCGAACAGTGGGCGGGGAGCGTGATCGGGATCGAGGTGAACGCGTTCGTGAAGAGGACGCCCTCCCGGGCGAGACGGTCCGCGACGGGGGTGAGGGCGCCCGGCGCGCCGTAGCAGCCGAGGCGGTCCGCCCGCTCGGTGTCCACGGTGACGAGGAGGAGGTTCGCCGGCTTTTCCGGCCCCCCGGAGCAGGAGAGGGCGGCCGGGAGCAAGAGGAGGAGAACCCGTGTGCGCCGTCCCCGCCCATCTCCTTTCGTCCGTCCTCGTGGCACCGGTCTCTTGTCCCCTTCGGCGAGCGATGATCGTTTCCAGACGTAGGTTGCAGCGTATCACCGGGTTCTGAGGAAGCGCAACGGGAATCGCCCCGCCGTGCGCCGGGGAATGCAGGGTGGTTCTTGACCGCCCCGGGCCGTTCCCCTACCATGACGTCGCCCCGAAGAGAACGCGAGGGTGAGAGGATGGCGCGACATCGATGGTTCCTGGCGGCGGCGGTACTCCTGCTCGCCTCCTGTTCCAGCAAAGACGAGAACACCCTCGTGGGAGCCGAGTTCGTCGACGCCCGGCGGTGGGCGGTCCCGGCGGAGGACGACACGATCGTGACCCTGACCACCGACACCTACTTCGAGGCGGACACCCTTTCGGGGGTGAAGGACGATCTTCTGATCGGCGACCGCCGGAAGTTCCGCTTCGAAATCGTCGTCTCCTTCGCGAACCTCCCCGGCCGGGAGGACACCCTCATCTCCGCCCGGATCACCGCGTCTCCTTGGCAGGCCGACGGAATCGGAACGGTCCGTATCGACCGGGTGACCGAAAAGTGGACCGAGTCGTCGAAACGGGACACGCTGGGCGTCGTGCCGGGGGAGGAGTTTGCCTTCGATCCCGATTTGGACGCGCCGGTTCCGATCGAGTGGGTGAGGAGCTGGGTCGACTCGTCGGCGGGCAACCACGGTCTTCTCCTCCGCCCCGTGGAAGGGGACTCGTTCTTCCTCCGCATCCCCTCCCGTGAAGCGAAGAACGACAGCGGGGGGGCGGACGAAAGCGCGTTCCGTCTTCACCTGACCTACCGGGACGGGGATTCCGGAAGGGACACCACCGCCGCGATCGCCCCGTCATTCGACCGGTTCTACGCGTTCAAGGTCGATCCCTCCAGTTATGTGGCGGAGAACTTCCCTGCCGCGACCCTTCTCGTCGGCGTCCGGGAGTCGATGACGAACCAGGCTCTCTTCGAATTCGATCTTCCGGCGGAGCTGAAGGATGTCACGGTGAACCGGTTCGAGTTGGTTCTGACCGTCGCCGAAGCCCGCACGAACGACGCGGAAATCCCCTTCGCGGTTCACCGGGTGGTGAGCGATTCCCTCGGGAGCGACGCCGTGGTCTTCGAGAGACAGGCCGTGAGGACGTTCTCCATGCCTCCCGACGCCCTGCCGGGCGATACGGTCGCGGTTCGCCTCAGTCAGTCGGCGAGCGGCTGGTGGGCGGCCGGGAACTGGGATCCGATCATCCTGATCCGGGCGTCGGTCAATCTCGCACGAGACCGTTACGTCTCTTTCTATTCGATGGAAGCGGCGGACAGTCTTTCCCCGCGACTCAGGCTCCTCTACACGCCGCCGCGCCCCGGCGCCGGGACGGAGTAACCGGTGAGACTCAAGTCCCTCCCGGGTCTGGCCCTGATTTTCTTCGCCCTCCCCACGGGGGCGGGGGCGGACAGCCAGTTCGCGTCGAACGGGCTCGGGATCGGTCTCCAACCGACCCACGTCCGGGGATGGACGATGGGCGGTCTCGGAGTCGCCCTGAACGATACCCTCCGCCTCTCCCTCGCGAACCCCGCCGGGCCCGGGGGCTACCGGGAGGTCTCGCTGAACATTCTCTATCTGGCCGACCGGCGGACAGCGAAGGACGCCACGGGCGAGGAGTTCATCACATCCTCCGGCTTCCCCCTCTTCGAGTTCCTGATTCCCTTCGGGAGCCGATTCGCCGCCGGTTTCGGCTATGCTCTGGAGCAGGACATGGGAACGGCCCGGACCCGGATTCCCTTGGGGTCCGGGGAGGAGATCGGGGAAGGAGTTCCTTCTTACGACCGGTTCTTCGAGCGCCGGGGCGCACTCTTCCGCGTGCCCGGGGTTCTCGCGTTCCGATTCTTCCGCGACCTGCGGTTCGGAATCCGGCTGGACAACTACTTCTTCAATGTCGAAGAGGACTACAACCTGGTCTTCGACGACTCGTCGATCCTGCCCACGAAGGAGCGCCTGCTCCTCTCGGGCTCGGGAACGGGGGGCACCGCGGGGCTCATGATCCCGATCGGCGCCATCGGTCATTTCGGATTCGTCTACTCCACGGAGGCGGCCTTGGACGTCGACCGGGAGCGGGAGGGGGCGTCGGGGACCGTCTCGTCGGAGAGGATCGAGATCGGCCTGCCCGAGCGGATCGGCGCGGGCGTCTCCTTCCAATACGATCGATGGACGATCGGCGCCGAGATCCGGACCGCCGCCTGGGGCGACGTGAATGACACCCTCGCCGCCCTCGGCGGCTACGAGGACGTGACGGGCTGGTCCGTCGGTCTGGAGCGGATGCCCCGGCGGGGGGATCCGTGGATCCTCGGCCTTCCCGTGCGGGCGGGGTTCCGGGTCGACCCTCTTCCCCTCCTCGCGGAGGAAGGGGGCGAGATCGCCCGCTGGTCCGTCTCCTTCGGGTCCGGGTTCCCCATCGGCGTCCGCCGGAGCTTCTGTGACTTCGGCCTTGAATACGGGCGAATCGGCTCGGAGGAGGAGGTGGGGCTCGAAGAAGGGTACTACCGGTTCCTCGTCGGCTTCACCGCCCAGGAACCCTGGCGCCGCCGCAAGAGCTACGTGGAGTAATCCCCCTGCGATCAAGGGTTTGCGGTTCCATCGGATCCTGGGTATACTCCCTGCACGGAAGAGAGCTTCCGGCGGAGCCCCCCCGCCGAACGGGGAGCGCGGACCTCGCCCCTCCCTGAAGGATTTCGTCATGGGCATCAACCGATTCATCGCGCCCCTTCTCTTGGCGCTCCTCCTCCTGCCCGGAGCCGCGGGCGCCCAGTACTTCGGGAAGAACAAGGTCCAGTACAGGGACTTCGACTGGAAGATCATCAAGACCGAGCACTTCGAGGTCTTCTACTACGAGGCGGAGAAGGGAGCGGCCCTCGACGCGGCGCGGATGGCCGAACGCTCGTACCGGAAACTCTCCCGCGTCCTCGGTTACGACATGGAGCGGCCGATCCCGCTCATCCTCTACGCCTCCCATTCCGATTTCCAGCAGACCAATATCAGCTACTCCCTGATCAGCGAGGGGACGGGCGGGCTCACGGAGTTCCTGAAGCGCCGGGTCGTCCTCCCCTTCACCGGTTCCTACGGCGACCTGGAGCACGTGCTCACCCACGAAATGGTTCACGCGTTCCAGGTGGAGATCCTCTTCGGCTCGTCCGGGAGCGTGCTCGCCAACACGGTCGGGTTCTCGCCCCCTCTCTGGTTCATGGAGGGGATGGCCGAGTATCTCTCCACGGAGGGGGTGGACCGGCACACCGAGATGTGGATGCGCGACGCCGCGCTGCAGGGCTACCTGATTCCGATCGACGTCCTCTCCCGGGTGGGCGACATCCGGGTCTACCGGTTCGGCCAGTCGATCTACCAGTTCCTCGGCGAAAAGTACGGCGACGAGAAAATCGGCGAGATCCTCCGGGTGGCGCCCCGGGTGGGGGGCGTTCATCAGGCGTTCCAGTCGGTCCTCGGCATTTCGCTGAAGAAATTCTCCGACGAGTGGCTCGAGGAGGTGCGCCGCACCTACCTGCCCCAGATCGCCGACTACCAGAAGCCGGAGAAGTTCGCCCGCCCCATCACGGATCCGGAGAAGGACCTGGCCTCCCTCAACCTGGTGCCCGCCGTGTCGCCGAGCGGGGAGCGGGTGGCGTACATTTCGGACCGCTCCATGTATTCCAATATCTACCTCGCCCGGACGAGCGACGGAAAGATCCTGGACAAGCTGGTCGAGGGGGAGCGGACCGGCAGTTTCGAGTCCCTCCGCTTCTTCCGGACCTCCATCTCCTGGTCGCCCGACGAGCGGTTCCTCGCCTTCCCGGCGAAGATCGGCGCCGAAGACGCGATCTACCTCTTCGACGTGGACGAGAAGAAGGTGGTCCGCCGCCTGACCTTCGGTTTCGACGGGGTGCTCTCCCCCTCCTTCTCCCCCGGCGGGGAGCGGATCGTCTTCGTCGCCCTCGAGGGGGGGCGGTCCAATCTCTTCATCTGCGACTCGGAGGGCGGGGGGCTCCGGCGGCTCACGGACGACCCGTACACGGACTTCCACCCGACCTGGTCCCCCGACGGGCGGACCATCGCCTTCACCACCGACCGGGGCGCCGGCACCGATTTCGAGACCCTCCGCTTCGGCAATCTTCGTCTCGCCCTCTACGACCTGGAGACCGACGAGGTCCGGGAACTGCCGAACATGGAGAGGGGGAAGAACATCGCCCCTTACTGGTCGCCGGATGGGAAAGACCTGCTCTTCGTCTCCGACCGGGACGGCCCGTCCAACCTGTACGCCTACGAGCTGGAGACGGACCGGGTCTTCCCGCTGACGAACGTGATCAGCGGGATCACGGGGATCATTCCCGATGCTCCGCCTTTCAGTTGGTCCCGGAACGGCGAGGTGCTCGTCTTCTCCGCCTTCTCCCGGGGAACGTGGAATCTGTACACGTTGAACGACCCGCTCCGTCTGAAACGCGTGCCTCTGCGGCAAGAGGCGGCGCCCACGGGCCCGAAGACGGTCGTGGCGGCCGAATCGTCCGCGCCGATCCCGCGGGAGGAGGACGAGGCGCCCGTCCCCGCGAGCGAGGGCGAGGGAGAGACGGAGCTTCTCGCCGACCCGGGGGCCGCGGAAGAGGAAACGGCCGTGACGGCCGGGGACGATGACGGGGCTCCGCCGGAAGAGGGGCCCGACCCTCCGCCGCCGGCCGAGGAGAACCTGGTCGACCTCCGTTCGATCTTCCCCGAGGGGGAGGGGCCCGATCCGGAGCGGCTCAGTTCCTCCGCCCCCGCGGAAGACCCGGACGCCCTTCCGGACACGACCGAGTTCGAACGAAAGAAGTACAAGCTCCGCTTCACCCAGGACTTCCTCTTCGGCGGCGCCGCTTTCGGGTCGAACGTCGGATTCCTCGGGCAGAGCGCGATCTCCTTCAGCGACATTCTCGGCAATCACAACCTCAGTTTCGCCGCCGGGATCTACGGAAGCCTCTCGGACGCGGACCTCTTCTTCTCCTATTTGAATCTCCGGCGGCGGACGAATTGGGGCTTCTCCCTCTTCCAGTACCGGAACGATTACTACCTCTACACGGCCGAGACGGATGCGGAGTTCGCGAGCCAGATCTACCGGGGTTTCGAGCTGATGACGAGCCGCCCCTTCTCCAAATTCTCGCGGTTCGAGTTCGGCGTGCGGGGACAGTCGATCACGAGCAGCGTCTACGAAGAGTCCTTCTACAATGGTTCCTACTACGAATTCAAGGAGGTCCGAGGGGATCCGCAGTATTTCGCGGAGCCGTACGTCGCCCTCGTCAGGGACAACGTGCTCTACGGCATGACCGGGCCGATCAACGGAAGCCGGTCCCGCTATTCCATGGAGTACGCTTTCGGCGATCTCTCCTTCGGAACGGGCATCGTCGATATCCGAAACTACTACAACATCCGCCACCGGTACACTTTTGCGACCCGGCTGATCGCGGGGGGGAGCGTGGGGCGGAACATTCAGTACTTCCGGATCGGCGGGCCCTACACCTTCCGGGGGATCGATTACGGAGATCTTCGGGCGACCCGGGTGGGCCTCGTCAATCTGGAATTCCGGTATCCCCTGATCGAGCAGCTCCGCCTCGGATGGCCGCTCCCCCTCGATCTCCGGGGGATCAACGGCGTGCTCTTCATCGACGGCGCCGCGGGATGGTACGGAGACGGCGAGGAGCTCGCGCCCATCCAGAACCGGCCGGTCGAGCCGATCACGGACCGCGTATTCAACGCCTACGGTTACGCCTACGGGGTGGGGGCCCGGATCAACCTCGGGTTCTTCGTGCTCCGTTACGACTGGGGGCAGCTCACCGACTTCCGGAGGAACCTCGGGCCCGGCATCTCGTTCTTCACTCTGGCCGCCGACTTCTAACCTCGAATATTCAGATGACAAACCTCCGCAGACTTCCGAATTCGAAGCCCTGAAAGGAAAGGCGTCATGCCCCTGGTGCCCCCGCTGTCCCCCGACGCGAACGAAGAAGTGAAGAAGCTCGCCCGGTTCTTCGACGAGACACTCGGCTTCTGCCCGAACAGCGTGCTCACCATGCAGAGGCGGCCCGCGATCGCGAAAGCGTTCATCGAGCTGAACATGGCGGTGATGGAGAACCGGGGGCGCGTGACGAGCGCGTTGAAGCGCCTCATCGGCTACGTTTCGAGCCACGCCGCCGGATGCCGTTACTGCCAGGCCCACGCGATCCGCGCCGCCGAGCGGTACGGCGCGGGCGAAGATCAGGTGCGGCACGTCTGGGAGTACGAGACCCATCCCGCCTTCGACGAGGCGGAGCGGGCCACCCTCGATTTTGCCCTCGCCGCCTCCCGGATCCCGAACGCCGTGGACGAGGCGGTCCAAGCGCGTCTTCGAGAGCACTGGGACGACGGGGAGATCGTCGAAATCCTCGGGGTGGTCGCCCTCTTCGGCTACCTGAACCGGTGGAACGACAGCATGGCGACGACCCTGGAGGAGGGGGCCGAAGAGTCGGGGCGGCAATGGCTGATCGGATCGGGATGGGAGAAGGGGAAACACCGATGAGACCGATGACCGTGCGCCCTTCCCCGCGAGAGAGGCGGGAGAGATGACCCGGAGCGAAACGGCGGTCCGGTTTCTGGAGGCGTTCTGCCGGAACGATCTCGATCTCCTCGCCTCCCTCCTCACCGAAGATTTTCGCCTGCAAGGACCGTTCGGCTTCTTCCCTTCCCGGAGCGCCTACCTCGCGAGCCTGGAGGAAGACCCCCCGGAGGAGAGCGGGTTCGAGGTTCTCCGGATGGTGGATGGGGGTGAGGAAGTCTGCCTCTTCTACGAGTACACCAAGCCCCGCGGCACGGCCCTCGTCGCCCAACTCTTCCTTTTCCGGGAGGAGAAGATCGCCGAAACGCTCCTCGTCTTGGACGGATCGTCCCTGGTCTGATCCGGCCTTCCCGTCCGGCTACATGGTCCGGCCGGCGAGGGCGGTCAGGTCTTCCACGCGAAGGGGCCCGCGCACGAGGAAGGGCTCTCCATAGGGAACCTGCACCAGGGCGCCGTAGGCGCGGCAGCGCAGCTCGACCTGATCGAGAAGAGAGTCCCGCCCGTTCGAGAGGACGTCTCCCGCCTCGACGGCCCCTTCGAATTGGGAGGCGTAGGCCCGGAGCGACTCCATCTTGGCGTCGAATGACGACGTGACGTCGACGACGAGGGTGGGGGGGACGTTCAGGAAGGAGACCGCCTCGACGAGGCGCCGGGGACGGTGGGGCGCTTCATCGCCCGCGAGCTTGGCGAGACCGGAGGAGTAGCACGCCTCCCGGGCGAGTGCGAAGGCGGCGTAGTGGTCCGGATTCCGCCCGGCGGCGTGATGAAGGATCACCACGTCGGGGCGGAGGGCGCGGATCCGGGCGGCGAGGAGGAGCCGGTTCTCGACGGAGGCCTCGATCCGCCCGTCGGGGAGGCCGAGGTTCTCGCGCACGGCGAGGCCGAGGATCGAGGCGGCTTTCTCCGCCTCCTTCACGCGCGTCGAAGCGTCCCCCTTCGTGCCCGACTCTCCGGCGGCGAGGTCGATCACGCCGGCCCGCTTCCCCTCCGAAGCGGCCCGGGCGAGGGTACCGCCGGCGAGGAGCTCCGCATCGTCCGGATGGGCGAAGATCCCCAGAATGTCCAATCGTCCGTCCATCACTCCCTCCGCTCCCGAAGGTAATTCCATCCCCCCATCACAGTCAACAGAGTCGACCGACGTGCTATCCTCGGAGAATGAACCAACCTCCTGCTACCCTCCGGGCCGCCGTCACCGTCCGGGGGGCGGTGCAAGGCGTCGGCTTCCGGCCCTTCGTCTACCGACTCGCGACGGACCTCGAGCTCACCGGATGGGTGCGGAACTCCTCCCTCGGCGTCTTCCTCGAAGTGGAAGGAGGGGAAGAGGAGGTGCGGGCGTTTCTCCTTCGACTCGAAGCGGAGAAGCCCCCCCCTCGCCGTCATCCAAGGCCTCGAAACACGCCTCTTGGACCCCGCGGGCCGCGAATCGTCCTCGATCCTCGAAAGCGACGACGCCGGAGAGAAGGGGGCCCTCGTGCTCCCCGACGTGGCGACCTGCCCCGACTGCCTGCGGGAGATCTTCGATCCCGGCGACCGGCGCCATCTCTACCCATTCACGAACTGCACCAACTGCGGCCCCCGCTTCTCCATTATCCGGTCCCTTCCCTACGACCGTTCCAAGACGACCATGGCGAAGTTCACCATGTGTGACCGGTGCCGGGCCGAGTACGAGGACCCATCGGACCGCCGCTTTCACGCCCAGCCGAACGCCTGCCCCGAGTGCGGGCCCCGGCTCGCCCTGTGGAACGAGAAGGGCCGCGCTCTCGCGGAGCGCCGGGGCGCCCTTCTCGGGGCGGTCGCCTCGGTGAGGGAGGGCCGGATCGTCGCCGTCAAGGGTCTCGGCGGTTTTCATCTCGTCGCGGACGCCTCGAACGACGGCGCCGTGCGCCGCCTCCGGGAGAGGAAGCACAGGGAGGAAAAGCCCCTCGCGATCATGGTCTCCGATCTCGGCGCGGCTCGGGTCCTCGCGGCGGTCTCCCCGGAGGAGGCCCGTCTTCTCGCTTCGCCCGAAGCGCCGATCGTCCTTCTCCGGGCGAAGAACGGGGGCGTCGCCCCGTCGGTCGCCCCGGGCAACCCGAACCTCGGCGTTCTGCTCCCCTACACGCCGCTCCATCACATCCTCCTCCGCGAGTTCGGAGGCGTGATCGTCGCGACGAGCGGGAATCGGTCCGACGAACCGATTTGCACCGAGGAAGAAGAAGCCCTCGAGCGCCTCGCCGGAATCGCCGACCTCTTCCTCGTTCACGACCGTCCCATCGAACGGCATGTCGACGACTCGATCGCCCGGGTCGTCCTCGGCCGGGAGATGATCCTTCGCCGCGCCCGGGGATACGCGCCCCTCCCCGTGCGTCTTCCGGCGGACGTCGGGGAGGCCCTCGCCGCCGGGGCGGAGCAGAAGAGCGTCCTGGCCGTCAGCCGCGGGAGGGAGGCCTTCCTCAGCCAGCACGTCGGCGATCTCGAGAGCGTCGAAGCCTACGACGCTTATCGCCGGACCTTTCTCTCCTTCGCCGGCCTCCACGAGATCCGCCCCGTGCGGGTCGCCTGCGACATCCACCCGGACTTCGCCTCCACCCGTCACGCCGAGGAGAGCGGCCTTCCGGTGACGCGGGTTCAACACCACCACGCCCACGTGCTTTCCTGCACCGCCGAGAATGAGTTGGAGGGGCCGGTCCTCGGAGTCGCCTGGGACGGCTTCGGTCTCGGCCCGGACCGCGGGTACTGGGGAGGAGAGTTCCTCGTCCCGGAGGGCCGGTCGTTCCGACGCGTCGCGTCCCTCCGCCCCTATCCACTGGTCGGGGGGGACGCCGCCGCCCTCACCCCTTCCCGGTCGGCGGGGGGTATTCTTTTCGCGACGTTCCGGGAGAAGTGGATCGACATGTTTCCGGTCCGTCCCGAATGGGCGGACGCCCGCCGCTTACCGCTTCTGGAACGGGAATACGAACTGCGGGCCGAACGGCCGAACTGCACGAGCATGGGGCGCCTCTTCGACGCCGTCGCGTCCCTTGCCGGTGTCTGCCGGGCGACCACGTTCGAAGGGCAGCCGGCGATGGCCCTCGAGTGGGCGATCGACGGCCGGGGGACGGACGAAGCCTACCCTCTCCCGATCGTGGCCGGGGAGGACCGCCTCCTCCTCGATTGGGAGCCGATGATTCACGCGATCCTGTGCGACGTGGGGAGGCGCGAGTCCCCTTCGGTCGTTTCGGCCCGCTTCCACAACGCCCTCACCCGGGCGATCGTTGAGACGGCGCGGCGGATCGGACCGGACCGAGTGGTTCTCACCGGCGGGTGCTTCCAAAACGAGTATCTTCTCAGGAGAGGTGTGGAGGCGCTCCGCTCCGCCGGTTTCCGACCTTACTGGCATCAGCGTGTGCCGCCGAACGACGGGGGCATCGCCCTCGGCCAGCTCGCGGCGCTCGCCTACCATGACTTGGAGGGTTCGTGATGTGTCTCGCCGTGCCCGGACGGATTCAGAGTATTCAAGGGGACGACCCGCTCATGAAGACCGGCAAGGTCGACTTCGGCGGCGTCATGAAAGAGGTCTCCCTCGCGTACATCCCCGGCGCCGCGGTCGGTGACTACGTCCTCGTGCACGTCGGATTCGCCATCAGCAAGGTGGACGAGGATGAGGCGCGGAAGACCCTCGAGCTTCTCCGGGAGATGGGGGAGATCGCCGCCCGGGAGGATGGGGAACCGGGGGAGGCGGGTCCGTGAAGCACCTCGACGAGTACCGGGACGAGAAGAGGGCGCGGGCACTCGCCGGCGAGATCCGCCGGACCCTCACGGCGCCGCGGACGATCATGGAGATCTGCGGCGGCCAGACCCACTCGATCGTCAGGTTCGGCGTCGACGAACTCCTCCCGCCGGAGATCAATCTCGTCCACGGCCCGGGCTGCCCGGTCTGCGTCACCCCGCTCGAGCTGATCGACAAGGCGGCGGAGATCGCGGGGCGCGACAACGTCATCCTCTGCTCCTTCGGCGACATGCTCCGGGTGCCCGGCTCGAAGACCGACCTCCTCTCGGTGAAGGCGTCGGGGGGGGATGTGCGGATGGTTTACTCCCCGCTCGACGCTTTGAAGGTCGCCCGGGAGAACCCGGAACGGGAAGTGGTCTTCTTCGCCGTCGGCTTCGAGACCACCGCCCCCGCGAACGCCTTGGCCGTGCATCAGGCGAAGGAGTCGGGCGTGAAGAATTTCACGGTCCTCGTCTCCCACGTGCTCGTGCCCCCGGCCATGGAGGCGATCCTCTCGTCCGAGACGAACCGGGTCGAGGCGTTTCTCGCGGCGGGCCACGTCTGCGTCGTCATGGGTACCGCCGAGTACGAACCGATCGCGAAGAAATACCGGGTGCCGATCGTGGTGACCGGCTTCGAGCCGGTCGACCTGCTCCAGGGCATCCTCCTCTGCGTGCGCCAGCTCGAGGAGGGGCGGGCGGAAGTGGAGAATGCCTACCTCCGGGCGGTACGGCCCGAGGGCAACACCGGCGCCCAGGACCTGATCGGCCGGGTCTTCCGGGTGATCGACCGGAAGTGGCGGGGGATCGGCGTGATCCCGTCGAGCGGCTACGGACTCGCGGAGGAGTACGAAGAGCTCGACGCGGAGCGGAGGTTCGGCGTGGCCGGGATCGAGGCGGACGAGCCGGAGGAGTGCATCAGCGGGCTCATACTTCAGGGCGTGAAGAAGCCGAACGAATGCTTCGCCTTCGGAACGCGCTGCGTGCCGGAGCGTCCCCTCGGTGCGACCATGGTCTCGTCAGAAGGGGCGTGTGCCGCGTACTACCGATACAAAGGCCGGAACTCATGAACGAGACGCCGAAGGATCTCCGCCTCACCTGCCCGATCCCGATCGCCGACTATCCGCATGTCCTCCTCGCCCACGGGGGGGGCGGGCGTCTCATGAACCAACTGATCGGGAAGATGTTCCTCGCCGCATTCGCTGACGAAGAACTCGATCGTCGCCACGACTCGGCGGTCCTTCCGGCGCCGGGGAAGCGGCTCGTCTTCACCACCGACTCGTACGTGGTGCGGCCCCTCTTCTTTCCGGGAGGCGACATCGGTTCCCTCGCGGTGCACGGCACGGTGAACGACATCGCCATGTCCGGCGCCCGCCCCCTTTATCTCAGCGCCGGGTTCATCCTCGAGGAGGGCCTGCCGATGGAGACGCTCTGGCGGGTCGCCTCTTCCATGGCAGACGCGGCGCGGGCGGCGGGCGTCCGGATCGTGACGGGGGACACGAAGGTGGTCGACCGGGGGAAGGGGGACGGGATCTTCATCAACACCGCGGGGGTCGGCGTACCGGTGACGGAGGAGATCATCGGCGCGGAGAGCGTCCGCCCCGGCGACGCGGTGATCCTCTCGGGTGACGTGGGGCGTCACGGGATGGCGATCATGGCGGTCCGGGAGGGGCTCGAGTTCGAGAGCTCGATCGAGAGCGACTCGGCGCAGGTGGCGGCGCCGGTGC
>JBDROZ010000045.1:0-19402 GCA_043809585.1 Candidatus Eiseniibacteriota bacterium
GAGGCCGGCGCGCTGCGGAACTCGCCGCTCAGCCCTGATCCCCTGGCTCCCCAAGTCGGCCCGAGACGTGTGAGTCTCTTGTAGAATCTAGGCTAATCGAGTGCTTCCCGGGAAGCGTACTTTTCGAGGAAGTCGTTCCGCCAAGAAGCGAAGGTCCCCGCGAGGATGGCGTCCCGGGCCTCCTCCATCATGCGAAAGTAGAAGCGGAGGTTGTGGAGCGTCGCGAGCCTGAGCCCGAGGATCTCCCCCACCGAGAAGAGATGGCGGAGGTAGGCCCGGCCGAACCGCCGGCAGGTGGAGCAATCGCACTCCGGGTCGGGGGGGCGGTCGTCCGACCCGTAGGCGCCATTCTTGACGACGAGACGGCCTCGGGTGGTGAACATCGTTCCGTTCCGCGCCATCCGGGTCGGGAGGACGCAATCGAAGAGGTCGATCCCCTCGGCGATGCCGGCGAGGATGTCCTCCGGGAAGCCGACGCCCATGAGATAGCGGGGGCGGTCGCCGGCGAGGAGAGGCGCCGTGAAGGCGAGGGCTTCGAGGAAGGCCTCCTTCGGCTCTCCCACCGAAAGGCCGCCGATGGCGAGGCCGGGGAAGTCGATCGATCCGATCTCGCCGGCGCTCCGGCGGCGGCGCGCTTCGTCGACGCCCCCCTGGACGATGCCGAAGAGGAGGGGGTGGCGCCCGCCCGGCGTCCGTCCGAGGGGGACTTCGTCCATCGCCTTCCGGCTCCGTGCCGCCCAGAGGGTGGTGCGCCGGACGGCGTCGTCCAGCTCTTTCGGTTCACACGGCCAGGGGGGGCACTGGTCGAAGGCCATGGCGATGTCCGGGCCGAGGGCGGCCTGGATCTGCATCGCTTTCTCGGGCGTCAGTTCGTGGGAGGAGCCGTCGATGTGGGATTGGAAGCGGACGCCTTCGTCGCGCACTTTGCGGAGGTCGGCGAGGGAGAAGACCTGGTAGCCTCCGCTGTCGGTCAGGATCGGGCGGTCCCACCCCATGAATCTGTGGAGGCCCCCCCTCTCCCGGATCAGTTCGTGGCCGGGGCGGAGATAGAGATGATAGGTGTTCGAGAGGAGGATCTTGGCGCCGACCTCCTCCACCTCGAGGGGGTCGAGGGTCTTCACGGTTCCCCGGGTCCCGACGGGCATGAAGGTGGGGGTCGGCACGTCGCCGTGGGCGGTGCGGATCACGCCGGCGCGCGCCGCGCCGTCACGCTTTTCCAAACTGTATATTCGCTCACTCAAGATCGCTTCCCTCGAAGGACAAGGCTAACATAACCGACGAAGACGGACTTTGGAATGAGAAGACACCGCACGGACGGGGCCAGGGGCCGGAACGCGGGGGACATGAACTCGTTTCGTGTCCCCCGCATTTCTCTTTCCCGGAGGGCAGGGCGACTGCCCCCGTACGGACGGGTCCTGACCGGGTGTAGGGTGGGGGGATGGCGGCTCAGACATGCCGTCCGCGCCTACTCGATCTTCCAGTGGCCGGCTCGAAGCTCACCGGCGCTCCCGGCAACTCGCCGCTTCATCCCCCCACCCTACGCCCCGGCCACCCGTCCGTGGCCATGAATGATCAGCAAGGACTGCCGAGAAAAATTAGGAACAGGAAGCCATAGAATCGTCATCCCCGCGAAGGCGGAGATCCATCCGGTCCCCGGACAGATAGAAGGGTATTCGATCTTTCTGTTCCATCCCCTCGTCGAGCCGAACTACCACGTGCCTTCCGGAATACGATTTCCTGGATCTCCGCCTTCGCGGGGATGACATGGACTTGAATCCAGGGGGGACACAATACGGAACCGGGTATTCGGCATTGTGTCCCCAGAATTCCGCCCGAGGCTCCGGTGTGTACCCGGTCTCGGTCGCCTCCGGTTCGGATGACTCCAGCCTTACCTCAGGAGTGTCTGTCCCCCTCCGGACGGATACCGCACACGAGCACGCCTGCTCCAAAGTGCAGAGGAGGAGTCCAAGCAGGATATGACTTTGGAATGAGAGAGAAGGCCTCGCACGGACGGGGCCAGGGGGCGGAACGCGGGGGACATGAACTCGTTTCGTGTCCCCCGCATTTCGGAGGGCCGGGCTCCGAGCCAGTACGGGTGATCCGAGGGGGACACAATACCGAACCGGGTATTCAGTATTGTGTCCCCCGGATTCCCGACCGGCCACGAACTTCGGCGGGGCGGGGGGGCGGTGGTGGGAGGGATAGAGGGGCAGACTTGAGCGCTCGTCGCACGGCGGGAGAAAGCCCTCCCTTTCTCCGGGCTCGTAGAGGAGGCGTCGCTGAAGACGGCAACAACTCCCCGGTTATGCCCCCATCCCTCCCGAGGCCGCTCCCCCGCCTCGCCGTCCTCCGGACGGGTAGGGCAAACGAAGAGGACCCCTCCAAAGTGCAGAGGAGGGGTCCAATGAAATGAGAACTATGGTCGCCGAACGGCCCTACCGGATCAGGATCATGGATCCAGGGGGGACACAATACTGAATACCCGGTTCGGTATTGTGTCCCCCGAATTCCGCATGGTCGCCGAACGGCCCTACCGGATCAGGATCATGCGTTTCGTTTCGCTGAGGTTGTCCGCCACCAGCCGATAGTGGTACACGCCGCTGCCGACGCTCCGGCCCCGGTCGTCCCGGCCGTCCCATTGGACCGTGTGGGCGCCGGCGCTCATCGTCTCGCCGCCGAGCAACGTCCGCACCACCCGCCCCGCCGGATTGTAGACGACGAGCGAGGGCGCGCCGTCCGCCGGAAGGGTGAAGGCGATCGACGTGGCCGGGTTGAACGGGTTCGGCCGGTTCTGCTCGAGGCCGAACGGAAGGGCCAGGGGAACGGCGTTCGTCACGTCCGTCGCCTCTTCGCCGAGGGAGAGGACCATCGAGTAGGTCGCCTCGCCGCCGATCCGCTTCGCGTTGACGACGAGGACCGCGACCTGCTTCAGCTCTTCGCCCGGCAGGGAGAGGGTGTAATCGCCGTCGTTCTGCGCGTCGAGGGGGATGTCCTCCCGGAACCAACCGCCCCCGTAGACCCCTTTACGGCGGAGGAGCGCCGTCACCCGGATACTGGTCCCGTCCTCCCCGTCGAATTGGATCCGGAGGCGCCCGCTGAGAGCCGTCATCCCCTTGCACTGATAGAAGTGGGCCGCCATGCGGGTCACCCCGCCGGCGCTCGTGTCGGGATAAGCGTCCCGGTACGCCCAGGTGCCCGCGGTCGGGTAGGAGCCCGCCTCCTCGTACGAAGGAATGTAAGGGGGGGCCGTCTGGCCGAGAATCCCCGTCACGTAGTTCCATGAGGCGAACTCCGTGAAAGCCGTATGAAAGTCCGAACCTTGGTCGGCGATGATCGCCGCGTAGCTCGCGGTCGCCGTTTCGGTCGGGGCCGCTTCCCGACGCTGCATGAAGGCGAGCCCCATGCCGATCCCCCACTTCTCGCAGAGGAAGTGCTGCCAGATGCAGTCCTCGTAGCTCCCCGATCCGCCGTTGTCCAGGGATTGGTCCGGATTGGAGATGCTCGACCCGCTGATGAGGTAACCGTAGTAGTCGTTCGTCTCGTCGAACACCACGTCTTCCATCCAGGTCGCGTCGAGTTCGACCCATCCGCCCGTGGCCATGGCACCGGTGGTGTTGAACTGGCTCGCGTGTTTGAACTCGTGGGCCGCCGTCACCTTCGCGGCGCCGAGCACGTTCCCGTCCGGATCCTGGTTCGACGGGAATCCGGCGAAGTCGTTCTCGAGCACGATGTAGCTCGACCCGCCGCCGGTGCCCTGGGTGTACCCGTAAGCGCCCATGTTTTGGAAATAGATCTGGTAAGTGCCGCCGCCGGGCGCGTTGAATCCGAGATCGTCGATCTCCCGGTGCCACGAGGAATCGCAGTAAACGGCGCACAGCTCGACGTAGTCGGGCACGCCGTTCACCGGGTCCACGTCGGCCTGGGGCGGCGCGTTCGACCCGCTCGTCTCGTAGTTCATGGTGAAGAGACCGGCCGGGCTGAGATAGGTCTGCGTGGTGATCTTCCCCAAGGGCCGGATGCCCCGGAGGTAGGAGTCGATCTCCGACCTCGTCGCCGGGGCGAGGCCCCCCCGAAGGGATTCGTATTCGGCGATGGCCGGCGTGAGGCACTTGAGCGGCGCTCCGTCCGCGACCATCAGATCGGAGCGCACCGACGCCGGATCAAAAGCGTAGCGGAAGGTGTTCAGGAGGGCGTCCTCCCTCGTGATCCGCCCCTCGACTTCCGCCCGGTGGAGGGCGTCGAGGAAGCCCCCGTCGGCGGCCGCGAGGACCGGCAGGGCGAGGCCGACGAGCACGACCCAAGCGACAAATACACGATATCGCATCATTTCCTCCCAGGGAGCATCGAACAGGAATGGTTTTGGAGAGCGTAACTTTAGTAAGTATACGGGATATGGAATCCGGAGTCAACCCGGTGTTGCCGGAGCGTCGTAGATCCTCTCCGGAGGATCTCCCGTTCGTTTCCTCTTTTCCGTTCCTTTCCCTTCCTTTCCTTCTGATCCGTGGATCCGCGGATCGAGTCCGATTCCGTCGCGAGGTCGCGGCCCGCACCGGCGAGGGACCGCCTGGGACAAGGAGCATCCGGAGGCGGGGCCATGCGAGATCTCCATCTCCTTTCCTTCTTGTCTTGTCCGTTCCGTTTGATCCTGAGATTCCCGGAGCAAGCGTGGTTTCGTCACGAGAGTCGAAAGCCGTCCGCGAAAGGGCCGTTTGGACAAGGAGCATCCGGAGGCGGGGCCATGCGAGATCTCCATCTCCTTTCCTCATTCCCTTTCCTTCTGATCCTCGGATCCGCGGATCGAGTCCGATTCCGTCGCGAGGTCGCGGCCCGCGCCGGCGAGGGACCGCCTTGGACAAGGAGCATCCGGAGGCGGGGCCATCGCCCCGGTGGAGGAGGCGACGCCGGAAAACGGCCTTTGGAGCGACGGTTTTCGGCTCGCAGTAGAAAACACGCGCGCGATGGGAATCAGAGGATCAACATGCAGTCGCCGTAGGAGTAGAAGCGGTAGCGTTCCCGAACCGCTTCCTCGTAGGCGGCCTTCATCCGGTCGGTCCCGGCGAAAGCGCAGACGAGAAGGAAGAGGGTCGACCGGGGGAGATGGAAATTGGTGAGGAGACCGTCGACCACCTTCGGCTCGTAGGGGGGATGGATGAAGATGTTGGTCCAGCCGGCGCCGGGACGGGCGATCCGGCCCTCCGCCGCGGCCGACTCGAGGGTGCGGACCACGGTGGTCCCCACGGCGATCACCCGGCCGCCCCGCCGCCGGGTCTCCCCGATCGCCTCCGCCGCCGCTTCGTCTATGCGGAAACACTCCGCCTCCATCTCGTGGGCATCCACGTCATCGGTCCGGATCGGGCGAAAGGTGCCGGGACCGACGTGGAGGGTGACTCTGGCGAGGGCGATCCTCCTCTCCCCGAGGGCGGCCGACAGGTTGTCCGTGAAGTGGAGCCCCGCCGTCGGCGCCGCCACGGATCCGGTTTCCCGGGCGAACATGGTCTGGTAGCGGGAGCGGTCCTCTTCGGTCGGCGTCCGTCGGATGTAAGGGGGGAGCGGAACCTCGCCCGAACGCTCGAGTCTCTCCGCGACGTCCACCCCCCCCGGAAAGCGGACGACCCACTCTCCCTCCCCTCCCGGCCGGACCGCCTCCCCTTCGAGGCCGGCCGGCGGGAACCGCACCGGGTCTCCCGTCTTCACCTTCTTGGAAGGCCGGAGAAGGAGCATCCACTCATCCCCTCCGAGGGGCCGGAGAAAGAGGGCCTCCACCGCACGGCCGCCGCCGATGGTCCCGCGGAGACGGGCGGGGAAGACTCGGGTGTCGTTCACCACGACGAGGTCGCCCGGCCGGAGCTCGCCCGGAAGACCGGCGACCCCGAGATGGCGGAAGGGACCGCCCCCCCGGACGACGACCATCATGCGGGCCTGAAGCCGCTCCGGCGGCGGGTGCTGGGCGACGAGGTCCTCGGGCAGGTCGAAGTCGAAATCGGAAAGACGCACTTAGAGAAGACGCTCCGGGCCCCGCTCCCGGCCGGCGGGATCGAGACCGAGGTGACGGTACGCTTCGGCGGTGGCGACCCTTCCCCGGGGGGTCCGTTTCAAGAGCCCCTCCTGGAGAAGGAACGGCTCGTGGACCTCTTCGATGGTGTCCGGCTCCTCCCCCACGGATACCGCGAGGGTGCCGAGGCCGACCGGGCCTCCGTCGAACCGGCGAACCACGGCATCGAGAATCTTGAGGTCCATCCCGTTCAGCCCCCGGTCGTCCACGTCGAGCCGGGCGAGGGCGTGGCGCGCGAGGGGGCCGTCGATCACGCCCTTCCCCTCCACCTCGGCGAAGTCCCGCACCCGGCGGAGGAGCCGGTTGACCACCCGGGGCGTCCCCCGGGAGCGGCGCGCGATCTCGGAGGCCCCCTCGGCGTCCAGTGCCACGGCGAGGATGCGCGCCGACCGGACGGCGATCCTTTCGAGATCTTTCGCCTCGTAAAAGTCGAGGTGGCACTCGACGCCGAACCGGCCGCGCAGCGGCTTCGTCAGGAGGCCGGAGCGGGTCGTGGCGCCGACGAGAGTGAAGTGGTTCAGGTTCAGCTTCACCGACCGGGCGTGGGGACCCTTGTCGATGACGATGTCGAGCTCGAAGTCCTCCATGGCCGGGTAGAGGTACTCCTCCACCGTGTGGGAGAGACGGTGGATTTCGTCGAGGAAGAGAATCGACCGCTCGGGAAGGCTCGTGAGGAGGCCGGCGAGATCGCCGGGGCGCTCGAGGACCGGCCCGGAAGAGCCCTTCAGCTCCACGCCCAGTTCTTCCGAGAGAATCCTGGCGAGGGTCGTCTTGCCGAGACCGGGGGGCCCCGAGAGGAGCACGTGGTCGAGGGCCTCCCCCCGCTTCCGCGTCGCCTCGATGAAGACGCGGAGGTTCGCCTTCACCTTCTCCTGGCCGACGAAGTCTTCGAGACGCGTGGGCCGGAGGGTCTCGTCGAGTCGGTCGTCCTCGGGGAGCGGCGTCCCCGCGACCAGGTCATCTCGGTCTTTCCTCTCGGGGTGGCTCATCTTCGAGTCTCCTTCGTCGCGAGATCGAGCGAGAGGGCCTCGGGCGAGGATCGAGGGTGAAAACGCCCGGAGGCGGCCCCCCCGCGGGCCGGTGAGGACGTTTTCGCCCGAGTACGAAGCCGGCGGACCTCGCAGCCGGTCGCAGCAGAAAGAGGCGAGGAGATGAGACCCGGATCAGACACCGGAGAGTGCCTCCCTCACCAGATCCTCCACGGACGGCTCCTCCCCCCCCCGGCGGACGAGGACCCTCTCGATCGCCTTCGAGGCCTTGTCGCTCTTGATCCCGAGCGCTTCGAGGGCAAGGCGCGCCTCTTCCGCCACGCCGCCGGCGCCGCCGAGCATCCCATCGAGGCCGGAACCCTCCCCCCCCTCGAACTTGCTCCGGAGCTCCACCACGAGGCGCTGGGCGCTCTTCTTTCCGATCCCCGGGATGCGGGAGAGGTGGGCCGTGTCCGCATCGACCACGGCCCGGCGAAAGCGCTCGGGTTTCATGGAGGAGAGGATCGCGAGGGCGAGCTTCGGGCCCACGCCCGGGACGCCGAGGAGCACGCGGAAGAGCTCCCGTTCGGCGGCGGTGGAGAACCCGTAGAGTTGAATCGTCTCTTCCCTGAGATAGGGGTGGGTCACCAGCCGGACCCTCATCCCCTCCCCGGGCAGATCCTCGTAGGTATTCAGGGAGATGGAGAGGTCGTACCCGACTCCCGCCACGTCGACGACCGCCCGGGCGGGGCTCTTCTCGGCCAGAATTCCCTCCACGTGGGCGATCACCGGGGCGCCCCCGATCCCGCCCGGTGGCCGTGGCAGATCGCGACGGCAAGGGCGTCCGACTCGTCGGACGACCCGATCGGGCGCCCGACCGACAGGATCCTTTCCACCATGAAGCGCACCTGGTCCTTCGTGGCGAGGCCGTTTCCGACCACCGCGGATTTCACTTCGTTCGGAGGATATTCGTAGGCGGGGAGGCCCGCCTCGGCGGCGGCGAGAAGGATCACGCCCCGGACATGGCCGATCCGCGACGCCGTGCGGGGATTGATCCCCTGGTAGACGTCTTCCACGGCCACGGCATCCACTTCCGCGGCGGCGATGATCTCGGCGACGCCGTCGTGAATCCGGCGGAGCCTCTCGGAAAACGGAAGGGCCCGGGGGGCGCGGATCGTGCCGCTCCTCTCGTACCGGGCGCGGCCGCCTTCGATCCGGAGGACGCCGAAGCCCGTGCACGCACTTCCCGGATCGACGCCGAGAACCACCATGAGCCCCTCCTCCCCCCGCGTGACTAAGAGCTGAGCTCCTCCAGGATCTTGTCGGAGATATCGAAGTTGGCGGAGACCTGCTGCACGTCGTCGTTCTCTTCGAGCATGTCCACGAGCCGGAGGACCTTGCCCGCGGTCGCCTTGTCGAGGGCGACCGTCGTCTTGGGGAGGCGGGTCAGCTCGGCGCTCTCCGCCGTGATCCCGGCCCCCTTCAGCGCCTCGTTCACGTGGTGGAGATCGTGGGGATCGGTTGTGATCTCCCATGAATCCCCCTCGTCCGAAACGTCATTGGCTCCGGCGTCGAGGGCGACCATCATGAGATCGTCCTCCGCGACCCCCTTTTTCTCCACCACGATCATGCCCTTCTGGTCGAACTGCCATGCCACGGACCCGACTTCGGCCATCCGGCCGCCGAACTTCGTGAGGATGTGGCGGACCTCGGCGGTGGTCCGGTTCCGGTTGTCCGTGACCGCCTCGATGAGCATCGCGACGCCGCTCGCCGCGTATCCTTCGTAGACGACCTCCTCGTAGGTCACGCCGGGCAGCTCGCCGGTCCCCTTCTTGATCGCCCGATCGACGTTGGCGGCGGGCATGTTGTTCTGCTTCGCCGCGTCCATGGCGGTGCGAAGGCGCGGGTTGGCGCTCGGGTCACCCCCTCCGTCCCTGGCGGCCACCGTGATTTCCCGGATCAGGCGGGTGAAGATCCGGCCCCGCTCGGCGTCGGCCTTCCCCTTCTTCCGTTTGATTGTCGACCATTTCGAATGTCCCGACATGGCAGCACCTCGTCCCCTTGGGACGTCCCTCGTCCCCCACGACGGATTGAGTGTATCACACCCCCCGAAAACGGGGCCAATTCGGACAACGAAGCCGTCGGTCCGATCGTCTTCATGCGCACCCGGGCGGAGCCGGGGCCAGCCCGGGCTCTAGCCTGGATTATGCACAAATCTCCTACTGCGATCTCGGATCGCCGCCTGCGAAGCCTCCTTTCCGTCGCCGCCTCCTCGATGGGGCCCGTGGCGCACTTTCATCTTCTCGCGACCGCTCGGAGCGAGAAGTGTTAGTGCGCCGGGGGAGCCCCCCGGGCACTAGGGCTTATCGCTTCGATGGGCGCGATAAGCCCAACTGCCCGACGGGTCCCTGCCTCCGGTTGCGGCTCGTCCAAGTCAGCTTCTCGTCAAGCGATCCGAGCCCTCGTGACGGAGATTCATGCATAATCCAGACTAGAGGTCCGGCCTGGAAATCCACCGCTTCGCCGGGTGATTCTCTTGTCCGCAATCAGGATGCGGAGCGCCATCCCCCTCCCTCTTCCGGCCCCTCCCGGGGGGCCCGCCGGAGCCGGTTTTCTCCCCCGGCATGGCGCCGCGGGGGGGGAAGAGCGATCAGTCTTGATTGATCTTCCCGGTGTTTTCCGCCGGCCACGCCGAAGAGAGCGCCGGGGAGACTCACGGCCACAACGTCATCGGCCCCGCCTACGGTCTCGTTCAGGACGGAACGCTGGGCGCGTCGCCGGGGGGGGACTTCCTCGTCCAGCACCTCACCTGCACGAGCTGCCACGACCCCCACGGGAACGAGAGCTTCCGCCTTCTCTACGGCTCGGCCCTCGGTCCGATCTACGGCGGTGGCCGGTACGACTTCGACGACGACGCCCCTTTCGCGGCCGGCAACAGCCGTCGCACCTACGTCGGCGGCGGCGGGAACGAGACGAACGGGCGGCACACGGTCTACAAGTCGGGAATGGCCGAGTGGTGCGCCAACTGCCACGAGACCTTCCACTCCGGCAACACGACGAACTTCGTCCACCCCACCGGCGAGGCCGTCGGAGGGAGCGTGGCGGAGATCTACAATCTCTACGTGAGCACCGAAGACCAGACCGGAGGGGACCCGGCCGTCTCGTACTGGGGGTTGGTGCCGTTCGAGGACGTGGACATCGATCTCGCGACGGTGGACACGGAAAACTACACCGCCGGGCCGACGGCGGCCGACCAGGTCATGTGCCTCTCCTGCCACCGGGCCCACGCGTCGCCCTTCCCCGACATCGGACGGTGGGACTTCGGCGCGACCTTCATGAACGACGACTCCCACCCGGCCCCGGGAGACGACGGCGCGAGCCTGGGGGACGTGGCGAACCGGTACTATGGGTATTCGTTCACCGACAACCAGCGGTCGGTCTGCAACAAGTGCCACGTCAAGGACGCGTTCGACGCCCTCATCGTCGAGGACGTCATCACGAGCGTGCCCCTGTTCCCTACATCCAAGCGACGAGGATAGCCCCGATCACGGCGAGCTCCACCCGGTCGTGAAGAGTGTAGAAGACTGTCGGCTTCGCGGGCCGACCCCTCACGCCCGCGCCACCAGGAGTCCCCCGATCACGACCAGAGCGGCGCCGAAGAAGAGCCGGAGCCCGTTCACTTCCCGCCACTCGGCGAAGAGGACGAGGGCGAGGAGGGCGACGATCAGCGTGTTCATGTTGTAGAGGGGCACGAGCTTCGAGAGCGGGGCGCCGTAGCGGGCCAACCCGATGGCGACGAACCCCATCCCGAAGCCCCACGTCACGCCGACGAGCGTCGCGAAGAGGCCGGAGCGGGCGGAAAGGGTCCGGTCGGGCAGCACCCCGCCGAAAACGAAACCGGTCAGGACGACGCCCAGACCGACGAGAACGAGGTAGGGCCCGACGCCGACGCCCGCCCGGGTGCTCGTTTTCTGCAGGATGCCGGTCATGCCGAAGAGAAGGGCGGGGAGCGCCCCGCCGATCAGGAGGCCGAGGGTCGCGGGGGACATGGCGCCTCCTATTCGCCGCCGTAAGGCATGGCGGGAATCTTGCCGAGAGCCCGGGCGTAGACGGTGAGCGCCCCCCGGTGGTGGGCCGTGTGGTCGGCGATCCCCTGGATCACGGCCATCCGCGGGGCGCCGGCCATGACCGGCCCCTCCGGGATCGGAGCGAACAACTCCCGGTCGGATTTCGTCTCCACCACGGCCTTCGCGTTCGTCACGGAACGCTCGAACCATTCCATCGCCGCGCCGAGAGAGGTGACGGCGCTCGACTCTGCCATGTGCTTCTCGAAGTTCATGTCGAAGCCGGAACCGAACCCCCCCTTCATGAACCAGTCGATGCTCTGGGCGGTGTGGGAGACCTGCCCCGCCACGGTAAGCATCCCCTCGTGGGGGGCGAAGGCCGAGTCCTTCTCCTCCAGCCGGGACGTGCTGTTCCGGAAGAACTCGCGCACCATGTCGAGCTGGACGATCAATCCTTCTTTCATCGCGGGTCTTCTCCTTTCTGTTCACGAGCGCTTCCGTCCATGGGACCCTCCGTCTCGGACGCCCGCGGTTTACCCCCCGGAATCGATCGGCCCGGCGAAGGCGAGCACGTGCCCGTCCGGGTCGAGGGAGTACGCCGCCCGGTGGCCCCACTCCCTCTCCCGGAGGGGCGAGAGCTCCCGGGCGCCCGCGCGAACCGCCCGGTCGTGGCAGGCGGCCGGATCATGGACGAGAACGTAGAGTTCCGCCCGGGGAACTCCGTTCGCCGGAGCCGGATCGGGGAGCGCCTCTCCGAGAAGGCGGCGGATTCCCGCCTCGGGCATGAGGCCGAGCACCGCCCCTCCCCCGAGATCGAACTCGGTCATTCCCGGAACGTGAAGCCGGGCCTCTCTTCCGAGCGCGGCCTCGTAGAACGCCGCGCTCCGATCCTGGTCCGCCACGTAGAAAATGAAATGGACGCCCTTCACGGGGTCTCCCCTTCCTCTCTCCCGCCCACCGATTCCGGCCGGCCTCTTCGCCGCCCCCCCTCGGCGCACACGATTCCCGCCAGCATGAGCGCACACCCGGCGAGTCCCCGGCCGGAGATCGTCTCGCCGAGAAGAAGGCGGCCGCCGAGAACGGCGAAGACCGCTTCGAGACTCAGGATGATCGCCGCCGGCCCGGGCGCCGCGTGCCTCTGCCCCGCCACCTGCAGAGTATACGCCACACCCACCGAGAGGAGTCCCCCGTAGAGGATCGGGATCGCCGCGGCCCGGATGCCCGCCGCCTCCGGCGTCTCCGTCACGATCGCCGCCCCGACGCTGAGGAGGGAGACCGTCGCGAACTGGACGGCCGCGAGAGGGATCGCGGGAAGCCGGGCCCCCCCCGACAACCGCCCGATGAGAAGCACGTGGAGGGCGAAGAAGAAGGCGCTGCCGAGAACCCACCCGTCCCCCGGGGCGAGACGGATCGGGCCGGTGACGCTCAGAAGGTAGAGTCCGGTCAAGGCGAGAATCGCGCCGGACCAGACGGCGGCGCCGGGACGCATCCCCGAGAGATACCCGAGAAGAGGGACGATGACGACATAGAGACCGGTGATGAAGCCGGCCTTCCCCGCCGTGGTCGTGACGATGCCGATCTGCTGGAGCGACGCGCCGAGGAAGAGGACCGTTCCCGCGGCAATGCCGGAGATCAGGATGGGCCGTGCCCGAACGGGGCCGGACCTCTTCCAGAAAGGGAGGAGCACGAGAGCGCCGAGGGCGAACCTCACGCCGTTGAATGTGAACGGCCCGACGTGGGCCATCCCCGCCCGCTGGGCGACGAACGCGAAGCCCCAGATCGCGGAGGCGAGGAGGAGGAGCCCCTCCGCTTTCCATTCCCGGGAGTTTATCACCGGCGGAATCTCAGCGACCCCCTCGAAACATCATGAGACAATAACCACAAACCCCTTCAAATACATGCTTTCCGGAAACGACAAGAGCACGGGATGATCCGCCCCCGCGCCGAGCCGCCGGACCAGGCGCCCCTCCCGGCGGGCGTCGAGGGCGGCGTCCGCCACGATCTTCTGAAAGAGGTCGAACTCGAGGAGGCCGGAGCAGGAGAAGGTGACCAGCACTCCCCCCGGCCGGAGCAGGCGGAAGGCGAGCCAATTGACGTCCTTGTAGCCCCGGGCCGCCCTCGGGATCGCGCCCTTATTGTCGGCGAACTTCGGGGGGTCGAGGACGACCATGTCGAACCGCCGGTCCTCGTCCCGGTACTTCCGGAGGACCTGGAACACGTCCCCTTCCACTTCCTCCACCGGGGAAGGATCGAGGTCGTTGTGGGCCAAGTTCTCGGCGGCGAGACGATGGGCGGCCGCGGAACTTTCCACGTTCGTCACCTTCGCCGCTCCCCCGCAGAGGGCCGCCACGGCGAAGGCCCCCGTATAGGAGAAGGCGTTCAGAACCTCCCTCCCCTCCGCGAGGGAGCGAACCACTTCCCGGTTCTCCCGTTGATCGAGATAGAACCCGGTCTTCTGCCCCCGCCGGACGTCGACGAGGAAGCCGTACTCCCCCTCCCGGAAGGGAACGAGGTCGGGGGGCTCCTCCCCCCGCAGAAGCCCGACCCGGGGAGGGAGCCCCTCCTTCTTGCGGACCGCCACTTCGGACCGCTCGAAGATCCCCCGGGCGGGAACGGAATCGGCGAGGGCCGAGACGATCGCGTCCTTCCATCGTTCCGCGCCGGCGGCGGCGAGCTGGACGACCAGATGGTCCCCGTACCGGTCGACGATCACGCCGGGGAGGCCGTCCGATTCGCCGTGGACGACCCGGTAGCCGAGGATGTCGTCGCCGAACAGGGATGTCCGGCGGGAAGCCGCTCCTTCCACACGCCGATGGAAGAACGCCTCGTCGATCTCCTCCCCTTCGTCGAAGGACCAGACCCGGACCGGGATCCGGGAAGAGGGGGAATAGGCGCCCCGGGCGAGAAAGGCCCCTTTCGAGTCCCGGATCGTGACCGTGTCTCCCCCCGCCGGATCCCCCTCCACCCGGTCCAGAGCGCCGCTGAAGATCCAAGGATGACGGCGAAGCAGGGACTTCTCCCGGCCCGGTTTCAACGTGACCGTCGGGTGATTCATGGTTCCCCCGCAGCCGCGCCCGGGGGCGTGCGGCGGCATGGTCGATCGGTGTCCGGTCGGGCGGCTTGCCGGAAGAGAAGCGGACCCGCGGGACGGCCCCGGGCGCGTGGAAGGCGCCGGCCCGTTCCTCGGGCCCCGAAGGTCAGACGGTGGCCCGGTGAATCCGCCTCTTCAGCTCGTGGATCCGCCGGCGCACGAACTTGACCTGCTTGGAGTCCCCCGCCGCGAGCGCTTCGTCCCGCTTCTTCTTGAGGGCCTTGATCCGGGCTCTCACCTTCGTCTTGTTGATCCCGACCACTTGGTGATGCGGCCGGGCCTCGATCCCGAAGGCCTCGCAGAGGGCTTTGATGAGGTTGTCCTTGTGCATCGTGCTGTGGCCGTGAACCGCGTCGTGATCGACGCCCTTGGCGATCTCCCGGAGCTCCGCGACGTTCATCTCACGCAGTTCTTCGAATGTGTGGGCCATCGATTCTCCTCCGGACCCCGGGGCGGGGTCGATTCGTTGTCGAAACGATCGTCCGAGATCATGGGGTTGTCCTAACCATTATCACATTTCGGCGGGTGAAACCAGGGGGACGTTTCCCGGGATCCGTGGGAGGAAACCGAGGTCACGGGGGATGGGTTCCGCTTCTTCCCCCTCGGCCGAGGGGACGGGGACTCGCGTTTCGAGGGAGGCCTTCGTCCGGCGCTTCGCCTGTCTCTTCCCAGACGGTTTTCGGGGCCCGAGGGTTGCGGCCATTCCGGCCCGTCATTCCGGTTTGACGGCGCGGGTGGCGATGAAGACATCCGTGTACTCGGAGAGAGCATCGCCTTCGGGGAAGCGATCCTCGTAGAAGCCCCGAAGAACGAACCCGGCTTCGATCTGGCCGCCGATCTGCTCGGTGAGGGAGTGGCTCCACTCGAACGGGCTCCCTTCGGCGATCAGCTTCTCCCTCTCCCCGGCGTCGAGGTCGGCGGCGTCGGCGTAGGGGAGTCGGTTCCGGACGACGAGGCGCCCTTCCCCGCACTCCTTCTCGCCGACGAGGTAGAGCACGGGATTCGTGAAGCCGGCGAGGAGGGCGCCCCCCGGCCGGAGCACGCGGAAGGCCTCCCGCCAGACCCGGTCGATCCGGGGGGCGAAACAATTGGAAACGGGATGGACCACGAGATCGAACCCGTCGTCCCCGAAGGCGCCGAGATCGGCCATGTCCCCCCGCACGGTCTCGATCGCGAGGCCCTCCCGGTCCGCCACCTCCCGGTCCCGGGCGAGCTGGCGGGGGGAATTGTCGAAGACGGTCACATCCGCGCCCGCGGCGGCGAGGATCGGCCCTTGCTGGCCGCCGCCGGAAGCGAGGCCGAGCACCTTGGCTCCCCCGAGGGGCGGGAACCACTCCGCCGGAACCGGCTTCGTCGGCGTGAGGATGATCGACCACTCCCCCCGGCGGGCCGCGGCGATCCGCTCGGGGGAGACCGCGACCGTCCAAGGATTGCCCCGCTCCACCTGGCGGTCCCACGCGTCGGCGTTGTATTTTCGATAGTCCATGGGCGGCTCCTGTCGGAGGGGGGCAGCGTCTCACAACGAAAACGCCAAGAGTCTACCTTGATGCTCCGAAAAACTCACTCGTCTTGTGCCAACTCGGGGAGCCGGGGGGTCAATCTTCATCCGGCAGAAACTGCGGCCCTTGATTCGGTGGGAGCGGGAGCATCAGTTCCTCGCTCATGCCCCGGCCCCTCTCCGCGGCGACCCGCCGGCGAGTCGCGCGACCTCCCGGTGCCGGAAACAATCCACGGTGTGGTCGTTCACCATCCCGACGGTCTGCATGAAGGCGTAGCAGATCGTGGGCCCCACGAATCGAAACCCCCGCTCCTTCAGGTCTTTGCTGAGGGCCTCCGCCTCGGGGGTCTTCGCCGGGATCTCCCGGAGATGGCGGAAGCGGTTCGTCCTCGGCTTCCCCCCCACGAATCTCCAGACGTAGGCTTCGAAGGACCCGAACTCCTTCGCCGTGTCGAGAAAGGCCCGGGCGTTGGAGAGGGCGGACTCGACCTTGAGGCGATTGCGGACGATCCCGGGGTCCTCCAGAAGACGCCCGATCTTCGCGGCGTCGAACCGGGCGACCCGCTTCGGATCGAAACCGGCGAAGGCCTTCCGGTAGTTCTCTCTCTTCTTCAAGATCGTCTCCCACGAGAGGCCCGCCTGGGCCCCCTCGAGAACCAGGAACTCGAAGAGGACCCGGTCGTCGTGGACCGGCACGCCCCACTCCCGGTCGTGATAGTCGATGGATCGCTCGCTCACCGCCCACACGCAGCGGCGGATTCCCCCGCTCACGCTTTCCTCCTCGTCCCCGCCGGCCGGAGATGGCGCCTCATGATCACCCGCGCCTTCGATGGACGGGCGCACTCGCGGAAACCGGCCGCTTCGAAGAGGGCGGGCACGCCCATGAAGCTGGAGACGGGAGGGAGTTCCTTCCCCCGGGGCGCCGTGGGATAGGCCTCCACGATCTTGGCGCCCCGGCTCCGGGCGTAATCGACCGCTCCCCGGAGGACCCGGAGGGCGACCCCCTTTCCGCGGTGACCCCTGGCGACGAAGAGACAGACGATCGACCAGACCGGACGGTCGTCGAGCCGTTTCAAGACCGGCGACCGTTCGACGGACGGGTAGCTCTCCCGGGGGGCGATGGAACACCACGCCACCGGCTTTCCCATTTCGTAGGCGAGCACGCCGGGAATGTCGCCCCCTTCGACGATGCGCTTCATGGCGCGACGGTTCCCCTCTCCCTGGTTCTTCTCGAACTCCTTCCGGGTGAGGCGCCACCACATGCACCAACAGCCGGCATACGCCCCCTTCGGTCCGAAGAGGGCTTCGAAGTCCCCCCACCGGCTCTTCGTGAGGGGTAGGACTTCAAGACCGGCGTTCTTCTTTGACGCCACGGCGACTCTCCTTATCTCGGGGGGGCCAACGGAATGAGGGCGGAGACCGCGCCGGCAACATCGCAGAAGTCGCGGGCGCCTCCGGCGTCCGGAACGGCCAGGTCGACCCATGCGATCGTTCCCGGCTTCATCTCATCATTCCCCCTTTCCGGGCCCGAGGGGACCGTACCCGGGTTCTAACCGATCCGGGGGCGCCGGGTCAAGGAGAGGCGATCGTCACGGTCTCTCGCCTCGCGATCCGGATCCCCGCGACGGAATCTCGTGCATGATCCAGGCTAGGGAATCTCCGGCGGGCCCGTTCCCGGCCGGATTCCGTCGGAGTCGAGGACGCGGCGGACCCGCTGCCCCGATCCGCTCTTCCCCGCGGGCGTGCAGAGCCCCCACTTCAAGCAGGTCCCCGCCGATCATCGAAGCCGACCGGTCGCGCGTATGCGTTTCATGGAGGGAGAACACGAAGTTCCGGCCGGGCCTTCACGCACGATTTCCTCCTCCCCCGATCGTCCCCTTGTTCCCGGGCCGCGGTGCGGCTATGCTCGGATCCGCAGGTCGAACCCGGCAGCGGCCCCGTCCGGGGGGCGGGCCGGGCGTCCATCGTAAACTCCGAATCGAGATCGGAAGGCATCGTCCCGTCCGGTCGATCGAGGGATCCATGAATCGAAGCCGACTCTCCGTTTTCATCATCCTCGGGGCCGTCCTTCTCTTCCCGTCCGCCGTACCGGCCCTCACGCCCGACGCGAACATGTCCCGTGACGAGATCCCGGACCTCTACAAGTGGGACCTCTCTCCCCTGATCGGCGGGGACGGCGCGTTCGAGGGGGACCTCGCGAAGGTGAACGGGATGCGCGACCGGCTCGGCGGATACCGGGGGGCCCTCGGCTCCCCCGCCAAACTCCGGGAGTGCCTCGATCTCTACTTCGAGACCCGGCTCGCCACGAACCGGCTGACCCTTTACGCCGGACTCCGCTTCGACTCCCACCAGACCTCGACGGACCTGCAGGCGATGAACGACCGGGCCCTCGCGGCGATGAACGCCCTCATGGCGGAGGCTTCATTCATCCGCCTCGAGATCCTCGCCCTGGGCGACGGGGCGATGGAGAAGGCGTACCGGACCGAGCCCGCCCTCGCGGATTACCGGCCGTACATCGATGAGATCCGCCGCCGCCAGGGCCGGGTGCTCGGCGCCGAGGCGGAGCGCGTCCTCTCCCTCGCCGGCGACAACCAATGGGCCGAGATCGACCTGAACGAGCTCCCCTCGGACCACGAGAAGACCTTCGGCGCCATGCTGAGCGACCTTCCCCTTCCGGCAATCACCGACGAGAAGGGCGAGGAGGTGCGGCTCACCTTCTCGAACTACGGGCGATACCGCCGTTCCGCGGACCGGCGGGTCCGGCGGGACGCCGTGGAAGGCGTGTTCGGCGCCCTCCGTGACCACCAGCACGTGCTCGCCGCGACGATGGCCGGCCAGGCGAACTTCTCCGTCTTCCTCGCCCGATCCCGCGGCTACGAGACCGCCCTGGACGCCTACCTGGACATGGAGAACATCGACCCCGCCGTCTACCGGAATCTGATCGACGCGGTCCGGGCCAACCTGGGGCCCCTCCATCGTTACGTGGACCTCCGCAAGAAGATCATGGGAATCGACGATCTCCACGTGTACGACCTGTACACTCCTCTCGTCTCGAGCGTGGAGGCGGCCTACACCTACGACGACGCGATGCGGATCCTGCCCGAAGCCCTCGCCCCCCTCGGCGAGGAATACGGCCGGGTCCTCCGGGAGGGGATGGACACCGGGAACGGATGGATCGACCTCTATCCCCACTTGGGGAAAGAGAGCGGCGCCTTCAGCGCGAACCTCTACGGCGTCCATCCGTATGTGAAGATGAACTACTTCGACGACACGGACGGGCTCTTCACGCTCGCCCATGAGTACGGCCACGCCCTGCACACCCACCTCTCGTCGACCCACCAGCCCTACGTGACCGCCGACTACGCGAGCTTCATTGCCGAGGTCGCATCGACGTGCGACGAGATGCTCCTCACCGACTACATGATCGCCCGCGCGAAGACGAAAGAGGAGAAGCTCTCGATCCTGAACGAGCTGCTCGAAAGCATCCGGACCACCATCTACCGGCAGACCCTCTTCGCCGAGTTCGAGCTCGCCTTCCACACCGCGGCGGAAGCGGGGACCCCCCTGACGGCGGACCTGCTCGACCGGATGTACGCCGACCTGATCCGCGTCTACTACGGCGACTCCTTCGCGATCGGCGAGAACGACGGGATGGAGTGGTCGTACATCGGCCACTTCTACTACAAGTTCTACATGTACACCTACGCCACCGGCCTCTCGTCGGGCATC
>JBDROZ010000046.1:0-8137 GCA_043809585.1 Candidatus Eiseniibacteriota bacterium
CAGTATACATCCCTGCCTTTTGTGCATATTCAATCATTTCAGGCAGTTTTGGATGAAGGAGTGATTCCCCTGTATGAAACAGCTGGAGACACCAGACAAATGATTTTGCTTCATCAACGTGCAGGACAACCAGAACCTGGACCACTTCGATACCGCCGACCGTTTCGGGTACTGCGTCTTCGGGAATGTGATCGAAGGCCTCGACGTGGTCGACCGGATCCGGAAGGTCGAGACGGGATCGAAGCCCCCCCTCCCGAGGGACGTTCCCCTTCAGGATGTGGTGATCCTCTCCGTCGCCCGGGAAGAGCCGATGGGGGAGAAGCCCTAGCCTGGATCATGCATGGGCAACCGGGACGAACCGGAAAATAGAAAGCCCCGACCGCGCCGCGGCCGGGGCTTCTTCGCATCGTGGGGAGAGGACTCTTCCTACTCGCTCTCCTGCCTGACGGTCTCGAGGTTCAACGTGATCTCCACTTCGTTCCCGATGAGCGGCGGCCGGTACTTGATGTCGGTCCAACCGACGCCGAACTCCTCCCGGGTGACGGTCAGCTTCCCCTCGAACCCGGCCCGCACGTCCCCCCAGGGGGTTTCGGCGGAGCCGAGGAATTCGACATCGATCGCCACGGGCTTCTCGACGTCCATGATCTTCAGCTTGCCGGTGAGGACGTAACCGTCCCCCTTCTTTTCCATCTTCTCGCTCGTGAATGTGATGGTCGTGTACTTCTCCACTTCGAAGAAGTCCGCGCTCCGGAGGTGCTCGTCCCTCTTCTCGTTCTCTGTGTCCACGCTGTTCGCCATGATCGTGATCTTGGCCGAACCGGTGGTCAGATCGTTCTCGTCGAAGCTCAGTTCCCCGTCGAAATCTCCGAACGCGCCGTTCACGATCGAGATCCCGAGGTGGCGGATCTTGAAGTTCACCGACGAGTGGGGCTTGTCGATCGTCCAGTTCGCCGCCATGGCGGCGGCCGGCGCCAAAACCAGCGCGGCGGCCAGAACGATCGCCGTGAATCGGATTCTCATTCTTCTTCCTCCTGTCGATCACCGTCGAAACCATCGGGATTCCCGTCGGCCGGAGGCCTGCCGGAATCGTCGTTCGAACCCACCAGGGGTTCGCGCACTTTTTCGAGCAGATCGAGAAACCTCTCGATCTCGTGAGGGGCAAGACCTTCCATGGCCCGCCGGGTGCTCCGGTCGATCGCCTCGTCGAGCTCCGCAAGAACGCGAAGCCCTTCGTCGGTCACCACGAGCCGGGTCACCCGCCGGTCCTCCCGGGAACGGATCCGACGGAGAAGCCCCTTCTCCTGGAGCTTGTCCGTGAGCCGCGTGATGTTCGGCGCCCGGGCGACCATCCGGCCGACCACGTGATAGGTGGGAAGCCCCTCGCTCCCCGCGCCGCGCAGGATGCGGAGAACGTTGTACTGCTCGCCCGAAAGGCCGTGCGCCCCGAGAGGCCCGTGGGCGACCTCCCTCACCCGGTCGACCGTAAGAAAAAGGGAAACAATAGCTTCCTCGGCCACCGAGGCGAAGGGCTTCGTCTGGACGATCAGTCTCTCAATGGATACGTTTCTCTTCATGCTCGGGAATATAGTCAAAAACATCTTCCATGGCAGATTTATTGTGAAAAGCGTGGCCCCCGCGGGGGCGTCTTGACGGATCGGACGGCGACGGATACCATTAGACGGAGTCCCGCTCCGACATCGAGATCATTAACTCGTTATAAATGAAGGAGGTACGAATCCCATGTCCTCCGGAAACCTGAACCCCTTCGCGATCGCCCTGCAGCGGCTCGGCGAGGCCGCCGAGAGACTCGGCCTCGACGAGGCGACCCACGAGTTCCTCCGGTGGCCGATGCGGGAGATCACCGTCACCCTGCCGGTCAAGATGGACGACGGCGGCGTCCGGTTCTTCCGGGGCCACCGGGTGCAGTACAACACCGCCCGGGGGCCGGCCAAGGGGGGCCTCCGCTGGCATCCGGACGAGACGATCCAGGAGATCCGGGCCCTCGCCGCGCGGATGACCTGGAAGACCGCCGTCATGGACCTCCCCCTCGGCGGCGGCCAGGGGGGCGTCGCCTGCAACCCGAAGGAGATGACCGAAGGGGAGAAGGAGCGGCTCGCCCGCGCCTACATCCGGCAGGTCGGCTGCGTGCTCGGCACGGACAAGGACGTGGCCGGGCCGGACATTTACACGACTCCCCCGATCATGGCGTGGATGATGGACGAGCACGAGACGATCCACGGCGGGTTCGACCCGGGCGTGATCACGGGGAAGCCGATCCCCCTCGGCGGCTCCCGGGGACGGGGGGACGCCGCGGCCCGGGGCGGGATCTTCTGCGTCCGGGAGGCGGCCGCCGCCCGGGGCATCGACCTGAAAGGAAGTACGGCGGCGATCCAGGGGTTCGGGAATGCGGGGCAGTTCGCCGCGACCCTGGGTGAAGAACTGCTGGGGCTGAAGATCGTCGCGGCCACCGACTCCCGGGGGGGCGTCTTCCATCCGGAGGGGATGGACGCCGAGCGGCTCGTGAACCACAAGCTGACCACGGGGCGCGTCGAGGGTTTCCCCGGCGCCAAACCGATCGGGAGCGAAGAGGCCCTCGAGCTCGACGTGGACGTGCTCTTTCCGTCGGCCCTCGAAAACGTGATCACCAAGGAGAACGCGCCTCGGGTGAAGGCGAAGATCGTCTGCGAGCTCGCCCACGGTCCGACCACGCCCGAGGCGGACGGGATTCTGCACGGGAAGGGCGTCTTCCTCCTCCCCGACTTCCTTGCCAACGCCGGGGGCGTGACGGTCTCCTATTTCGAGCAGGTTCAGAACGCGTACAACTACTACTGGTCCCTGGAAGAGGTGCACCGTCGCCTGGACGAAAAGATGACGCGGGCGTTCCGGGACGTCTACGAAATGCACGAGATGGAGAATGTCCCGATGCGCCTCGCCGCTTCCATGGTCGCCGTCTCCCGCGTCGCCGAAGCGTGCCGATTGAGGGGCTGGGCCTAGCCTGGATGATGCGCGTCCGTTCTACTGCGGAATCGATCCGCGGGCTACGAGGCCTCCTTTCCTTCACCGCTTCCTCAACGGGGCTTCAGGCCCCGCCTCCGGGAGCGGCTCGTCCAAGTCGGCCTCTCGCCGCCCGACTCGATTCCTCGAAACGAACCTCCGCGCCTCATCCAGGCTATCCTGGGAATTCCGCGATCCGGTCGGATTCGTGGCGAACGTGCTAGTATGGTAGCCATCGCTTCAGAAAACGGTTCCGGTTCTGCCTCAAGGAGATTCGCGGTATGACCGACGAGCTGCCGCCCATCCCGGCGGAGGACAACCCGACGGCGGAGCGGCTCCGGCGGCGGCTGAAGGACAGCGCCGTCATCGCCGCCCGGATCTACCGGAACCTCCTCATCCAGCTCCACACGGGCGACCACATCACCATCGACCGGATCCACGAACAGGCGGAGCGTATGCTCGGCCTCGAGTCGGTCCCCCACGACGAGGAGGACCCGAACCGGGGGCTCTCGGTCCGGTGGGATGCGGGGCAGCGGGACGCGGTCTACGAGCTGATCGAGCGGTACGTGGCCATGTACCTGACCCCCGACGACGTGGACAACTCGGTCTTCCAAGCCCGCCGGAGCGAGCGGGCCCGCACCCTCGAAGAGATGGCGAACGTCCCCGGCGTCTCCTTCAATCTTCTCGCCCAGAAGGTGCAGGAATACTGCAGCCTCCCGAAGGCCCCCGACTACGACCCCCTCGAGGAGGAGTCGACGGGCGTCCGGGTGTCGCTCATCCGCCATTTCCTCTCGGACCAGCTCGAGTTCATCGGCGTCGCGAAGCGGCACCTCAGCGTGGAGGACATGCTCCCCATCGTGAAGAACTCGATCGGTCCCCGGGGAGGCCTCGGGAAGACGGGGGGGAAGGCGGCGGGCATGGTGCTCGCCTCGAAGATCGTGAACCGCCACTTCGAGAGGAGCGGCAAAAAGCCCCCTTTCCCGCTCGGCACGCCCGAGTCGTTCTACCTCCGGACCGATCACTTCACGGAGTTCGTGGAGCGGAACGACCTGATGGGCTACTACGACATCAAGTACAAGCGCATCGGCGAAATCCGCCGCTCCTACCCGCTCATCCGGGAGGTGTTCAAGAACGGTTCGTTTTCGCCCTTCATCATGCAGCGGCTCCGGCTCCTGCTCGAGGGGGCCGGCCACGCGCCCCTCATCGTCCGTTCGTCGAGCCTCCTGGAGGACAATTTCGGCTCCGCCTTCTCGGGGAAATACGAGTCGATCTTCGTCGCCAACCAAGGGCGGCTCGAGCAGCGCCTCGAGGCGCTCATGGGGGCGATCGCCGAGGTGTACGCCTCCACGCTCGGGCCGGACCCGATCCTCTACCGGCGGGAGCGGAACCTGATCGATTACGACGAGCAGATGGGCGTCCTGATCCAGAAGGTGATCGGCCGGACCCACGGGCCCTACTTCCTGCCGGCCTGGGCGGGGGTGGCGTTTTCGGTGAACGACTGGCGGTGGAGCCCGCGCATCAAGCGGCAGGACGGTCTGCTCCGCCTCGTCTTCGGCCTCGGCACGCGCGCCGTCGACCGGGTGGGGGACGACTACCCGCGCATGGTCCCCCTTGGCATGCCGACGCTCCGCCCGGAGATCGAGGCGGCCGACATCGCCCGGTATTCGCAGCGGCTCGTCGATGTGATCCACCTCGAGAAGAACCGGTTCGAACGGATCCCCTTCGAGGAGTTCATCAAGGTGGAGGGGCCTTTCCCCGATCTTCAGAAGACGGTGTCGGTCTTCGAGCAGGGGATGATGCGACGGCCCGCGACGGCGAACGTCCGGGGGAGCAAGTCGCCCCTGGTGATCACGTTCGACGGGCTCCTCGCCGGGCCGTTCCCGGGGTTTCTCCGGGAGGCGCTCCGGGTGATCGCCGAGGCGTACGGGGCGCCGATGGACGTGGAGTTCGCCTACGACGGGGAGACGTTCTACATCCTCCAGGCCAGGCCCCAAGGGCAGCACGCGGAGGCGGAAGGGGTCAAGGTGCCCACGGACGTGCCCGGGGAGCGCCAGGTCTTCAGCGCCTCCCGTTTCGTGCCGGCGGGGAAGCTGGAGAACGTGGAGCATTTGGTCTACATCGACCCGGTCGACTACGCGAACGTCCCGACCTACGAGCTGAAGAGCGCGGTCGGTTATCTGGTGGGGCGGCTGAACGAGCGGCTCGAGGGATCGAAGTTCATTCTCCTCGGGCCGGGGCGGTGGGGGTCGAACAACATCGACCTCGGGGTGAAGGTGCGGTACGCGGACATCCACCGGACGAGCGCGCTCATCGAGGTGGCGAAGAGCCAGGGGGGCTACACGCCGGAGGTCTCCTTCGGCACGCACTTCTTCCAGGACCTGACCGAGTCGGGGATCTTCTATCTGCCCCTCTATCCGGATGACGACAAGAACGTCTTCAACGAAGCGTTCCTCCGGGAGTCGCCGAACATGCTGACCGCCCTCCTCCCCGACGCGGCGGAGCACGCGGCGACGGTCCGGGTCATCCACGTCCCCTCCGCGACGAACGGTCTGTATCTCCATCTGTACATGAACGCCGACGAGGACAAGGCGCTGGCGTTTCTCGGCGAAAAGAAGTAACCAGACCGAGCTCACGGAACCGGAGTGAGCGGGGGACAGGTCTCGCTCGCGCCTCCGGCGGAATGCGGGGGACATGAACTCGTTTCGTGTCCCCCGTATTTCCGGCGGACCCTGTCCCCCTCCGGACGCGTATCGCCCACGAGCACCACCATTCCAGGGTGCAGAAGAGGAGGCCAAGGAAATCAGAACTTTGGAGTGAGCGGGGGACTTCAGTAGTCGGACGGGCGGGTCCTGTCCGGGGCGTGGGTGGGGGGATGGCGGCTCAGACAAGCCGTCCGCGCCTACTCGATCTTCCGTCGGCATGCCTCGTGCGGAATGGCGCTCCCGGCAACTCGCCGCTTCATCCCCCCACCCAACACCCCGGACACCCACCCGTGCGGAATGCGGGGGACATGAACTCGTTTCGTGTCCCCCGTATTCCCGGCCACCCACCCGTGGCCCCGAATGATCAGCAAGGACTGCCGAGGGGATGAAAGGCGAGAGAAGGCATGTGATTGTCATCCCTGCGTAGGCAGGGATCCAGGGAAACCCACCACCGTTGGCGCCGCCGGCCAAAACCAGGAAGAGCCGGGGACCGGGACCATCTCCTTCTGTTGAATTCCTTTTTGGGACTGCGTTCAATATGTCGGAATTGGCGGACGCGAGTAGATTCGGGTAAAGTGGGGCCGAAAGGTACGACATGACTCTCTGGGCGACTCCTTGGAAAGCCACCCGACTTCACACTGTGACGCTTCGTTTCCTTCCTTTCATTCTCACGATGCTTCTCGGAATCTCGCTTTCGTCCTGCGGTCTCAAACCTGATGATGGAGATGATCCCGAGGGAGAGAGCTGTCCCCTCTCAGCCCCCGAGGTAAACTTGGCCGAAGAGGAGCTCTCGATCTGGTCGCTCGTCATCGAATCACTTTATCCCAGGTCCGGCATGGTCGTTCTTCGGGATTCCACCCGGTACTTCCCGATCCGCGGCTGGCTGGTTGACAGCGGGGACTCGGTCTCCATGTCGGTTGAGACACGCGATGCCTACGTGATTGCCAACGAGAAGAGGTGTGGAGTCCCGACCAACATCCCCCTCGACAAACCCTATGTGCTCGGCCCGACGTTCGGCCTTCCAGGGCCCACCTGGGAGGAGTTCTGGGAACTCTATCCGGAATCGGGCGGCATCGCGGCCGTTTCCAAGGTCGGTTTTGGCATCGAGTCCTGCGAAGCCGTCGTTTACTATGAGCGAGAGTGTGGCATCTTGTGCGGGAGGGGATACATCGTATTGCTCTCGTATGACGCCGGGCAGTGGAACATCGCGTGGGTTATAAATGTCTGGGTATCGAAAAAGGAGTACACCTCCGCCCTACGATGGCCCGGCACCGAGGAACGACCACCCGTTTCGGCAAAACCTCCCGGGGAATGATCCATGAAGCCGATCCGCGTCCTCGACACCCTGGCCATTCTCGCCGCTCTCGTGATGGCCGTCGCCAGCATCGCGCTCGGCGACGCCGACAAGACACCGCTCTACTTGCTCGTCGGCTATGCCCTCTGGCGGATCGGGAGTCGGTGAGTGAACGAGGGAAAGAGGGACAGTAACCCATTCTTCTTGGGCTTCAAGGAATAGGCAACTGTCCCTGGTTTTTTGGTTTTTCCTGGTTCCCGGCCGGAAGAGACAAGGGATCGCCTGTTCGATCCGATCAGAAGGCCAGCCCGACGCTCCCCGCGACTCCGACTCCGAAGCCGCCGACCGTCCCCCGGTCGTCCCCCCCCTTCTCGAAGAGCCCGCCGAGGGCGGTGTGGAGCGACGCGCCTCCCTCGATGGAGAGTCGGTTCCCGAGGAGCAGTTGGTACCCGAATCCGAGAAGGGAGACGTCGTAGGCGACGACCGTGTACTTCCTGCGCATCTCCTCCATGTCCTCCCCCGCCGCCTCACCGACGAGGAGGGAGAGGCCCATCACCGTGAAAAAACCCCGCGGCGCGGCGTGCCGGTAGTAGCGAAACTGAAAGCCGGCCGCGCCGAGGTCCGCCTTCACCTCCGGCACGTCGGCGCCCCCCTCGGCGCCCGCCTCGAGATCCTCCATCCATCCGACGCCCCACACGAGCGATTGATGCCCTTTCGCCTCACGGGTCCTCTCGTAGGAGAGGCCCCACATCCGCTTCCCGAGGGCCCCGGCGAGAATGTCGGCGTGAACGACGTTTCGGGGGGGGCCGGAATCCACGCGGAACCCGGCCGGTTCGGCGGCGCCGGCCGCGCCGAGCAGTCCGCCGAGAAGGACGATTCGAAGCGCCGGCACCCGGCCGGCGAGAACGGAGCAGCGACTCGAGCGCATGGCTTCTACCCCCGAGACCGTACGTCTAACCTTGATTTTTCATAAAATCTCGGCTCAAAACGCTGCCGCTCGCATGATAGCACGCCATCTGCGACAGTGCTCGCATTCACCAATGCTCACATATCGTTGGATATGCTCTGCTTGGTGAATGCTGCGCGCTGCCGCATCTGACGCACTCTCACGCGTTTGTTCTCGAGATTTTATGAAAGATCAAGGCTA
>JBDROZ010000047.1:0-13978 GCA_043809585.1 Candidatus Eiseniibacteriota bacterium
GTCGATTTCGGCAGATCATCGCGATTCCTGGCGAGGTGCGATGACGACGGCGTACCAATAGGTACATCGAGGAAGAGCAACGAAGCCAGGGACCGTGAGGGGCGGCGAAACTGGTGACGAACTTCTAATTCGGGACACTAGGGCGTGTACACGAAATCGCGAAGGGGACTCCGTCCGATCGGGGTCCCCTCTTCGTTGAACGCCGTCACCTGCCAGAAGTAGATGTTCCCCTCGTCGAGGGCGCCGGACCACGCGGGCATGAGATCGAGCAGGTTCTCCCCGCGCTTCGGCCCCTCGAAGACGACGGCCTCGGTCATGGCCATGATCACCACCTGGTAGGCCCCCGCCTCGGGAAAACGGTACCAGGTGAAGCGGACCGGGGCGCCCCGGAACCCGGGCGCCGGGTAATCGAGCTTCACGTAGCCCTGGCTGGTCATCTCCTCCTTTTCAGGCGCCGTCGCGGGCGGCGGCGGGGCGGGCACCGCTTCCTTATCCCGGGGGATGAAGACCGGCTCCACATTCTCCGCGACCGTCTTCCCCCCGCATCCGGCCCCCGCGATCGCGAGGGCGGCGGCGGCCAGGGCCCCGATCCGGATCCACTTTCGATTCATCGACGGTCCTCCCCTGAGGTGGCTCCCGCCCATCATCCCCGAGCGTCCCCGCCCGGTCAAGCCTCCGCCCTTCCCCGCCGAACCTCGGGAAGCGGAGGCAGTCCATGGGCGATCGAGGAAAGCTGGGCGCGAAGGACCACGGGTTCGTGGGAATCTACGCCATAACATTGACGGCGGACGACGGGGTGCGCCTCGGAAGGGCTTTCGGCGGGTCGGTGACCGCGGGCCGGAGGGAAGGGGGCGGCGGCCCGGCCCGGATCGCCCTCGGATTCGACCTCAGGCCCGGCTCTTGGGAACTCCAGAACGCGGTGGTCCGGGGACTCGCGTCCGAGGGGGTGAGCGTGATCCATGTCGGCAACGCCGGCGCGGCCCTCGTCCTCTTCGCGGCGGCCCGCCTGAAGCTGGACGGCGCCGTGGTCGTCGGGGGCGGCCCTCGCCCCGCCCACTGGAACGGCGTCCGCTTCTACCGTGAAGGGCGCCCCCTCGGGGCGGACGAGATCGGCGCCCTCCGCTGCCGGGCCTTCGACATGAGCTCCCGGGACATCCTCCCCTTCTCGGGGGAAGTGACTTACCTGAACCTGGCGCCCGACTACCTGCGCGCCATGGAACAGGAGTTCGAAGAGACGACCCGCTCCCTCCGCCGCCGCCCCCTCCGCGTGGCGGTGGCGACCCTCCCCGGAACGGCCTCCCTCGTCGCCCCCCACGCCCTTCGCCGCGTCGGGTGCCGCGTGGTGCGCATCGGCCGGGAAAGTCTCGGGGGGGACCGGGGAGAAATGACCGGTCTCTCGGAAGGCGTTCTCCTCCGCCGGCTCGGCGAGGGGGTGCGCCGCTCCGGCGCCGAGGTAGGCTTCGTTCTGGACGGCGACGGCGCCCGGCTCCACGTGCTGGATTCGGACGGAGGTCCGGCTCCCCCCGACTTCATCGCCGCTCTGATCGTTCGCGGCCTCCCCCACGCGCCGGTCGTGGCCGCGGACATACGGTCGGGCGACCTGATCGAGAAGCCGGTGAGCGACCGGCGCGGGCGACTTGAATGGTCGGGCCCCGGGGAAAGCTCCCTCGAAGAGAAGCTCCGGGGCACGGGGGCGGTCTTCGCCGCCGGCGCCGACGGTCTCTGCCTTTTCGCCGACCGGGGCGCTCCGCGTCCGGACGGGATCTACACCGCCCTCCGTCTCATCGAGTCCTTCACCCGGATCCGGGATCGGGAGGGCCGGGATCTCCGTCTCCGGGAGGCCCTGCCCGGGTCGGAGCGGTTCCGGGCACCCGAGCGGGTGATCCAAGGCCGTGGCAGCCGGACCATCCTCCACCGATTCCGGGAAATCCTGGAGATCGAGGAGTGGCAGCCCCGCTCCGTGGTCCATGTCCCGGGGGCCGCCGTTCGCGTCCGCTTTGACGATTCGTGGGGCGTCCTCTACCGGGCGCCGGAGACGGCCGACCTTCACCTCCGCTTCGAAGCCCGCACGGAAGAGGCGTTCCACCGGACCGGCGACTTCCTCCGGGACGTCCTCGAGCGGGCGAGGGAGACCGCCGTCCCCGCTCCGGCTTGATCCTTCAAACTCCTCACCCGATAAAGAATTAGACGCACCCGCCGATACTTGGTTCGGGGAGGGACCCCGGGAGACAGGCGCAATGACGAACCGTGGCACCCCGCGGGGAAAACTGGAAAAACTGGCCCGAAAGGAGTCCGTCTACTGGATCCTCTCGGCGGTGCTGCTCACGCTCCTCTCGGGAGTGGTGATCGTCCAGTTCCTCACGGCGGAGGTCGAATTCGGTGACGATTTCTTCTCCCTCGCCCATGACCGGCACACCCTCGCCATCGGCCTCCCGGGGCTCGTGATTCTCTTCTGCCTTTACGTCACGATGAAGCGCCGGGAGATCTCGCGGCTGAAGACGACCCTCTACGACCAGCGGGCCCTGCTCGGGCGCCTAGAGGAGAGGACCCGGGAATTGGAGAAGACCCTCGAGGAGCTGACCCGGGTGAGCCGTCTGAAGGACAACCTTCTCGGTACGGTCTCCCACGAGCTGCAGACGCCCCTCACGTCGATCCACTCGGTGGCCCAGCTCCTGATGAAGTACGGAAACGACCCCGAGAGCTCCCACGAGGACTTCTACAAGATCATCTACAACGAGACGAAACGGCTCTCGTCCCTCGTCGACAATCTGCTCGACCTCGCGCGGATCGAGTCGGGCAAGATGGTGTGGGAACTCTCCGTCCTGGAGCCGAAGGAGATCATCCGCGCCGCCGTCGCCCTCTCGTCCCTGATCGCCCGAGAGCGGAAGATTGCGCTGCGGGAAGAGACGGCGGCCCCCCTCCCGCCGGTCCTCGTCGACCGGGACCGGATGGTCCAGGTCATGATGAACCTGATCGGCAACGCCCTCAAGTTCACGCCCCCACGAGGCCTCATTACCCTGTCGGCGGCGGTGGAGAAGAGCGGCGACCGGGGGGAGTGGGTCCGCTTCTCCGTGCGCGACACCGGCCCCGGCGTTCCCGAGGCGGAGCGGGAACGCGTCTTCGAGTGGTTCCACCAGGCGCCCGGCGAGGGCGGCGGCAAGATCCCCGGCACGGGGCTCGGCCTCGCCATCTGCCGGGAAATCGTGGAGCACTTCGGCGGGCGCATCTGGGTCGAGAACGCCCCCGGGGGAGGGGCCGAGTTCCTTTTCACCGTTCCCGTCACGAAGCTCGCCACCGTCGATCCGGTTCCGGACATGACCCGCGACAAAGCCCTCGTCTAGCCGGCTAGCCGATCCGGACGGTGCGTCCGGCGATCTGCTATGCTCCCGTTGCTCCACCGAGGGGGCGGAGAAGGCGAGGGGGGCCGCGGCATCGGGCTGAACGGAGGCGAACGGGAATGACCGGAAACGATCCTCTCGAGCGCGTCGACTATCGGCGCTTCGTGGCGTGGAAGGCGCGCATCGAGCGGGAACTCCCCTTCCTCCGGGAGATCTTCGGGCGGCCGGGCCTCCCCATCCTCGATGTGGGATGCGCGACGGGGGAGCACTCGGCGGCCCTCGCGGCGGAGGGGCACGCCGTCGTCGGCCTCGACCTGTCGGAAAGCTTGATCCGTCAGGCCCGGGAGGCCCACGACCGGCCCCGTTTCGTGCGGGGGGACATGACCGCCCTCCCCTTTCGCGGGGAGGGGATCCTCGGCGGCGCCCTCTCCGTGGGGAACACCCTGGCCTACCCGCTCGGCGACGACCGTCACCTGGCCCTCTTCGCCGCCCTTCGCCGGCATCTCGCGCCGGGAGCCCCCTTTCTGATTCAGATCCTGAACTACCACCGGATCCGGGAGAAGGGGATCCGCCATCTTCCGCTCAATTTCCGGAAGACCGAGGGGGGCGAGGCTCTCTATCTGCGAATTCTCGATCCGATCGACGACGACCGGATCCGATTCGAAATGCTGACTCTCGAGCGGCGCCCGGACCAAGGGGAGACCCGGATCGTGGACCGGACCGAAACGGTCCATCGCTCCCTCCGCCACGGGGAGCTGGTCGGTTTCCTCCGGGAGGCGGGATTCGGTGAGGTGGAGCTTTTCGGAAATTACGGAGGCGACCCGTACGAACCTCTGGAATCGCCGGACGTCATCGTCGTCGCCCGCGCTCCCGAGTAGGTTCTACCGGGAGGGGTAATCGCGGGCGACACTCCCTTTTCCGGAGCATGCGGAAATGACTAGAATCAGAGATCGGCTCTTGGCCAACGGACGGGAGGCCCTCATGAATCGGATTGGGATCCTCATCACACTTCTCTTCCTCCCCGGATGGGCCGGGGCGGGGGGAGGGACGGTCACGATCTTTCACACGAACGATCTGCACGGGGCGTTCACCGCAGAGCCGGCGAGCTGGCGGGACGACAAGGCGCCGGTGGGCGGGTTCGAGGCGATCGCCGGGACGATTCGCCGGGAGCGGGCGAATTCGGCGGCGTCCCTCTGGCTCGACGCGGGCGATTTCATGACGGGCACCCCCCTCTCCGACATCGAGCACGGCGGGGCGAAGGGGGGGGCGATCGTCGAGTTCTATAACCGGGCGGGTCTCGACGCCATGACGATCGGGAACCACGAGTTCGACCAATCGCTGGAGAACCTGCGGGCGCTCATCGCCGCCGCCGAGTTTCCCGTCCTCGCCGCGAACCTGAGCTACACCCTCGGCGGTTCCCTCTTCACCGGGAAGGCGTACGAGATCTTCGAGACCGGCGGCATCCGGGTCGCCGTCATCGGGATCACAACCGAGGAATTGGCCGGCCTCGTGAGCGCCGACAAGCGGGATGTCCTCTCCATCGCGGGGGGGGCGGAGACCCTCCGGGCTCTCCTTCCGGAAGTGGACGGGAAGAGCGACCTCGTCGTGGTCCTCTCCCACGAGGGGATCGACATCGACCGCGTCCTCGCCCGGGAGGTGGAGGGGATCGACGTGATCGTCGGCGGCCACAGCCATACCCGCCTCCCCGAAGGGGAGTGGGTGAATGGGGTGCTGATCCTCCAAGCCGGGTCGGAGGGCCGGTACATCGGGCGGGCCGACCTTGTCGTGGAGAACGACGCCCTCGCCTCCGCCGACTGCCGCCTCGTGCCGGCGCTCGCCGGAGAAGCGGAGCCGGACGGGGCGATCAGAGAACTCGTCCGGGGGTACGAAAAGAAGATCGACGAGCAGTTCGGGGCGGTCATCGCCGAGGCCCCCCGCCCCCTCGGGCGGTGTTACTACTGCGAAAGCGATCTCGGCAACTGGCTGACGGACCGGATGCGGGAGTTCGCCGGAACCGACATCGCCCTCCTGAACAGCGGCGGCATCCGGCAGGACATGGACGCCGGGCCGGTCACGAAACTCGACATCCAGGGGATCCTCCCCTTCACGAACATGCTCTGCCGCTTCACGGCCACCGGCGAGGAGATCGCCGCCATCGCCCTCCACAACGCCCGGGCCGAGGCGACCGAAGACCACGGGATCCTGCAGATCTCGGGGCTGACCTACTCCTGGTACCGGCAGGGGGACGACGTGAAGACCCACGTGGTGCTCGTCGGGGGGAGGCTGTTGGACCCGAAGGCGACCTACTCGGTGGCGTCGGTGGACTTCGTCGCCCGGAGCCAGGCCGACAAGTACCTCGGAATCACTCCCGAGACGGTGGAAGACCTCGGGGCAACCCTGACCAGCGTGATCATGAAGGAGGCGGAGCGCCTCGGCCGGGTGGAACTGGAGCCGGACGACCGGGTCCAGCGGGTCGAGATCGACTACGCCGCCCCGCGGCGGTAGTCCAGACCTCGTCCGAAGCCTATCGGAACGAAATTCGGGGGGAAATTCGGGGACGATACTTATGACCGGTATTCGGTCCCCGGGATTGTTCTTCCGTTGCCTGTAATAAGTACCGTGTCCCCGGATTTCGGTCCTGTAATAAGTATCGTGTCCCCGAATTGCCGATAATTGTCATCCCCGCGAAGGCGGGGATCCATCCGGTTCCTCGCTCGGGTGCCCCGGCCGTTCCGCCCTTCCAAATTCCCCGCACGGGGTGCTTTCATTCGACAGAATTTCGGAATTGGATTTCCTGGATCCGCCCCCCGCCTTTGCGGGGGCATGCTTCGCGGGGATGACATTGTATTCCCTACCGGACATGGGAACCGCTCGATGAGGGGCATGTCGGACCACCACCGACTTTCCGTGGTGCAGAGGAGGAGTCCGAGAAGAGTAGAACTTCGGAATGAGCGGCGACGGGGATCGGCTCAAAACCCTCGACGTTTCTTCCGCGACTTCGGCTTCGATTTCGGCTTGGCCCGTTTCTGCTTCGCCTCGAACTTCTCCCGCCGCTCCTCCTTCTTCGGGCCCTGCTGAACCGCCGGGCGTTTCTGTTTCGGAGTTTTCGGTTTCGGCGGCGCGGCCTTGACCGTCCGCGGCGGCGAGGCGGTCGCCTCCCTCGCGGCCGGGACTTCTTCCCCCTCCCCCCGCCCCAACATCTCTTCGTGAAGCGCCTCGATCTCGTCCGCCGAGAACCGGTGCTCCTTGTCGGGCCCCGGCGGCCTCCGGACCAACTCCCGGTAGAACTCCGCCGGATCGACCACCCGGGCGCCGAGCTCCTCCACCGAACGGGCGAGTTCCTTGTCCCCCGTCACGACGGTGACCGAGTCCGCCCGCAGGGAAGCGTCCATCGCCTCGTGGAGGATCAGATCGTCCGCCTCCGCCGGCGGGTCGGAGAACCGCACCCGGAGGGGACCCTCATCCCGGCTCTCCGGATGGCTTCCCTCGAATCGCCTGCCGTCGTAGACGAGCCGGACCGCCATGTCCCCTTCCCGCTCCGCCCAGGCGAGGATCAGCGTTTCCGCCTCCTTCCTGGACGCCCGCTTCCCATCGAAGTCGACTCGCTCCGCGAGGGAGCGGACCCCCAGTATCAGATTATGCCCGTCGATCACCGTGATTCTCATGACACCTCCCGGCGATGGCCGGGCCCGATCCTTTCATCTCCGGCCCCACCTTGTCAAGAGACCGGGGCCGGGGAACCATAACCGAGAGAACGCCATAACTTAACCTTGATTCTCCATAAAATCTCGAGAGCAAACGCGTGAGAGTGCGCCAGATGCGGCAGCGCGCAGCATTCACCAAGCAGAGCATATCCAACGATATGTGAGCATTGGTGAATGCGAGCACTGTCGTAGATGGCGTGCTATCATGCGAGCGTCAGCGTTTTGAGCCGAGATTTTATGGAGAATCAAGGTTAATGCGATGCCTTTGATTGAATCTCCATAAGCCCGGTTAATAGCTAAGGACCGTGATTTCTTCTTGAAATCACCCGCTAGAAGACATATTTTACGGAGGTTAATCATCGACCGTGACGGGCCTCTCGGGCAGACCATTCGAAATACGACGGCACCCCCCGACCGCTCGATCGCGGAATCTCGACGTCTCGTGACGCCCACCCGGCACCGGCGGAGCGTGACAACGACCGGGACATGACCAAAGATTCATCGAAGGCGCCCTGGCTCTTTCCGAAGTGGGTGAACACGCTGCGGCCCGTCATCGCCGTCGCCCTCGTCGGTGGGCCCCTCTATGTCGTGACTCTCGTCTATTACGGGAACTCGGCCCAGGCGACCCGGATCGGGTACGAGCCCGAGCAGCCGGTCGACTACAGCCACGCCCTCCACGCCGGGGACCTCGGCATCGACTGCCGCTACTGCCACACCACGGTGGAGGACAACGCCCTCGCGGCCCTCCCCCCCACCCAGACCTGCATGAACTGCCACTCCGCCATCCGGACGAATAGCCCGAAGATCCTCCCCGTGGCCGAGAGCTACTCCACGGGAATGCCCGTCAAGTGGATCCGGGTCCACGATCTTCCCGACTTCGTCTATTTCAATCACAGCGCCCACGTGAGCCGGGGCGTCGGATGCGTCTCCTGCCACGGCCGGGTGGACAAGATGGAGAAGGTGTTCCAGACCCAACCCCTGACCATGGGATGGTGCCTCGACTGCCACCGTTCGCCGGACGCCCGTCTCCGTCCCCCCGAGTTCGCCACCTCCATGGACTGGGCGCCCGAGGAGGACCCGGCCGAGTTCGGCCGGCGCTTCCGGGAAACGAATCACATTCAACCGCCGACGGACTGCTCCACATGTCATCGATGAACCACCCGGAACCGGAGAAGAAGATGGGCGCGGAGAGCTCCATGGAAAACGGGTACTGGCGGAGCCTCGGCGAGCTGGCGGACACCCCGGAGTACCGGGAGATGCTCGCCCGCGAGTTCCCCGAGGGGGCCGCGGACACGCCCGGGCCTTTCTCGCGGCGCCGCTTCCTCCAACTCATGAGCGCCTCCGTCGCCCTCGCCGGGTTCTCCGGATGCCGGTGGCCAAAGGAGGAGATCGTCCCCTACGCCCACCGCCCCGAGGGGGTGACCCCCGGCGTGGCGCGGCGGTTCGCCACCTCCCGGAACGGGGGGGGATACGCGCGGGCCCTGGTCGTGACGAGCTACGACGGGCGCCCGGTCAAGGTCGAGGGGAACGGTCTCGATCCGGTCGGCCGGGGGGCCACGAACGCCCACGATCAGGCGATGGTCCTCGGCCTCTACGACCCGGACCGGAGCCGCACCCTGATCCGGCGGCAGGGGGGCCAGGAGGTCTCCGCCGGATGGGACGAGTTCGTCTCCTGGGCGGAGGGGCATTTCGGGTCCCTCCGGACCGCCCGCGGCGAGGGCCTCTACGTCCTCGCCGAACCTTCCTCGTCGATCGTTCTCGGGGCGGCCTTCTCGCGGCTCCAGAAGGCGATGCCGTCCACCCGCTTCTTCGAGTGGGACCCCCTCTCCCGGGACGGCGAGCGGGAGGGGGCGCGGCTCGTCTTCGGGCGCCCCCTCCGGCCGCGGATCTCCCTGGACCGGGCGGACGTGATTCTCGCCCTGGACGCCGACCTCTTCGGCGATCATCCGGAAGGGCTTCGTCTCTCCCGGGAGTTCGCCGGCGGCCGGCGGGTCGAGGAAGAGCGGATGAACCGCCTCTACTCGGTCGAGAGCGTTCCGTCCATCACCGGATCCATGGCGGACCACCGCCTCCCCCTGGAGTCGGGGCGGATCGGCGCCTTCGCCCTCGCCCTCGCGGCGGAGATGGTGCACGGGATCGGCGTCGAGGCGGACGATTCGATCGGGCGCGCCCTCGCGGGTCGGAAGGAAGATTATTCTTTCCCGGCCCGGTTCCTGGGCGTCCTCGCGAAGGACCTGGCGGAGCACCGGGGCCGCTCGGTGATCGCCGCCGGTCCCCGGCAGCCGGAAGAGACGCACGCCGCGGTCTGGATGCTGAACTCCCTCCTCGAGAACGTGGGTAAGACCGTGACCGCCGAAGGCGTCGCCGATCCGGACCGGCCCTCCCACACCGCGGCGATCCGGACCCTTGCCCGGGATCTCGAGGCGGGGAAGGTCCGGACCCTTCTCGTTCTCGGCGGGAACCCGGCCTACGACGCCCCCGCCGATCTCCGCTTCGCCGAGCTTCTCGGGAAGGCCGGCACGAGCGTTCACCTCTCCACCCATCGGGACGAGACCTCCCGTCTCTGCACATGGCACCTGCACCGGGCCCACGATCTCGAGACGTGGGACATCGGCCTCGGGGCGGACGGCTCGACCACCGCCTCCCAACCGCTCATCGAGCCGCTTTACGGGGGCAGGACCCCCGCCGAGATCGTGTCTCTCGCCTCGGGCGATCCGAACCGGAAGGCGTACGACCTGGCCCGGGAAGCGGCGGCGCACCGGATCGCGGCCCCGGGCGAAGACTTCGAGAAGGCGTGGCGCCGTCTCCTTCACGACGGCGTTCTCCCCGTGGAGAGGGCGCCCTCCGAGGCGGTGCCGAGCGCCGCCCGCCTGGCCGACGCCGTCTCCCCCGTTTCCGCCGGCGCCCCGGAAGGGGGCGACCGCTACGAGATCGTCTTCCTCGCCGGTCCGAGCACCGGCGACGGGCGGTTCGCGAACAATCCGTGGCTGCAGGAGACGCCCGACCCGATGACGAAGATCACCTGGGACAACGCGGCGATTCTGGGTCCGGCGGCGGCGAAGGCCCTCGGGGTGAAGACGGAAGAGGGGATCCGCGTCGAGCGGGACGGCCGGGAACTGGAGCTTCCCGTCTACATTCTCCCCGGCGTCGCGAGGCGGACCATCGCCCTTCCCCTCGGCTACGGCCGGACGGCGGCGGGGCGTGTGGGGAACGGCGTCGGCGCGGACACCTACCGGATCCGGACGGCCGGCGCCCCCTGGATCGCCCCGGACGCCGGCCTCGCCCGCACGGGCCGGAATCACGAGCTCGCCGCGACCCAGGACCACCACCTGATCGACGACCGGGGGGCCCGGGAGCGGGAAGGACGCATCGGCTCCCTCGTGCGGGAGGTGGAGGCGGCCGACTACATCCGCGACCCGGAGCGCGCGATGCCCCGCGGGCACCACCCTCCCCTCGAATCGCTCTGGAAAGAGCATGCCTACTCGGGACACAGTTGGGGGATGACGATCGACCTGAACGCCTGCACCGGGTGCAGCGCATGCGTCGTCGCCTGCCAGGCGGAGAACAACATCCCCGTGGTCGGCAAGGAGCAGGTGCGGAGACAGCGGGAGATGAGCTGGATCCGGATCGACCGCTACTTCAAGGGAGATCCGGACGATCCGGAAATGGTCCACCAGCCGGTGGCGTGCGTGCACTGCGAGATGGCTCCCTGCGAGCAGGTCTGCCCCGTGGCGGCGACGGTCCACACCGGCGAGGGGCTGAACGCGATGGTCTACAACCGCTGCATCGGCACCCGCTACTGCTCGAACAACTGCCCGTACAAGGTGCGGCGATTCAACTTTTTCGACTATCGGAAGAACTTGGAACCGACGGAGAAGATGGTCTTCAATCCCGAGGTGACCGTGCGGACCCGGGGGGTCATGGAGAAGTGCACGTACTGCGTGCAGCGGATCGAGGCGGGCAAGATCGCGGCGAAGAACGAGAAACGCCCGGTCCGGGACGGCGAGATCACGCCGGCCTGCGCCGGGGCGTGCCCGACGAAGGCGATCGTCTTCGGCGACCTGAACGACCCGGAGAGCCGGGTGGCGAAGCAGACCGGATCGCACCGCGCCTACGGCATGCTCGCGGAGCTGAACATCAAGCCCCACACGAACTATCTCGCCCGGGTCCGGAACCGGAACCCGGAGCTGACGGAGAAGGGCGGCCATGAGCCGAGCCACGGGTAGCAAGGAGGAGATCGCGGCGGCGGAAGCGTACGTGAAGGGGGCCCCCCTCCTCGCGGGGGACCACGACTTCGCGTGGGTCACCGAAACCGTCTGCTCCATCGTCGAGAAGCCCCGTCCCCCCCGGGCGTGGTACATCGCCTTCGGCGTCTCCGTCATGTTCACGGGGGTCCTCTTCGCGATGATCGGCTACCTGCTCCTCGAGGGGGTCGGCGTCTGGGGCGTCAACGTTCCCGTGGCGTGGGGATTCGCGATCGTCAACTTCGTCTTCTGGGTCGGCATCGGCCACGCGGGCACTCTCATCTCGGCGATCCTCTTCCTCTTCCGGCAGAAGTGGCGGACGGGCGTCAACCGGTTCGCCGAGGCGATGACCATCTTCGCCGTCGTCTGCGCCGGGCTCTTTCCGGCGATCCACGTCGGGCGGGTCTGGGTAGTCTACTGGATGTTCCCCGTCCCCATGAGCCTGAAGATGTGGCCCAACTTCCGGAGCCCCCTCCTCTGGGACGTCTTCGCCGTCAGCACCTACATGCTCGTCTCCCTCATGTTCTGGTACATGGGGATGATCCCCGATCTCGCGAGCCTCCGGGACCGGGCGGCGACGAAGATCCGCCGCTTCCTCTACGGCCTCTTCAGCCTCGGGTGGCGGGGCTCGAACCGGCAGTGGCAGCGCTACGAGAAGGCGTACCTCCTCCTCGCCGCCCTCGCCGCCCCCCTCGTGCTCTCGGTGCACTCCATCGTCTCCTTCGACTTCGCCGTCTCCCAGCTCCCCGGCTGGCACACCACGATCTTCCCCCCCTACTTCGTGGCGGGCGCCGTCTTCAGCGGCTTCGCCATGGTCCTCATGCTGATCCTCCCCGCCCGGGAGTGGTTCGGCCTGAAGGACCTCGTGACGATGCGGCACATCGAGAACATGGCGAAGATCATCCTCGCCACGGGAAGCATGGTCGGCTACGCCTACATGATCGAGTTCTTCATCGCCTGGTACGGCGGGAACGGTTACGAGAAGTTCGCCTTCCTGAACCGGGCCCTCGGCCCCTACGCCTGGGCGTACTGGATCATGGCGACCTGCAACGTCGTGGTGCCCCAGTTCTTCTGGTTCCGGAAGCTCCGGCGGTCGATCCCCTTCCTCATGGTCGCCACGGCGCTCGTCAACGTCGGGATGTGGTTCGAGCGGTACGTGATCGTCGTGACCTCTCTCTCCCGGGACTACCTCCCGTCGAGCTGGGGGCACTACACGCCGACCTGGGTCGACGCGCTCACGCTTCTGGGCAGCTTCGGCCTCTTCTTCACGCTCTTCCTCCTCTTCATCCGCTACCTCCCCATGGTGGCGATGGCGGAGGTGAAGAGCGTGATGCCGGGGGCCCATCTCGAGCGCGACGTGCACCGCGGGCTCGGCGACTACTGGGGCACGATTCCGGGGCAGCACAGGAAGCAGTTCGGCGACCTGGAGGCGAAGAAATGAGCGGCGGGGAGAAGAAAATCTACGGCCTGCTCGCCGAGTTCGAGAGCGTCGAAGACCTCCTCGCGGGGGCCGAGAAGGTGCGGGACGGAGGCTACACGAAGTGGGACGCCCACACGCCTTTCCCGGTGCACGGCCTGGACGACGCCATGGGTCTCGGGGCGACGAAGCTCCCCTTCCTGGTCTTCGGCGCGGGGATGACCGGCCTCCTGGCCGGGCTCGGCCTCCAGTGGTTCACGAACGCCTTCGACTACAAGCTGATCATCAGCGGAAAGCCGTTCTTCGGAATCCCGGCGAACATCCCGATCACCTTCGAGGTGACGGTCCTCCTCTCGGCGCTCACCGCCTTCGTCGGCATGCTGGCGCTGAACGACCTCCCCCTCTGGCACCACTCGCTCTTCAAGAGCGACCGGTTCCGGCGGGTTACGGCGGACCGATTCTTCATTTCCGTGGAGGCGGAGGACCCGAAGTTCGACGCCGCGGCCACCAAGGCGCTGCTCGTCTCCCTGAAAGGGGCGACGGTCGAGGAGGTGGAGGAGTGAACATACCCCGCTGGTTCTGGCCGACGGTGATTATTATGGTCGCCCTCTCGTGGATCCCCCTCGCGGTGATCGCGAAGAACCGGGCGTCGAAGCAGGAGACGCCCCGGGCCCAATTCATCCCGGACATGGACCAGCAGCCGAAGTTCAAGGCCCAGCAGGCGAACCCGCTCTTCGCGGACGGCCGGGCCATGCGCCCCGAACCGCCGGGGACCGTGGCGCGGGGCGAGCTCCGCGAGGACGACGCCGTCTACCGCGGGAAGGAGAGCGGCGCGTGGGTCCAAGAGATCCCGGTGCCCGTCACGGACCGGCTCATGAAGCGGGGGCGGGAGCGGTTCGACATCTTCTGCGCCCCCTGCCACGGCCTGGACGGCGCCGGGAGCGGGATCATCTCGGCCCGGGCGGAGGCCCTCCAGGAGGGGACGTGGATCCCTCCGGTATCGTACCACTCGGACCAGATCCGGGAGTGGCCGGCGGGGCACATCTTCAACACGATCACGAACGGAATCCGGAGCATGCCCGCCTACGGGCCCCCGATTCCGGCGGACGACCGATGGGGGATCGTGGCGTATCTCCGGGCCCTGCAGAGGAGCCGGAATGCCGCGATCGACGACGTGCCGCCCGGCATGCGCGGCAAACTCCGTTGAGGTAGGACGAGCATGCGACTGCCCCGAGAAATATTCCGAGACCAGCGGGCCCTCGAGCGGGTGGGGGC
>JBDROZ010000048.1:0-2639 GCA_043809585.1 Candidatus Eiseniibacteriota bacterium
CTCACCGGGGCTAAGGCCCCGCCTCCGGAAACCGGCTCGTCCGAACCGGCCTCTCGCCGCACGATCCGAATCCTCGTGACGAATCCCCTCGCGCCGAACGAATCTTCTTCGGAACCGGAGAAGGACCGGGGCAAAACAGGAACAGGACAGGAACAGGACAGGAATAAGAGAGGAACTAAGACGGGAACAGGACAGGAATAGGACAGGAACAGGACAGGAACAGGAATTCCGAACCGGAAGAGGGACCCGGAGAAAGACCGGAAGCGGAGAGGAGTCGGAAGGGGGCGCGCGTGTCTTACCTCGTTCTCGCAAGGAAGTGGCGGCCGTCCCGGTTCGGGGATCTGGTCGGGCAGGAGCACGTGGCCCGGACGCTGGAGAACGCCATTCGACAGGACCGGGTGGCCCACGCCTACCTCTTCACCGGTCCCCGGGGCGTGGGCAAGACGTCGACGGCCCGCATTCTCGCCGCCGCCCTCAACTGCGACAAAGGACCGACGCCGGAGCCGTGCGGCGAGTGCGGCTGCTGCAAGGAGGTGGCCGCGGGGCGGAGCCTCGACGTCCTCGAGATCGACGGCGCCTCGAACCGGGGGATCGACGAGATCCGAGACCTCCGGGAGAGCGTCCGCTACATGGCCTCGGCGGGCAAACGGAAGATTTACATCATCGACGAGGTCCACATGCTCACGGGGGAGGCGTTCAACGCGCTGTTGAAGACCCTCGAGGAGCCCCCCTCCCACGTCCTTTTCGTCTTCGCCACCACCCGGCCGACCAAAGTGCCCACGACGATCCTCTCCCGGGTCATCCGCTTCGACTTCCGGAGGATCGACGCCAAGGCGATCGTGGGCCGGCTGAAGATGATCACCGGGGCGGAGAAGATCGAAGCCGACGAGAAGGCCCTGCACCTGGTCGCCCGCGCGGCGGACGGGAGCATGCGGGACGCCCTCTCCCTGCTCGAGCAGGCCCGCGCCTACGGCGGCGGAAGACTCGTGGCCGGCGAGACGGAAGAGGCCCTCGGCGTCGTCGACGATGCCCAGCTCTTCGCCATCTCGAAGGCGGCCCGGGAGGGGGATACCCTCGCGGCCATGGAGACGGTGAACGAGATGGTGAACCGGGGACGCGACCCCCTCGATTTTTTGCTCGCCCTGGAGGAGCACTTCCGGGACCTGCTCGTGGCGCGGGTGAGCAAAAACCCGGAGGGGCTCATCGACGCGGCGGAAGAGACGATCGCTCTCTATAAAGAAGAAGCCGGCCGCTTCGAGCCGGACGACCTGATCCGGATGCTGACGCTCCTCGGCGAAGGGGCGAGGGAGATGCGTTTTTCGCCGAAGCCCCGTCTCGTTCTGGAAATGCTCCTTCTCCGGCTCGTCCGTATGGACTCGACGGTGCCGCTCGCGGAGATTCTCTCCCGCCTTTCGAAGGGGACCCCCGCCCCCGCGGCGGCGCACCGGAAGCCGGCGGCTCCCCCCGCCCCTCCCGGGCCGGTGGTCCCCCCGAAGCCGCCGGCCCCGGCGAGGACCGCCGCGCCTCGGAAGAAGAAGGCCGCCGGTTCGAAGGCGCCCGCCCCCACCGACGCCGATCCCCGTCTCTTCAAGTCCCGCTGGGGGGAGTTCGTGGAGCACCTCCGCAAGGAGAGCCCCTCCCTCGCCTCGCTGCTCGACGGCGCGCTCCCCGGAAAGGCGACGCCCGACGCTTTCGAGATCGCATTCCCGAAGGGGGCGACCTTCCAGATGGAACAGGCCCTCGGCCGGGAAAACAAGGAAGAGCTCGAGCAGGTCTTCTCCGGTTTCTTCCGCTCCCCCCGCCGCATCCGGGGCACTCTCGGCTCCCACACCATGGAAACCGCCCGGGACAAGAAGACGGCCATCAAGGACGATCCCCGCATCGGCCGCCTCCTCGACGCGCTGGACGGGGAAATCCTCTGATCCGCGATCCGAACCCGGTCCTGCTGCGGAGACGCGGCGCGGGCTGCGAGGGCGCTTCTCCTTCGTCGCCGTCCAGGTTGTCTGGGTCCCGGACCCTGCCGTTCATCACCCCGCCGTTCGTCCTGAGTGGCTCGAGCGGAGCGAGAGCTGTATCGAAGGATGAACCGGCGGAAGGAAATGGAGTTGAAGAAGACGGATGAAGCCGTTTTGGACCTACATGGTCTTGTGTGGCGACGGCACGTACTATGTCGGACACACAGACAATCTGGAAAGAAGAATCGCCGAACACAATGAAGGTGTCGTTCCCGGTTACACCAGGAAGAGAAAGCCGGTTACACTTGTTTGGGCCGGGGAGTTTCCTACCCGTATCGATGCCTTGGAGAGGGAAATGCAAATCAAGGGATGGAGCCGGAAGAAGAAGGAATCGCTGATTCGGGGTGATTGGGACCGGCTATGCGATTCCGCCAAAAAGCGATTCAATAGGTAGTGGCCCTTCCCCCGGTTCGACCCTTCGATACACCGCCTCCCTTCGGTCGGCGGCACTCAGGGCGAACGGGGGATGGTGAGCGCGGCACAGTCAGAGGACGGGGATCCCGCCCCCAAGCGGGTAGTGGCCCTTCCCCCGGTTCGACCCTTCGATACACCGCCTCCCTTCGGTCGGCGGCACTCAGGGCGAACGGGGGATGGTGAGCGCGGCACGGTCAGAGGACGGGGATC
>JBDROZ010000049.1:0-19054 GCA_043809585.1 Candidatus Eiseniibacteriota bacterium
CCCGGTTATGCCCCCATCCCTCCCTCATCCGCTCCCCCGTCTCGCCGTCCTCCGGACGAATATCGCGCAGGAGCACGACCATTCCAGGGTGCAGAGGAGGGGTCTGAGAAGAACGGAGTCTGCGGGCTCTTTTCCCCCCCCTACAGCACCTTCCGCGCGTGCCGCATCCGCTGGAAGGCCGTGTAATGGCTGCCGGCGGCGAGCAGAACGAGAGAGAGGGGGAGGAAGAAGCTCCCGAGAACCAGCCCGAGGAAGAGGATCACCACCCGTTCGGGACGCTCGAGGAGCCCCACCGAGCATTCTCCTCCGAGCCCCTCGATTCGGGCACGGTTGTAGCTCACCATCAGGGAACCGGTGATCACGAGAAACGGCAGCAGGAAGAGGCTCGAGTCCCGGAGGGCGTGGGAGAGCCCGAGGAGGGGCACGATCTCCGCGTAACGGTCGGTGGAGGAATCGAGAAAGGCGCCGAACCTCGAGCCCCGGCCGGTCGCCCGGGCGACGCTTCCGTCGAAGGTGTCGAAGAGACCGCCGAGGAGAAAGAGCAGAGCGCCCGACCGGAAGTGGCCGTCCCAGAGGCGCCATCCGGAAAGGCAGGCGAGAAGAAACCCGACCAGGGTGAGGACGTTCGGGTGGACGCCGGTCTGCACGAAAAACCGCGTCACAGGGTCGAACAGGGACCGGAACCACTCTTTCTTTTCCGGTGCGACGAGCGTCACGGCATCCTCCCTCGCATGCGACTCGATTCCCGGCGGGGGCCGATCGTATCAGCGCGCCGGCGGCCGGTCAAGGAAGGGCTCGCCCTCCCCATTCCGCACCAGACGGTACACTTCCTGCTCTTTCCATAGACCGATCCGGGCGGCGACCCGCACGGCGTCCCGGAGGGAGCTTCCCGCGGCGACCTCCTCCCGGACCATCGCGATCAGCCGGCCCGCCGGGAGCGGCTCGTCCTCTCCCGCCCCTTCGAGCAGTACCGTGAACTCCCCCCGGGGGGGATCGGCCGAGAGCTTCGCCGACGCCTCGGAAGCGGCCCCACGAAAGAACTCCTCGAACTTCTTCGTCAATTCCCGGGCGAGGACGACCCGGCGGTCGCCGAGGATCTCCCGGACATCCTCCATGAGCGCGGCCACCCGCTTCGGCGATTCGTACAGAACGAGGGTCGACCGTTCCGCCCGGAGCCCGGCGAGAAAGTCCCGCCGCGCCTTCCGCCTCGCGGGGGGATAACCGTCGAAACGGAACGAGCCGGTAGGAAGACCGCCGGCGACGAGGGCGGCGAGAAACGCGCTCGGCCCCGGCACCGGCACGATCCGGATTCCTCCGGCGGCGGCGGCCCGGACGAGACGCTCCGCGGGGTCCGAGATCCCCGGATTGCCCGCGTCGGAGACGACGGCGACCGATTCTCCCCGGGCGAGCCGCTCCATCAGCTCCGGGACCCGCTTCGCCTCGTTGTGGGCGTGAAAGGAGAGAAGGGGGGCCCGGGCGCCGATCCTCTCGAGAAGAGGAGCGGTCCGCCGCGTGTCTTCGGCGGCGATCACGCTCACGGCGGCGAGGGTCTCCGCCCCCCGGGGCGTCAGATCGCCCAGATTGCCGATCGGCGTCCCCACCAGGTAAAGGACTCCCGCGGGGATCACGATCCCGCCCTCACGAGAGACACTTCACGAAGAGCCGGCACGCCTCCTCGGCTTGCTCCTTCGACACGTCGAGGTGCGTGACGAGACGGAGCCGGCCCGGCCCGATGGCGAGAAAAAGGACGCCCTCCTTCGCGAGCCGCGCCGTGATGCCCGCCTCCCCGAGGGGATGGCCCCCCACGTCGGCGATGACGATGTTGGTCACGACCTTCGCCGCGTCCAGACGAATGCCCGGAATCGACGCGAGGGTCTCGGCGATCCTCCGGGCGTTCTCGTGGTCGTCGGCCAGCCGCTCCACGTGATGTTCGAGGGCGTGGAGCCCCGCCGCGGCGAGAACGCCCGCCTGGCGCATGCCGCCGCCCAGCATCTTCCGGGTTTTCCGGGCCCTCGCGATGAACCCGGCCGTCCCCGCCACGAGGGATCCGACCGGCGCGCCCAATCCCTTCGACAGGCAGACCGAGACGGAGTCGACGCACTCGGCGTACTCGGCCATGGGGACACCGCTCGCGGCGGAAGCGTTCCAGAGCCGGGCGCCGTCGAGGTGGGCCTTGATCCCCCGCTCCCGGCAAAGGGCGCCGATCTCCTTCATGTCCCCGATCGGGAAGATCGTCCCTCCCGCCCGGTTGTGGGTGTTCTCCATGCAGACGAGCCGGGTCGGCGGGTGATGGAGATTGACCGGCCGGATGCGCGCCTCCACGTCCGCCGCGGTGAACCACCCCTCCCGGGTCGGAATGGTGCGGATCTGCACGCTCCCGAAGGTCGCCGACGAGGCGCTCTCGTAGTTGAATACGTGACACCCCTCCTCGACGATCACCTCGTCTCCCCGGGCCGTGTGGGTGAGAACGGAGACGGTGTTCGCCATGGTCCCCGAGGGGACCAGCAACGCCTCCTCCTTCCCGAGGATCGACGCCACCCTCTCCTGCAGCCGATGGATCGTCGGGTCCTCGTCAAAGACGTCGTCCCCCACTTCCGCCTTCGCGATCGCCTCGCGCATGGCGGCGGTCGGTTTCGTCACGGTGTCGCTTCGAAGATCGATCATGATGAGGGTTCCTCCTCGCCGAACGCCTGCCCGGGAACCCGCCGGTCCCCGTCCCGACGGGTGATACGCTCGGTATCGAAGTGCTCGAGAAGCGGGACGGCGTACTTCCGGGAGAGACCGGCCCGGTCCTTGAATTCCGCCACGGTGACCGTCCCCTTCGCCCGGAGCTCCTCCCGGAGAAGGGTGCGGAGCCTCTCCATCTCCTCGGTACGGTAGACGAGGGTGGGGGTCACCTTCACGACCCGCCCGACCCGGGCGAGAGTTTCGAGGAGCGAGAGGGCCTCCTTCGCGTCGAGGCCCGCCTGGACCGCCAGGGCGCTCGGTGAGGGGGGCGCGAAGCCGGCGGCGGCGAGGATCTCCGAAACCCGGGCGACCGCCGCCTCGAGCTTCGGCGGAAGGGCGCCGGCGCCGTCCAGGATCATCTCCCCCCGGAGACTGATCCGCCCCTTCTTCTCCATCTCCGCGAGGAGCGCCTGGAAAAGGGAAACCTCCACGACCCGGCCGAGCCCCTTCCGTATCTCTTCCCGGGGGGCGCCCGCCCGGAGGCGCTTCCCCGCCCCCGCCCGGACGACGGCTCCTTCGATCTCCTCGGTGAGTTTCTCGAGGACCGATTCCAGAACGACGCCGCCGGTGACGGAGCGGAGATCCCCCCGCTTCTCGAGAGCGAGGAGCATCCCCCGGATTTCCGGCTCCGGCGTCTGGAGGCGGGCCGCCACTTCCGAGGCGGGCACCACCGCTTTCCGGGAGGAGGCGAGGTAGGAGAGGATCATCTCCTCCCGGTTCCCCGACTCGGAAATCTCGAGGAACCCCAGGTCGCTTCTCCCCGCCGGCTTCCGCTTCGGCGGGTTCCCGTCGAGCACCGCGCCCCCCCCGATCGTTCGGGCCGGCGAGTAGGCGCGGATGATGAATCGGTCCCCCCGGGCGACCGCCACCGGCTTTTCGAGGCGGATCTGCACGAATCCCTCCTCGCCCGATTTCAGGGTCTCCTCCTCGAGGAGCACCACCCGGGCGAGCACCTCGGCCGCGCCGTGGTGGAACCGGATCCTCTGGCGGTTCTTCATCTCCTTCGAAGAGGGGGCGAGGGAGAACCGGGCGTCGATCATGTGGGTCGGCCGGAGAATGCCCGGCGTCACGAGCGTGTCCCCCCGGATCACTTCCTCCCGGGAGACGCCGTGGAGGGCGAGGGCGGTCCTCCGGCCCGCACGGGCCTCCTCCACTTCCCGATTGAAGACCTCCACCTTCCGCACCCGCACTTCCGCGCCGCCGGGAAGGAGCTCGAGACGGTCCCCCACCTTGACCGCGCCGGACCAGATCGTGCCGGTCACGACGGTGCCGAACCCGCGGGAGGAGAAGACCCGGTCCACGGGCTGCCGAAACCAGCCGGGGTCGGGACGCTCCGGCGCCTTCCCGAGGATCTCCGCGAGGGTCCTCGCCACCTCGTCGATCCCCTCCCGGGTGATGGACGAAGCGGCGAGGATCGGCGCCCCCTCGAGGGTGGTCCCCTCGAGGGTCTCGATCACCTCTTCCCGGACGAGATCGAGCATCTCCTCGTCCACCAGGTCCGCCTTCGTGAGGACCACGACGCCGTTCCTGACACCGAGATAGTGGAGGATCTCCAGGTGCTCCGACGTCTGGGGCATCACCCCCTCGTCGGCGGCGATGGTGAAGAGGACCGCGTCGATGCCGCCGACGCCGGCGAGCATGTTCTTCACGAACCGCTCGTGGCCGGGCACGTCGATGACGGCGGCCCGGACACCGCCGGGAAGGTCGAGGGGGGCGAAGCCGAGGTCGATGGAGATCTTCCTCTCCTTCTCCTCCTTCAGGCGGTCCGTGTCGACGCCGGTGAGCGCCCGCACGAGCTCCGTCTTCCCGTGATCGATGTGCCCCGCGGTCCCGACGATGCGGCTGATCATCCGCGCCTCACCCTCCAGATGCGGGCCCCCAAGGCCGAGAGCTTCTCTTCGATTCGCTCGTACCCGCGGTCGATGTGATAGACCCGGCTCACCTCGCTGGTGCCCGACGCGACGAGTCCGCCGAGTACCAGAGCGGCGCTCGCCCGGAGGTCGCTCGCCATGACCGTCGCCCCCGTGAGCCCGGGGACCCCCCGGATGAGCGCCCGATTCCCCTCGACCCGGACCGATCCGCCCATGCGGCAGAGTTCCGGCACGTGCTTGAAACGGTCGGGGAAGATGGTCTCCTCGATCGCGCTCGTTCCCGAGGCGAGGAGGAGGAGGGTCATCAGCTGGGCCTGCATGTCCGTCGGGAATCCGGGGTACGGCTCGGTCCGGACCTCGAGGGGCCGGAACTCCCCCGTCCCCCGGACGCGGATCTCCTTTCCGTCCACGGCGATCTCGACCCCCGCCTCCCGGAGGGCGGCGATCACGGCGTCCAGGTGGCCGGGCTCCGCGTCCTTCAGGAGAACATCGCCGCCTGTGATCGCCCCGGCCACCATATAGGTTCCCGTCTCGATCCGGTCCGGGATGACCCGGCAGTCGGCGGGCCTGAGCTCATTCACCCCCTCGATCTCGAGCCTCTCCGTCCCGATCCCCCGGACCCGCGCCCCCATCGCGTTCAGGAAGTCGCAGAGCGCGGAAATCTCCGGCTCCATGGCGGCGTTCACGATCGACGAATTCCCCTCGGCGAGAACCGCCGCCATCACCGCGTTCCCCGTGGCCCCCACGGACGAGTGGGGGAAACGGATCTCGGCCCCTCGAAGGGGAGAGCCTTTCGCGTCGATGGTGCCGTGATCGAGACGGACCGTCGCGCCGAGGGCCTCCATCGCCTTCAGGTGAAAGTCGATCGGGCGGGGTCCCCAGGCGCAGCCCCCCGGGAGGGAAACGCGGGCGTGGCCGAATCGGGCGAGCAGGGGCCCCAATACGTAGGAGGAGGCGCGCATGGTGCGGACCAGGTCGTAGTGGGCCTCGTTCGGCACGGTCCGGGTCGAGTCGACGAGAAGGGTGTGCCCCTCCCGGGCGACCCGGATGCCGAGGGTCCGGAGGAGGGTCGACAAGGTGACCACGTCCCGGAGGATCGGGACGTTTTCGATGCGGTAGAGGCCGGGGGCGAGAATAGTGGCGCAGAGCATGGGGAGGACGGCGTTCTTCGACCCCGAGACGGGGATCGTTCCGGAGAGCCGGGCGCCCCCCTCGATGCGGAATCCGTCCATCCCTTCGCCTCCTCCTATCCGGGGACCGAATCGTGGCGGGCCGTGGCGGCGAACACCCGCAGGTGCCCCGCGAGATCTTTCGTGACCGAAGCCCCTTCGAGCCTCCTCTCGGCGCGCGCGAGTTCGAGGACCCCCTCCGCCGTGGAGTCGCTCACTTCGAGGACGATCGCCCCGCCGGGGAGGAGGGCGGCCGCGGCGGCCGGCACGAGGGCGCGGTAGGCGTCCAGACCGTCCGCGCCTCCGTGGAGGGCCGGAGCCGGGTCATGTTCCAGGACCTCCGGCGGGAGCGCCTCCATCTCCGCCGAGGTCACGTAGGGGGGATTGGAGACGACGAGGTCGAGGGCGCCGGCCCGAACCCGGACCTCGGCCGCGCCGTCCCCTTCCACCGTTTCCCAGCGGTCCTCGAGACCGTTCCGCCTCGCGTTTTCCGCCGCCGCGGCGAGGGCCGCGGGAGAGCGGTCGACGGCGACGATCCGAAGGCCGGGGACGTTCTTCGCGAGGGCCACGGCGATCGCGCCGCTCCCGGTCCCGGCGTCGAGGGCGGTCCGCCCCTCCCCCCCGCCGGTGGCGCGGAAGAACTCGACTCCCCGATCGACGAGCAGTTCCGTCTCCGGACGGGGAATGAACACCCCCTCCGGGACGGCGATGGTGACGCCGTAGAACTCGGTCGCTCCCACGATCCGCTGCACGGGCCGGCGGGATGCCCGGTCACGCACCATCTCGCGGAAACGGTCCACCTCCTGCTCGGTGAGATGCCGGTCGTGTTCGAGGTAGAGGTCGATCCTCCGCTTGCCGAGAAGGTGCCCCATGAGGAGCTCGGCGTCCACCCGCGGGCTCGGAAGGCCCTTCTCCCGGAAGAAGCGGGCCGTCGTCTCGATCAGGGGCAGAAGTTTCCAGGTGCGGGCCGCCTCTTCCATGGCTCCCCGTCGCCCGGGTGGTCCGGGCGGGCTCTAGCCGCCGGAGGCGGTGCGGAGCCGCTCTTCTTGAGTGGCGCTGGTCAGGGCCTCCACGAGCTCGTCGAGATCTCCGTCCAGAATACGATCGAGCTTGTGCAGGGTCAACCCGATCCGGTGATCGGTGACGCGGCTCTGAGGGAAGTTGTAGGTGCGGATCTTGGCGCTCCGGTCGCCCGAGCCGACCTGGGCGCGCCGCTCGGCGGCCATCTTGCTGTGCTCCTCCTCGACCTTCATGTCGTAGAGGCGGGCCCGGAGGATCTGCATGGCCCGGGCCTTGTTCTTGTGCTGGGACTTCTCGTCCTGGCACTTGACGACGAGGCCCGTCGGCACGTGGGTGATGCGCACCGCCGAGTCGGTGGTGTTGACGCTCTGCCCGCCGGGGCCGCCGGCTCTCATGACGTCGATCCGGAGGTCCGCCTGGTCGATCTCGACATCCACCTCTTCCGCCTCGGGGAGCACGGCCACGGTGGCGGCGGACGTGTGGATCCGCCCGCTCGCTTCTGTTTCGGGCACACGCTGCACCCGGTGGACGCCGCTCTCGTACTTGAGGTGGCGGTAGGCGCCGTCCCCCTTGACGCTGAAGACGACCTCCTTGAATCCGCCGAGTTCGGTCGGATTCGCCTCGAGGGTCTCGTGCTTCCAGCCCTTCTCTTCGGTGAAACGGGTGTACATGCGATACAGGTCGCCCGCGAAAAGGGCCGCCTCGTCCCCGCCCGTGCCGGCCCGGATCTCGACGATCACGTCCCGGTGGTCCCGTTCGTCCGGGGGGATGAGGCGCATGCGGAAGTCCTCCTCCGCCGCGGGGAGTGCCAGATCCGCCTCCTCCCGGTCCGCCCGGGCGAGCTCCTCGTATTCCGCGTCGTCCCCGGCGGCCAGAATCCGGTCCGCCTCCTCGATGCGCTTCAGGAGCGAAGCGTACCTCTCGCCCGCCTTCAGAATTCCCTCGAGACGGTTCCGCTCCCGGCCGATCTCGGCGAGCTTCTTCGGCGCCGACATGATCTTCGGGTCCATGAGGGATTCGGTGAGGGCGTCGAACTTCTTCCGGATCTCGGCCAGCTTATCCAACATCGCTGAGAATCCCCTCCCGGTCGTCGACACGGTCGCCGAGGGCGGACCTCATCGCGGTGAGGGCCACCTCCACCTGGTCGTCGTCCGGCTCCCGGGTCGTCATGGTCTGAAGAAAGAGGCCGGGCCGGATGAACGGCTTCATCCACCGGCGGTCCGCCCACTTGCCGGAGATCTTGAGGAACTCGTAGGAGATCCCGCCGACGACCGGCACGAAGGCGAGCCGGAGAAGCCGGTCCTGAATCGAATCGGGCCGGCCGAGGAAGCAGAAGACGATGACGCTCGTCATCATGACGATGAAGAGGAAGCTGGTCCCGCAGCGGGGATGCAGGGTGGTGAAGCCCTGGGCGTTCCCCACGGCGAGGTCGAGGCCGGACTCGAGGTTGTAGATCGATTTGTGCTCCGCTCCGTGGTAGGCGAGGACCCGGCGCATCTCCCCCCACAGGCTGATCGCCTTCACGTAGGCGAGGAGGAAGAGGAGCCGGATCACGCCGTCCACCAGATTGAAGGCGACGCCCCCCTCGACGCCCAGCCACTCGGTGACGAGGAGGGGCAGGTAGAAGAAGAAGCCGATCCCGATGGCGAGGGAAAGGACGAGGGTGAGCCAGAGGGTCCATCCGTGCCCCCCTTCCTTCCCGCCCCCCTTCCCGTTCTCTTTCTCGTCTCTCTTCTTCTTGTCCGGTTCATCCGCGGCTTCCTCGGCGGACCACATGAGAGCGCTCATCCCGAGGCCGAGGGACTCCACGAGCACGACCGCCCCCCGGAGAATCGGCAGACGGAGGAAACGGAACTTCTCGACTACCGACCGGAACTCGCGGCGGCGGATCGCGATGGACCCGTCGGGACGGCGCACCGCCGTCGCCACCACCCCGGGGGCGCGCATCATGACCCCTTCGATCACGGCCTGGCCGCCGATCTTGTTGAACATGGTCTTGCCGAGCCGGTCGGTCGGCGCGCCCGCGGTCTTCGTTTCCGCCCCCTCCATGCCGCTCCCCATATCGTGATTTCCCGTCCCCGGTCCCCCGGGATATGGAAAACCGGCCGGAAACACGGCGGTCTCCGGCCGGAATACGCGTTCCCGGATCGCTACTTCTCTTCCTTCGGCTCCTGGATCTTGTACTTGCGGCGGAACCGCTCGACCCGTCCGGCCGTGTCGACGAGTTTCTGGCGGCCGGTGAAGAAGGGGTGGCAGCTCGAGCAGATTTCCACGTGCAGATTCCTCACCGTGGAGCCGGTTTTGATCTTGTTCCCGCACACGCACGTGATCTCCGTGTCGTGGTACTCGGGGTGGATTCCCTGACGCATGGCTATGGTCCCTTTCGTTCCGGGATACCGGGCCGTGACCCCTCGGTCCGCCCGGCCTCGGATCACTGGTTCATGGACTCCAGGAATTGCTTGTTCGATTTCGTCTTGTGGATGCGCTCCACCAGGAACTCCATCGCCTCGATCGAGTTCCTCTCCGAGAGGAACTTCCGGAGGATCCACACGCGGTTCAGCACGTCCGGCTTCATGAGGAGTTCTTCCTTACGGGTGCTCGACTTATTCAAATCGATGGCGGGGAAGACGCGCCGGTCCGCGAGCTTCCGGTCGAGCACGAGCTCCATGTTGCCCGTTCCCTTGAACTCCTCGAAGATCACCTCGTCCATCCGGCTTCCCGTGTCGATCAGCGCCGTGGCGATGATCGTGAGGCTCCCCCCGTGTTCGATGTTCCGGGCGGCGCCGAAAAAGCGCTTCGGCCTCTGCAGGGCGTTCGAGTCGACGCCGCCGGAGAGGATCTTGCCGCTGTGAGGCACCACCGTATTGTGGGCCCGGGCGAGCCTCGTAATCGAGTCGAGCAGGATCACCACGTCCTTGCCGTGCTCCACGAGCCGCTTCGCCTTCTCGATCACCATGTCCGCCACCTGCACGTGCCGTGAGGCGGGCTCGTCGAAGGTCGAGCTGATCACCTCGCCGTTCACGGACCGCTGCATGTCCGTGACCTCCTCGGGGCGCTCGTCGATGAGGAGCACGATGAGGATGAGCTCCGGCGCGTTCTCGGTCATGGCGTTCGCGATCTGCTGGAGGAGGACCGTCTTTCCGCTCTTCGGCGGCGACACGATCAGCCCCCGCTGCCCTTTGCCGATCGGGCAGAGGAGATCGACGATCCGCGTCGAGATCTCCTTCGGCTTGTGCTCGAGGTTTATTCTCTCGTCCGGATAGAGGGGCGTCAGGTTGTCGAAGATCGTCTTCAGCTTCGCCGCCTCCGGGTTTTCCATGTTGATCGCTTCCACCCGGAGAAGGGCGAAGTACCGCTCGCTCTCCTTCGGGGGGCGCACCTGGCCGGAGATGGTGTCGCCCGTCCGGAGGTCGAACCTCTTGATCTGGGAGGGGGACACGTAGATGTCGTCCGGGCCGGGAAGGTAGTTGTACTCCGGCGAGCGGAGGAAGCCGTACCCCTCCGGCAGGATCTCCAAGACGCCCTGGCCGAAAATCAACCCGTTCTTTTCGGTTTGGGCGCCCAGGATCTTGAAGATGAGTTCCTGCTTCCGGAGGCCGCTCACGCCGGCGACTTTGAGCTCTTGCGCGACCTCGAGAAGCTCCGGAATCGTCTTGGTTTTCATTTCGGCAAGGTCCACCGACACACCTCACTGGTTCAGGGGAACGCCCGTGGCGTCTGTTCCGATTTCGCTCCGCCCGGACCTCCGGGAAGCACCCGGACGGGCGCCTCCGCTCAGAAGTTGATCGGACCCGTTTGTTCTCCGGATCATTCGATCGATGGCAAGCTCGTCGGAGAAGGAAAGGATCGGTCGGGGAGAGCCCGTGGGGCGTACTCACATGCCCGACAATCGAATTCAGTCTATGTCAGAACCCGAATCATGTCAAGAGGAAAAGCCCTGTCAACCAACCAGTTGAAAACGGACCGTCCCTCCGGGACTTCGAGGATCTCGATTGGGTATTCGCGGAAAACCTCTCGGCCCATCGCCGAATCATCACCGGCGGATCGAGTCGACCGTCAGCGCCCTCCTCCCCGCTCCAAATCCTGGGATTTCTTATAGGCGTCGAGGGCTTTCTCCTGCATGCCCGCCTCCCGGTACGCCTGCCCGAGGGCCCGCCAGTTTCTCGAGTCGCCCGGACGCTCCTTCACCAATTCCTCGCCGATGCGGATCGCCTGGCCCGTGTCCTTCATCTGAAGGGCCGTCACGACGGAGTTGTAGAAGGCGTCCGCGTAGTTGTCGGAGCCCGGCTCGGCCACCTGGCGGACCATGTCGTAGTAGCTCAGGGCCTCGGGAAAGTTCCCGGCATCGTAGGCCTTCGTTGCGTTGGCCATCAGGCTCGAAGCATCGCCGTACTTTCGGTAGATCGCGAGCGCGTCGTCCCGGCGACCGCTCCCCCAATAGAGGTCGGCCAGCTGGTAGTTCAACGTCTCGTCATCCGGCTGGATCTTCGAGAGACGCTCGAAAACGGGGATGGCCCTCTCTTCGAGCCCGTTGTCGAAGAGGAGTTTGGCGTAGTTGGTCAAAGTCGTGTCGTCGTCGGCCCGGATATCGAGGGCCTCCTCGTACATGCTCGCCGCCTTGTCCACCTCCCCCACTTGGGCGTAGAGCCGGGCGATGAAGCGATAGCTCGGAATGTGCCGCGGCCGGAGACGGATGGCGTCTTCGATGAGGACGGCGGCGTCGGCGTAGGCCCCCCCCTTCTCGAGGTCCTGGCCTCGGGCGGCGAGATCCTGCCAAAAGACATCCACCGTCCGCTCCGTTTCGTCGTCGAACTGGTCCGACAGGTCCGTGGCCTTCTGAAATGCGTCCGCCGCCTTCCCGAATTCGCCGAGCTCGCCGTACGACTTGCCCAGGTAGAACCACGCCTCGGCGTTTTCGGGCTGCTGCGACGTGGCGATCTCCAGCTCGGCGGCCGCCTTGTCCCAGACCTCCTGATTGACGTAGTTCTTCCCGCCCACGAAGTGCGGGTTCGCCATGCACGCGACGAGGACGAGAAGAAACAGGGACAAAACGACGATCGTGAGCCTTGCGAACGGACTCATGATTACTCCTTGGCCGGGGCCTCGGGCGAGAAGAGATGAAACCGGGTCGAACGTTCTTGGCACGATTCTCATTAAGCCGCGCATACCATAAGATTGGGTCCCGGAAGTGTCAAGGGAAAACGCTTCTTCTCGGGGGGCCCCGAGAATTCTAAGGGATCGCGGAACTCGCCGCTCAGCCCTGGTCCCCTCGCTCCCGCCGACCGAATTCACGGCCGCAGTTTCTGAAAGATCAAGGCTAGACATTGCGGGACCTCCGCTCCCTCGGCTACATTCACCGAGGAGGGGCCGGCGGCATCATTCTCCGGCGCGACGCGGCCTCCCGTGACGAGCCCTTACGGAACTGAGGGGGGATTGGATTCTTGGCGAACCGTTCATCGCTCCGAAACTCGCTCGTCGCGGGCGCCGCCGTGGGAGGGCTCTGCGGCGCCGCCCTTTGGCTCCCCGAATGGCTCTTCCACTTCCGGCGCCACTTCGCGTGGACCGCGGAACCCCTTTTCCGCCCCCTCCTCCTCGGCCTCACCGCGTACGGCTTCGCCCTCTACTCCGCCGCCGGAGCGGCCGCGGGGCTTCCGGCGGGAGCGATTCTCCGGCCCCTCCGCCGGGGCTACGAGTTCGCGCTCCCCCTCCTTCTGGGGTTGCCGGTCTTCGCCTTTCATTTCGTCTTCGTGAACAAGAACTGCCTGCCGAAAATCACCTCGCCCGCGTCGATCGCCGGCAACGGCGCATTCGCCCTCGCCTGCATCCTCTTCGCCGCCCTCCTCACCCTCCTGGTGCGGCGGCACCGCCGGGGGGGGACCGGCGCGCCGGTTCTCGGCCGGATTCTCGCGGGACAGATTGCGGCGGCGGCGCTTCTCGCCGCGGGGGCCGCGGCCTGGTGGGGGGCCACCGCACCGGAGAGGAACGGCCCATGGCGGGGGGGCGAAAGGCGCCCCCCGAACGTGGTGATCTTCCTCCTCGAGACGACCCGGGCGGATCATCTCGGATGCTACGGATACGAGAGGAACACCTCCCCCCACATGGACCGGATCGCCGGCGAGGGGATGCTCTTCGAGAATTACTACGTCGCGGCCCCCTTCTCCGGCCCGTCGAAGGCGACCCTTCACACGGGGCTCTACCCGCACCACAACGGCGTCCGGAGCATGCCCCAGAGGATTCTCCGGGGGGCGACGACGTTGGCCGAGGTCTTCCGGGCGAACGGGTACGAGACGGCCGGGTTCGCCTCCGGGGTCTTCATGGGACCGGAGTTCGACTATCACAAGGGGTTCCGAACCTACGAAGCCCTCGGCACGCCCTACGATCTTCTCCGCTTCCGGACCGCTCTCGGCGGGCTCGAACTGGTCCTCCACCGGTGGACGCCGTGGTACCTGAGCGACGAGGAGCGGTACGAGAGGGTGGGGGCCGGAAGGGGCGTCTCCCTCGCCCTGGAGTGGATCGATCGCGCCGGAGGTGCCCCCTTCTTCTGTCTCTTCGAGCTGAACGAACCCCACTTCACCTACGTGCCGCCTCCCCCCTTCGCGAACCGCTTCGGCGACCCCGCCCCCGGTCTCGCGCTGATGGAGGACTACGAAGCGCGGCGGGTCCCGCGGTACGACCTGATCTACGCCATCGAGAGGACGGGCTACACCGAAGCGGACCTCCGGAGCGCCGTCGACCTGTACGACGGGGAGATCGCCTGGGCGGACGACGCCATCGGCCGATTCCGGCGGGGACTCGAGGAGCGGGGGCTATTCGACCGGACGATCGTGGTGGTGACGGCGGACCACGGCGAGAACTTCGGCGATCACGGTACCTGGTTCGAGCACACCTACCTCTACGATTCGTCCCTGCGTGTGCCGATGATGCTCCGCTACCCGCCGGCGGTCCCGGTCCGGCGGGTGCATTCGACGGCCGCCGAGGTGGACCTCTTCCCGACGCTCCTCGATCTCGCCGGTCTCCGCTACGACGGGCCCCTGGACGGCGCCGGCATGATGGGAAAAGCGGAACGGGACACGAGCGACCGTCCCGTCTTCGCGGAAGACGACATCTATCGCGATCCCCGTCTTGCCGGGTACCCGAGGTACCGGACCTACTTCCCCGGCGTGATCGGGAAGTGGCGCATGATCCGCGAGGGGGATTGGAAGCTGATCTACATTCCCGGGCCGGAGGGCCCCGAGTACGAGCTCTACCACCTGCCGGGCGACCCCCGGGAACTTCACGATCTCCACGGCGAGCGGCCGGACGTCGCGGAGCCCCTTCGCCTCCGTCTCGAAGAGTGGATGGCCGAAGACGAGCGGGGAGACGCCGACGTCCGGGAAGAGCTTCGGGAGGAGATGATCGAACAGCTCCGTTCCCTCGGCTACATCCAGTGATCCACCGTCGATTCGGAATCAGAGCAGGGCGAGGAGCGCCCCTTGAAGAAGGGCATAGAGGACGAGGACCGTCCGGCCCCGGCGGCCGTCCCGCCAGAGGACCGTCGCCGCCGCCGCGGCGAGGAGCCAGAGGAACGGGTCCGCGGGTGAGCGGTACCGCTGCCCCGGCAGCGAGACGACGGCGAGGGCGATCTGGGAGAGGGGGACGAGCTTCACCAGCCAATCGGCCGGCCGGTGCCGCGGCCGGGAGAGGAGGAATCCGGCGAGGGCGAGGGGGAGAAGCCAACGGTACGGCTGGTTCACGGGGTTCCGGCTGACCGGGTCGAGGGTGATCTTCAGTTTCGACGCGAGGAGCGAGGGGGCGCTCCGTGCAAGCTCCGGCCCGCGGGCACGGAGATCTTCGTAGAACCAGCGGTCCATCCCGACCTCTCCCATGGACGGCAGGCGCTCGGCCATGATCGCCCACGCTTCGGCCCGCGTGCCCACCCGATTCCCGATCCAGAAGTTGTGGCCTCCGCTCGTGAGGATCACCGGCCGTCCGAGAAGGGCCGCGTTCCGGATCACCAGGGGACCGGTGACGACCGCGAGTCCCCCGAGGACGATCGCGGGAACCACGAGACGCTTCCGCCAGGAACCGGGCGAGAGGAGCGGGCCCCCATCGCCGGCGCCGAGGAAGGCGACCGCCGCGACCACCGCGGCCGCGAGGATTCCGGCGGGGCGGACGAGCGTCGCCAGTCCGAACAGCAGGCCGCCGCCGAGGGCCCGGAGCCGCCGTCCCCTCTCCTTCGTCATCGCCTCCACCGAGAAGAGGACGCCGAAGACGAGAAGGGGCGTGAAGAGGGCCTCGGACATGATCTGCCTCTCCCAGAGGACCGGCGTCCAGTAAAGGGCGCCGAACCAGGCGGCGACGAGTCCGGTCGTGTTCCCGTAGAGGCGGCGGCCGATTCCCGCGACGGCGGCCACGACGGCGACTCCGAGGAGGGCCTGGATCACGAGCACCCCCGCCGTGCCGGTTCTCGTCACGATGCCGAGGGCGAGGAGGATCGGGTAGAGGATGCTGCGGAACGCGCGGAGCTCGAAGCCGGGGATCCCCCGGTCCACGTACCCGAGACGGCCCCCGTCCACGAGCGTCTTCGCGATCGCCTGGAACGAGAGACTGTCCGGATTGGCGAAGGGGTCGACCGGGTAGAGGAGTAGGGCGAGACGGACCAGGACCGCCACCGCGAGGGCCGAGCCGAGGAGAAGACGGAAGTCGCGCCCCTTCAGTTCCATGGAGCGTCATTATAAGGAGATCGCCCCGCCGGGGGAAGAGGGGAACCCGGGTAGGGCGTGCGTCCCTTGTTCGGAGGGGGCCGGAGGGCCTACACTGGATCTCGAGGGGAGCATCGTCCCCGATCCCGTGGGCGGCATTCCCCGAGATTCGACCCGACCCCTCTCCGGGAAGGAGACCGATGGAAGGCAGCGCGAGGATTCGGCGTCCGCCGGCCCGTGACCTCCTGGTCCTGATTCTCGTCGTCCTCCTCGCCGCCGCGATCCGCGGCCGCCTCCTCGACGTTCCCCTCGAACGGGACGAGGGGGAATACGCCTACGCCGGCCGCCTGATCCTGGAGGGGGTGCCTCCCTACGTCGGCATCTACAACATGAAACTGCCGGGCATCTACGCCGCCTATGCGGCGACCCTCGGCCTCTTCGGCGAGTCCGCCCGGGGGATCCACACCGGGCTGCTGGTCGTGAACGCCGCCACGATCTTCGCCCTCTACTTTCTCGCCCGGAAGTTCCTCGGCAGGGGCGGGGCGCTCGCGGCATCGGCGGTATTCTCTCTCCTCTCGGTGGGCCGCGCCGTCCAAGGGATCTTCGCGAACGCGGAGCACTTCGTGATCCTGCCCGCCACCCTCGGCCTCCTCCTGGTCCTCGAAGCGACGGAAAGGCGCTCATTCGCCCTTCCCTACGGGGCGGGCCTGCTCCTCGGCCTCGCCTTCCTGACGAAGCAGCACGCCGCCGCCTTCCTCCTCCTCGGCGGGACGATTCTCCTCGCGGGGAACCTCCTCCGAAGGGAGGGGCGCGACGGGGCCGCGGGAGAGGGGGCGCTCTCGCCCCGGCTCTCCTTCGCACTGTTCGCGGCGGGGGCGGCCACTCCCTACGGGATCACCTGCCTCCTCTTCGCGCTCGTCGGGGCCTTCGGGGATTTCTGGTTCTGGACGGTGACCTACGCCTCCGCCTACGTCTCCCAGGTTCCGATCTCCCGGCTGGCCCCCAACCTCTTCGCCCGGTTCGCCGATCAGGCGAGGCACGCCCCCGCCCTCTGGATTTTGGTCGCCGGCGGCGGTCTCGCGCTCGCCCTCCGGAGATGGCCGGGGCGGCGTCCCGCGGCTGTCGCGCTCTTCGCGATCTTCTCCGTCGCCGCCACGGCGCCGGGGCTCTATTTCCGGCCCCATTACTTCATCCTCCTCCTCCCCGCCGCCTCGATTCTCGCGGGGGGGGCGGTCGAAGCGGCGGGCGCCCTGTCGACGGGCGGCGGGTCCATGGGCCGGCGCGCCGCGCCGGTTCTCCTTCTCCTCGCCCTCGGGCTCTCGGTATACGGACAGCGGTCCTACCTCTTCGAGATGACGCCCGACGAGGCGTGCCGGTCCACCTACGGCCTCAATCCGTTCGTCGAATCCGTCGAGATCGCAAGGTACATCGCGGAGCGGACCGACCGGGACGACAGGATCGCCGTGATCGGATCGGAGCCGCAGATCTGCTTCTACGCGGACCGGCGGAGCGCCACCGGATTCGTGTACACCTACGCCCTGATGGAGAATCACCGTTACGCCCTCGACATGCAGCGGAAGATGATCGCCGAGATCGAAGCGGCGGCGCCCCGGTACATCGTCTACGTCCGGAACCGCCACTCCTGGGACGCCCGGCCCGATTCCCCCACGGCCCTGACCGATTGGTTCGGGGGGTACCGGGACGCCCACTACGACCTCGTCGGTCTCGTCGACATGGTCCCCACGACCTCGACGTACCGCTGGGGACCGCCGCTGCCGTGGCCGCCCCGATCGGAATTCTGGATCGGCATCCTCGAGCGGACGAGGTGAGCGGGGTGCGGCCCGCGAGGACCGGCGTGATCGTCCTGCTCGCGGCGCTCGTCGGCATCGCCGTCGGCCTCCCGTTCCTGGGAAAGGCGTTCCACATCGACGACACCCACATCCTGATGATCGCCCGGCAGATCATCGAGAAACCGCTCGATCCCCTCGGCGCCGACGTCCACTGGATCGACGATCCGGAGCCCCTCTTCCGGTCGTGGAACCCGCCGGGGCTCGCCTACTATGTGGCCCCGTTCCTCGCCGCCTTCGGTCCCTCGGAGCCCGCGCTGCACGGAGCCATGCTCCTCTTTCTCGCGATGCTCGGCGCGGCGACGGCGCTGCTCGCCCTCCGATTCGCGGGGGCCGCCGGATGGGCCGTGCCCTTCCTACTGCTCAGCCCGGCGGTCGTGGTCTCGACGAACGTCATGGCCGACATTCCCGCCCTCGCCCTCACCGCCCTTGGGCTCGCCCTTTTCATCCGGGGAGTGGACGGGGACCGGGCCGCTCCGATTCTCGCGGGGGGCGTCCTCGTCGGCCTCGCCGCGTTCGTGAAGTACTCGGCGGCGACCATGCTCCCCCTCCTCGCCCTCTACGCGCTCCTTCGAAGGAGCCGGCGGGGCGCCTTCGCGTTCCTGCCGGTCGCGATCCTCCTCGGTGCGTGGACGGTCCAGAACTTCCACTACTACGGAAACTCGCACATCCTCCATCTCGTCGCCGACCGAACCGCGGAAGAGGTCGTCCGGCCCTGGCCGGAGAAGCTCTGGAGCGCCCTCGCCGTCGGGGGGGCGTCCCTCTTCCTCCTCCCCGTTCTGCTCGTGGGGGGCGCGGCGCGGCGGCGCTTCCGGTTTCTCTTCGCCGCGGGAGCTTCCGGGATCGCGACGATCGCGGGGGTCCGGCTCCGTTACGGCGGCGAGTCCGGATTCCAGTTCCTTTTTTGGGCGGCCACGGGCGCCGCCCTCCTCGTCGCCGCGCTCCTAATCGCCGGCCCGCGGAGCGACCCTCCTCCGGCGGAGCGAAAGGGGGACGGGGCGTTTCTCGCGGGGTGGTTCCTCCTCCCCTTCCTCTTCGGCGTGTTCCTCGTTCCCTTCCAGGCGGTCCGCCACGGCCTCCCCTGGCTGCTTCCCCTCGTCATCATCCTCGCCCGGGCGGCCCGCGGCGCGGGGCGCCCCGTGCGTGCCGTCGCCTGCGCGGCCCTTCTCCTCCAGGGGGGAACGGCTTTTCTCGTCGCCTTCGCCGATCGGGAATATGCGGAGACCTATCGGGACTTCGCCTCGGAGGCGGCGAAGACCCTCGCCATGGGCGGGACCCCGGTCTGGTTCGCGGGGCACTGGGGGTGGCAGGAGTATGCCCTCCGACAGGGGTTCCGACCGGTCTCCCTCCACGGCCCGCGGCCCTCGGAAGGGGATCTGGTGGTCATCCCGAAACTGGCGCACAAGGGGACGCCGCCGGGGGATCTTCTCGCCCGGCTCGAGCGGGTCCTCCGGAGGGAGTACGGCTCCTCCCTCCCGGTCCGTACGATGTACGGGCCCGGATTCTACGGGATGACCGGGCCGGCCCCTCCGTACCTCTTCCGCCGGACGAAAGAGCTCGAGACATTCGACGTCTATCGGATGAGGGGTTCGGGCTAACCTTGATCCGGCAAAAAATCGCGAGTGAAAACGCGCGAGAGTGCGTCAGATGCTGCAGCGCGGAGCATTCACCAAGCGGAGCATATCCAACGATATGTGAGCATTGGTGAATGCGAGCACTGCGGCAGATGGCGTGCTATC
>JBDROZ010000050.1:0-53389 GCA_043809585.1 Candidatus Eiseniibacteriota bacterium
GATCTCGGATCGCCGCCTGCGAAGCCTCCTTTCCGTCGCCGCCTCCTCGACGTAGTGCATGACTACGCCTCCGGTGGCGGCTCGTCCAAGTCAGCTTCTCGTCCGGCGATCCGAGCCCTCGTGACGGAGATTCATGCATGATCCAGGCTAGCCTCCCCTTGTCCCGTCCCGGCGCGAGGAAATCGTTCCTCGTCGGAGGGATGATCCTCGCGACGCTCGCTCTCTGGGAGGGGGGGCTCCATGTCTTCCCCCCGCCCGACCCCTACGTCCGCCGGCCGCCGGGGGTCCAGGTGTTCGAGAAGGAGGGGGAGCCTCTCCGCGCCTACCTCAGCCCGGACGAGAAGTGGCGGCTCCGGGCGCCCCTCGGGAAGATCAGCCCCCGGCTCGTGGAGGCGGTGCTCCTGCACGAAGACCGCCGCTTCCGTCTCCACCCGGGCGTCGATCCGGCCGCGGTCCTTCGCGCGGCGGCGCTGAACGCACGGCGCGGCGGGATCGTCAACGGCGCCTCGACACTTTCCATGCAGCTCGCCCGGCTCGTCGAGCCCGGCCGCCGTTCCTTTCGATACAAACTGTTTCAGGCCTTCCGGGCCCTTCAATACGAATCCCGCTACGGCAAGGACGAGATCTTGGAGATGTATCTCTTTCTCGCGCCGTACGGAGGAAACATCGAGGGGGCGGCCGCGGCGTCGTGGTCTTACTTCGGCAAGGGGCCGGCGGAGCTCTCGACCGCGGAAGCATGTCTTCTCGCCGTGATTCCCGAGTCGCCGGCGGCGCGAAATCCCGTCCTCCGGCCCGAAGCGGCCCGGGCCGCACGGGACCGTCTCATCGATCGCATGGAAGAGAGAGGGTTACTCTCCGCCGGGGAGGCTTCGGAGGCGAGGGGGGCGCCGCTCCCCGCAAGGGTCCGACCGATGCCTTTCCGGGCCCCTCATTTCGCCGACTGGGCCGTCCGCCGGTCCGGGGCGGAGAAGGAGATCCGGAGCACCATCGACCCCGTGATCCAAGATCGGGCGGATCGGCTCACCGCCTCCTGGGTCTCCTCTCTCCGGCCGTCCGGCATCGGCCAGGGAGCGGTCGTGATCGTCGACTACGAGCGGGACGAGCTGGTCGCCCTCGTCGGGTCCGCCTCGTTTCACGATTCCCTCCGGTCGGGCGAGGTCAACGGGGCGACGGCGCCGCGCTCTCCCGGATCGACGCTGAAGCCTTTCGTGTACGCCCTCGCCTTCGACCGTGGGTCGGCGACGCCGAGCGGCCTCGTCGAAGACGTGCCGGTCCACTACGGATCGTACAGCCCGCAGAACTACGACGGTTCCTTCTACGGCGCCCTTTCGGCGGAAGAGGCGCTCCGCACATCGCGAAACGTCCCGGCCGTGGCGCTGGCGGCGGAGCTCGAGCGGACGCCCGGCCCCGGACTCTACGACTGCCTCCGCAGCGCCGGAGTCCGGTCGATCGATCGGCCGCGGGAGCATTACGGCCTTAGTCTCGTTCTCGGCGGCGGGGACGTGACGCTCCTCGAACTCGCCGATCTGTACGCCGTGCTCGCGCGGCAGGGGGTCCGGCGGCCGACGCGTTGGCGGGTGGAGGAGGGCGGCGAGAAGGAAGCGCGCCGTTCGGAGCCGGACGAAATCCGGCTCTTCTCCCGGGAGGCCGCCTGGCTCACGCTTTCGATCCTGGTCGACGTGACGCGGCCCGACCTCGACGCGGTCTGGCGCTCGGGGAGGGAGGAGGTGCCGATTCCGTGGAAGACCGGAACTTCCTACGGCCACCGGGACGCGTGGGCGGTGGGGATCGCGGGCAACTACGTGATCGCCGTCTGGCTCGGGAACTTCGACGGATCCGGGACGCCCCTTCTCGTCGGGAGGGAAGTCGCGGGACCTCTTCTCTTCGCTCTCGCCGACGTTCTTCCCCACGACCGGCCGGGGGAGTGGCGTCACCCTCCGCCCAAGCTTCGCCACCGGGAGGTGTGCGCCGTGAGCGGCGCCCCCGCGGGACCGCACTGCGGCGAGACGGGGCTCGCGCCCTTCATCCCCGGAGTCTCGCCGGAGATATCGTGCCGACTCCACCGGGTCATCGAACTCGACGGGACCCGGGGCTTCACCGTCTGCTCCCGATGCCGGGAGGGCCGGCCGGCCGACCCGCGCGTGGTGGAGTGGTGGCCGCCGGGTGTCGCGGAACATCTTCGCCGGCGGGGCCTCTCCGCGGAGGCGATCCTTCCCCACGATCCGGAGTGCCCTGCATTCGGGGAAGAGGGCCCTCCGGAGATCATCAGCCCTCGAGGGGGCATGGAGTACTGTCTGCGGCCCGGAGTCCCCGACGAGGATCAGCGGATCGCCTTCGCCGCCGGGGCCGTCGCCGGAAGCCACCGCATCTACTGGTTCCTCGACGGGGCGCTCGTCTGGAGCGGGTCGCCGGGGCGCACCTTCTTCTTTTCCCCGGGGCCGGGGGCGCACACGGCGACGGTCAAGGACGAAAGGGGACGGGCTTCGTCCGTTCGATTCCAAGTGACCGACCCCGGAAGCTGACCACGGCGTCTTCCTGCCGGATGCACTGAGAACTTTGAAGACAGGGACGGTTACCCCGGGGTCCCCTCTTTTCGGGCCCAGAGCATGTAATGGTAGTTGTGGTACCGGCGAACGAAGGCGCTCCCTGCGAAGAGCCGGTAGAAGCGGTAGCGAAGAGGACCGATCGCCGGATAGGCGTCGTTCTCACGGACGTGGATCTCGGAGAAGCCGAGCCCGCCGAGAATCTTCTTGGTCTTCCCGACGCTCGTGGGGAACTCGTAGTCCGCCGGACGGTGGGACGATCCCTTGAACCGGTGATAGGCGGAGCGGAGGAAGCGATAGAACGGCTTGGGGAGGAGGAGGGACTTGGGCAGCTGGTAGAAGCCCCACGCGTTGGGATCGGCGAGGACGAGCGTCCCCCCTGGCTTCAAGAGGTCCGCGAAGGACCGCAGCAGGTCCGGGACGGCCCGGTACTCGTGGTGGATCACGTCGAGAGAGAGGACCCCGTCGAACGAGCCCTTCCGGAAGGGAAGACGCATCATGTCCCCCGCCACATACGTCTCGGCGCCCGTCATCCCGCGCACGGGGTTCAGCCAGCCGACGACCAGGTCGAAGTTCACGACCCGGTAACCCGCCTCCTCGAGCTCCCGAAAGTGCGTGTCGCTGCCGCACCCGACGTTGACGACCATTCCCGGCGGCGGCTTCAGAACCGACCGGACCAGGTGCCAGAACTCTTCCCGCGACCGGTGCCACTGGCCTTGGCTGAACGGATTCTCGCCCGAGTCGGCCCACGTCCGCATCGTTTCCGCCAGGTGCTCTTCCTCCCGGAGATGGGATCGGTCCATGGTTCGCGGATAGAGGAGCGGTACGGAATCGCGGACTTCGAACCGGCTCTCGCAGGAGGAGCAACTGAGGCCGCCCGCTTTCTCGGCGAGGTCCGCGCCGCAGTCCGGGCAACAGAGGATCGGAAGGATTTCGTCGATCGCCATGGGCCGTCTCGACCTTGATCTTTCATGAGACCTCGAGATCCAACGCGTGAGAGCGCGCCCACCGGGGCCGGGCGCCTCACAGATGATTCTATCCCACTCCCCCACCCCTGTCCATCCGGACGGAGGTGGGCGGCGTCCCCGGCCGAGGGGGAAGGAAGTGGTTGAAGTAGTACCGCCTGGTTCAGAGGCTTGTGATCCGTGACTACCCGCCGAGCAATCCGCCCTTCTTGTAGATCGCCATCTGGACGCCGGAGAAGGTCCCTTCGATCGTCTCGCCGGAGGGGAGGGTGACCCTGCCCGTCTCGAGGTCGACTTCGATGGTCTCGCCGGTCCGAAGGCCGTGATCGATGAGCTTGGCGGTCACGATCGGGAAGCCCTTGTTGATGGCGTTCCGTTCGTAGATGGCGCCGAAGGATTCGCCGACGATGCAGGAGACGCCGAGGCTCTCGAAGCAGTCGACCGCCTGCTGCCGGGAGGAACCGGCGCCGAAGTTCTTGGGCACGACGACGATGTCCCCCGGCTTCACCTTCTTCGCGAAGTCCTCGTACCCCTCGAGGTTGTCGAAGGTGTACCGCCCCATCTCGGCGATGTCGGTGATGGCGAGATAGCGGTTGTGGTAGATCATGTCCGTGTCGATGTTGTCCCGGTCGATCACCCATGCCCGCCCCTGGAAACGGGTCGGCCGGCCCATGGTCGGCGCGGCGCTCTTCCCGGCGGCCGGGGAAGGGGCCCCTCCTATGGCAAAGAGAACGGGCTTCTCCGGGATCCCGCGGGGCGTCGCGATGACGCCCGCCACGGCGCTCGCGGCCACCACCTCCGGCGAAGCGAGATACACTTCCCCTTTCCCCTGCTTCCCCGCGAAGTTCCGGTTCCCCGTGCTGATCGTCACCTCGCCGGGGCCGTTCTGTCCGATCTGCCCCGCCGCGCACCCGGCGCACCCCGCGTTCCCCACGAGGGCGCCCGCCTTCTTGAACGTCTCGATGATCCCCTCGCGGAGACACCGGTTCCAGACGGCGTCCGTGGCGGGGACGATCTTGAGCACCACGCCGGGCGCCACCCGCCGCCCCTCCAGGATCGAGGCGGCCGCCGCGAGGTCTTCGTACCGGCCGTTCGTGCACGATCCGATGAAGGCGGATCCGATCTTCGTCCCCGCCACGGCCTCCACCGGGGCCACGTCCTCCGGATGCCCCGGCCGGGCGATCTGGGGAGCGAGACCATCCACGTCGATCTCCATGGTCCGCTCGTAGAGGGCGTCCTCGTCGGCGAACACCGGTGCGACCCGCCTTCCCGCCGCCTCGGAGCAGAAGTCGAGGACGTTCCGGTTCGGGGGGAAGAGGGCGATGATGCCCGCCATCTCGGTCGCCATGGAGGCGACGGTCACCCGCCCCGCGAGGTCGAGCCGGTCGACCGCATCGCCGTAGAACTCGGCGGCGTATCCGAGCAGGGTGTTGGCGCCGAGCTTCCCGAGCATCGCGAGCACGAGATCTTTCGGCGTCGCACCCGGTCCGGGCGTTCCGGTGATCACGATCTTGATGGTGGGCGGCACCTTGAACCAGACCCGGCCGAAGGCCCACGCGTGGGCGATGTCCACGTCCCCCATCCCCTGGCCGAAGGCGCCGACGGCGCCGAGAATGTTCGCGTGGGAGTCGGTGGAGACCAGGGTCGACCCGGGAACGGCAAGTCCCTCGTCGATGGCGATGTGGGTTCCGATCCCCGCGTCGATGTCGTACACCCGGATCCCGTGCTCCCGCGCGAAGACCCGGCAGATCTGCTGGTTCGTCGCGTATTTCTGATCCGACCCGCCCGGATTGCAGTCGAAGGTGAAAAACGTCTTCGACGGATCGTCGACGCCGAGTCCGTTCTCGCGGATGTTCTTCACCACGTTCGCCCCGCCGAAATCGCGCGCGACCCGGACGTCGATCGCGATGTCCACGATCTCGCCGGGCGAGACTTCCTTCCCCGCATGGGCGCCGAGGATCTTCTCGATGATGGTCTTCCCCATGACGTTCTCCTGCTTCCTGGGCCCGGCGGGCCGGATGCCTCGAAACCGCTGCAAATCGGGATGATGCCGGGGTACGGGAGAATTGTATTCGCGGCCCCCGTTGAAGTCCACGGCGATCGGGCCAGGGCGGGCCTTCCGGCTGATCCCCGCCTGCGGAGGACGGTTCTCCGGCGGTTCATTCCCCTCTCGGTTCGTGATAGAATGAAAAAGTCTTCCCCCCACCGGTTTCCGGAGGACCCTCACGAAAGGCGCGCCGTGAACCTCGTGCAGACCGTGATTCTCCTGTCGCTCGCTTCGCTCTTCTTCGCCGCCGGGGCCGCCGCCGGCGTCATCCGGGTTCCGGACGACCAGCCGACCATCGCGGCGGGCCTCGCCGCCGCCGGAGCGGGGGACACGGTGCTCGTCGCCCCCGGAGTCTACCAAGAGAATCTCCTCTGGCCCTCCACCGGGGGGATCCGGCTGATCGGGGAAGGGGGTCCGGCGGAGACGATCGTCGACGGACGAGGTCTCGGGTCGGTCATCGAAATCGCGGGCGGCGCCGACTCGACCACCCTGATCAAGGGTCTCACCCTCCAGAACGGTCGCGCCTACGGGGGGTGACCCCGCTGTGACGGCGGCGGGGTCCGCTGCCTCGAATCATCGCCGGTCTTCGAAGAGACCTTCTTCCTCGACAACGAAGCGGAGATCCTGGGGGGCGGGTTCTACGGCCGCTCCTCCTCGGCGATTCTCCGGCGTTGCGAATTCCGGCGGAACGAAGCGGGGTCCGGGGGCGGGGTCTACTTCACCGGGCTCTCCTCGCCCGTCATTCAGTCGTGCGTCGTCGACTCGAACACCGTCGCCGGATGGGGGGGAGGGATCACCCTCGAGGTCGAGGCGGCGGCCCTGGTCGAGAGCTGCACGGTTCGATGGAACGAGGCGAACGAGGGGGGCGGGATCTTCATCGCCACCGCGGAGCCCGTGATCCGGGAGACCCGTTTCGCGGGGAACCGGGCGGAGAGTGGGGGCGGGGCGAGGATCCTGGTCGTCGAAGGACCGAGCTTCGTGGGCTGCGCCTTCGCCGGGAACGAAGCGACCACCTACGGGGGAGGGCTGAAGGTCGACTTCTCGACCCTCTTCTTCGAGGATTGCCGGATCGATTCGAACTCCGCTTCTTCCGGCGGCGGCGCGCTCTGGATGCAGGAGTCGGACGCCGACCTCGAGCGGTGTCTCGTCCGGAAAAACTCCTCCGCGAACGGGGCGGGTGGGGTCCGCGTCTCCTCTTCTACGCTGCTCATCCGGGACGGCGAGATCGCGGGGAACGGACGGGGCCTGGTCGTCGGCTCTCCGGGCCCCGTGGACGCGGACGCCCGCGGGAACTGGTGGGGTCACCCGAGCGGGCCGTACCACCCGGCGCTGAATCCCGGGGGTCTCGGCGACGAGGTGAGCGATCACGTCCTGTTCGACCCGTGGGAGACGCCCACGGCGGTCGGCGCGGGCGAGGGTCTCTTCGCCCCCGGCCTCGTTGCGGGCAGCCCCGTCCGTTCGGGATCGGCGATCGCCTTCTCTCTCGGGGGGAGGAGGGCCGTCGCGCTCCGGGTCTATGACGTCGCCGGCCGGCTCGTCAGGACCCTCCTCGACGGGGAGGCCGGCCCGGGCGTGACCCGTCTCCTCTGGGACGGACGGGATGACCGGGGATCGTCCGTCGGAAGCGGCGTCTATCTCGTGCGCCTCGCGACGCCCGATGGGGCGGTCACGAAGCGGGTCGTGGTGGTCCGTTGACGGGGGATCCGCGCCTCATCCGTTGACGCTCCCCCCCTCCGGGGCCTACCTTCTTCTCATGACACCAGACAAGAAACGCATTCTCGATTTCGTCCGGCGGGAGTCGGACCATCCCATGAAGCCGAAAGAGATCGCCCTCGCCCTCGGGATCCGGTCGTCCGGTTACGCCCGCTTCCGGCGGGCCCTCGAGGAGCTGATCGCGGAGGGCGGGCTCGTCCGGTTGAAACGGGGGGGCATCGGACCCGCGGAGCAGCTCGGCCTTCTCGTCGGCAAGGTCTCCGTCAATCGTCTTGGGACCGGATTCCTCGAGCGGGAGGGGGAGGAGGACCTCCGCATCCCCGCCCACGATCTCGGCACCGCCCTCGACGGCGACCAGGTGCTGGCCCGCCGAACCGGACACCGGGGGGGACGGGAGGAGGGGGCGGTCGTCCGGGTCCGGGAGAGGGCGCCGCGGAACATCGTCGGCGTCGTCTCCCGGGAGGGGGGCATCACCCACGTCCGGCCCGACAATCCGCGCATCCACCGGGACCTCTTCATTCCCGAGAATGAAAGGGGGGACGCCGAGGAGGGCCAGAAGGTGGTGGCGGCCCTCGTCCGCTGGGACGATCCCCACCGCAATCCGGAAGGGAAGATCACCGAAGTCCTCGGCGACGTGGGCGAGCCGGGGGTCGACATGCGGGCGATCCTGAAGGAGCACGGGCTCCCCGAGGTGTTTCCGGGCGATGTCCTCTCGGAGGCGGAGCGGGCGGCGGCGGTCGACACGTCGGAGCAGCAGGCCCGCCGCCTCGACCTGACGGGAGAGTGCGTCTACACGATCGACCCCGCCGACGCGAAGGACCACGACGACGCGATCTCCATCGAGCGGATCGAGGGGGGCTACCGTCTCGGCGTCCACATCGCCGACGTCTCCCATTACGTCGCTCCGGGAACCGCTCTCGATCGGGAGGCCTTCCACCGGGGGAACTCGGTCTACCTTCCGGGCATGGTGGTTCCCATGATCCCCGAGTCCCTCTCGAACGATGTCTGTTCGCTCCGCCCGAACCGGCGGCGCCTCGCCCACTCGGTCTTCATCGACTACGACCGGACGGGCAAGGCTCTGAAGTGGCGCTTCGAGGACACGGTGATCCGCTCGAAGGCGAAGCTCGCCTACGAGGAAGTGCAGGAGTATTTCGACTCGGGCGTCCCGAAGGGGGGAATCGAGCGGGTCGCGGAGAGCCTCGACCTCGCCCGGGAACTCGCCCGGCTCCTCGCCCGGCGGCGCGCCGAGCAGGGCTCCCTCGACTTCGACCTCCCCGAGGCGAAGGTGATCCTGAACAAGAAGGGGGAGGTGATCGAACTCGGCCATCGGGTCCGGCTCGAGGCGCACCGCCTCATCGAGGAGTTCATGCTCGCCGCGAACCGGGCGGTCGCCTACGAGGTCGCCCGGAAAGGCCAGCCCTTCCTCTACCGGGTCCACGACAAGCCGGACATGGAGAGCATCGAGGCCTTCTCCCACATGATGCACCTCCTCGGTTATCCCTTCCCGGTGTCGAAGAACATGAAGCCCGCCCACTTCTCCCGCTTCCTCGAGAGGATCAAGAACGCGCCCGAGTCGGACTTCATCCACGAGCTGATGCTCCGGACCATGCAGAAGGCGGTCTACCAGCGGGAGAACATCGGCCACTTCGGCCTCGCCTTCCGGCACTACACTCATTTCACGTCGCCGATCCGCCGCTACCCCGATCTCCTCGTCCACCGGCTCCTCCGGGAGCTGCGGGGCCGCGCCTCCTTCTCCCCCTCCTTCGCCCAGCGGATCACCCGGACCATCGACGCCGTGGGGACCCACTGCAGCGCCACGGAGCGGGCCGCCGAGGCGGCGGAGCGGCAGGCGGTGAAGGTGAAGCAGGTCCAGTACATGGCGAAGCACGTGGGGGAGGAGTTCGACGGGGTCATCTCGGGGACCACGCCCCACGGTTTTTTCGTCCGTCTCGCGGGGCTCGGAGTGGACGGCATGGTCCGGCTCTCGTCGATCGATGACGACTACTACCGGTATGACGAGGACCGGAAGAAGCTCGTCGGCCGGCACGGCGGCCGTGCCTTCCGCATGGGCGACCCGATCCGGGTCGGCGTGGCCCGGGCGGACACCCTTCGAGGAGAGATCGATCTCTATCTTCCGGAGGAGGAGTCGAAAGTGGGGAAGGGCCGGAAGGGGAAGTCAAAGGCGAGGGCGAAGGTAAGGGATATCACCCCTCCGAAGAACATCGGCCGGGGCCGGAGAAGGAGGTCGTGAAGGGTAGACTTGTGATAAGACATCTCTTGTGTTGATCTAGATTATCTATTTCTGTCGAATCCCGCTCGTAACCCCTCCCATCGCACACGATTCCTGTTGATTATCGCTGAACGCTTGTGGTATGATGCTTCCAAGTTCCACCAGGCCGGTGGGAGGAGCACGCATCGTAGCTTCCTCGACCTCTGCGGATCGCGGGTCCCCCCGCCGCTCTGTTCGGAACGGTTCCGCGTGAACGTGCGGTCTCTCTCTTCGAAAGGAGAGACCTCGGGTAGTTCCGACTCCCTGTCGGCCCATGCCGAGGGGGACGCCCGGCTGTCTCGATCCCGCCCTCCAGGCATGGAGGGGAAGGAGGAAAGAATGCGTTTTGCGACCAGTCTCCTGATTCTGACGATCCTGCTCACGGCGGGGTTCGCCCAGGCGGATGACAAGGACAAACTCTGGGAGCCGCCCCTCGCGGGAGGGGTCCGGGCTCTCGACTGTTCCGCGGCGATTCCCATCGCCTGCGGTCAGGTCGTCACCGGCAATAACACCGGGATGCCGAACAACGTCTCCGCCTACTCCTGCGTCGGTTGGACCGAGGGGGGTGGCGAGGTGGTCTACGAGTTCGTCGTGGACGCGGTTTGCTACTCGGTATCCGCCACCCTTTCCGGCATGTCGGTGGACCTCGACGTGTTCGTGCTGAACGGCTGCGACGAGACCCAGTGCATCGCCTACGGGAACACGATTGCGACCACGGCCTGCCTGGAGCCGGGAACCTACTACATCGTTGTCGACGGGTACGGCACGGCCCAGGGCGCCTTCACTCTGACCGTCAGCTGCACCGAGTGCGAGTGCCCGGTTCCGCCGTGCGGTCCCAGCCCATTCGTTTGCGACGTGTTCGACTTCAACGATTCCGACAACGGCGTGATCACCGCCCCGTGCGGCGGCGCCTCCGTCTGGCAGTGGGGCGCCCTGTCGAACCCGGACGTTCCGAGCGTCGCCTGCAACGACGTGACCGTGACGAACGTGCTCGGCACCGTCGTGAACGGGGATTACGGGAACTTGGCCGGCGAGACCGCCGTACTCGGCCCGTACTCTCTCGGCGAGAACTGCTTCTGCCTCGAGCTCTGCCATTACTACGACACGGAAAACCGCTATGACGGCGGCAACTTGAAGATCTCCACCGACGGAGGCATGACCTGGACGCTTCTCGTCCCGTCCCGCCTGTACGACGCGGTCGGGTACACCTACCAGCCCTGCGTCCCGGGCGAGGCTGTCTTCACGGGCCACCAGTTCGCCACGACGTGGCTCACGGACTACTTTGACGTGAGCAACTACGTCGGCCAGGACGTCTGGCTCGGGTTCCACTTCGGCTCGGATAGCTCGGTCGGGAGCTACGCCGGCTGGTACATCAAGTGGGTGAAGTTCGGAGGCGACGGGCCGACTTCGACCCAGGACAAGAGCTGGGGCGGGGTGAAGTCCCTGTTCCGGTAGGCTTCGGTTCGATTCGTGAACCCAAGGGGGGCGCTCTTCGGAGCGCCCTCCTTCTTTGTATGGGCGCCCCGGCCCGGCGCGGAGGCGGAGGCCGGCGTCAATTCTGCAGAAACTGCGGCCCTGAATTCGCTGGGCGGGAGCCAGGGGGGCAGGGCTGGCTTGCTCAAACAGTCCTCGCGCGCCGGCCCAGGCGTCCGGGCATCCCGGCACACAGGGTGAGGCCGGCGCGCTGCGGAACTCGCCGCTCAGCCCCGCCCCCCCGTCTCCCGATTCGGCCCGAGACGTGCGGCTCCATCAGGAATCAGAGCCGGCTCCTTGGCTCCTCCACCCGGCCGAGCCACTTCCGCGCGGCGACGAGGCCGATCGGAGTCGCGAGGGCGGTGAGGCCGTAGATCAGCCAGAGCGTGCCCGGGTCCTGGGGACCCGAGACCGGCACGTACTTCTCGAGCATGCTCCCCGCATAGAATCCCGTCACCGTCTTCGCGAGGAACCAGGGGATCCCGGCGATCCCCATGTAGATGCCGACCCGGTGGGCGGGGGCGAGGTTCGCCACGTACTCGAGGAACCGGGAGGACCAGATCGCCTCGCCGAGGCTCCAGATCACCATGTAGGCGACGAGGAGCGTCACGCTCGTCTCGGGCACGAGGATGAACGAAGCGAGGGCGCTCACCGTGGTCCCCGCGATCATCATGTTCAGCACCTTCCGCCGCTGGGTGAACGCGGCGATGAGGGGGACGCCGATGACGATCACCGCCGGGTTGATCGCGTACACCCATTCCCAGTAGCGCCCGACCTCGGGGGGGAAGGCGCGGGTCACGTAGTCGGGCATGGTCAGGAACTGGTGGGCGAAAAGGGTCCGCACCGGAAGCAGGATAAAGATGAAAAAAAGGAACCGGGCGTCCATGATCGGGAGGGACCGGAGCTTCCGCCAGAACGAGAGATGGGCGTCCTCCTCCGGCTTCTCGACGACCGACCGGTCCCGCTCCTCCACCTTCTTCGTGAAGGCGAAGAGGTTCACGAGGAGCACGATCGCCGTGATGCCGATGAAGAACCAATAAGATCCGCTGATCCCCGCCGTGGGGACCTCGTTCACGTCGACCCCTTCGATCCAGGCGGCCCACTTCTCCCGCACGAAGGGGGAGAGGAGCTCGCCCACCACGATCCCGAGGTTCATGATCGAGTAAAGGAAGGCGTAGCCGAGGGTCGCCGCCCGCGAGTCCGTGTACTCTTTGACGCCCGAGTAGAGGGCCGGCTGGACGATGCCCTCCCCCGCGGCCATCACCACGAGGCTCGCCCACGCCACCGCCTGGACCAGAAACTCGGCGCCGAGTCCGGGGCTCCCCACGAGAAGGACCCGGCCGACGAGGATGATGAACATGGAGAGGCTGAGCGCGCGGCGGACGCCGAGACGGTCCGAGATCCAGCCGCCGCCGAGGGCCATGGTGAGCGTCACGAGCCCGGAGAAGAGCGACACGCCCATCGTCGCGCCGCCGGTGGTGAAGCCCGCATTCTTCTGGAGGAAGAGTGTCAGGAGCCCGAGGAAACCGAAGTAGGCGATGCCGTCGCCGAAGTTGACCGAGTTGACGAGCCAGAACCCCCGGGAGGCGCGGCCGAAGGTCCTGAGGTTGTCCATGAGGCCGGGTGCTCCTCCCTGCCCGGCTCCGCTCTCGAGCGACTTCGTCTCTTCGGGCATGGGCGGCATCCCCCCTTTCCGGAAACGGGATCAAACGGCGCGATTTTCCGGCGATTGTGCCTCTCCCCGCGGTTCCCGTCCAGCGCCGAACTCAGGCCCGGGCGGCCCGTCCCCGTCATGCCGGGAAACCGGCCGGCAAAGGGGTACCACGAAGGGGGCGGGTCAGGCAGCATCTTCCGGGCGTCGATAGATTCTCTTTCGGGATGGACTCATGAAACGAAACCGCGCGGTCGACCGGCTCGCCGCTCTGGCGGCGCTGATCCTCGCCGCCGCCAGCGTGGGGATCGGCGACGCGGACAAAGCCCCCCTCCACCTGCTCCTCGCCCGCGCTCTCCGACGGATCGCGGAGCGCTGATCCGGACCCCACCCGGCGGCCCGGACGGGCAGTCCCGTCACCACGGGAAACGGCCGCCCTCGCCGGTTCGAAGGCGGCCGCCCCGTCGTCCGGGTTCCGCTCGGCGGGTCTAACGGATGAGGATCATCTTCTTCGTGTGCGTCTCCCCGCCGGCGGTCAGCCTATAGAAATAGACGCCCGAGGCGCCGGGGTCGCCGGTCGAAGACCGTCCGTCCCAGAGGACGTCGTGTTCGCCCGCGTCGAGCATCCCCCGCTGGAGTGTGCGGACCAGGCGCCCCGAGATGTCGTAGACCGAGAGATCGACCTCCTGCCTCTCGGGGAGGGCGAAGGAGATCGACGTCGTCGGGTTGAAGGGATTCGGCCGGTTGTTCCGGAGGACCAGCCGGGGGGGGGCGTCTCCGCCGTCGGAGCCGGACCCCCCGCCACCCTCGACGCCCGTATACACCGAGGCGTACCAGATCGTGAGGAACGGGCGCCGCGCCGCCTCGTACCACTCCTTGCTGTAGTACTCGGCGACGCAATTCGTCCCCTCGGGGGGAGAGCCGCTTCGAAGCACGAGCGTGACGTTCCCGTCCACCGTCCCCCGGACGTCGCCGGTCACGTCCCAGGTGTACGGCCCGGGCGAGGTCATCCGCTGGCGATCCGACGCGTACGGCTTGAACATGGTCGGGGCGTTGTTCCACGTGATCGTGTTCTCGTCCCAGACGTCCACTCCTTCCTCGTAGACGTCGATGTAGTAGGACGACCCGCAGCTGACGCTCATCAGCTCCACGGTCAGGCCGGCCGCGACAACGTCGGTTCCCGGAGGCGTTTCCGGTCCGATGTAGAACTTCAGGTAGCTCCGGGCGATCGAACCCGGGCCCGAGTAGCCCCCCACGACGAGCCAGTTCGGGTTGGCGGCGCCGAAGGGCGTGTTGGGATTGAAGGACTCGACGAAGGCGTCGTCCGCCGGATCGATGGTGACGCGCGTGAGTTCCCTGGGAATGCAGATCTGCTCGGGCGCCCAGCCCGACTCCATGAATCCGGCGTCGATCGCCTTCACGCTCCAGTAATAGGTCTGCACCGGAAGCCCGGAGAGCGTGACCTCCTTCGACTGGCCCGCGTTTCCCATGAGGGGCGTCGAGTAGGTGCCGGAGACGACATCGTCCGCGCCCGGGGAAGTGCCGACCCGGAGTAGGTAGTAGAGGCCGGCGGATTGGGTCTCCGCGTCGGAGGCGCCGTCCCATGAGAAGACGACATCGTCGGGCCAGCCGAACGGGGAGACATACTGATGGGACTCGAATGTCGTCGGCGCCGTGGGCGCCGTATTGGCCGCGCCGCCCGTCTTCTCGTAGAGCCTCGCGTATTTCGGCGTCCAATTCGCGCCGGTGACGAAGAAATCCAGATCGCCGTCCCGATCGGCGTCGGCGAAGCTGACGGAACCTTCTCTCACTCCCGGGAAACCGAAGCCGCACGGAGCGAAACCACCGTTGTCGTTCTCGAGGACGTCCGTCATGAGCGATCCGCCGTCGTACCCGCAGAACGCGACGTCGAGGTCGCCGTCGTTGTCGTAGTCCCCCCAGGCGCAGGAGCTCCGGTAGATCTGCCACGGCTCGGCGATAGAATCGAGCACGCCGCCTCCGTCATTGGCGTAGATCAACGCGTGCATCGGACCGCCGACGCCGGACTCGCCGGTGACCACCAGGTCGAGGTCGCCGTCGTTGTCGCAGTCCCCCCAGGCGGCGTCGGAGAAGACGAAACCGGGGAGGCCGTGGCTCCCGTCGTTCGTCAGGCCGAGAAGCGGGTCGTTCTCGTAGAAGATGGTGGTCCGGGTCGATCCGTTCGCGCCGGTCACGAGCAGGTCGAGATAACCATCCCCGTTCCAGTCGGCCCAGTCCGCCGACCCGCTGTGGAGCCCGCCGAACGCCGTGTGGAAGACGAGAGTGCCGGGCGGGTCGTTTTCGTAGAGAACCGCCGTTGCGGCCGTTCCGTCATGGCCCTGGAGGTAGAGATCGAGATCGCCGTCCCGGTCGAAGTCGCCCCACGCGAGTGAGGCATTGGCGACCCGAGCCAGGACCTGGGTCCCGTCGTGCGACAGGTTTCCGGAACCGTCATTCTCGAAGACCATCGCGACACGGCCCGTGTCGGCCGTTCCCGCCATGGCGAGGTCGAGATCTCCGTCGAGGTCGTAATCGCCCCAGGAGACGCAACCGCTTCCCGCACCGTCGATCCCGACGAGCTCCTGCCGGAGGAGGAGGGAGTCGATCCGGTTCTCGTAGGTGCGGGTCACTCTCCCCGTGTCCGTTTCGCCGGAGACGATCAGGTCGAGATCCCCGTCGCCGTCGAAATCCCCCCAGGCCGCGTCGCTGTCGATGACGCCGGTCAGGCTCTGCCGCGCCTCGTAGGCGTCCGGCAACCGGGTCGCGTCCCGCGCGCCCCGCACCTCCATGATCTCGGCCCGGTCGGCCGCTCCGGGGACCGGGGTCAGGCCGAGAGCGAGGAGGAGCGAAGGGACCACCCCGAAGATCCGGTGCATCCGGGAATGGATCCCGTGACCGCGGGGAAGGCTCCGGTTCACGGTCGAAGGAGCGCTGGGTCCGGCGAGTTTCTTTCGGTCCATGATCTTCCCTCCTTTGGACTCGGGAGTTCCCGGCTCGGGACGGTGCGACATCTTTCGGCCCGTTCGCATTCCGCGGTCCCCCGAGAAGCCCCGCCCCCGGACGGGGTCCCGTCCGGGAGGTTCTACCCGGTCATTCCCGGAGGAGCCGCGGATCTAACAGGTTTCTCGATGGTCCCCGGTCGCGGTGGTTTCGCCGGGGAGGGGCGGGAGGGAAGGGAGGCCGACGGGAGGGGACCGGCTACAGGGGATCCCCGATCAGCACGAATCCCGACCAGTAGGCGGGATGCCGGAAGGGTCGCCGCCCCTCGTCGTCCGTGAGATTGCGGAGCCACTGTTTCGCTTCCCGGAGCGCCTCCGCCTTCGGCACGGGGGCTCCCCGCCACTGCGAGCGATCGCCCTCGTAAGATCCCGTCAGGTTCTCGTAGAAGCGCTTCATGAGCAGGCAGGTCGCCCGGTCCTCCGCCCTCCAGAGGCTGACCAGGAGGCTCCTCGCCCCCGCCTGAAGGAACGCGTAGGAGAGCCCGATGTATCCTTCTCCGGGGGCTTCCCTCCCGAGCGCCGTGTGGCAGCCGCTCAGGGTGACGAGGTCCGCGTCCAGTTTCCATTCGCGCACGATCTCCTGAGCCGTCAGGAGGCCGTCGATGATCCTCTTGCCCGACATCACCGATTCGAGAGGGTCGGGCAGGTTCGATCGGGAGAGAACGAGGGCCGAGCGCTCCGGCAGGTCGTCGTCCACGAATGCATGGGTCGCGAGATGAATCAGATCGAAGCCCTCGAGGGCGCCCTCTCCGGCGAGCCTCACCAGCTCCTGCTCCGTCGCGTCGGGACCGAGGAGGGTGGTCGCCTGCGGAAGGACGCCGGCGATCCCCTCCACCTCCTCCCTCGTCCAGGGGAGACGGGGCAGACCGGCCAGCGCCTCCGGGCTCCCGGCAAGGGCGCTCCGGAGCACGACCCCCTCGGGGAGCAAACCGCCCCGGTCGAACCTCATCCCGTGCCGCAGGGCGGCGATCGTTTCCTCCCGCTCCATCGCGGCCAACTGATCGGCATGGAAGGGGGGGTCTCCGACGAGCAGGGCCCTCCTCGCGGCGGGCGGCTCCCGCCGGCCGGCCTGCTGTTCTTGGATCCAGGCGTGGATCGTCGCGGAGGGGGCGTAGGAGACCGCGTAGAGCTCGCCCAGGAACGCGCCGGTCGAATCGGCGAGCGCTTCCAGCGGGAGCCCGAGCATCGGGCCGGAAGGAAGGACGATCAGTTTCCCGACCCCGTCCAGATGGGGGGTCAGCGGACCGACCCAGTCGTTCCAGAGCTTACGGGCGTCCGATTCGACCCGCTCCACCGACCCGACCCGAACCGGCCAGGAGGCTGCCATCTGGAGGGCTTCCCTGTACGCCTTCGCTCTCTCCATCGGCTTCGGCTCGTTCTTGTGCGTCTTCGGGAAATCGAGGCGGACCCAGCGCACCGGCCCCGTGTCACGGATGATGTAGCCCCAGCAGGCGTGCCGGTCCCGGGGAAGCGCCGTGTGGAGCCAGCCCATGAACGCCGTTACGGGATCGAGAGAGGCCTGGACCCTCTCCAACGGATAAACCTGTCCCTCGGCCACGGGATACTTCGAGGCGATCGCCCTCTGGAAGGCCGACCACTCCGCTTCGGCGTCGAAGAGCTGCGTCCGTGTTTCCACGAGGTCGGAGGACATGTCCGCGGCGGCGCCGTCGACGGACGCCTTTCGAAGGGCGACCATTCGATCTTCGATTCGGCGCAGGGCCCTCTTCAACGAGTCTTCCCGCTCCTTCTCCGCGCGGTCGAGCGAGCGCTTCTCCGAGGCGATGAGAAGATCGGCGAGGGCGCGGCCGAGGGACGCTTCCGCCGCGGGCCAGGCCTCCCCGTCGTCACCCATCACGAGTCTCGTCGCCGCGAGGAGAGAGTAGGGAGAAAGCTCGAAGGTGGATTCCGCGCCGGCCCTGAGGCGGGCCGTCTCGAAGATCCCGGCCGCCTCGGTCAGAAGGGCCTCCGCCCGGGGATAGTCCTCCAGACCGAGCCGGCACCAGCCGAGGGTGGCGATGGCGTCGGCGACATCCGGATGCTGACGGCCGAGATCCTCCTCGTAGATGGTCCGGGCCCTCTTCAGGATCTCCTCCGATTCCGCGAAGCGGGCCTGCCTCGCCCGGAGCTTCGAGAAGCCGGTGATGCACTGGGCCAGCTCGAGGCTGGCCGGGCCGACGGCCTTCTCGAGAATCGCCATCGACCTCAGGAAATAGGACTCCCCCTCGTCGTACCTGCCCCCGGCGGAAAGGAGGCTCGCCAGGTTGTTCAGCGTGATTCCGACGTAAAGATGCTCCGGTCCCAGCACCTTTTCGCGGATCCGGAGGGCCTGCTCGTAGTACCGCTCGGCGTCGCCGATCCTCCCCTGGGCGCCGCAGATCAGGGCGAGATTGTGAAGGCTCCTCGCCACTTCGGGATGTTCCGGCCCGAAGGCTTCTTCACGGATCGCCAGCGCGCGCCTCGAGAGCGATTCCGCCTCGCCGTACCGGGACTGCAGAACGTACACGTTCGCGAGGTTGTCCACGCCGGTCGCGATATCCGGGTGGTCGAAGCCGAGGATCGCCTCCGCGATGCCCAGCGACCTCTTGTAAAGCTCCACGGCCTCGGCGTACCTGCCGTGCTTCTTGAAGAGGATCGCCAGGTTGTTCATGCTCGCCGCGGTCTTGACGTGCTCGGGACCGTACACGCCTTCGCGTATCCTGAACGCCTCCCAATGAAGGGATTCGGCTTCGGCGATTCGATCCTGCAGATCGAAGAGTACACCGAGGTTGTTCAGGGTCGACGCCACGGACGGGTCTTCCCGACCGAGGGTCTCGATTCTCACGCCGAGGGCCCTCTGATAGAGAGACTCCGCCTCGGCGTACCTTCCCATGAACTCGAGGATCACGGCGCAGTTGTTCATCGTCGACGCGGTCGACGGGTGCACCTCGCCGTACGCCTCCGTCTTGATGTCCAGGGCGCGCCGGTAAAGCGGTTCCGCCTCCGCGTAGCGCCCCAATTGCCTGTAGAAATTGCCGAGGTTGTTCAGGCCCGACGCCACCTCGGGATGACTCCCGCCGAGGATCCGCTCGCGAATCTCCAGAAGCCTCTCCACCTCGGCGGCCCCGGCCTCGAAATCCCCGTTCCGGTAACGCTGATTCCCGCTCTCCTTCAGCCGGTCCGATTCGGCTACCTCCTCGCGCTCCTCCTCGGGAAGTCGGAGAAACGTCTCGAGCGTCCGGATCAGCACCTCCGCGTCCACGCTTCTCCACGGCTTCGTCTCCGGATCGTCACGGTACATCTCTCGCAGGGTGTGCGCGTCCCGGAGGGCGTCGTCGTACCGCCCCAGGATCCGCAATTCGTCGATCCGCTCGGAGAGAGAGTCCGGGGTGGGGAGGTCATCGGCCGTCGCCGCCGCCCGGCCCGGCGAGAGGGTGCCCGCGACGACGGTGAGGACCGTCGCGAGGCGCCTCGAGAAGGACCGTCTCGATCTCATGATGGAGTGCTCCCTCTCGTCTCTCCGGGGGCCGGGACCGCACGGACGATTCCGGCTTCCCTGAAGTCCCGCCCGGCTCTCAAGGACGGGAGCCGGCGACGCTCCGGACCCCGCGGGCGCGGTCGCCCACTTCTCCCCCTTCCTCCGCCAGGAGATGGAGGAGGGAATCCGCCGCGGTTTCGGCGCCCGACCTTCCATAAGCCAGGTACAGCGTCCACCGGGCTTCGCTCCCCCACGGATCGGGGAGGATCTCGGCCGGGACCTTCGATAGAATCTCGATCGCCCGGTCATTCTCTCCCCGCCACGCCCGGGCGCTTCCGAGATAGACATCGCGGATCATTCCGAGGGTCCCCGAAACTTCCGCCCGTTCAAGCAAATCCACGGCCCGCGAGAGGTCCCGGTCCTCGTAGGCCGCCAGACCGTCGTCGAGGTCGGCGTCGTCGGCCCCATCCCCGGGCGCCCGGAAATCGAGTTCGCCCGAGAGGGGCGGGAGCCACCGGAGATCGCCCCGGTCGGGGGGGGCTTCGCGGAAGGGAGAGAGAATCAGGAACAGGATCATGGCCGCCGCCGCGGCGCCGCCGGCCAGATAGTAGCGGGGCCGGCGGTTCCTTCCGGCGGGCGGGAGCGGAGCGGGCTCGGTTCTCTCCGCCTCCTCCTCCGGGAGGGGAACGCCCCGGCCGAGCTTCTCGACGCTGATCTCCCCGCCGTCGCGGGACCGCAGCCTTCTCGTGGCCCGCAGCCGTTCCCGCTCGGCGGCCATCGCGCGGAATCGGTTCTCGCAATCCGCGCATCCGCCCATGTGGGAAATCGCCGTTTCCGCATCGCTCCCCGTGAGAAGCCCGTGGATCAGGTCGAGGCATGCGTCTTCATCGAGATGAAGAGAGCCGCCGGAAAAGAAGGTGTTGGGGCTCATGGTTCCTTCACCTCTCCTGCGAATCCCGGACCCCGGAAGGTGGCCCACAGTTCGGCGAAGACGCCGGTCGGCATGTCGAGCGGACGAAACCCCCGGCGGTCCATGCACTGCCGGATCGCCTCCCGGCTCCGCTGCAGGAGCACATCCACGTGACCGGCCTTGAGACGGATTTCGGGATGGTCGGCGATCTCCTTCGTGGACATTTCGTAGAACACGCGGAAGAACCAGACCAGGCGCGACCGCGGCTCCAGCTTCCCCGCGCACCCTCGAAGCGCCCTCGCGAACTCCCTCCGCTCCACGAGGACTTCCGGTGAGCCCGTTCCCATCTCGCCGCTCCTCCGGTCGAAGCGGTCCGGAGCGTCGTCGGTCTGGTCGGCCGGCTCGATCCTCCGCCGATCCAGGTTCAACGCGTCCAGGAGACCGTTTCTCGCGACCTTGGAAATGAACGCCGCGATTTCCGATTCGAGGCGGCCGTCCATCCTCCACTTTCCATGTTCGGCTCGACGGAGCAGATCTAACGATTTTTCCGAGGCGATGTCTTCGATGTCTTCTTGGGAGAGCCGTCCCAGCCGAACGGAGTGGTAACGTAGATAGCGGGTCAGCGCCGAGTTCAGGAGCAGCCAGGCCTCGCCCAGAAGGGCGTCGCGGGACGGGCCATCTCGGCCCGGCTGCAGCATCCGGCACAACTCCCGGATGCGCCGGGGCCAGTGGGGACCGCCCGGTCGGGGCGCAGGTCCGTTCGAGGCAGCACCGTTCGGATCACCGGTGCCCGGGGGGGACTCGGATTCCTGCATCTCTCTTTCCATGTCGATCGGCCGGCGGAATCGTCGGCCCCGCTCGGGGCCGCTCACGACGATGACGCCGAAATCATAGCAGATTCGGGGAGATCGAACCAGGGCACCAGGGACCAGGCGGGATCCTCGGGGCCGCCGTCCTCGACGAGTGCATCCACTCCGGTTCCGAGGGCCCCGAAATCCTCGATGGAGGCGGCTCCGCGCCTCCTCGTCGGTCGCGCGAATCACCCCGGGCAGCGGCGGACATCGCGGAAGGGGAAAGGCCCGCCGGGTTCCCCCCGCCGGGCCTCTCGCCGGGGATCGTCGTTCGAGGCTACCGGAGCCGGATCGTCTTGATCGTCGACTCCCTCCCGTCTTCGACGAGGCGGATGAAGTAGACGCCCGCCGCGGCCGGCGCGCCCTCTTTGTTCGTGCCGTCCCACGATCTTTCGTGGAAGCCGGCCGGGAGCTTCCCGGAGACGATGGAGCGGACCATCCGCCCGGAGGCGTCGAACACCTCGAGGCGGACCTCCTTCGACCGGTCGAGGCCGAACGCGATCCGGCTGTCCCGGACGAACGGGTTGGGCGCGGCGCGAAACCCTCGCGTTGACGAGGCCGGCGTCGATTCGGCGGCGGGAGGGACGGCGATGGTCCCCCTCGGGGCGCGCCAGACGCCGCCCCCCGCGAGCCCGGCGAAGAAGTTCTCGTCATCCGATTCCAGGGCGTAGACGGCGAGGAACTCCCTCAGGCCGCCGCTCTCGTTCACCCATGTGGATCCGGTGTCGGTCGAGGCGTACAGGGCGCCCCAACTGCCCGCGAGAATCCGGTCGCCCGCGTCGCAGAGAGAGAAGACGGCGGGACCGTCGAGCCCCGAAGAGTCCCACTCGGCGTTCGCCTCGTTCCAGCGGCGGACCCCTTTCGACTCGAGGCCGAGGAAGAGCGTGCCGCTCCCGGCGACGAAGCACCGCATGTTGAACTCGGGCAGGCCCGTGTTCATGGGGGCCCACTCGCTCTCTCCGTCCGGGAGGACGTACACACCTTCGCCCCAGAGGGCGGCGTAGAGGGATGTGCCCAGGCGCTCGACGCCCATCACGTTCGCGGGCGGCAGGCCGCTCCCGACCGGGTTCCAGTTCTCGCCGCCGTCGCCGGAGACCTGCACGCCGTTGCCATAGGTGCCGGCGTAGAGGACCGGGGGGGAGGGGGCGAGGGCGAACACGCCGTTTCCCTGGAGCCCGGCCGACTCCCATGAGGCCCCCTGGTCCGTCGTCTTCCAAACACCGTTCCACGTCCCCGCGTAGACCGTGCTCCCGCCGCCGGCCATGCGGTGGACGAAGACCTCGCCGAGCCCCTCGACCGAGAGGGTCCACGTCTCCCCCTGATCGGATGAGACCCACACGCCGCCGCCGTACATTCCGGCGTAGAGGTTCCCCCCGTCCGAGACGATGGACGTGACCACCGGGGCCGTCATTCCCCCGGAGGCTCGGGACCAGGTGTCCGACAGCGGATCGAAGGCGAAGACGCCCCCGCCGAAGGTCCCGGCGTAGGGGGAGAGCCCCCGGCTCGTCATGGAGCGGATGTCCCAGTTCCAGAGCCCGTCGTTCACCATGTTCCAGTAGGCCGCCGAGGGATCCCACCGGTAGGCGCCGCCTCCCATGAGCCCCGCATAGAGCGTCTGGTCCACTTCGACCACCACGTCCACGTTGTCGTCGTAGAGGCCGTCGTTCAGGGGGACCCACGCGCTGTCCGCGCAGTCGAGGCGGAACACACCCCCTTCGTGGGTCGCCAGAAAGAAGGCGCCGTCCGTGGCCGAGAAGGACTGCTGGCCGAAGTCCTGGTAGAGCCCCTGGTTCCAGAGGCTCCAGGCGAGGTCGTTCGGGTCGAGCCGGTAGATCCCCGCGTCGAGCCGCGCGTAGAGAACGGTCCCGCGGAGCCCGAGAGCGAGGACCCAGGCGGAGGGGAGCCCGTCGTTCACGAGGGTCCAGGAGGCGCCGCCGTCGTCGGTACGGGCCACCCCGAAGTTACCCCCGGCGTAGACCCGATCGCCGAACCGGCAGGCGGCGAGCGCCATGATGATCGGGTACCCTTCGTCCGGAATCGTCCCCGTGGTGTACCAGGTCACGGCGTCGTCGTCGGAGCGGAAGACGCCGCCCCCCCAGGTGCCGGCGTAGACCGCGCCCGGCCCGGCGGCGAGGCTCTGGACCGTGAAGTTGCAGCAGGGCCAGGTCAGCCCGTCGTCCGTCGTCTCCCACGAGGCGCCGCCGTCGGCGGAGCGCCAGAGCCCGCCGTTCTCCGTGCCGGCGAGGAGGGTTCCCGATGGGGTCGCGACGAGGCAGAAGATGGCGGCCCCCTCGGGGCCTCCGGTCCACTCCCAATCAATGGAGCGCCCGGTCTTCGGCGCCCCTGCCGGGGTGATCCGGTTCGGAGCATCGAGGGCAGTGAACGGCGGTGCCGCCGTGAAGGAAACGGGCGGGGCGTCCGGAGGGGAGCCCGGCGGGAACAGGCCGGCGGGGGAAGGCGCAGGGAAGGGGAAGAGGAACAGAAGGAGCGCGGAGAAGACGGGGGTCCAGGAGCGCATGGCGGCAACCTCCTCGGGAATCGAAGGATCTCCTCGGAACCTGCCGGGGTGTGATGCGGCGTTTCTTTTTTGTCCGGGATGGGGCGCGAGGCCGCCGGGCAGGATCGGGCGGCCTCGAGAGACGATTTCAATCCAAATTATAGCACCACCCGGGGAATCCTCATAGAAGCGGATTCTTTGCGGAGGCGGGTCGCCGGAAGGGATGGATCTTCCGCCGCCGCCGGTCTCCGCGCACCGGTGGGAGGTCGTTCGTCCCGCCGGGATCCCGGGCCGGGGAGGCCCGAGCCTGCCTTCGGGGAACCGCCGGGAGGCGGGGGTCCCGTCCGCCCCGGGAGGTCGAAAACCGGGGTCGATTGACAACCGAGCGAGGGGCGTGTCACCCTGACGGTCAGTGGAGGGAGAACAGCCGATGCATGAGAGGACCCGTTCCCCGGCGCTGCTCGCCATCCCGGCGCTCTTTCTCACCCTCCTCGCCTGCGGGGGGACCCCCGATTCAACTCCCGCCGGAGCGCCGGAAGACGCCCGGGCCGAGGCCTTTCTCGATACCCTCCAGGAGCGGACCTTCCGGTTCTTCTGGGAACTGTCCGATCCCGAGACCGGCCTCACGCCGGACCGGGCCCCTTCCGAGTCGTTCGCGAGCACCGCCGCCGTCGGTTTCGCCCTCACCTCCTATCCGATCGGTGCGGAGCGGGGATTCGTGACGCGGGCCGAAGCGGCGGAGCGGGTTCTCCGAACCCTCCGCTTCTTCCGGGACGCCCCCCGGGACTCGGCCGTTACGGGGAGCACGGGATACCGGGGCCTCTACTATCACTTCCTCGACCGGAAGAGCGGCCACCGCTTCGAGAAGGTCGAGCTCTCCACGGTCGACACGGCGCTCCTCCTCGCGGGGGCCCTCTTCTGCCAATCGTACTTCGACGGGGAAGGGGGCGGCGAGGCGGAGATCCGGGAGATCGCCGACACCCTCTACGCCCGCGCCGACTGGGACTGGGCGCGGCCCCGGCCGCCGACGATCGTCCTCGGGTGGACGCCGGAGGAGGGCTTTCTCCCGTACGACTGGCGGGGCTACAACGAGGCGATGATCCTCTACATCCTCGCCCTCGGGTCGCCGACCCACCCCGTCGGATCCGAGGCGTGGGAGGCGTGGACGTCGAACTACCGCTGGGGCGACTGCTACGGCCAGGAGCATGTCGGATTCCCGCCCCTCTTCGGCCACCAGTACACCCACGTCTGGATCGACTTCCGGGGGATCCGGGATCTCTATATGAAGGAGAAAGGAATCGACTACTTCGAGAACTCCCGGCGGGCCGCCCTCGCCCAGCGGGCGTACGCCGCCCTGAACCCGAACGGATGGAAGGCCTACGGGCCTCTCGCCTGGGGGCTGACCGCCTGCGACGGCCCGGTGCACGCCGCCCTCGAGTTCGGCGGCGGGACGAGGCAGTTCCACACCTACTGGGCTCGGGGCGCTTCGTTCACGGAGGTCAGGGACGACGGCACGATCTGCCCCTCGGGGGCGGCCGCGTCGCTCCCCTTCGCGCCGGAGATCGTGATCCCTACGCTCCTCTCGATGCGGGAAACGTACGGAGAACATCTGTTCGGCGAGTACGGCTTCCTCGACGCTTTCAATCCTTCCTTCACCTTCGACGTGCAGGTCCAGCACGGCCGGGTCGTGCAGGACGTCGGCTGGTTCGACACGGACTACCTCGGCATCGACCAGGGACCGATCGTGGCGATGATCGAGAACTACCGGACCGGACTCGTCTGGGAGACCATGAGACGGAACCCCCACGTCGTCCGGGGGCTCCGGGCCGCCGGGTTCACCGGCGGGTGGCTCGATTCGTCGCGGGTCGAGCCATGAGACCCCTTTTTCTCCCGATTCTCCTTCTCACCGTTCCTCTGGCGATCGCCTGCGGAGGATCGGAGGGGGGGCCTGAGCGGATCCGCTTCTGGGCGATGGGGCGGGAGGGAGAGGTGGTGCAGGAGCTGGTCCGCGACTTCGAAAGGGAGAACCCGGACGTCCGGGTCGAGGTGCAGCAGATCCCCTGGTCCGCGGCGCACGAGAAGCTCCTCACCGCCCACGTCGGGGATTCGACGCCGGACGTGGCCCAGCTCGGCAACACCTGGGTCGGCGAGTTCGTCGCCCTCCGCGCCCTGGAGCCGCTCGGCAATTGGATCGACCGGTCCGAGGGGATCGAGGAGTCCATTTTCTTCGACGGGATCTGGGACACCAACGTTCTGGACGGGGAGCCGTATGGAATCCCCTGGTACGTGGACACCCGGGTCCTCTTCTATAGGAAGGACATTCTCGCCGAGGCGGGATACGACGAAGTGCCGGGATCGTGGAGCGGGTGGAGGCGGGCGATGGAAGCGGTGAAAGGGCTCGGCGGCGAAGACCGGTACGCCCTCTTCCTCCCGACGAACGAGTTCACCCAGCCGATCCTCTTCGGTCTTCAGGCCGGATCGACGCTGCTCGCCGAGAACGACACGCGGGGCGACTTCACGGGCCCCGCCTTCCGGGAGGCCTTCCACTTCCTGATCGATCTCTACCGGGACGGCCTCGCGCCCCCCGTGGGGAACACGGAGATCTCGAACCTCTACGAGGAGTTCGCGAAGGGCTACTTCGCCATGTACATCACCGGGCCGTGGAATCTCGGCGAGTTCGAGCGGCGGCTCCCGGCGGACCTCCAGGACGATTGGGCGACGGCCCCGCTGCCCGGTCCGGAGGGGATCGGGTCGGCCGTCTCCCTCGCGGGGGGGGGCGAGCCTCGTCCTCTTCCGGAACTCGGAACGGAAGGACGCCGCGTGGCGGCTCGTGGAATACCTCTCGGCGCCGGAGCGGCAGGTCCGCTTCTACGAACTCACCGGCGACCTCCCGGCGAGGCGGGAGGCATGGGACGATCCGGCCCTCGCCGGGAACGAGAGGATCCGCGCCTTCCGGGAGCAGCTGAAGCGGGTGGTGGCGACGCCGAAGATCCCCGAGTGGGAGCAGATCGCCACGCGGGTGATGATCCGCGCCGAAGAGGCGATCCGGGGGGCGACACCACCGGACTCCGCCCTCGCCGCCCTCGACAGGGACGCGGACCGGATTCTGGAAAAGCGCCGGTGGATGATCGAGAGAAAACGTGAAGGGGAGGGAGGAGCGTCGTGATCGGCGTGCTCGAACGGCGGCAGCGGAAGGCGGCGTGGATCTTCCTCGCCCCCGCCCTCGCCCTCATCCTCGTCTTCTTCTTCCTGCCGATCCTAGGCGGCTTCCTCCTCAGCCTCACGGACTTCGACATTTACTCGATCGGCGCCTTCGAGAACGCGCGGTTCGTCGGGCTCCGGAATTACGCCGAGGCGCTCCGGAGCGGCGAGTTCTGGAACGCCCTCCGGAACACGGCCTACTTCGTCCTCGTCGGCGGGCCCCTTTCGGTGCTCGCCTCCCTCGGGGCGGCGCTCCTCGTGAATGCCCGGATCGTGAAGTTCAAGGGGCTCTTCCGCACGATCTACTTCGTGCCGGTCGTGACGACCCTGGTCGCCGTCGCGATCGTCTGGCGCTACCTCTACCACCCTCGCTACGGCCTCCTGAATTACATGCTCGGATGGTTCGGTCTCGGGCCGGTCGATTGGCTCGGCGACCCCCACTTTGCGATGCCCGCCATCATCCTCATGGCGGTCTGGAAGAACTTCGGCTACAACATGCTGATCTTCATCGCGGGCCTGCAGAGCATTCCCGAAGAGATGTACGAGGCGGCCACCGTCGACGGCGCCGGTTTCTGGAAGAGCTTCCGCCACATCACCCTTCCCGGCCTCGCGCCGACGATGCTCTTCGTCGGCATCATGACCATGATCGGCTACTTCCAGCTCTTCGCCGAACCGTACATCATGACCCAGGGCGGACCGCTCCGCTCGACGACCAGCGTGATCCTCCTGGTGTACGAAGAGGGATTCCGCTGGTGGCGTCTCGGAAAGGCATCGGCCCTCGCCTTCCTCCTCTTCGTCATCGTGCTCGTGGGGACCCTCGTCCAGGTCCGCCTCCGGAAGGAGCCGCGATGAGGAAGCGCTGGATGACCGCCGCCTTCGCCTACGCCGCCCTCATCGCCGGCGCCGTGGTGACGTTGACGCCCATCCTCTGGATGGTGAGCGCCTCCTTCATGCCGGCGGGCGAGGCGAACACCTACCCGCCCCGGTTCCTCCCGGGAACGGTGACCTTCGAGCACTATTCTTCGCTCTTCACCCGTCTGGACCTGGCACGCTCCTTCTCCAACAGCGCCTTCGTGACGATCACGGTGACGCTTCTCTCGCTCCTCATCAACTCGATGGCGGGATACGCCTTCGGGAAGCTCCGCTTCCACGGCCGTGACCGGGTCTTCCAGGTGCTCCTCACGGGGCTCATGATCCCCGCCCAGGTGGGCATGCTTCCGCTCTTCCTCCTGCTCAAACAGATGGGCTTCGTGAACACCTACGTGGGGGTCATGATCCCGGGCCTCGCCAACATCTTCGGGATCTTCCTGATCCGGCAGTACGTGCAGGGGGTGCCCGACGACCTTCTCGACGCGGCCCGCATCGACGGGGCGGGGGAATTCCGCATTTTTCGGGTGATCGTGCTCCCGCTGATCCGGCCGATCCTGGTCACCCTCGCGGCGTTCACCTTCATCTCGATCTGGAACGACTTCATGTGGCCCCTCATCGTTCTCTCCGACGACGGGAAGTACACCCTGCCCGTGGCCCTCGCGAGCCTCGTCGGCGAGCACGTGCAGGACACGGAACTGATGATGGCGGGCTCCGTGGTGACCACGCTTCCGGTTCTGGCGGTCTTCCTCTTCTTCCAGAGGATCTACGTGCGGGGGATCATGGCCGGGTCGGTGAAGGGATAGGGGCATGAAGGCGAACGCGGCGGTTTTTCTTCTCTTGCTGTGCATTGCCCCGGCGTTCCCATACGACTCGATCGTCCTCGACAACTTCGAGGATCTCTCGGTCTGGTCCGCCCACCCCGCGGACGGGGTGGAGGCGAGGGTATCCTCGGATGACGGCGAGACGGGAAAAGCCCTCCGTGTCGACTTCGACTTCCTCTCCGGCGGCGGATACGCCGTGATCCGGAGGGAGATCGCCATCGATCTCCCCGAGAACTACGCGATCACCTTTCGGATCCGTGCGGAGGCGCCGGAGAACCACCTCGAGTTCAAGCTGATCGACAAGAGCGGTGAGAATGTCTGGTGGTCGGTGAAGCGGGACTTCGACTTTCCCGTGGAATGGCAAACGGTCCGCATCAAGAAGCGGCAGGTCACCTTCGCCTGGGGACCCCTCGGCGGGGGGGAATTGACCAGAGCGGAGGCGATCGAGTTCGCCGTCACCGCGGGGAGCGGAGGATCGGGGAGGGTGTGGATCGACGATCTGGAGATCATGCCCCTCCCGCCGCCGAACCCGAATCCGCCCGCGCCGGTCGCTTCTGCCTCGGCCGAGGCGCCCGGCCACGGCGCGGCCCTCGCCCTCGACGGCGACCCGGCGACGTTCTGGGAGAGTGGGCCGGATGATGTCGCTCCCTGGATCGTCCTCGACCTCGGCGGCGCCCGCGAGTTCGGCGGGCTCGTCATCGACTGGGAGCCAGACCGTCACGCGCCCGACTACGACGTGGAGGTCTCCGACGACGGCGTCGAGTGGCGCGCCGTCCGCGAGGTGCGCCGGTCGAACGGCGGGCGGGACTACATCTATGCCCCCGAGACCGAGTCGTCATGGATCCGGATCCGGTCGCTCCAGAAGGAATCCGCCGTAGGGATTCGCGAAATCGCCATCCAACCTCTCGAGTGGTCGGCGACGCGCAACGCCTTCTTCGAGGCGATCGCCAAGGACGCCCCGCGAGGGACCTACCCGAGGGGCATGTCGGGCGAGGCGGTCTACTGGACCGTCGTCGGCGCGCCGGGCGATCCGATCAACGCCCTCTTCTCCGAGGACGGCGCGATCGAGCCGTGGCCGGGGGAGTTTTCCATCGAGCCGTTCTTGTACGTGGATGGGGAGCTTTTGACTTGGAACGATCTATACTTGGGGCAGTCGTTGGAGCTCGTCAAGTATGCCGGTACTTCCGGGAGATTCAAGTATGCCCTCCTTCCCATCCATTCCGTAGTGTCCCTTCCCCACATCACACCCAAGATCGCCGTGACGGCGTTCCCGATCGGAGATCCGGGTTCCTCGTCGCTCGTGATTCGGTATCGGTGGGAGAACAGCAGTCCGCGAAGGGTGACGGGAACCTTGCTTCTTGCCGTTCGACCCTTTCAGGTGAATCCTCCCTACCAGTTCCTGAACGTCCGGGGAGGTACGGCGCCGGTCCGTTCGATCGAAATCACAGGGTCTTTGACGACTGTGAACGGGAACCGTCGAATCTACGCCTCTCCCTCCCCGGAGTCCTTCGGAGTCGCTCCTTTCGAGGGGGGGGAGGCCGTCGAGGGGTTTCTTCGCTCGGGCCGGGTACCGGAAGCTACGTCGGTCGACGATCCTTTCGAAGCGGCCTTCGGGGTCTTGGCGTTTCCCTTCGATCTCGAGAAGTGGGATGACCGAGGGGGATTGGAAGAAGAAGAAGTGGTTCTCGTCATTCCCCTCCATGAGAGTTCTTCCGTTCCCGAATCGATGAGTCTGGAGGAGTGCCGGGCGTGGGCGGAATCGAAGCTCGAGGAGACACGAGCCTTCTGGGAGAAGACCCTCACTCGGAGGGAGATCCCCGTCCCCGAATGGCTCCAGGACGAGGTCCATGCCCAGCTCTCCTACATTCTCGTCAACCGCTCGGGCCCGGCGATCCGCCCCGGAACTCGCGCCTATGCCCGCTCCTGGATCCGGGACGGGGCGCTCACCTGCACGGCCCTCCTTCGCCTCGGTCATCCGGAGCCGGTGAAGGAGTTCATCGAGTGGTTCGCCGGCTACCAGTACGAGAACGGCAAGATCCCCTGCTGCGTCGACGACCGGGGAGCGGATCCCGTTCCGGAACACGACAGCTCGGGGGAGTTCATCTATCTCGTCGCCGAGTACGTCCGCTACACGAAGGATCTCGATCTCGCCCGCGCCATGTGGCCCCGTGTCGACGCCGCGGCCGAGTATCTCGACCGTCTTCGACAGGAGAGAAGGACAGACGAGTACCGGACGCCGGAGGAGGAGCGCTTCTTCGGCCTTCTCCCCCCGTCGATCAGCCACGAGGGGTACTCCGCCAAGCCGATGCACTCTTACTGGGACGACTTCTTCGCCCTCCGGGGATTCAAGGATGCGGTCTACCTCGCCGAGGTTCTCGGATTGGAATCAGAGAAGGCCCACTGGACGGCGGTGCGGGACGAGTTCGCGGACGAACTCCGGATCTCCATCGTGAAAACGATGGAGTTCCACGGCATCGATTACGTTCCCGGATGCGCCGACCTCGGCGACTTCGACCCGACGTCCACCACCATTGCCCTCGATCCGGTGCAGGCCGGCGACGTGGTGCCCCGCGAAGCCCTCGAGAGGACTTTCGAGAAGTACTGGGAATTTTTCGTGGAACGCCGGGAGACCGGGGAGTGGGAGGCGTTCACGCCGTACGAAATGCGGAACATCGGCGCCTTCGCCCGTCTCGGCTGGCGGGATCGGGCGGAGGAGCTTCTCGCCTGGTTCCTCGAGTACCGGCGGCCGAAGGGGTGGAATCAGTGGGCCGAGGTGGTCTGGAAAGACGAGAGGGCGCCGAAGTTCATCGGCGACATGCCCCACACATGGGTCGGTTCCGATTTCATCCGTTCCGTGCTCGACCTGTATCCCGAGTTGCTTCAGCCGGCGGATTCGACGACCGCGCGATGACCGTCCGTATCCCCCCTTCTTTTCGGGATGATTCGATCGGGGTGGTTCGGGACCGGGGGTGGGGGACTCCGGCTCAGACAGTCCTCGCGCACCGGGGCCAAGAGATACGATCCACGGGCAGGCCCCGGCGCGCTGCGGAACTCGCCGGTCAGCCCCCCACCCCCGTCCCCGAACTCGGTGTGCGGCGCGAGTTGATATTAGGAGGGAAATCTACCCGAGCGCTTCGCCGTTCGTCTTGATCACCTCTTGATAGAAGCGGGCGCTCTCTTTCATCGTCCGCTTCCCCGTCTCGAAGTCGACGTGGACGAGGCCGAACCGCTTGGAGAATCCCTGACTCCATTCGAGGTTGTCCATGAGGGACCAGGCGAAATAGCCCCGGACATCGACGCCTGCATCGATCGCCTCGTGGACCGCGCGAAGATGTGCCCGGAAGTAGTCGACCCGGAGCGGGTCGCTCAGAGTGTCGCCCCGTACACTTGCGGGGTCGGGGAACGCGGCGCCGTTCTCCGTTATGTAGAGGGGGATCTCGCCGCACTGCTCCTTGATCCGGAGGAGCGTTCTCGTCAGTCCCTCGGGGAAGACCTCCCATCCGGTTTCGGTGTATTCCGCACCTTCCTGTCTCACCGGCTTCGCCCGGTCGGGGAGGACGCGCTCGTCGTGCCGCACCACCGCCCGCGTGTAGTAGTTGATCCCGAGGAAGTCGACCGGCTCGGCGATCAGGGCGAGATCGTCGTCCGTGAATCCCGGCCATCGGTCGCCGTAGATCCCCGCGAGCCCCTTCGGCGGGCCCTCCCGGTAGAGGGGCGCGAGGTATTGGCGGTTCATGTAGATGTCGGCTCGCTCTCTCGCCGCGATGTCCTCGCGGTCGTCCGACGCCGCGTCCTTCGGTTCGATGTTGACGACGAGGCCGATGGGGGACCGCCCCCCCGCGCGCCCGGCCCGCACGGCGAGGCTGTGGGCGAGGAGCATGTGCCGGGAGGCTACGGCCGTTTCCGCCGCGCTCCTGTGTCCCGGCGGATGGACCCCCCCCATGAAGCCGGCGTGGGCGACGACCCACGGTTCGTTCAACGTCATCCACATCGCGGCCCGGTCACCGAGGGCGTCGTAGACGATCGACGCGTAGTCGGCGAACCGGCGGGGCATGTCGGGGGAGAGCCATCCCCCTCTCTCGTCCAGCGCCGCCGGATGATCCCAATGATACAACGTGACGCACGGCCGGATGCCGCTCTCGAGGAGGGCGTCGACGAGGCGGGAGTAGAAGTCGATCCCCCTCCGGTTCGGCCGCCCTCTTCCGTCCGGTTGGATCCGGGACCAGGCGATGCTGAACCGGTAGGCGGCGAGGCCGATCTCATTCATGATCGCCACGTCTTCCTCGAAGCGCCGGTAATGGTCGCAGGCGACATCCCCCGTATCGCCTCTCTGCTCATGAGTGAACCGGTGCCAGTTGCTCTCTCCCGCGCCGTCCGCGAGGGGGGAGCCTTCGATCTGGTAGGCCGATGTCGCGGCGCCCCAGAGAAACCGATCGGGGAATCGGATCGATGCGCTCATCGCGATGCTCTCCCTATCCGAGGGTGACGAGGACCCGGTGGGTCCGGCCGTCCCGGATGATCGGCACCGGGGCGGCGCCGTCCTGAATCAAAAGAGGCGCGCCGTCCAGGGTCGCTTCGATCACCGAGCGGGCCCGGCGTCTCGGATTCTCGACGGCGATCTCGTAGATCGTCTCCTCGCCCGGAACGCGCCACGTGACGTCGTAGCGAGGCCACTGGTCCGGGATGCACGGGCGGATTCGAATGAGGTTCCCGTCTTCCATCCGGATGCCGAGAATCGACTCGACGGCGACCCGGAACATCCACGCCGACGACCCGGTATACCAGGTCCAGCCCCCGCGGCCGATGTGGGGGGGCTCGCCGTAGACATCGGCGGCGACCACGTACGGCTCGACCTTGTACGTCTCGATCCCTTCCGCCGTGCCGCCGTGGGCGACGGGGGTCAGCATCTCGAGAAGTCGCGCCGCCTTTTCGTTCCGGCCGAGTTCGGCGAGGGCCCGCACCACCCAGAGGGCGGCGTGAGTGTACTGCCCCCCGTTCTCACGGACGCCCGGTACGTACCCCTTGATGTAGCCCGGGTCGCGGGGCGTCTTGTCGAAGGCCGGCGTGAGGAGGCGGATGATCCCGTCCTCTTCACTGACGAGCTCCCGGACCGCCCCGTCCATGGCCCGCTCGGCCCGTTCCCGGGGCGCCCCGCCGGAGATGACCGACCACGCCTGGACGAGGGCGTCGATCTTGCACTCGTCGCTCTCCTTCGAGCCAAGGGGGGCGCCGTCGTCGTAGTAGCCCCGCCGGTACCACCCGCCGTCCCAACCCCCGTCGTTCACCGATTTCCGGAGATTCTTCGCCGCCCCCTCGTACCGCTCCATCCGTTCCCGGTCTCCCCGCTCCCGGACGATGGGGAGGAAGCCGTCGATCAAGTGAATCAGGAAGAACGCCATCCAGACGCTCTCCCCTCTTCCCTCCCGGCCGACCCGGTTCATCCCGTCGTTCCAATCGCCCGTTCCGAAGAGGGGGAGCCCGTGGGCGCCCGTCCCGAGGGAACGGTCGAGGGCGCGGCAGCAGTGCTCGTAGAGATCGGCCTCCTCCCCGGAATCGGCGGGTTCCAGAAACGCCTCGTCTTCGCCCGGCGCCAAGGCCCGGGCGGTCAGGAAGCGGACCTCCTCATTCATGATCGACCGGTCCCCCGTGCACCGCACGTAGAAGGCGGTCACGTAGGGGAGCCAGAGAAGATCGTCGGCGAATCGAGTGCGGATGCCCCGGCTCCTCGGCGGGTGCCACCAGTGAAGGACATCCCCCTCCACGAACTGATGGGCGGCGTGGAGGAGGATCTGGGCCCTCGTCATTTCCGGCGCCTGATAGACGAGGGAGGCGGCGTCCTGGAGCTGGTCGCGAAAACCGAAGGCCCCCCCCGACTGATAGAAGGCCGTGCGGCCCCGCATCCGGCAGGCGAGGGTCTGGTACGGGAGCCACCCGTTCACCATGATGTCGAGGGCGGGGCGGGGGGTCGCGATCCGAAGACCGGAGCGAAGCCGTTTCCACTCCGCAGTCACTCCGGCCAGCGCCTCCTCCACCGCGCCCCGCCGCCGGTAACGAGCGACCAGGGTCCGGGCCTCTTCGTCGTCCTTCCCTTCGCCGAAGAGGAAGGAGCATTCGGCGCATTCTCCCGGCGCGATGTCGATAACCGCCCGCTCGACGAAGGCGGGATCGAGGCGGGCGCCGACGGGACCCTCGATCGGTCCGGACCGGGTGAGCGCCTCGGGCCGGGCGGCGTTGCCGCGGGGGCCGAGGAACGCCCGGCGGTCGCCGGAGAGATGGAGGGCGTCTTCCTTGCCGGGAAGAACGGCCGCCCCGAAGGTCACCGACTTCGCGAAGTCCCGGCTCCGGGGATTGCGGGCGAAGAGGGCCCCCGTCTCCGGATCGATCTCCGTGACGACGGACCGGCCGCTCGTCTCGGGAGAGACACCGAGCACCAGACGGCGGTAGGAGACGATCGAGAGCCGCCTCGTCCGGTCGCTCCGGTTCGTGACGCGGAGGCGGGTGATCTTGACGGGATCGGAGAGGGGGGCGAAGAGGCAGGTGGCCTCTTCGAGGCCGCCCGACTCGTGACGGAAGAGGCTGTAGCCGAAGCCGTGCCGCGCCTCGTAGCCCGCCTTCGCCGGCGACGGGCCGGGGAGGGGGGACCAGAAAGCGCCGGTCTCCTCGTCCCGAATGTAAATCGCTTCGTCGTGAGGGTCCCGCACCGGATCGTTCGACCAAGGGCTCAGCCGGTGCTCCCGGCTGTTCCCGCCCCACGTGCATCCGGCGCCGGTCTCGCTCACGAGGAAACCCAGACGGTCGTTGGCGACGACGTTCACCCAGGGGAGAGGGGGGAGCCGGAGGCCCCGCCCCGGCTCGTGACGGAGCCGGATGACGTACTCGTTTCCCTCGTCGTTGAAGCCGCCGTATCCGTTGTCGAAGCGGAGCGGTCTCTCTTCTCTTCGAGGGGTCGCCTCATCCCCCGTCGCCGGACCGATGACTTCCGGCGTTCCGGCCGGCGCGGACTCGAAAGACGTCTCCTCCACCGCCTCCGGTCCTCTCACCTCCGCCGACTCGAGGGCCCGCTTCGTGGCGCTCTCCGAAGACCAGCGGGCAGAGGCGGCGATCGCCTCCTCCCGGGAGGGGGCCGCGCCGAGGATCGCGACGAAGCGGACTTCCTCTTCCGGCGCGAGAGTGAAGATCCTCCGGAGGGCGACGACCGGATCGAGGACGGCGCCCACCGTGCCGGAGAGGGGGGATCCGTCGCTGAGGGCCGCGGGTGCGGCGGGAGTTCCGCCCCGGCCGAGGAAGCGGAGGCGGTCCGTCTCCCACTGGAGATCTCCCTCGCCTCGAAGAGCGTGAAAGAGCCAGGGGCGGTTCTCGTCCTTCGCCCGGGGGCGCCGGTTCGCGAGGAGGGTCTGCCGCCCGGGATCGAATCCGGTCTCGACGAACAGTTTCGAGAAGGCGGGGTGGGCGGCGTCCGACTCCCGGGGGGCGATCACCACTTCAGCGTAGGTGGTGAGATCGAGAGAGCGGGGCCGGTCCGTCGGGTTCTGAATCGTGACGAGGCGAATCTCCACGGTATCTTCCGGAGGAACGGCGATCTCCACGCGGGAACGGAGGCCGTCCTCCATTCGTTCGAAGAGAACCAGGCCCGGTTTCCGGGAAGCCCGGCAGAGTTCCGGCGCCCCAGGCAGAGGACTCGCACCGATCGAATGGAACTTCCCCGTCTCCCGGTCCCGGACGTAAAAGAAGAGCCCGAAGGAGCGATCGATCGGATCGTCGCTCCCCCGGGTCAGGTCGATCCCGTCCGACACGGATCGGCCCGCCCCCGAGCCGTCGATTTCGACCCGGTAGCGCCCGTTCGAGAGAACGATCCCGGGGGGGGCGGCCCCGGCGGGGAAGGGGGAATCGACAGGAGTCGGGGTCCCTCGATCGTCATCCTTCATCGAAGGCTAATCTCCATATTTTACAATAGATTGCCACGTAACTCCGTTCCCATCCCCGAATGGCGTCGCATGGGAATCGCGCAGGACGCATTTCAAATCTTGACAATATAGTGCCAGATGTGGCATCATTTTGTAAACGTTTACATCCGGCCGGGAGGCTTGTTTCCTTACCCCCGGACCCTCCTCAAGGCGCGGATTGAGTGGGCGACCCCACTCTGCCACCCCCGGGAGGTTCCCTTTGGCGACCATCAAAGACGTGGCCCGCGAAGCGGGCGTCTCGACCGCCACCGTCTCGAGGGTCTACAACGGCAGCCATCTCGTCAGCGCGGACACCACGCGCCGCGTTCTCGAAGTCGCCGCCCGGATGGACTACTGGCCGAACGGCGCCGCCCGCTCCCTCAGCACCCGCAGCACCCGCGCCATCGGCGTTCTCCTTCCCGACCTGCACGGCGAGTTCTTCTCCGAGACCATCCGCGGCATCGATCACGCCGCGCGGGAGGAATCGTATCAGATCCTGCTGTCGAGCTCCCATGCCGATGCGGGCCAGCTGATCTCGGCGGCCCGCGCCCTCCGGGGGCGAATCGACGGGCTCATCGCCATGGCGCCGGACAAGGGGTCGGCCCAGGCGATGGAGGATTTCGCCAAGCATTTCCCCGTGGTCTTGTTGAACCCCGGCCTGCCGGTGAACAGCTGCGGCTCCATCTCCGTCGCGAACGGGGAGGGGGCGTATGCCATGGTGAGCCATCTGATCCGCGTGGGACACCGGCGCATCGCCATGTTGATGGGACCGGCGGGGAACGCGGACGCCGAAGAGCGGCTCGGGGGGTACCGCAAGGCCCTCGCCGACGGGGGGGGCGAGATCACTCCCTCTCTGGAGATCGCCGGCGACTTCAGCCAGCTTTCCGGCTACGAGAGCGCCCGTGAAATCCTCCGCCGGGAGCCGCGCCCGACGGCGGTCTTCGCGGCCAACGATTACATGGCGATCGGACTCATCAGCGCCCTCCTCGAGCATGGGGTGCGGGTGCCCCGGGACATGGCGGTGACCGGGTTCGACGATATCGAGCTCGCCCGCTATCTCAGCCCGCCGCTCACGACGGTCCGTGTAGACGCCTACGGCCTCGGGGAGCGGGCGGTGATCCAGTGGCTCGAAGCGGTGCGTGCCAACGGCGAGGGCCGTCCGAAACAGGAAGTGTTGCTGACCACGCTCGTCGTGCGCGGTTCTTGCGGGGCCGCGGGCAGGCGGAAGTCCGGCGATTGAGCACGGAAGAGGATCCCGGCGCCGGCCCCTGCGGTGGTGGGGAGAAACGAACGGAAGAGCGGTCGCGGCGCCCGGCAGGGGGGCGGCCCCTTCCCGAGAGACAGGAGATGAAGGCGAAAGGCGGCGACGCCGGCGGAGCGACGCCCTCTTCCGCCCTAAGGAGGATTGGATATGAAACGAGTTCTCACGGCGGCGCTCCTCTTCGGCGCCCTTCTCGCCCTCGCGATCCCCGCCTTCGGGCAGGCACCGCGGGAAGACGTCATCTGGGCGCGCTCGACCGAGGGGGTGCCGGTCACCCTCGACGGCGCTTTGAACGAACCGGCGTGGGCGGTCGCCGAGTCGATCCAAATCAACTGGGGAGAAAGCTCGGGAATTCCGGGGAGCGGCTGGAAGCTCGAGCTCGGCCGCCTGCCGAAAGACAAGACCCGGGCGACCTTGAAGTTCCTGGTCGTGAACAACCAACTCTTCATGGCCGCCGTCGTGCCCGACAGTTCCATCGGCGGCGGACCCGACTTCAACCGGTTCGACGGCTTCCTCATGTGCATGAAGGACCACGGTCTTCCGGGCTTCCCGAAGCCGCCGGCCGAGTACCTCTATTCTTGGTGGTACCCCGAGTGCCCCGACTCGATGGCGCCCGGCAAGGAGCCCGGCTTCATCGGCAGCTGGGGGGTTTTCCCCCCCTGCGGCACACGGGATTCGACAGACATCGCCAACTGGGACGCGGCGATCGTCGTGCAAGGCCTCACCAACAGCGACGCGGTCATCGACGCGGGCTACACGGTGGAGATGAAGTTCGACCTGACCGCCATGGGATACGACGTGACGGCGCAGGAAGGCGACGTGGTGGAGTGGAACATCTCCATTTACGACGCCGATTGGTTCTGGCCGATCAACGCGCTCAAGGTGACGGGCAACCGGACCTGGTGGCAGGGCCCCTGGGGGAACGCGGCGATCTACAACGAGGTCCGCATCCATGCCCGGCCGGACGTGACGATCTCTTCCGGGCCGGTTCCGGACATCCTTCCGGAGCTGTACATCCCGAACGGCGTCGCCTACACGCCTCCCGTCATCGACGGGGTGCTCGACGAGGACGTCTGGGCGGACATTCCCTCCTTCGACATCCGGTGGGACGATGACTCGCTCCGCATGACCTACCCGGCCGTCGGCCCGTACCGGGCGGGCCAGTTTCAAGCGACGGTGAACGGGGGCACGGCGGAAGTCACCGACCCTTCGGACGCGTCGGTCCGTATCTTTCACTCGGGAGACACGCTCTACTTCGGGTTCGACGTCAGGGACAAAGTCGTCCAGTACCATGCGGACTTCAACCGGTGGGACGGCTTCCTGATCGGCTTCGACGACCGGGGCGTGATCGGTCCCGACTCGAACTTCGTGAGCCGCCGGCTCTCCTTCCAGGTCGGCTCGGGCGGAACCGTCCTGGCCGCCGATTACCTTCCGTTCCTGATGGACTCGCTGAGCGGCGCCCGGCTCGGGCTCGCCCTTAAGGGGGGAACGACGGTCGACACCCTCGGCCTCCAGGCGGACTCGGGCTACACGGCGGAGCTCGCCATCGACCTGACCAAACTGGGGTACCCGACGGGGCTCGGGGACCGGGCGGTCTTCTTCGGGATCAACCTCCTCGACGGCGACTCGTTCACACCGTCGTCGGATAGCTACGGCATCCGGACCTGGTGGTACCGGGAGTACGACGGCACCTGCTGTCCCGTGTGGGGCTACCTCGACCCGGCGGTCTGGTACGTCGACGTGGCGGGACCGATCAGCCCGTCGCTACCGAGGTTGGTCCAGAACTACCCGAACCCCTTCAAGGGGACGACGACGCTCCGGTACATGCTCCCCGTGGAGAGCGAGGTGACCCTCGAGGTCTTCGACGCCCGGGGCCGGCTCGTGGACCGGAAGAACCTCGGCACCCAGGGGGCGGGGATGCGTTACCTCGACTACCCGGGAACGGGGAAGAACACGGGCGTGTACTTCTACCGCCTGCACGTGAAGAACCCGGCGACCGGCGACGTGGGCCGGACGCTCACCGGAAAGATGACTCTCGTTCGTTAGCGGCTTGGAAACGGCCGGGCGGGGAGGGATCCGCGGGATCCCTCCCCCGCACCGGGAACGGGGGCCGGGAAAGCCCCGGAGAACGATGGGGAGAGTCAGGATCGACGGCAAAGAAGGGGGGAGGACCCGGGCGGCCCGTGCCGTCCTTTCGGCGTTTCTGGTCTTCGGGTTCGCCGGCGGGGCGAAGGCCGGAACGACGGGGAAGCTGACGGGCTTCGTCGTGGACTTTCGGGAGCGGCCTATTCCCTCCGCGACGGTTTCGGTCCTCGGCACGTCCCTCTGGGCTCTCACCGACGGCGCGGGCCGGTACAACATCCTCGGCGTCGCTCCGGGGAAGTGGCGGGTCGAGGCGACCAGGAGCGGCTTTCAGACGATGATCGTGAGCGAGGTCCTGGTCTCCTCGGACCAATCGACGTGGATCGATTTCGAATTGCCCTCGCCCGAGGACGTGATGAAGCCGGTGGAGATCGTCGCCGAGCGTCCGGTGGTCGATGTGAGGCTCTCGAGCTCCCACGCGATCCTGACGAGCGAGGAGATCGACCGACTGCCGGTGGAGCAACTGGACGACGTGGTCAATCTCCAGGCGGGCGTCGTGGACGGTCACTTCCGGGGCGGCCGGAGCGGCGAGGTGCAGTGGCAGGTGGACGGGGTGAGCGTGAACAACGCGTACGACAACAAGTCGACCCTCCGGATCGACCGTTCCCTCCTCGAGGAGGTGCAGATCATCAGCGGCACCTTCGATGTCGAGTACGGGCAGGCGATGAGCGGCGTGGTGAACGCGGTCCTGAAATCGGGCACCCGGGAGTTCCGTTGGGAGGGAGAGGCGTACACGGGCGGCTATCTCTTCCGAGAGGGGGAGGGGAAGCGCCTCACGAGCGACGACTTCCGCCCCGCGGCGGTGGAGAACTACCGGCTCACCCTTTCGGGACCCACGGGCCTCCCGAAGACGGTCTACCTCCTGAACGGCCGGCGCAACCTCTCGGATAACTTCGTCACCGCCCGGAGGGTCTTCCTCCCCACGGACTTCAACTCACCGGACAGCCTGATCTACCGGCCCACGGGGGACAGCGCCGAGGTCTCCCTCGGATACGCGAACACCTGGTCGGGGGCGCTCAAGATCACCAACTCCTCCTTGGCGACGCTGAAGCTGAACTACCAGGCCGTGGGGAACGAGATCGAGGAGATCCCCGCCGACTACGCGTGGCGGTACAACCCGGTGGGGCGCTCGACCCGGAAGACCACGTCGATCTCCCACGGGTTCGACCTGACCCACACCCTCGGGACGACGACTCTTTACAATCTCAGTCTCCGGCAGAACTACTTCGACTACCGGGACTACGTGTTCGAGGACCCGGACGACCCGGGCTACGACGCGTCAGGCCCCCCCGAGACCGACGCGAACTACGAGGAGGGGGCCTACATCGAAGGGGTGAGCCTCGACCGGTTCAAGCAGAAGACCAACGCCTATCTCTTCAAGGGAAGCGTGCAGAGCCAGGTCAGGTCGGACCACCTCGTGAAGCTGGGGGGCGAGATCCAGGTCGCCAACCTCGAGTTCGGGACGCCGACCCACGTGGTCAGCACCATCGACACGATCACGGGCGACGCGGTCCTCTACCGGTACGAGAACGATCCCCCCGACTACCCCGGGGTTCAGGAGTACGACCCCGTCATCGGCGCGGCCTACCTCCAGGACCAGATCGAGTGGAACGACCTGACCCTCCGGGCCGGCCTCCGGGTCGACTACTTCGATGCCCGGTCGACGCTCCCGAGCGACCTCCAGAACCCCGCGAACGTGATCGAGGGCGCCCCGGAGTCGGTCCCCGTGGGGACGAGCGTCAAGGTGGACGCGGCCCCCCGGCTCGGGGTGGTGATGTCGGTCACCGACAGGGCGGCGGTTCACTTCTCCTACGGCCACTTCTACCAGTACCCGCCCCTCGGCGACATCTTCCGGGACGCCGACTATTCGGCCCTCGCGAACCTCGCGGCGGGGGGGATCGACTACGGCGTGCGCGGCAATCCCGACATCAAGGCGGAGCGGACGGTGCAGTACGAATTCGGGTACAAGCAGGCGCTCACGGACGACATCGGGATGGACATCAGCCTCTTCTACAAGGACATCCGGGACCTCCTCGGCGTCGAGTTCATCCAGACCTACAACGTCGCGGAATACGCCCGTCTCGCGAACGTCGACTACGGGAGCGTCGTCGGGTTCACGCTCGCCGTCGACCGCCGGCGGGTCGGCCTCTGGGACGCGGCGATCGATTACACGTGGCAGCTCGCCCGGGGGAACTCGAGCGATCCGAGGGAGACGGCCACGCGCGCCGAGGCGGGCGAGGACCCGCGGCCGCGGCAGGTGCCGCTCGACTGGGACCAGCGCCACACCCTCAACCTGACCGTCGGCCTCTCGAAGCCGGAGGACTTCTCGGTGAGCGCCGTCCTCCGGGCGGTCAGCGGCCAGCCGTACACGCCCCAGCGCGAGTCGTTCCAGTTCTCGTTCGGTCTCGAGGACAATTCGGGGAACAAGCCCTCCACGTTCCTCGTGGACCTCCGCGCGGACAAGAGCGTCGGCGGGCTCGGCGTGAACGCGAGTCTCTTCGCGCGGGTCTTCAACCTCTTCGACGAGCGGTTCTTCAACGGTTTCGTCTTCCCCACCACCGGGAGCCCCTACTACTCGCGGACTCCGGTGACCGTGGAGGATCCGCTCCGGTACTACCCGCCGAGGCGGGTCGAACTCGGGATCAGCCTGGGAACGTTCGGAGGATAGGGCGGCATGAACCGGAGACGACATCGCGCGGGAGAGGGAGGGCGGAGCCGGAAACCGGCCTTCGGGCGATGGACGACCCTCTTCCTGGTCCTCGTGCTCCCCTTCGTTTCCGCCCGGGCCCTGGGCCTGGAGCCCGTGATCCCGCCGGAAGAGAGGGGGCGGATCGACGCCGAGCGCTCGGGGACCCACGACGCGGCGAACATCCGCACGCTCTTCTTCAATTTCGGAATGGTCGGCGACTATCCCTCGGACCCGCAGAACGTGGACCTCTCGGTCTTCCACTCCGCCGAGGTGCCGAAGGGGAGCGGGATGAACTACGGCGACGGCATCACGCCCTTCGTTCTCGCCAAGGTGCCCCTCGCCGGCGGGCTCGATGCGTACATCATGGAGACCGGTTTCCGGGAACGACAGGCGATCAGCCCGTACTACAACCGGGTGATGCGTTTCGAGCCCCGGCCCGGGTACTTCCAGCCCGACCCCACCCTGAACCCGGCCCGCTCGCCCGCCCTCAGCACCGACCCTCGGACGTGGCCGACCCGGTGGCCCGACCGGCTAAGCGATCCCGACGACCCCGGTTGGGAGGGGGACTGGAACGGCTACTTCGGCAAGCGGGCGGCCGCGGACCAGGAGAGCTACACGGTGATGGACGACCAGTTCTACGACGCGTGGGACTTCGACCCCGACAGCCGGGACTCGACGCGACGGGGGCTCGGGCTCCGCATCGAGGTCCGCGGGTTCCAGTGGTCGAACCCTCAGGCGAGCAACGTGATCTTCTGGCACTACGACATCACGAACGAGGGGACGACCGACTACGACGACAACATTATCTTCGGCCTCTACATGGACTCGGGCGTGGGCGGGTCCGAACTCTCGTGCGACGGGATCTACGAGTCCGACGACGACAACGCGTACTTCGACAAGTCGTCGGGCCTGAACCTCGTCTACACGTGGGACAAGTACGGCCACGGCGTCGATCTCTCGGGCAAGTGCGGCAAGACGGGGTACCTCGGTTACGCCTATCTCGAGACGCCGGGCAACCCCTTCGACGCCGTGGACAACGACGACGACGGGATTCAGGACGAGCTCCGGGACGGCGGCCCCGGGGAGAGGATCGAGGGGCAGGACAACATCCGGGTGCGGGCGTCCCTCTCCTACGACCTGGCCAAGTTCGAAGAGGCGTACGGGGCCCTCGAGGAGCGGCCCGCCTTCAAGAGCGGTGTCTGGTGGACCGGCGACGAGGACATGGACTGGGACTTCGAACTCCACGACGTGGGGACCGACGGACTCCCCGAGACGAGGGACACGGGGGAGAGGGACGGAATGCCGACGAGCGGCGAGCCGTACTTCGACGAGACGGACCTGAACGAATCGGACATGATCGGCCTCACGGGCTTCAAGATGAACCGGATCCGCGCGGGCCAGGGGAACTCGAGCCCCGAGGTGGACGGCATCCTCTTCTTCATGAACGACGCCCAGTGGCCGAAGCGCCTCTACGAGCAGTTCACGAACCCGAGAGAGCCGGACCGCTTCGACCCGGCCCTCGCCTCGAATTACAACATCGGCTTCCTCTTCGCGTCCGGGCCCTTCATCCTGAAGGCGGGGCAGAGCGAGCGGTTCAGCCTCGCCCTCGGCTACGGGGCGAACCTGACCGAGCTTCGGGAGACGGTGAAGACGGTGCAGCAGATTTACGACGCGAACTACCAGTTCGCCGTGCCGCCCCCCCTTCCGACCGCCACCGCCGAGACCGGCGACGGTTACGTGCTCCTTTCGTGGGACGACGTGGCGGAGCGGGGATTCGATCCGGTGACGTACACGAACGATTTCGAAGGGTACCGGATCTACCGCGCCACGGACCCCGAGTTCCGGGACCCCCGGGTGATCACCACCGGCACAGGCACCGGACCGATCGGGAACGGGAAGCCGGTCGCCCAGTTCGACCTCGCGGACGGCATCGAGGGGTTCTCGGAACAGACCGTCGAGGGGGTGGCGTACTGGCTCGGCACGGAGACCGGCATCGCCCACGCCTGGGTCGACACGGACGTGAAGAACGGGCAGCTCTACTACTACGCCGTCTGCGCCTACGACTACGGGTCCGACTCGCTCGGCTTCTACCCCTCCGAGAACGCCATCACCGTCTCCCGCACCCCCCGGGGGGGGACCATCCTGCCCCAGAACGCGGTGGCCGTGCGGGCGGAGCCGAAGGTGACCGGGTTCGTCCGGGCCGAAGCGGGCGACGTCGCCCACGTGGCGGGGCGGGGGACGGGAGAAGCGGATGTGGTCGTCGTGAACTCGAATCTGGTTCCCGACGGGCACACCTTCGGCATCCACTTCACGACCCCCTCGGCCGATTCGCTCCGGGCCGCCGCGTACCTCCTGATCGACGAGACCACGGGAGACACGATCTTCACCCGGGGGACCGACCTTGCCGGGGAGGGACGGGGCCCGGTGGGGCGGGGGCTCCTGCCCGTGATCTTCACACCCGACTCGATCACGTTCGACTCCTCCGCCACCGGGTTCGCGGAGGGGAGCCCCACGAACGCCCGGGTCGTCGTTTCCTACCTGGGCGTCCTTCCGATGAACCAGGTCCGGCCCGGCTTTCCCGACGACGTCACCGTCACCTTCTACGACGACGTCGTGAACACGTCGATCGAGATCTTCCCCATTCCGGCGAATCCGGCGAAGTTCCGGGCCGTCGCCCACGGCGTCGCCGGCGACATGGACCTGCCGTTCCGCTTCCGGGACCTCGACGGCGACGGGACCCTGAGCGGCAAGAGGGAGTACATCGACCTGGTGACCTACTCGAACGATGCCCCCGGCGTGCCGAAAGTGACGTGGCGGCTCCAACTCGACCAGGAGGCCCCGTACGAGGGGGACTCGCTGTGGGCTCCGGCCGGGGGGGACGTGTTCGAAATCGGTCTCGTGCTGCCCTTCGGCGAGGACGACGTCCTCTCCTTCACGGCCGCGGGCCAGCGTATCGACGGGGAGGAGGAGAAGAAGGAGGAGTGGAAGCCGTACGTGGTGCCGAACCCGTACGTCGCGGCCGCCGAGTTCGAGCCGGAGCGATTCGCGACGTCGGGGCGGGGCGACCGCCGGATGGAGTTCCGGGGCCTCCCCCGGGGGGCGACGGTCCGGATCTACACGATCCTCGGAGAGCTGGTGCGGGAGCTCCGGCACGACGGGTCGAACGACGGGTACGTGGCCTGGGACCTCAGGACGAAGGACAACCTGGACGTGGCGCCCGGCCTTTACATCTATCACGTGGACGCCGGCGAACTGGGCGAAAAGACAGGCAAGTTCGCGATCATCAAGTGAACGAGAGGTGCGCGATGAGAGCGCTCGCGCTCGCCCTGGCGATCATCATCGTTTCGGTCCCCGCTCCGGCCCTCGGCCAGAGCAAGACGGGGACCACGATCGGGCAGTTCCTGCTCATCGAGCCGGGAGCGCGGATCGCCGCCATGGGGAACGCGGGGGCGGCCGTCGCCGAGGGGATCCAGTCGGTCTACTACAACCCCGCCGCCCTCGGCCTCCTCGACCGATGGGAACTGCAGTTCACCCACAGCGAGTGGCTCGCCGGCATCGACTACGACTATGCGGCCCTCGCCGTGCCGGTGACGGGACTCGGGACGTTCTTCGGGAGCGTGACCTCCCTGAACTCGGGGGAGATCGATGTCCGCACCGTGGACCAGCCCCTCGGGACGGGCGAACGGTACGACGTGGGGAACCTCGCCCTCGGCGTCGGGTACGGGCGGAGGATCACGGACCGCTTCTCGGCGGGGGTCCGGGTCAACTACATCGAGGAGAGGATCTGGCACAGCACGTTGAACACGTGGACCGTCGACGTGGGTACGTTTTACAGGATCTCCGAATCGGGGCTCGGGATCGGTTCGAGCCTCTCGAACTACGGCACCCGGGCGGGGTACGGCGGGCGGGACCTTCGGATCCAGTACGACGGCGATCCGAATATCTACGGAGACAACAGCTCCCTCCCGGCGGAGCAGTTCACGGACCAGTTTCCCGTGCCCTTGCTCTTCCGGGTCGGCCTCTCCTATCCGCGCCGGACCGGGGGGGACGGGCGGCTCCTCCTCGTGGTGGACGCGTTCCACCCGAACGACAACACGGAGTACGTGGGGGCCGGCGCCGAGTGGGAGTGGAAGGAGACCGTGGCCCTCCGTTCCGGGTATCAGGATCTCTTCAAGGAGGATTCCGAGGTGGGGTTGACGCTCGGCCTCGGCGTGCGGGGTGTCATCGACGAATATCACTTCTGTTTCGATTACGGATGGGCCGACTACGGCCGGCTTCTTGACACGCACCGGGTGACTTTCGGTATGGCGTTCTAGGGCGCCGGCGAGGGAAAGGCCGGGAAGGGAAAAGGACCATGGGGCGAAAGAAGTGGATCATCGGAGCGGTCTTCCTCCTGACGGCGACCGCGGCGGAGGCCCAGATCACGGAGGAGGCCCTTCTCGACTCCCTCCAGCGGACGGCCTTCGACTTCTTCTGGAACGAGGCGAACCCCGCGACCGGACTCATCCGGGACCGGAGCGCGGACTGGGCCCCGAGCAGCATCGCCTCCACGGGTTTCGGCCTGACGGCGATCTGCATCGGCAGCGACCACGGATGGATCACGAGGGAAGAGGGGAGGGAGCGGATCCTGGCGACGCTTCAGACTCTCTGGAACACGCCCCAGGGAACCGCGACGAGCGGCGTGTGCGGCTACCGGGGGCTCTACTACCACTTCCTCGACATGAACACGGCGACCCGGGCGTGGAGTTCGGAGCTCTCCACCATCGACACGGCCCTCCTCTTCGCGGGAATCCTGGACGCGAAGCAATACTTCAGCGGCGTCGATTCCCTCGATACCCAGGTGCGGGCCCTGGCGGATTCGATCACGAGCCGGGCGGAGTGGGACTACATGTACCTCGGCTGGGGCATCAAGATGGGCTGGACACCGGAAAACGGGTTCAGCGGTTTCGGGGACTGGATCGGCTACAACGAGGCGATGATCATGTACATCATCGCCCTCGGATCGCCGACGCACCCGGTGCCGGGGAGCACGTGGAGCGCCTGGACGAGCGGGTACGACTGGCAGACCTGGTACGGATACACGTACGTGAACTTCCCGCCTCTTTTCGGGCATCAATACTCGCACTGCTGGATCGACTTCCGGAACATCCAGGACACGTACATGCTGATCCAGGGGCTCGACTACTTCGAGAACTCCCGGCGGGCGACCCTCGCCCAGAGGGAGTACTGCATCGCGAATCCGGGGGGCTTCATCAGCTACGGGCCGAACTCGTGGGGGATCACCGCCGGGGACGGGCCTTTCGGGTACGCCGCCCGGGGCGCCCCCCCCGCCCAGAACGACGACGGGACGGTCACGCCCACCGCCGCCGCGGCCTCCATCGTCTTCGCGCCGGAAGTCGTGGTCCCCACCCTCCAGTACTGGTACGACAACTTCAAATCCGAGCTCTGGATGGAGTACGGGTTCCGGGACGGCTTCAACCTCGACTACGCCTGGTGGGGACCCGACGTGATCGGCATCGACCAGGGCCCTATCATCCTCATGATCGAGAACTATCTGAACGAATCGGTGTGGAACCGGTTCATGGAGAACCCGGACATCCAGGCGGGCCTGGACGCCGCGGGCTTCGCCCCTTCCTTCGTTGCCGTCGGGGAGGCGGACGTCAGCGGGGATCCGGGCGCCCGGGGCCTCCTCTCGAACGGGCCGAATCCCTTCCGGGAGAGCACCACCATCCGGTTCCGGCTGGCCGAGGGGGGGCCCGTGAGCCTCTCGGTCTACAACGTGGCGGGCCGGGAGGTGGCCCGTCTCCTTGACGGCCCCCTTCCGGCGGGGGTCCACGAGGCGGACTTCTCGGGAGAGGATCTTCCGAGCGGCGTGTACTACTACCGGCTCCGCGCCGGCGCGGAGACGGAGACCAAGAGGTGTGTGCTTCTGAGATAAGGGAACTGCAGGACGAAACGAAAACCGATCACCAACCATCCCGAGCGGGCTCCGAGGAGGTGAGCGCGGCCCGCCGGCGGAAATCGAAAACCGATGAATCTCGACTACGAGAGGAGTAACAAGCAATGAAACGGAATGGCTACGGTATCCTGGCGGTCCTCGCGATCGTCGCGGTGACGACCACCGCGGCGTTCGCCACGCCGGCGGTGAACAGCGCGGTCTTCAACCTCCGCGTCTGGAACGACTGCTTCACGTCGACGCTGACGACGAACAACAACTACCCGGCCGAGATCTGGATCGACGACGACGGTGACTGCACCAGCGGCTGGGCCAACCTCCACAACTGGCACTTCTCCGAGGACGGCGTAACGGACGCGAAGTTCATGAACGGCGACTCCTTCCGGTTCTCCGCGACGCTGACGATCACCGGCACGGGCAACGCGGAAGCGGGCCTCCAGCTTTCGCCCTGGTGGTCGACGGACGTGGACGGCAGGCTGAACGTCCGTTCGACCGACGGCGAGATCGCCTGCTTCGGCGGCCGCCTCCCGTTCTATTCGTTCACCGTGAACCACGGGCTCTCCTACGTGAAGGGCGACCCGATCTGGCTCGAGATCGTCTACGAGGCCAACAGCAACACGATGGCCGACCCGGCGACGATCACGTACAACGTCGAGTACCCGATCGGCACTCCGTACTCGAGCGGCCCTCTTCCCTTCGACGAGGGGAATCCGAACGAGCCTTACGGCACGTGGGGCTGCCTCGATGACGCCGAGGCGGGCGGTCACGCGCAGATGTTCCTCGGCGACACCTCGCTTCAGGTGCGCGCCACGTGGGACGGCATCTCCTTCGAGGACCTGACGCCCACCTCGACCGAGAGCAACTCGTGGGGCGGTGTGAAGACCCTCTTCCGGTAAGCAGGGGTTTCTTCGAGATCGCGGGCCGTCTCCGGGAAACCGGGGGCGGCCCTTTTTTGCGCTCGATTCGGGAGCCCGTTCTGCTGCGGACCCGTAATGCGGGCTGCGGTCTCGCTCTTCCTTCGGGGCCTTCCTCGCCGTAGCTCTGGCTACGCCTCCGGGAGGCCCCTTGTCCAGAGCGTACCTCGCCACCCATTCCGGATCCTCGCGACGAACGGGTTCCCGAACCGAGCGCAAGCCGGCAACCCTCCCTCCTTCAGTCCTGAGTGAGCCCGGGGGGAATCAGGGCTCAGGGGATCGCGGCGCCGGTGACTCAGGACTCCCCGATCCCAGGGACGAGGCGCCGCTTCCCTTCGTCGTAGAACCACGGCTTCCGGCCGGGGAAGTGTTCCTCCACGAAGCGCCGGTCCTGTTCCGCCCCATGATCGTACACGAAGATGCGGGGGGCCTTCGATAGGTCGGGCTCGTTGTCGATCAGGTCGAGATCGGGATTGTGGCGAGGGCCGTAGCGGATGAAGACGATCGAGCCCTCGGGAACGGTACGCTCGATCCGAGCGCGGAAGCGCCCGAGTTCGGAGGCTTTGAGCGACCGGAAGGCGATCTGGGAGGAGAGACGGTCCGCGGCGGGGACGAGGGCGACGAGCACGAGGAGCACGGCGGCCAGGGCCGGACCGCGCCCCCCCCGGACGAGGACCCGGGCGCCGAGAAGGGGGAGGAAGAGGAGGGCCGGCGTCACCTCGTGGTAGTAGCGCACCCAGGTCGACCAGTAGAAGAAGTACCCGGCGTTCCAGAGGACGATCGCGGCCGCGGCGAAAAGGGCCGCCCGCCGATAAGCGCTCCCCCCCCGGGCGAACAAGCCGGGGAGGAGAACGAGCAGGGCGACCGGCATCGCCTCCAGGATCGTCGCGGGGAGGCGGAATCGGAAGAGAACCTCCGCCGCGAACCGGGGAGTGTATTTTTCGTAGTTCGGCCGGAAGACCCGGTCGATCCACATCCGTTTACCGGGCCCCACCTCCCGGTGCGCGATCGGGCCCTTTGCGAACCCGAGGGTGTCTTCGGGGTGGGTCCTCTCCGAGTAGAGGGACCAGGGGGCCGTGAGCGCCGACCCCGTGATCCCCCGGTTGTAGGCGACCCCCGCGCCCCCCATGAGGAGTAGGGGAAGGAGAAAGATCGCGAGCGGCCGGGGTCGGAGAAGGCGCCGCGCGCCGCTCCCTCCGGAGAGGGCGAGGAGGAGGAGGAGCGCGCCGAGGAGGGCGCCGTTGAAGGGGCGGATCAGCAGGGCGTATCCGAGCGAAGCTCCGGTGAGGAACAAGGGGAGAAGGCGCGCCTCCCGGGCCCCGCGCCGGAAGAGGCAGAGAGTTCCGAGGGCGGCGAGGAGAAAGGTGTTCTGGGAGAGATAAGTGGTCGCCGTCTGGATCTCGGCCGGGGAGAGCCCGAAGAAGAGGACGAGGGCGAGGGCGCCGGGCGCGCCGAGGCAGGGCCTCGCGAGATGGCCGAGGAGAACAAGGGAGACCCCCACCGAGAGCAGCACCACGAGCCAGGGCGCTCCGAGGAGGACGCCCGCCGCGAGAACCAGCGCGTGGCCCGGCGGGTACTTCGACGCGTAGACAGGCTCGGTGAGAATGTGAAAGGCGTCGAAGAACTCCGGCGCCGGGGGAGGAGGGTAAGAGATCCGTCCGGCCGCGAATGTCTCGGCCTGGAAGAGGTAGGCGAACTCGTCGTGCACCACCGGCTGGAATCCGAAGGCCCGGGCGCCCCAGAGCCAGCCGTAGAAGAGGACGATCCCGAGCGTCACGAGGGGGAGTATATAGGAGAAGGTCTGATTGAGAAGACGCCCCGCCCGTTCCAGGAAGGCCTCTCTCCCGCGGGGGAGGGGGATGAAGCCGAGCAGAGAGACCGATAAGAGAAGGATCGGGAGAAGGAACGGGCTCCCGTGGAGGAGGGAAAAAGCCAGGGTAACAAGAGCGCCGAGGGGGAGGAGGAGACGATTCAATGGATTCCGTCCTTTGCGTGAACCAAAATACTATCAATCGATTATGCTGATCGTCTCTGGTAGATTCTCGCAATCGGGGGTGGCTTCATCCTTGGCAGAGTTCGATGAGAATCCCCCCCGTTCCCTTCGGGTGGACGAAGGCGATCTTCTTCCCTTCCGCCCCGATCCGGGGCTTTTCGTCGATGAGGGGAATGCCCGCCGCGGCGAGCTCCTCGAGGGTCGCCTCGAGGTCGTCCACGGCGAGGGCGATGTGATGGATGCCGTTCCCCTTCCGGGACAGGTAGCGGTCCACGGGGCCGTCCCTCCCGAGTCCCTGGAGAAACTCGAGGGAACTCTCGCCCGCCCGGTGGGAGGTGGTCTTCACCCCCTGGTCCGCCACGATTTCCACGCGGGGTTCGACGCCGGGGAAGAGCACCCGAAGGAGCGGCACGATCGGGCCGAGGTCCTCGGTGGCGATACCGACGTGATCGATGCGCAGCACGCCCATGACCGACTCCTCCTCCCATGGGACCTGCCGCCGATTGTAGCACAGGGGAGGGCATCGGCCCGGAGAGAACCGGAGGAGAGATCGCCGGGATTGGATCGGGACACGCGCCCGTCTATACTGAACGGACTCGAACCTCGGGAGGTGTCCATGGTCCGCCACGCGTTCCTTTCCTTCGCCTGCACCGCCCTCGTCCTTCTCGCGGGCTGCGGCGGGGACGGACCGGACCCGCGGCCGAACGTTCTCCTCGTCCTGATCGACTCGCTCCGGGAAGACCATCTCGGGTTCGCCGGGTACGGGCGGAACACGTCGCCCGTGCTCGACCGTCTCGCCGGCGAGGGGATCGTCTTCGAGAGGACCTACGCGCCCTCCTCCTGGACCAAGCCGTCCGTCGCCACCCTCCTGACCGGCCTCTATCCGGAGAGCCACGGCGTTCTCCGCGAAATCGGACCGGGAGCGGTGCTCGCCGGAGATCTCGTCACGGTGGCCGAAGCGCTCCGCGGGGCGGGGTACGCTACCTACGGCTTCGTCGCGAATCCCCTCGTCAACCCCGAGTTCGGTTTCGACCAGGGCTTCGACGAGTTCCGCGTGTTCGACGGATGGATCGACCAGTCGTCCGGGCCCCTGACGGACGAGGTGAAGGGATGGACCGCCCGGGCGGAGAAGGGGCGTCCCTTCTTCACCTTTGTCCACTACCTCGATCCGCACGGCGCCTACCAGCCTCCGATCAACTACGAAGAGTTCTTCCGGGGCATTCCCTTTCCGGAGAAGCGCGCCGTGCTCGGCGGCCTCGAAATGGTCCTCTCCGGCGAACCGCGCCGCGAGACCGGCGAACGACCGGTCCCCCTCCCGGTGCCGGTTCCCCTTTCGGAATCGGACCGGGACTTCCTGGTCGCCCTGTACGATTCGGAGATCCGGTTTCTGGACGGAAAGATCGGCGAGCTTCTCGAAACCATGGAGCGCCGGGGGCTCCTCGAGAACACCCTCGTGATTGTGACGGCCGATCACGGTGAGGAGTTTCTCGACCACGGCCTTCTCCGCCACGGATTCCAACTCTACGAGGAGACGGTCCGGATCCCTCTGGTGATCGGGGGGCCCGGGCTGCCGGGGGAGTTCCGGGGAGCGCGACGCGGGGAAGGGGCGGGACTCGTCGACGTCGCGCCGACGATCCTCGCCGCGTGCGGTCTCGGGGCGCCGCCGGGGGGGGGGCGGAATCTCCTCCGCGCCCCGGAGGAGGGGGAGCGCCTCCTCGCCGGATCGACCTTCTACCGGGGATTGGAGAGGCGGTACGCCGCGCAGGGGGATCGGAAACTCATCCTCGACGACGCCCGGGGAACGGCGGAACTGTACGACCTCGCGGCCGATCCCGGCGAGGGGCGAAACCACGCGGGAGAGGACGAGGCTTCGACGGCGGCCCTCGAGCGGGCCCTCGAGGCGCACCTTCGCGACCTGCCCGCGCCCCCCCCGGCGGAAGCGACGACGGGCCGGGTGACCGACGATCTCCGCCGGAAGATGCGCGCCTTGGGATACGTCGTGGATTGACGGGCGGGTGAGGGGGCTCGGCTAGCCTTGATCCGGCAAAGAATCGCGAGTGAAAACGCGCGAGAGTGCGTCAGATGCTGCAGCGCGGAGCATTCACCAAGCGGAGCATATCCAACGATATGTGAGCATTGGTGAATGCGAGCACTGCGGCAGATGGCGTGCTATCGCGCGAGCGTCAGCGATTTGCACCGGGATTTTTTG
>JBDROZ010000051.1:0-33110 GCA_043809585.1 Candidatus Eiseniibacteriota bacterium
CGGTCGGACTTCCGCCACCGGAGGTGTAGTCATGAGAGCCTCCCCCCGGGCGCTACCACTTATCGCTCCTAGCCGTCGCGATAAGTCCAAGCGCCCGACGGGCCCCATCGAGGAGGCGGCGAAGGAAAGGAGGCTTCGCAGTCGGCGATCCGAGATCGCAGTAGGAGATTTGTGCATAATCCAGGCTAAGCGAGCACCTCCTCGATGATGGCGTCGAGGCTGCGGGCGACACGGGTGATGTGCTTCTCGAAATCCCGGGCGAGCAGTTCCCCCCCCGAAACGGAGTCGGTGGACCGGTACCCGAGGAGGGCGGCGGGGCGGTCGAAGTGCTCCGGGTTCACCGTGTTCACGGGCGCCACGGAGAGACGGTAGACATCGCGCAGGCGGTTCAGGAACTGGAAGCTCTCCTTCATCTCCATGAACTCCCATCGCTGCCCCGGGATCTGTTCCGCCAGCATGTCCCAGAAGCGCCCGCCGATCGGCTCCCGGATCCGGTGGATCGCCTTCAGGAGGAGCATTCCCATCTCCAGGTCCCGGAGGCCGCCGGGGCACTCCTTGATGTCGAGGCAGCTGCCCGCGTTCTTCTCGTTCATGTATTCGTGGCGCGACCGGATCTCGCCCGCCACCGCTTCGACGTAGCTGTCCTTCTGGGAGTAGATGCATCCCTCGATGATGCGACGGTGGAACTCCTCCTTCAGGCGGCCGCTTCCGACGATCTGCCTCGCGCCGAGGAGTTGGGACATGTCGACGTAGGACTCCTTCCCCTCCGTCTTGAGCCATCGCTCGAGCTCCGAGAATCGGGTGACGAATCCGCCGAAGCGGTCCGCCAGATGGTACTGGGGCATGATTCCCCGCCGGCTAATCTCCCGGTTCAGCCTTCCCAGGATCTTGTTCGAGTACTGGTAGATCTCCTCGTCGTCCGAGTTGAGAAGCACCACGAGATCGTAGTCGTCCTGGTGGGCCCGCTCCCGGGCGTGGCCGCCGGCGACGAAGAGCGCCAGCTTGTCGTGGGTCATGATACGCCGCTCCCCCTCCTCGTCCACCTCCGCCTTGCAGATGTCGAACAGGGTCTCGAGGAAGTGGTCGGCGAACTCCGTGAACTCGGCGTCGAGCTGGGCGAGGGGCATGCCCTGAAGCGTCGCGAGCCCGATCCTGAGAAACTGGAGATCGTAGTACGCGCCGAGGAGCTTCTTCTGGTCCTCGTACGAGGGGGCTCGGATCAGATCGGCGAACATCCCCTGGGTGATCCGGTTCAGTTTCTTGAGGTCGCCGAAGGAGACCATGTATTCCGGGTGGTCTTCGCATACCCGCTCGATGGCGCGCCGGAAGAACCGGCTCGATTTACGGACGATGTCGCACAGGCGATAGAGCGCCTCGCGCCACTCGGCCACCTGGGAGTCCCACACCTTGCCCGTCAGCTTCTCGTGAAACGCCGCCTGTTTCTCGTCGTCCAGGAGGACCAGGTACCGGTAAACGAGATTCGGGTTGTACACGAAGACCGTGGAGAGGCGCCTGATCTCGTCGGGCGTGGATTGGATCGTCTCGAGAAACGCCTCGTTCAGTTCCTCGAAAACCTCGCGCGCCCCCGGCTTCCGCCGATTCTTCCCGATGATCACGAGGAGGCGGAGCATCGTGTAGAACGTCTGGTATCCCCAGTGGGCGTAGTACTTGACGATCTGTTCCCGGTGGGCCTCGTCGAGAGCCATGAGGTCGAGGAGGAACCGGTCGAGGAGGTCGTTCTCCGGGTCCTCGAGAGCCATGAGAAGGTCGTTCCAGTACTTGATTCCCTGGAAGTAGCGGACCCTTCGGAGGAAATCGATGGCGAGATTCGTCCGCCGCACGCCCGTGGGGGCGTGCCCCCCCGGCGTCACCCATTCGGCGAAGACCGTGATCTTCCGGATGTGCTCCTCCACGTCGGGCAGGAGACTCTGCACCGCCTCCCGGCCGTACCGAACGTGCTGGAAGTAACGCACGAGCAGCTGCTCCCACGCCCGGATCACGCCCACGTCCCGGTAACCCATGGCGTTCGCCACCTGCTGCAGGCACTCCTGCTCGGTCGGGTCCGAGAGGTCGATCTCCTCTTCCTGGGCGGAGAACTGCTGGTACAGGTGGCGGAAGGTCTCGACGAACGTGTGGCTCCTCTGCAGGGAGGAGAAGTCGACGCGGTGGTGCTTCAGCCGGCGGGAAAGCTGCTCGAAGGCCCCCCACGTGTCGGCCTCCTGAATCCTGTGAATGCACCGGTAGGCGCTCATGATCCCGATCACCATGCGGAGGAGGTCCTCTTTCGGGTTCACCCGTTCCGGGTCGTGGGGCCAAAGGAGGAGCGACTCGATCTCGCCGACGAGACCCCGCAGGTACCCCTCATGCTCCCGGATCGTCTTTCTGCGGCGGTAGTAGTAGCGGTTGTGGATCTTCCTCTTGAATTGCTCGAACAGCTCCACGCTGCCGGCGATCGGATAGACCGAGAGGATTTCGGTGACGCTGACGAAGTCGAGGATGCGCATGTCGAGGCGCCGCCGGTACTCGTCGATGGAGACCGTGTAACCCTCGGCGCCGACGTGCTCGGAAAGGTAGAAGTCCGGGTTGCTCGCCCACCGGAGCATCTCCCGGGCCATCTTGCCGATCGCCTTGTTCAGGCCGTGGCGGGCGGGGCTCCCGTCGTCGATGATGCCGAGGTCCACGTCGTCCTGGTGGAGCCTGGTGCCGACGGAACAGATGACGAACTCCGGCCGCGGCCCCTCGCCGAGGAGCAGATCGAGCACCCGGGTGAGGTAGGCGCCGACGAGCCGCACGAAGTCCTCGCCGACCCGGCGCACGAAATCCCGGTAGACGGCGGCGGGGTCGAGCGTGCCGCTCGCGTTCAACCGGAGATGGTCGATGGAGCGGATGTTCATCTGGAGGTACTGGATGGCGTAGTAACAGCCGAGAAGGGTGAGCATCTCCGCGGGGTCCCGCCCCGCGGACAGGACCGCATCCATCTCGGCGCCCGGGTCCTTCGCGGGCTGCCGGAGGTGCACTTGGTCGAACCGCCCCGATTCCTCGAGGCGGTCGATGAGAAGCCGTCCGTGTTTGTCGATGGCGTGGGAGTACTTCCGGCGGTAGTTGCCGAGCTCCTGGCAACGCTCCTCGAGCCGGCGGAAGTAACGCAACATGCTGAGGCTCCCGGTCGTCGGCGCCGGGCGGTCCCGGCACTCGTGTTGGGTCCCGATGGCCGGTGCGAACGCCGAGGACCCGCCGGGACACGGCGCTACCCCTGGGCGAGAATCTCGTCGGCCATGGAGAGGCCGAAATCGAAGGCCTTCAGGTTGATCTCCTCGGTCCCCTTCGGGACGCGTGTCAGGATCGCCTCCCGGACCGAATCCTCGGAGACCACGTTCGCCACCCGGGTGATGATCCCGAGGGAGACGATGTTGGCCACGATCTCCCGCCCCACTTTTTCCCGGGCCGTGCGGATCACAGGCGCCCGGAAGACCCGATAGTCCCCCTCGGGGACATGGGAGACGGCGTCGTCGTCCACGAGCAGGATGCCCGACGGCTTCAGATCACCCGTGTACCGGTCGCACGCCTCCTGGGTCAGCGCGAGAAGAAGATCGAGCTGCACGGCCTTCGGAAAGTCGATGTCCTCGTCCGAGAGGATCACCTCGGAACGGCTCGCGCCCCCCCGGGCTTCCGGGCCGTACGATTGGCTCTGGGTGGCGTTGATCCCCTCGTAGATCGCGCCGGCCTCCGCGAGAATCTTGCCGGCAAGAACCAGCCCCTGGCCCCCCTCGCCGCTCAGCCTGATCTCGTACCGGAAGCTCATAGCCCTTCTCCTTCTCTGATCGCGTCGCTCGCGAGAACGACCTCCCGCTCGGGCAGGTCGACCCCGCCGCGGGCGCCGAGGTCCTCGATCAACCCTTGGTACAGGGCCGTGTACTCCGGTTTCTCCACGTCCGTCAGGACGCCGGTGACGAGCATGCCGTCGAGCTCTTCGGCGGTCATCTTCTCCGCCTTCCGGATGTCCACCGTGTTCTCTTTGATCCACATCATGTTGTCCAACGGCTTCCCCATCCTGTTCTGGCGTCCGAAGGCGGTCGGGCAGGGGGTGAACGCCTCGATCAGGGAGAAGCCCTTCCTCTGGATGCCTTTCTCGATGTACTTGCTCATCTTGATCGGGTTCGTCACGTCCGCCCGGGCGACGAAGGACGCCCCCGCCGCGATGGCCAGGTTCGAGATGTCGAAGGAGCCTTCGATGTTGCCTTGGCGCGCCGTGGTGGCGCGCTTCCCGTGGGGCGTCGTGGGCGAGAGCTGGCCGCCGGTCATGCCGTAGATCCAGTTGTTGTAGAGCACCACGGTGATGTCGATGTTGCGCCGGGCGGCGTGGATGAAGTGATTCCCACCGATCGCCGTGGCGTCGCCGTCGCCGGTCACCACGATCACGGTGAGCTCCGGTTTCGCGAGCTTCACTCCCGTGGCGAACGCGATCGCCCGCCCGTGGGTGGTGTGAAGCGTGTTGAAGTCGACGTACCCCGTGGCGCGGCTCGAGCAGCCGATCCCGGAGACCATGGTGACGTCGTCTTTGTCGAGCTTCATCCGGTCGATGGCGCCGAGCATCGCCTTCAGCACGATGCCGTGGCCGCACCCGGGGCACCAGATGAGCGGAAGCTTGTCGATTCGGAGGTACTGTTCGAAGTCGATCATGATCCCTTCACCGCCTTCCGGACCGCCTCCACGATCTCCTGTGGCCGGATCGGTTCGCCGTCGATGCGTGAAAGCCGGTGGATCCGGGCTTCGCCGAAGACCGCCCATTCCACCTCGTGGGCGACCTGGCCGAGATTCATCTCCGGCACCACGATGTGGTCCACCGAGGCGCCGAACCGCCGGATCGCCTCCGCCGGGAAGGGCCAGATCGTGAGAGGGGCGAGAAAGGAGACGGCCAGTCCCTCTTCCCGGAGGAGGCGAACCCCGCGGAGGGCGCTCCGCGCCGTGGAGCCGTAGGCGATGACTCCCACCTTCGCCCCCTCCTGCAGGTCCTCGTCCACCCGGATGATCTTCGACGCGTGCCGATCGATCTTCCCGTTCAGGCGGCGGAGCACATGGTCGATCTTCTTCGGGTTGTTCGTGGGAAAGCCGGTCTCGTCGTGGGCGAGACCCGTGACGTGGAACCGGTATCCTTCACCGAAGCTCGCCATGGGAGGGACGCCGCTCTCGGTGTCGGCGTAGGGGAGGAAGTCGGTGCGCCCCTTCTCCGCCTTCACCCTCTCCACGATCTTCACTTTCGCGGGCAGCTCCACCTTCTCGTTCACGTGACCGATGATCTCGTCGAGCAGGATGATGACCGGCGACCGGTAGATCTCGGCCAGATTGAACGCCCGGATCGTCATGTCGTACGTCTCGCGCACGCTTCGGGGGCAGAGTACGATGATCGGGTGGTCGCCGTGGGTGCCCCACCGCGCCTGCATCACGTCGCCTTGGGCGGGGAGCGTCGGGAGCCCGGTGCTCGGCCCGCCGCGCATCACGTTGACGATCACGCACGGGATCTCCGCCATGCAGGCGTAGCCGATGTTCTCCTGCTTCAGGGAGAACCCGGGACCGCTCGTGGCGGTCAGCGCCTTCGACCCGGCCAGGGAGGCGCCGATCACGGACCCCATGGCGCCGATCTCGTCTTCCATCTGGATGAACTTGCCGCCCGTCCGGGGGAGGAGGTCCGAGAGGATCTCGGCGATCTCCGACGACGGCGTGATCGGGTAGCCGCCGAAGAAACGGCAGCCCGCGGCGACGGCGGCTTCGGCGCACGCCTCGTTCCCCGTCATCACGCGGATCCGGCTCTTGGCGGTGTCCGGCCTTGCCTGTTGCTCTTCTGTTTTCATGAATCCCGCGCTCCTACTCCACTTTCATCGCGAAGTCCGGGCAAACCCAGACGCAAAGCTGGCACTTCGTACACTCCTCCGGGCGCACCGCGACCGGATAGACTCCCTGCATCTGCAGCACGTCCTTGGGACAGAACGAGACACAGAACTCGCACCCTTTGCACCAATCTTCCCGGATCGTAATGGAGGCGGGAGTTTTCTTCGGGGCATCGGGCTCGGCCGACTTCTCCATGTCTACTCCTAAAAAGTGCTTGTTCGACCTCGCCGTCCGGAGATGGTACCACCAATCGCGCCGATTGGGGCAACCGGGGAAGGAAAAAAACCGCCCCCAACGGTTTCCGCCGGTCAACGAACTCCGGCCAAAGCCGGTCGCGAGTCTCTAAGCCGTTACCTCATAGTACGTTTCAAACGGCTTTCCCGCAAGGGATCCGGCGGGGCCCCGCCCCCTTTCCCTCCCCTCCGCGGATGCCCTCCCTCCCTCTATCGGCCGGACCCTCGAAAGGCCTGCCCGGCCCCCCCCCCGTTGTGCTCCTCCCGGGGAGCGGGGTGGGACGGTCCCCGGGGGGGATGTCCGGTTTCTTTTGCCTCCCGGAGGCCGTTCCCGTAAAATCGAAAGATGCACCCGGCATGTCGTCGTGATCTCTGCATTACGGCCTCGCCAGGAAGGGCCGGCGGGAGGAGACAAGGGACATGGATTTTCGGAAGACACTGGACAAGGCGATCGCGAAGCACAAGAGGGTTCACGGGAACCTGAAACGGAGCGACGTGATCGGTCACGTCGTGAAGAACAAGGAAGCGATCGTCTCCGCGAACGGCGCCCTCGCGACCTGGACGCCGCCCGAGTCGACCGGCCGCGCGCCGAAAGACACGGTGATCGTGAAGAGGCCGGAGAGCGCGGCGAACATCGACTGGGATTCGCCGAACTGCATCCCTCTCGCGCCGGACACCTTCGAGATGCTCTGGCAGGACGGGATGAAGGTGCTCGCGAAGAAGCCCCGGATCTACTACTCGGACCGCTGCGTCGGCGCCGATCCGGCCTACTCCCTTCCGATCCGGACCGTCTCCTACTTCGCGTCGACCATTCTCTTCTGCGACAACATGTTCCTTCCCCTTCACAGGGACATGAGCAAGAGCATCTACAACGACCGGCCGTTCACGCTCTTCGTCCTGCCTTACGACAAGATCGACACGGCGAAGTACCAGGACCGGCTCCGCAAGCTCCCGACCGGCGGCGTGTCGAACATGATCGTGGCGATGGACTTCGACAGGCGCGCCGGGCTCGTGTACGGCAGCGCCTACGGTGGAAGCTGCAAGAAGCTGGTCTTCACGGTGATGAACTACCTGCTCCCCGGCGACGGCATCCTGCCCCTCCACTGCAGCGCGAATGAGGACAAGAAGGGGAACTCGGCGCTCCTGCTCGGCCTCTCCGGCACGGGGAAGACGACCCTCTCCGCCGACCCGACGCGGGCGCTGCTCGGGGACGACGAGCACGGCTGGAGCGACACGGGTGTCGCCAACTTCGAGAACGGATGCTACGCGAAGCTGATTGACCTCAGGATCGACAAGGAGCCCGAGATCTGGCACGCCGCGTTCGACAAGAAGCCGGTGGCGAGACACGGCGCCCTCATCGAGAACTGCATGATGTACCCGAACGGCACATTCGACGTCGACGACGACCGTCTCACGCCGAACTCCCGGGTCTCCTACCCCCGGACGTTCCTCAGCAACATCAAGAAGAACCCGGTCGGCAAGCATCCGAAGACGATCCTCTTCCTGACCGCCGACGCGAACGGCGTGCTTCCCCCCGTAGCGAAGCTGACCCCGGAACAGGCGATGCTCTGGTTCCTCATGGGCTACACGAGCAAGCTCGCCGGAACGGAGACGGGAATCGTCGAGCCCGTGTCGACCTTCTCCCGCTTCTTCGGCGCCCCCTTCATGCCCCGCCTGCCCGACGTGTACGCCCGGATGCTCGGCGACCAGATGGCGAAGCATGGAACCCAGGTCTACTTGGTCAACACGGGTTGGAACGGCGGGCCGTACGGTCAAGGCTCGCGGATGGATATCCTCCTGACCCGGAAGCTCGTCGACGCGGCCCTCTCCGGCAAGCTGAACAAGGTCGAGTACGCCGAGGACAGGCTCTTCCACATCATGGTGCCGAAGAGCGTGGCGGGCGTGCCCACCGACCTGCTCCAGGCGAAGAATACCTGGAAGGACAAGAAGGCCTTCGACGAGCGGGCGGAGAAGCTCGCCAAGGACTTCAGCAACGCCTTCGACAAGAACTACGGGAACAAGGGGATCAACAAGGCCGTCTCGGCCCAGTGCCCCGGCAAGTAGGGACGGCGATCGTCCATGGCGCGCAAGAGGGCCCCGGGGGAGACCCCGGGGCCTTCCTCGTCTTCCTTCGCCTCCTCCTCTGCACCCTGGAATGGGCGAGGTCGCCCGCCGGGTTGAAGAATCGCATTCGTTGGACACACACCGCTGAGATCAAGGATGGTGTCTTCCGAGCCGGAGGCTCGGGCGGTGTATGTCCCCCGCCCACTCCGAAGCTATATGCTCGCTGAGACTGATGAGGAGCGCGCAGAAAAAAAGGCGCCCGGCCGGGTTTTCCCGGCCGGGCGCGTGATCGCGTTCGGTGGTTCAGACCTTACCGGAGCAGGGTAAGGCGTCGGCTCTCGACCTTGTCCCCCATCTTCAGACGGTAGAAGTAGACGCCGGAGGTCACCTCGCGGCCCGAATCGTCCCGGCCGTCCCAGGCGAGATGGTGTTCGCCCGCCGGGAAGCGGCCCTCGGCGACGGTGCGGACCACCCGGCCCGCCACGTCGAAGATGCGGACCTCCGCCTGCGAAGCCTCGGGCAGGGCGAAGCGGATCGCGATCTCCCCCCCGTTCGGGCGGTACGGGTTCGGCCGGCTCCGCATCAGGCGGAGCGCCGGGATCATGTTCTCCGCGGCCGCCACGTCCGTGTCGATGCCGCCGTAGGACTCGATGGCGAAGTCGTCGATCGCCCCCTCCACGAGACCCTGCGTATTCAGGTCGCATGCCACGAAGCGGAAGACCACCTGGTCCGTGAGGTCCACGATCGCGTCGATGTTCACCACGACCTCGGTCCATACGTTCGCGGCGTCGGGGACGATCTCGACGGTGCTCCAGCTCGAGCCGCCGTCGTCGGAGATTTCGACCACGAACTCGTCGTCGATCGACGATCCCGCCTCGCCGTACCACCGCCAGTAGCGGGCGGAGGCGAAGCCCACGCCGGTCAAGTCGAAGACCGGGCTCATCAGGGTCGTGCACCCGTTGTCCACGTCGTTGTCGCCGGCACCGCCGCCGACGGGACCGTTGCCGGTGACGAAGCACTTCACGCCGGGATCGGCGGTGTGGTCGTCCTCGGGCTGCACGTTGATGGTGCCGTAGTAGGTCCCGTTCGGGTCGAGCCGTTCCCAGACGCCGGTGGTGGCGTCGTCGCCGGCCACCCCGAGCTGCCAATCCGGATCGTTCGGGTCCTCCGCGGCGTAGGCGTACAACAATTGGGTGATGTAAAGCGAGTAGAAGGAGGCCGGCGCGTTCGCCGGATTCGTGGAGGCGATGCCCACGCCGTCCACGGCCCTGACGTAGTAGTCGATCCGGGAGTTCGACGGGGCCCCGGGGAGGTCTCCGCTGTAGACGTCACCGCCGCCCGACGCCATGGCCGTGTTCATCCACGGGCCGTCGTTGATCCGGTAGTACAGGGTCGCGGAGACGACGGTGCTGTAGTCCTGGATCGTGGCGTCGATCGGGTACGGCCCGGCGGGGTCGGTCGCCGTCAGCGGCTCCGACACGTTCGTGATCGCCGGTCCGGCGATATCCCGGAGCGAGAAGTTCTCGATCACCGTCTCGCCGCTGATGACGTCGACCGACCGGTTGATGGTGGTGAAGCCGGCCAGGGAGGCCCGGATCGTATAGGTGCTCTCCCGGGCGGCGCCGGAGTAGTTGCCCGCGCCGTCGGTGGTCCAGCCCCACTGGGTGCCGACGAGCTCGACCGTCGCCCCGGGCAGGGGCGCATCACCCCAGTCGCCGTTCGTCACGGTCCCCTCGACGAAGCCGAAGCCCTGCACCGCCGAAAGCACCGCCTCGTAGGCGTCGATGAATCCGTGGCCGTACGTGTTGTCCTCGCCCGCGGATCCCTCGTCCCTGGCCGTGTCCATCAGGATCTCCTTGATGGTGTCCACGTCGAGATCCGGGTTCGCCTGTCGCATGAGGGCCACCGTTCCGGCCACGTGGGGGCCGGACATGGAGGTGCCGTCCCATCCCCCTTGATATCCGCCTCCGGGCACGGAGGAGTAGACGTCCACGCCGGGGGCGCACACCTCGGGCTTGATCTTGTTCTCCGCGGGCGCGACGCAGCCCGAGGGGCCCCTGCTCGAGAAGTAGGCGATCGGGTAGGGCCAGCCGTAGTTCGTGGCGTCCACGGCGCCGATGGAGAAGGCGTTCGTGAGCGTCGTCGCCCGATCGGCCGGCGAGCCGATGGTCTGCGCGCCCGACCCGCCTTCGTTCCCCGCGGAGAAGCAGAGCACGACGCCGGAAGCCTCGCAGTTATCCATGGCCGCCCACCAACGGGAGTCGCAGTCGGTGTAGCCGCCGCCGAAGCCCTCGTTGATCCGCCACGAGTTCTGCACCACATCGGGCACGTCGTCGTTGGTAAACGGATCCCCGTCGGGATCGGCGAACCACTGGAAGCAGTTGATGACGTCGTTGTCGAACTCGGCGCCCACGCCCTGATCGATGGGGTTGCAGGCGATCCACTCCGCGCCCGGCGCGACGCCGATCGTGTCGTCCGGCGCGAGGCCCGTCATGGTTCCGGTGGTGTGGGTGCCGTGGCCGTAGTTATCGGTCGGGAAGGTGGTCCCGTTGCCGAGAACGTCGAGCCAGCACTCCTGCCACGGGGCGTGCAGGCCGCGCCACCGCGAGGCGAGGGCGGGGTGGGAGCCGTCGACGCCGGTGTCGAAGCTGCCGATCAGCGTGCCCGCGCCGTCGTAGCCGAGGGTGTTCCACACCTCGGGCGCCCGAATGGCCGTGAGACCCGGGGTGATGCCGATGCCCCGGATCAGGGGGGCTTCTTCGCCCATGTCGGCGTTCCCGAGGGGCCGCCGGACCGGCTCGATCAGGCTGACCGTGAAGTTCGGCTCCACGTAGTCGACGTCCGCCCGCGCGGCGATCTCGAAGATCTCCTCCTTCGGGGCGTAAACCACCAGCATGTTGGAGATCCAGTAGCTCGTATAGCCCAGGACCCGGCCGTCGGTCCTCGCCTGGTCCAAGTACTCCCTCAGGAGATCCTGGCTGCGGCTGGCGGCGTGGAGCGCCTCGATCACGATCTGGTGGCGGTCACGGAGCGAAGAGCGCTCAGCCTTCAATTGCATGTTGAGCTGCTCGATCGGAGCCTGCTCTGTCATGTGGACGATGGCGCTGATCGGCTCCCCTTCGCGGAGGACCTCCATGCGGGCCTCGAGACCCGGATGGATGGTTCCCGCGAAGGCGGGGATTGCCGTAAGCGCCACCAAGGCCGCGGTCAGGATCGTCACGATTCGCACGTAGATCTCCTTCCCGCCCTCGGAGGGCATCGATTGTGGCACGGGCTTAACGGTGCTGTAAAGGTGGGGGGAGCCATACCGTCACGATCATTGTACCGCAAGGACCCGGAAATGCACAAGTTCCATGTTCTGGGGACCTGGGAGCCTCGGACGGCAAGAAGAGAGGGGGGGCGGCCGCCCCCCCATGAGAATCCTACCCGCAGAAGCCTCCCGGGGGGCATCGGGTTGACGGGACTGGGGCGGGACCGTCTGATGGCCCGGGGGGATGCTCCCCCGGGGCCCGCGGGGGACGAGCGTGTGGAAAGACCATCCGTGGTCTCGCGGGGAGGGACGAAGGATGCGGACTCCGGTGACGCGCGGCGAATCTCCCCATTCGTCCGGTCATTCTGCCAGAATCGTTAACCCAGGTCAGGTGTTTTGAGCGGCCGACGCCGCGCCTCCGTTTTGCCCCGGGGAATAGGGCCTGGCGCGCTCTCCCGTCTTTCCCTTATGCTCGGAGGACTATCGACGGCCTTTCGGCCGCCCCGGACCGCGGCTTCGTGAATCATCCAACAGGGAGAAAGTCTGATGAAAGACGTGAGAGTGGAGCGTCTGGCCCGGCTGATCTGCCGGTATTCGATCGGCGTGAAGAAGGGGGACGCCATCGTGATCTCCGGCGAGCCCGTCGCCGACCCGCTCGCCGAGGAGCTGTACCGTGAGGTCCTCCGGTGCGGCGGCCATCCGATCTTGGAGGTCACGCCCGGTTGGATGCAGGAGATCTACTTTCGGGAGGCGAAGCCCCACCAGCTCGATTACCTCTCCCCCTACGGGAAGTTCGAGGCGGAGAACGCTCGGGCGCGCATCCTGATCAAGGCGACGAGCAACACCCGGCGGAACAGCAACGTGGACGCGAAGAAGATGGCCAAGAGCCAGGTGGCGCGGCGGCCCATACTGGAGACCTTCTTCGGGAGGATGGCGAAGAACGAGTGGACCTTCATGATCGCCCCCTATCCGACCGAGGCGGACGCCCAGGAAGCCGACATGTCCCTCGCCGACTACGAGGACTTCGTCTTCGGGGCGCTTCTCGTGAACAAGCGGGACCCGATCGAGGAGTGGAAGAAGGTTTCGAAGAAGCAGGCCCTGCTCGCGACGAAGTTCAACCGCTTCAAGGATCTCCGGATCGTCGGCGAGGACACGGATCTTCGCATGTCCGTGAAAGGGCGGAAGTGGGTGAACTGCGACGGCCACCACAACCTCCCGGACGGCGAGATCTTCAGCGGCCCCGTCGAGGATTCGGTGGAGGGGACGATCCGCTACACCTACCCGGCCATCTACCAGGGGCGGGAGGTCACGGACGTCCGCCTCACCTTCAAGAAAGGCGTGGTCGTGAAGGCGACGGCGGCGAAGGGGGAGGATCTCCTCGTGAAGCTCCTCGCCATGGACGAGGGGGCGCGCCGGGTCGGCGAGGTCGCCGTGGGCACCAACTACGGCATCTCCGAGTTCACCCGGAGCATCCTCTTCGACGAGAAGATCGGCGGATCCGTGCATCTCGCCGTCGGCCGCTCCATTCCCGAGTCGGGGGGCCTGAACCAGTCCGGCCTCCACTGGGACATGATCAAGGACATGCGCAAGGGGGGCGAGATCTACGGGAACGGGAAGCTGGTCTACAAGAACGGGAAGTTCCTCATTTGACCCGCGGTTCCTCGCCGGTTGCTGCTCCGGGTCCGGATGCCGGGCTGCGAGCGCAGCGAGGGGGACACAATACTCAATTGCCGGCGAGGGGGACACAATACATAATTCGCAGCGAGGGGGACACAATACCTAATTCGTATTCGGTATTGCGCAGCGAGGGGGACACAATACCTAATTCGTATTCGGTATTGTGTCCCCCGAATCACGCTGGCCCTTCCCGGCGGAGGGCCTGGTGGGCAACGCCCCCTTCTGGGACGACGTGGTCCTCCTCGACCTCCGCATGATTCCACGGTTCGGGATTGTTCGGTACAGATGTCCCCGGTCGCCTCCCTCGCGGATTCCCCCTTGCCGAAGAACGGGCTTTGGTCGATAATGACCAATACAGATGGTCATGTGACCATAATATGTGGTCACGCGGTTTCGGGCATGAGTTCGTAATCTTTTGGAGTAAAACGTGTTAGAACCCATAATCGGTTCCAAGAACCGCGAGCGTGTGCTCCTTTTCCTTTTCGCCCGGGGGGAGGGATACGCGCGAGAAATCGCCGGATTCTTCGGCGTCGACCTGTACGGGATCCAGACGCAGCTCGATCGCCTCGAAACGGGTGGAGTCGTCTCCGGCCGGCAGGCGGGGCGGACCCGTCTCTACACCTTCCGGCCGACCTACCCTTTCTTGAAGGAACTCCGGGCGCTGCTCGAGAAGACCACTGCCTTCTTGAAAGAGGATGAACGGGAGGCGCTACTCATGAACCGTAGGAGGCCCCGTGGGAAAGGCAAGCCGCTTTGACACCGATTCGGGACATGAAAGAAGCGGAACTTGCCGCCCATGTGCAGGCTTTCATGAGCGAAGAGGGAATCGAGGTCGTTCTCTCCGGAGGGGCGTGCGTCTGCATCTACAGCGCGGGGAAGTACGTCTCCTCGGACATCGATCTCGTGGACATCGGACACACGGCGTTCCGGCGGCTCATGGCCATCATGGGGAAGAACGGTTTCCAGGCCGAAGGCCGGCATTTCACTCATCCCGATTCGGAGTACCTCGTCGAGTTTCCACCGGGGCCTCTCGCCGTCGGGTCGGAACCGGTCGGGCGCGTCGACGAAATCGAGACCGCCGCCGGGGGGCTCCGCATCATCTCTCCGACCGACTGCGTCAAAGACCGGCTCGCCGCCTACTACCACTGGAACGACCTTCAATGCCTCGAGCAGGCCCTCCTCGTCACCGCGTCCCGGGAGATCGACTTCGCCGAAGTCGAGCGCTGGTCGGGAGCGGAGGGCATGGGCGCGAAGTTCGAGCGGATCCGGAAGGGGCTCACGGGCCGATGAGAAGGAAACTCCGCCATCGACGGCGCCCCCTTGTCGACGATCCGAAGCGAAGATATGGTTCAAGCGGGCGCGTCAGGGAAGCCGGGGACCCGAATACGCTTCGGCGCCCCATCGGAGCGACCGTTCCCCCAGCCCACGGATCCGGCGTCGTCTCTCCGGCTTCCCGCATCCGGGGAGATCTGCCATGAAGATGGTCATGATTCGGTTCTTCGGCATCATCGGAGTCGTTTTGTTATCCACACCGGCCGGTAGCCATCCGAGCGGGAATCCCGTCCCCTCGACCCCCGACCTCGGTCCAAACCTCGGACTGCGGTCGTGGGGCGCCCTCCGCCCGGGTCCGGTGGTCGACACCTTGATTGTCGTCGGGGTGGTCGACAATCTCGGCGGAGAGCGGGTGTCGTTGTGCGGGAAGTTCGAACTGAGCGGCGGGTACTCGCCGTCGGCCGAGAGTGAGAAGCGGTATCGTGCGCGGAAGGACTCGCTTGCCTCACAATGGGCCCTGCGGGATTCCCTGCGGCCGCCGGACGGACCCAGACTGCCGACCTTCTTTCTGATCGGCGGCGATGTTCACTTCGATTTCGAGTTCGAGTGTCGTCCCTACGAGTTGAACTCGGGGGAGTCGGTCGCGGACACCACGCTGATCCCCGTTTACCGGGGCGACTTCGAGGAGTTTCCCGGATCCATCGACGTCACGGTGAGTTTCTGGAGCGGGTCCGAGGGCGCGACCTATCGGGAAGCGCGTTGCTTGGTGACGTCGCCCGCTCCGTTCCGTATCGCCGTTCCCTGAAAGTAAGGGGGACACGATACCGAACTCTTTATTGCGGGGACACGATGCTGAACGCGTGCAGATCGGGGTAGTCGACTTGTCCTCAGTATTCTTCCCGCGCTCGCTCTAGCCTTGATCCGGCAAAAAATCGCGAGTGAAAACGCGCGAGCGTCAGCGATTTGCACCGGGATTTTTTGTCGGATTAAGGCTAGACCAGCGGCTTTGGCCCGGACCTTTGCGGCGAAAGCGAGCGATCCAGGGTCTCTTCGAGTTGTTGGAGGAAAAGGGTGTCCCCGAGCGGTCGGCCGGTCCGCGTGCGTGCTCGAATCTCATCGTCGGGAGGGTGCTCCGAGTAGCAAGACAAGAACCCCCGCCAATTGGGGACGATCTCGAGCAGGGGGGCGACTCTGACAAGCTCGTCGTCCTTCTTTCGGAGATGGGCGTGGGCGCTGCTCCAAGCATAGTCTCCGGGCTCGGGAACGATACCGGCCCGAACGGGATTCATCTCGACATAGCGGGCGCAGGCAAGCAGATAGGCCTCGTCCATCGGGGTCGAGGCGAACCGCCCTTGCCAGAGGCATCCCACCCACTCATGTCTTTGATTGATTCTTAATGTGTATCTTCGATGTGCCTCTCCGACGGCTCGTGCCAGGGCTTCTTCATCGGGAGGGACGGCAAGAAGATGAGTGTGATTCGGCATGAGGCAATAGGCCCAGACCTGGACACCCCAGCGGTGGCACCATTCCGCCATCAGTCGGCGGTATAAGCGGTAATCCTCTTCCTGGAAGAATGTGGTCTGTCTTCGGTTTCCCCTTTGCACAACGTGATGGGGGATGTGGGGGGCGACTATCCTCGCGATTCTCGGCATTCGACGACTCCTCGCATGCAGGTCTCATCCGTCTCTGCCTTGTGACGCAAGCGGCGTTCTCAAATTCGAAAGAAACGCCCTCACATAAATAGCACAAAGACAAGGAGAAGCGAGGAAGGGGGAAGTCGGTTTCGGCGATGAGCGACCACGTTCTGGTCAGTTCCCGCCCACTTCGTGGGGGGATAGACATGGGGGGACACAATACCGAATTGTGTATTGGGTATTGTGTCCCTCGAATCGAGCATTGGGTATTGTGTCCCCCGAAAAACGGTCCCCGAAAAACGGTCCCCGAAAAACGAAAAGGGCCGGCGGTCGCCCGCCGGCCCTTGCGCGTTCGTATCGTTCTTCCGCGCTACTCGAGAACGAAGATGTTCTTCTTCGCGCAGATCTCCTTCAGCTGCTTCGGCCAGATGGTGACGCTCACCTCGCCGAGGTGGGCGGTGCGGAGGAGGTACATGTAGGTCCGGGACTGGCCGATGCCGCCGCCGATGCTGAGCGGGATCCTGTCGTTCAGGATCATCTGGTGATACGGCAGCTTGAGGAAATCTTCCTGGCCCGTCATCTTCAGCTGCATCTTGAGGGTCTCTTTGGTGACCCGGATACCCATGGACGTCAGCTCGTGACGGCGCTTCGTCACCGGGTTCCAGACGAGGATGTCGCCGTTCAGGCCGTGCATCGTCTCGCCGTCCTTGGTGACCGTCTCCGTTACCCAGTCGTCGTAGTCCGCGGCGCGCATCTCGTGCGGGTAGCCGTCCTTCAGCGTCCAGCCGATCCCGATGATGAAGACCGCCGGGTACTTTTGGAGGATCGCCGTCTCCCGCTGCTTCCGCGGAAGGTCCGGGTACATCGCGAGGATCTCCTCGGCGTGGAGGAACTTCAGCTCCTCGGGGAAGTCCGGGTACTTGCCCTTCAGCTGGGGGTACAGCTTCTGCGCGTGCAGGCCGGCACCGCGAATCACCTTCCAGATCTTGCGGACCGTATCTTTCAGATAGTCCAGGTTCCGATCCTCGGCGGTGATGACCTTCTCCCAGTCCCACTGGTCCACGTACGAGCTGTGATCATGATCGAGGAAGTAGTCCTTCCGGACCGCCTTCATGTCCGTATTGATGCCCTCGCCCGCTTCGCAGTCGAACTGGGTCAGCGCCCACCGCTTCCACTTCGTCGCCGCCTGGACCACCTGCGCCTCGATCCGCTTCGGAAGGCCGAGCCCGGCCGGAAAATCGATCGGTGTCCGGGAGCCGTCACGGTCGAGGTAGTCGTTCATCCCGCTCTCTTTGTCGACGATGAGCGGGACCTGGACCATGTGCAGGTTCAGCTCCTTGCACAGGTTGTCCTCGATGTAGCGCTTGATCTCGAAGAGGGCGATCATCCGCTCCTTCGGAGGAAGGAGGGTTTCGTATCCGTCGGGAAGAATCTTCTCGACCTCGGGGTAAGTGCTGATGCCGGGACCGGCAAGATCTGCGGTTTTGTCTGCCATGCCTTTGACTCCGTTTCGACTGAAGCGAATCAGGTTTGGGAAAGGGCCTCGCCAGAAAACGAAGCGTACCACCGGGTTCGAGAAAAGGCAACCACCGATTCGGCGGAGCCGGCGGCTTTAACCGGTTTCTTGCCAACGACTTGAGTCGGTCGTCCCGCAAGGCCTCGAACAAGTCTGCCCGGGGGGGAGGGGGCGGAACGGATCTGGCGGGTCCCGGGGCGGGCGTGTATCATCGGGGTCCCCGGGGTGCGAGGATCCGCGGGATGGGAGAAATCGAACCTTGGAACTCTGGCACGTTCCCCTTCTCGCGGCGGGCGGGTTCGCCTGCGGGATCTTGAACGCCCTCGCGGGGGGCGGCTCGTTCGTCACCCTCCCGCTCCTCCTCCTCATCGGTCTTCCCCCCCAGGTGGCGAACGCGACGAACCGGGTCGCCATAGTCCTGCAGACCGCCGCCGGCGCCGGTACCTATCACCACCACGGCGTGCTCCCGTGGCGCTTCGTGCCCCGTCTCGCGGTCCCCCTCATTCTCGGGGCGATCCCCGGCGCCCTCCTCGCGGCCTACCTCGACGAGTCGGTTTTCCGGAAGGCGGCGGCCGTCCTCTTCGGCCTCATGGCGCTGACCGTGTTCGTAAACCCTAAGAAGTGGGTGCGGGGGGAAGGGGAGGTGCGGATCCGGCCGATCCTCTACCCGATTCTCTTCGTCCTCGGCCTCTACGGCGGGTTCCTCCAGGCGGGCGTCGGCGTCCTCCTGATCAGCTCCTTCGTGCTCGTGGGGAACTTCGACGCGGTGCGGGGGAACGCGCTCAAGTTCAGCCTCGCCTTCCTCTTCACCCTGACTTCCCTCATCCTCTTCACCGGCGCCGGCCAGGTCCGCTGGCTCCCCGGCCTCGCCCTCGGCATCGGCACGATCGCGGGGGGAATCGTCGGCGCCCGTCTCGTCATCGCCAAGGGGGGGCGCTGGGTCCGGATCTTCGTCATCCTGGCGGCCGTCGGCGCGATCGTCAAGTTGCTGCAATCATAACGGATTAAAGTGGTTTGTCGACTCAAGCCCGGCGCCGCATTCGCCGATCCTCGGTGTGTGCGCCCCCCGGTCCGGACCGCGAATCCTCGCGCCGGTTCCTTCCCGGAGGGCGGTGGGGAGGACGTCATGTCGAATCACGATCGTGAACGCGGATGCCGGAGTGCGCCCTTTCGGCGATCCCACGGTCTCACCGGCCTCCTTCTTCTCCTCCTGATCGCCCCGATCCAGGAGGCCGGCGCGGACCCGGAAGGCCGTTATCCGTCGACCCGGATCTACGGGTACTTCGATCTCGAAGCGGAGGTGAACGACAAGGACGCCAAGGGGGAGCGCTGGACCTTCGACCAGCACCACCTGACGGCGATCACCTACGTCGAGCTCTCCGCCCGGTATCGGGTTCTGTTCGAGACATCGTGGGAACACGGCCCCGTCCATGAGGCGACGGACGGCACCGGCAAGATCTATCTCCCGAAAGCGTACCTCGAGTATTTCCGGTCCGACGCCCTAAGGCTCCGGGCGGGGAAGTTCCTCCCCCCCTTCGGTATCTACAACGAGAGGCACGACGCGACCCCGACGGTGATCCCGACGGTGCTCCCCCCGTCGGTATACGGCAGCCACCCGAACCTCACCGGGGCGATGGCCGACTCCCTGGGGCGGAGCGAACGGGCCTATCCGCGCTTCGCGAGCGGCGTCTGGCTTCTCGGGAATCTGTTCGCCGGCGGCTGGGGTGTGGAGTACAACGGCTACCTCGTCAACGGCCGGGGGAGCGACCCGGACGAGAAGGACGACAACACGAACAAGGGGCTCGGGACCCGGATCGTCCTCACGCCCCCGGGAGACGCGGTTCGATTCGGCGTCTCCTGGTACGGCGACAGGAACGGCGAACTAAGCGACGCGCGGCAGGACGCGTTCGGCGCCGACATCGAGGCGTCTCTGGGGAACGGGATTCTCGAGGGGGGGGTCATTCTCCCCCGTTACGAGGAGCTCACCGAGGACGGGGCGCCGGACGGACACCGCAGGGAGGCCGCCGGCGCCTACCTCTTCGCCGGGTACTGTTTCTTCGACCGGCTGACCCCGTTCGTCTACCACGACGTCTACGATCCGGACCGGGACGCGAAGGATGACCGGGAGACGGACACCACGGTGGGCGCGAACTTCGCCCTCGATTTCACGGTCTTCCTGAAAGGCGAAGTCCACTTCCTCGGATTCGAGGACGACCGGGACGGCTACCGGAAGTACATCACTTCCGTGGCCGTCGCGTTCTAGGGGGGCGCGCGATGAAAGGCACATGGACAGCGCGGGCCTTGATCGCGGGACTCCTCCTCACGGCGGGCGTCGCGGCCGCCGATTGGATCGTCGTCGTCGTCCATCCGGGCAACCCCGTCACGGACCTCTCCAAGGACGAGCTCCGGCGCTTCTACCAGGGGAAGGTCAGCGCCTTCCCGGATGGACGGCGCGTCCTCCTCGGCGTGCATTCGAAACTGAGCGAACGGTTCTACGACGCCGTTCTGGGGATGTCGGCGAACCAGTTCCGCAAGCACTGGATCAAGGAAGTCTTCTCCGGGTCGGCGGCCGCGCCGCCCGAGCCCCTTCGCTCGGACGAAACGCTGCTCGAGTTCGTGGCCGGGAACCCGGGGGCCATCGCGTTCGTGAATGCCTCGGCGGTCAACGGCCGGGTCAAGGTGATCACCGTCGGCGGGGCCGCCCCCGGCGATCGCGGGTACCCGCGGGCGATGGACGACGGGGAGAAGTCGGAGGAGCCAGTGCAATGATCGGCCGATTGGCGTCCCTTCCGATCCGGGCGAAGCTCGCGATCAGTTCTCTCCTCGCCCTGCTGGCGATTTCGATGTTCGTTCTGATCTACTATCCCCACGAGCAGAGGCGATCCGCGGTGGAAACCGCGGAGGAGCGCGATCACGGACTCGCCGTCATGATCGCATTGAGTGTCGGGGTCGCGCTGGAGCTGGAGGACTATGAAGCCCTCACCGCCTCCCTCGAATGGACGCGGAACCGGTTCGGAGTCGACTACATCGCCGTGATCGACGAGGAAGGCGAGGTTCTGGCCCACTATGATCCGGAGGGCCACGCATTCGAGCCGATCGGAGCCGCCTCGCGGCGGCACAGGCTCGACAGGGGCGCGTGCCCCTACCACATCTCGGAGACGCCGATTGTCTACGGGGGCCGATACCTCGGGACCATCGTCCTCGGGACCTGCCTGCACGACATCGAAGAGTCGGTCCGATCGGGAGTCCACGCGACCCTCAGCTTCGCCGCGATCGCCGTTCTGATCGGCATCCTTCTCTCCTTCTTGGCCGCGGGCCGGATCACCCGTCCCATCCTCGCCCTCCGCGCCGCCGCGATCCGCGTCTCCCGGGGGGACCTCGACGGCGAGGTCCCCCGGAACTCGCGGGACGAGATCGGCACCCTGGAGCAGGCGTTCGACATCATGATCCGGCGGATCCGGGAGTCGGTGGAGAAGCTGGAGGAGGCGAACCGGGAGGCGGACCGGATGGCCGAGAAGGCCCGGCGGGCGAGCCTCGCCAAGAGCGAGTTTCTCGCCAACATGAGCCACGAGATCCGGACCCCCTTGAACGCGATCATCGGCATGACCGAGCTCGCCCTCGACACGGACCTGGACGCGGACCAGCGGGAATACCTGTCCACCGTTCTCGGCTCCTCGGAGTCGCTTCTCACGCTGATCAACGATATCCTCGATTTCTCCAAGATCGAAGCGGGCCAGATGGTTCTCGAAGAGACGCCCTACTCCCTGCGGAAGGTTGTGGAGTCGGCGGTGGAAACCCTCGCGATCCGCGCCCACGAGAAATCTCTCGAGCTGGTGGCCTTCATCGAACCGTCGGTGCCGGACCGGGTGGTGGGGGATCCGACGCGACTCCGCCAGGTTATCGTGAACCTCGTCGGGAACGCGGTGAAATTCACCCACGAGGGGGAGGTCGTGGTGCGATGCTCCTACTTGCCGGAGAGGACGCCATCGACGCCCTTCCACTTCTCCGTGGCGGACACGGGCATCGGCATCCCCGAAGACCGGCAGGAGAAGATTTTCGAGAGCTTCACCCAGGCGGACGGATCCACCACGCGCAAGTACGGGGGCACCGGCCTCGGCACGACGATCTCGAGGAAGCTCATCGGGCTGATGGGGGGATCGATCCGGGTGGAGAGCCCGAGCAGCCCGGATCCGAAAACCGGCGGCCCCGGGACCACGTTCCGCTTCGAGATCGGCATGGAGGTCGCCGACCCCGCGTCAGGTCCCTCGACGGCCGTCCAAGGCCCGGTGCCGGACGCCCGGGTTCTCGTGGTCGACGACAACGGGACGAACCGCCTTCTCCTGGAGATCCTGCTCCGCCGGTGGGGATTCGACTGCGCCTCGGCCGTCGACGGCCCCTCGGCGCGGGACGCCCTCGCCGAGGCCCATCGCAAGGGGTGTCCCTTCGATCTGATGCTTCTCGACGTGCAGATGCCGGGCGAAGACGGCCTCAAGACGGCGGAGATCGTGCGGGCCGATCCCGCGTTCCGGGGCCTGAAGGTGATCGTTCTCACGTCGGCCGGGATGCGCAGGGAGAAGGAACGGCAGAAGGCGCTGGGCCTCGAGGGGTATCTCACGAAGCCGATCAAGCAGGAGATTCTGAGGGACGCGATCCTCGCGGCTCTCGGCGGGGTAAGCGGGTTTCCTTCGAAGCGGGGCTCCGCGGTCCGGGCCGAGGGAAAGCCGGCGATCGAAAGCCTCCGCGTTCTCGTCGCGGAGGACAACCGGGTGAACCAGCGGGTCGCGGAGAAGCTCCTCCTAAAGTGGGGCCACACGGTGACCCTCGTCGACGACGGGGAGGACGCCGTGGCCGCTTTTTCGAAGGGGGGGTTCGACGTGATCCTGATGGACGTCCAGATGCCACGGATGGACGGACTGGAAGCGACTGCCGCGATCCGAGAAGTGGAGAAGGGATCGGGCCGGAGAATCCCGATCATCGCTCTCACCGCCCACGCCTTAAAAGGGGACCGGGACCGGGTGATCGCCGCCGGCATGGACGGGTACGTCACCAAGCCGATCCGCCGGGACGAACTGCAGAGGGCCCTCGCCGAGGCGGCGTCCCGCGCCCTCCCCGCTTCTTCGCGCACCTAGCCTGGATTATGCACAAATCTCCTACTGCGATCTCGGATCGCCGACTGCGAAGCCTCCTTTCCGTCGCCGCCTCCTCGATGTAGTGCATGACTACACTTCCGGTGGCGGCTCGTCCAAGTCAGCTTCTCGTCTGGCGATCCGAGCCCTCGTGACGGAGATTCATGCATAATCCAGGCTAGGGACGCAATCGTGCGGAACGACAATAGGCCCGGAGGCGTTCCCCCGGGCCGCCGTCGTTTCTTCGCCCGTCCGGGTTAGACGGAAATCACCGAGTCTTCGGAACCGAACTTGTTTGGCACGTACCCGTCGGCCGCCCAGTCGTTCTCCCACTTCTTGCCGTCCACCAGGTAGCGGAACCGGTACTCCGTCCCCGGCTTCAAGGAGACGGTCACCGAGAAGCTACCGTCTTTCCGTTTCTTCATCGGGGTCTTCATCGGATCCCAGCCGTTGAAGTCGCCGCACACGGCGGCCTTCTTCGCGCGGATATCCGCCGGAAGGTCGAATGTGACCTTGCAGGTGCGCCCTTTCGGGGAGTACGTCTTTTCCATCACTCTTCTCCTCTGAACCTCGGCCGTCTCACGAACGGCCGCATGTTTCTCGACTCGCCGGCCGCTGGGAGGGGCGCCCCGGAGCGGTTCGCCCCTTCGCGACCGCTGGCAACAAAGCATGATAGTACAAATGGCACCGATCGTGGGGGAGTATCCGAGCAAGGAGACAAAAAGAGGACCCATCCCCTCCGCATTTGAAACCGATTGTCCCGGAAGGAGTTGCGCGAGCGGCCGGGCGGAAGGTCGATCGTCCGGGCCTTCGGGGCAGGGGGAAGCGGTCCTCCGAGAGGTTCGGCCGCTCCAGGGGGTTGGACTATGGTAAAATAGATTATCGTTTCCTGTTCAAATCCCGCTCCCCGGGAGAAACGACATGGCCCGACTCCGGCCCGCGTGGATCGCGCTTCTCTTCATCGCCACCCTCGCGGGGGCGGAGGAAATCACTCTCGTCACTTACAACCTGCTCAATTTCCCCGGCAGCACCGGCGCGGCACGGGCGCCCTACTTCCGCACCGTCATGGACGGCCTCGGCCCCGATCTGATCGTGGCGCAGGAGATCCTCGGGCAGACCGGCGTGAACTACTTCGAGCAGAACGTCCTCGATGTGTGGGAGCCTGGATCGTGGTCCGTCGGGCCCTATCACGACGGTTACGACACGGACAATGCCCTCTTCTACCGGACGGGCATGATCGAAGTGCTCGGTTCCGGGTGGCTCGACACGGCGCTCCGGGACATCGACTGGTGGCATCTCCGATGGGCGGCGACGGGCGATGAGTTCCGGGTCTACTCGCTCCACCTGAAGGCCAGCCAGGGGGTCGACAACGAGGCGAAGCGGCTGGCCGAATGCGAGATTCTCCGAACCTCCCTGGATGCCCTCCCCGCCGGCCTCCCCTTCCTCGTGGTCGGCGACTTCAACATTTACACGGCGGCCGAGTCGGCGTACCAGCACCTCACCGGACCGGGCGCGGGGGAACTGTTCGACCCGATCGACCAGGAGGGGAACTGGCACGACACCGCCATCTACGCGCCGATTCACACGCAGAGCACGCGTACCACGTCCTTTGGAGGCGGGGCGACGGGAGGAATGGACGACCGCTTCGATCTGATTCTCGCGGGCGAGGATCTTCTCGACGGGGGGGGGCTCGAGATCGACCCGGCGACCTATCTCGCCTACGGGAACGACGGAAACCACTTCAACCTCTCCATCGTGACCGGGGTGAACACGGCCGTGCCCGCGGATGTCGCCAACGCCCTTCACGAGGCGAGCGACCACCTGCCCGTGAGGGCGACCCTCCTCTCCGACGTCTCCACGTCTGTCGCCTCGGCGGTCCCCGCGGAGCGGCTCCGGATCGTGGCGGCGCCGAACCCGTTCAATCCGGCGACCACGATCCGCTTCTCGTTGCCCGGCGCGGGAGCCGGAGCCCTCGTCGTCTACGATCTTCGAGGCCGGGAAGTGCGGCGGCTCCTCTCGGGGATTCCGGCCGGTGCCCCCGACGAGGCGGTCTGGGACGGCCGGGGGCGCGAGGTCCCATCCGGCGTCTATTTCGCCCGGGTCTCCTCCGGCGGCGCCGCGGAGTCTGTCCGGCTCGTACTCGTTCGCTGATCGATGGGGGCCGAAGGCCGGATTCGGTCGCGGGGGGATCGCCGCCTCACTTGCCGGAGAGCCTCGGGACAAGCGGGGAGCGGTCGATCCCTGTCATCTTCGGATTCCCGACGCCACTGATTCACGGTGCATCGAGGGAGGGATCATGATCGGGAAGGCACTGCAATCGCTCTGTCAGTTCGGGCCGTTCACGGTACGGAAGAACATCGAAGGGATCACGCAGGAAGAAAGCCTCCGCGCCCCCGAAGGGGGGGGAAATCACATGAACTGGGTCATGGGGCACATCGTGGCCACACGGAGCCACCTGCACCGGCTTCTCGGGAAGGAACCGCTCTGGTCGGAGGAGGAGATCGCCTTGTACGACCGGGGCGCTCCGGGGGGCATCGGCAGGGGCGAGGCGATCGACATGGGGAAGATGATCGATGACTTCGAGAAGTCCCAGGAGACTTTCGTGGCGGTTCTCGAGGGGATGAGCGACGAGGAGTTCGCGGGGAAAGGGGCGCCGAAGGGGATCGGTGGGGAGTCGATGGGGGAGCAGCTGGCGGCGTTCATGTTTCACGAGGCGTATCACGCGGGGCAGCTCGGGATCTTGCGAAGGGGATTGGGGAAGCCGGGCGGCATAACGTAAGAGACGTAGTCCGGATGACGCTCCCCATATGATTGTCGCCGGATGCTCGGATCCGGCTTCGGGGCTCGCCCGCCCCGTCGCTCGCTAGGGAAGCCCGCTTCCGCTGGGCAAACGCTCGCGAGGGACAGGCGTCGCCCCGGCCACCAAGCACCGGCGACGGAATCTCGGAAGCACCGCCCCTACGCTTCCGCGCCGGGCTACGAAACCTGGCTCTCATTGAAACAGGCCGCCCGGATGAGGAAGAAGAGAGACGTCCGCCCACCTGGGTGATTCGGGCTCCTCACCAGTCCTACCGCGCCTGGTGCCTTGGAATGAGTGAGGGATTGGTTCCGCCCGAGCCCTTCGATACGGACCTTCGGTCCTACTAAGAAGAGGCCTCCGGCCGGCCACGTTCATCGGCGGGGCGTGGGGGCCGGCTGAGGGAGGGATAGAGGGGCAGACTTGAACGCTCGTCGTGCTGCGGGAGTCAACCTTGATCTTTCATAAAATCTCGGCTCAAAGCGCTCTCGCTCGCGTGCCAGCACGCCATCCGGAACCGTACTCGCCCTCACCAAGGCTCACGTATTGTGAAATACGCTCCCCATGGTTCGGGCTACGTGCGGCCCCGTTTGGCGCACTCTCACGCGTTGGATCTCGAGATTTTGTGAAAGATCAAGGTCAACCCTCCCATTCTCCGGGCTCGTAGAGGTGGCGCCCAGGAAGACGGCAACAACTCTCCCGAGGATGGAGGCGGGATGTTGCGTGGTCGTTCGAGGACAATCGGCCCGGCGGGGGGGAGCCGGCTCGCGGCGGCGGTTTTTCTCCTCTGCCTCGCCGGCCCGGCGACCCCGTCCCCGGAGGCTCCCGACAGCGCCGCCGCGCCGAAATCCGTGCATGGATCCCGCCTCTTCCCCCCCCGTCTCGCCGCCCGGAGTGTCGTCTTCCTCCCCAAAGTCTACTACTCGACGGAGAACAGATTCGGCGTCGGCGGCCACGTGGTCGCTCCCTTCTGGTTTCAAGGCGACTGCGAAGCGGATGGGCGCCGGTCGGACGTGCGGGTCAAGGGACGGCTGACCACGGATCTTCACGGCAAGGCGGAAATCGAGTTCAATCTCCGATGCGCCGACCCCTGGTCGCTCGAGGGGAAGTTCGCCTACGACAACCTCGCCCTCCGGTTTTGGGGGATCGGCTCCGACACGCCCTCGGAGAACGAGGAGGTCTACCGTCCTCAGAGCGTGCTCGTCTGCGTCGAGCTCTTCCGGCGGGTCGCGGACGGCTTCCGGATGGGCGTCCGCTGGGAGCGGGAGCAGTACAAGTTCATCGAGGTCGAGCCGGGAGGGCTCCTCGATACGATGGAATACGTCGGCCTCCGGGGACGCCGGATCAGCGGCGCCGGGCTCCTCCTCGACTGGGACACCCGGGATCACGTCTATTCCCCGAGCCGGGGCCGTTACTACCACGGCTACACGCTCTTCTTCGAAGACTTCCTCGGGAGCGCCCACACGTTCAATAACCACTTCGTCGATCTCCGCCATTACCTCCCCCTCGGGGGCGAGAACGTCTTCGCGACCCAGCTCGTCGGCTACTCCGTGCGCGGTGCGCCCCCCATCTACCGCTACGCCGCCCTCGGGGGCCGGGAGCACACCCGGGGCTACCGCACGGCCCGCTACCTCGATCGGGTTCTCCTCGCCTTCCAGGGAGAGTATCGCTTTCCCCTGGTCTGGCGGTTCGGGGGCGTCGCCTTCGGCGGCCTCGCCGGCGTCTCCCGGAACATCGAGTCCTTCCGGCTCGACCGGATGAGGCCGACCGTCGGCGCCGGCCTCCGGCTCCTCGTCGGCGACGACGATCGCATCCGCCTCCGTTTCGACGCCGCCTTCGGCGAGGAATCCGCTCGTTTCTACGCCAGCATCGGAGAGGCGTTCTAGGGCGATGCCGAGGGGGATGTTCTCCTCGGACCCTTCATCTGCACCCTGAGACTGGTCGTGCTCGTGGGCGCTATCCGTCCGGAGGATGGCGGGACGGGGGGGACGGTTCCGGGAGGGGTCGGGTCATAACCGGGGAGTTGTTGCCGTCCTCCGCAACGCCACCTCTACGAGGCCGGAGAAAGGGAGGGTTTGCTCCCGCAGCACGACGAGCGTCCTAGTCTAACCCGCCCCCCTCCCGGAGCCGGCCCCCCCGCCCCGCCGATGAGCGTGGCCGGCCGGAGGCCTCTCCTTGGTAGGACCGAAGGTCCGTATCGAAGGGCTCGGGCGGAACCAGTCCCCCGCTCATTCCAAAGCCCGAGATTCTCGTCCCTTCTCCCCGCTTTTTGTTATGATCGGCTCGATGACGTACTCGTGCCTGCCCGCCCCTTCGCCCGGAGGACCGGACCATGAATCGACCCACCCGAAGAGAGTTCCTGAGGACGGCCGCCGCCCTCGGCGGGGGAGTGGCCCTCGCCCCGTACGCTTCCTGGGCGGCGGAGGACGGAGCCGCGGCGAACCCCGGCATGAGCATCATTCGATGGGGGGGCGACCCCGTGGAAGACCCGGGCGTCGACGCCATGGCCGAACGCCTCACCCGCCGCGCCTTGGGCGATCTCGGCGGTATGGGGCGCTTCGTCGGCCGGGGCGACGTCGTCTGGATCAAGCCGAACATCGGATGGAACCGTGCCCCCGAGCTCGGGGCCACCACCAATCCGGGCGTCGTCGCCGCCCTTGTCAAGATGTGCCTCGATGCCGGCGCGAAGAAAGTCAAAGTCGGCGACCACACCTGCCACGACGCCCGCCAGTCGTACCGCTCCAGCGGCATCGAGGCGGCGGCCAAGGAGGCGGGCGCCGACGTCGTCCAGCTCGACGACAACCGCTACCGGGAGATGAAGATCGGCGGGGAGCGCCTCGACAAGTGGCCCCTCTATCCCGAGATCGTCGAGACCGACCTCGTCATCAGCGTCCCCATCGTCAAGCATCACGGACTCTCCAAGGCGACGCTCTGCATGAAGAACTACATGGGGGTCATCGGCGGGAACCGCGGCTCCTGGCACCAAGACCTGCCGGCCTGTCTCGTCGACATCACCGCCTTCATGAAGCCCCGGCTCACCGTTCTCGACGCCGTGCGCGTGCTGACCGCCCACGGCCCGCAGGGGGGGAACCCGGCGGATGTGGAGAGGCGGAACACGGTCGCCGCGGGCACCGACATCGTCGCCCTCGACGCCTTCGGCGCCGAACTGCTCGGTTTCGGTCCCTCCGCGATCACGACGATTCGCGCCGCCGAGGAGGCGGGGCTCGGAACCGCCGACTACCGCTCTCTCGCCCCGAGTGAATCGGCCGAGTCGTGAGCGCCTACCGGCGAGCGAAGACGATCATCGCCCTCCGGCGCGTCGTCCAGGGCCTCGTCCTCGTCCTTTTTCTCGCGCTCGTTCTCTGGACCCGGGGGCCCGAGGAAGGGGAGCCGAGCGGTCTCCTCTCGGTCTTCTTCGATCTCGATCCGCTCGTGCTGCTCGGCGCCTGGATCTCGGCCCGGGGCGTCGCCGGTCTTTCCCTGCTCGCCCTCGTCACCGTGGCGGTCACGTTCCTCCTCGGCCGCGTCTTCTGCGGTTGGTTCTGCCCCTTCGGCACCCTCCACAACATGGTCTCGTGGATGCGGGCCCGGAAGGACCGCCGCCGACTCGGGTCGGACGCCTTTTCCCGCTGGCAGCGGGGGAAGTACTACATCCTCTTCGGCCTGATCGCCCTCTCCCTCCTCGGCGGCCACTGGATCGGCGTCTTCGATCCCTTCGCGCTCTTCTACCGGAGCGTGGCGACCGGCCTCCTTCCGGCGGCGCAGTACGCGGTGGAGGGGAGCTCGACCGCGGTCTACGAGGCCGATCCCCACATCGGCGCCTTTCATTTCACCTCGATCACCGAGCCGGTCTACCGGTTTTTCCGGGACACGGTCTTCGTGGTGAAGCGGACGGTCTTCACCGGGAACACCCTTCTCTTCCTGATCTTCCTCGCCGCGGTGCTCTTGAACCTCCGGCGCACCCGCTTTTGGTGCCGCTACGTCTGTCCCCTCGGCGCCTTTCTCGGGCTCGTCGCCCGGCGCTCCCCTCTCCGGCTCCAAGCGGGAGAAGGGGAGTGCGGCGGTTGCGGCCTCTGCTCCCTCTCCTGCCCGGCGGCCGCCCAGCCGGACAAGCCGGGGGAGTGGCTCCCCACCGAGTGCTACGGCTGCTGGAACTGCGTCGCCGCCTGCCGTCAGGACGCGATCGATTTCGGTTTCGAGTCCCCCTTCAAGAGGCCCGAAGCGGGGACCATCGACCTCGGCCGGCGGGCGGCCCTCGCTTCCGTGGCGGTCGGGGCGGGGGCGCTTCTCACCTTCCGGCTCGCCCCCGAGGCGCAGGGCAAGACCTACAACCCCCTCCTCATCCGCCCCCCCGGATCCCGGCCGGAGCCGGAGTTCCTCGACCGGTGCGTCCGGTGCGGCATGTGTATGAAGGTGTGCCCGACGAACGCGCTCCACCCGACCGGCCTCCAGGCCGGGCTCGAGGGGATCTGGACCCCCGTGCTCGTTCCCCGGGTCGGCTACTGCGAGTTCGAGTGCAACCTGTGCGGCCTCGTCTGTCCGACCTCCGCCATCGAGCCGCTCCCGCTGGCCGAGAAGAAGAAGGTGAAGATGGGGCTCGCGACGTTCGACATCACTCGCTGCCTCCCCTACGCCCACGAGAAAGATTGTATCGTTTGCGAGGAGCACTGCCCGATTCCCACGAAGGCGATCTACTTCATGGAGACCGAGGTGCGGCTCCGGGAAGGCGGGACGAGGGTGTTCAAGCAGCCCCGGGTGGATGCGGAGCTCTGCACGGGTTGCGGCATCTGCGAGAACGTCTGCCCCTTCGAAGACTGGCCGGCGGTGCGTATGACGAGCGCCGGCGAAACCAGGCACCCGGGCAACCAGCCGCTCCTCCCGACCGCCGGCGCCGGCGGCACCGTGCCCGATTGGGCCTTCGAGAAGCCCGCCGCGGTCGACAGCGCGACCGCGGATCCGTACGGCTATTGATCGCCTGAATCGTGCCTGAACTTCCTGCTGCGGTAACGGCTCGCGGTCTGCAAGGCCTCCTTTCCTTCGCCGCTTCCTCAACGGGGCCCGTCGGGCGCTTAAACTTATCGCGACGGCTAGGAGCGATAAGCGTTAGCGCCCGGGGGGAGAATCTAATGGGGCCCCGCCTCCGGTTGCGGAAGTCCGACTGCGCCGGGGTACCCGCCGGAGCGAAGCGACGGCGGGTCGGCGCCGGGAGTACCCGGAGCGCGGCAGCGCGAAGGGTGCAAGTCGACCTTTCGCCTCGCGATCCGTAACCTCGCTACAAAAGTTCATGCACCATCCAGGCGAACGAGGATTTGAAAAACCACAGAAAGCCGCTATGATGAAAGAAAGGGGGGATCCGCCATGAACGAGAACCGCTACCGCTCCATGTCCGCTCGGTTCCATGTGAACCGCCGGTCGTTCCTGAAGGTCGGGGGCGCCGTCGGCGCCGGCCTCGCCCTCGGAACGCCCCCCGTCTTCGGCCAGGACGCCAAGGAGGAGGCACCGGCGAAGCCGTGGACGAACGTCGGCTCCGTTCTCGGCGCCCCGAAAACGGAGCACTCCCTGCCCGGTCCGTTTCCGGGGCGGGTGGTGGAGGTCCACGACCCGGCGTCGATGACCGACGACGGGGCCGTGGCGCCCGTGGTGGCCGCCATGTTCCGGCGGGGGGTGAAGACCCTCACCGGCGAGGGGATGGGGGGGAGCTTCGCCCGGTTCTTCACGAAAGAGGACGTGGTCGGCATCAAGGTGAATCCCGTGGGGGCCGGCCTCATCAGCACCCGCCTCGAGCTGGTCGACGCCATCGTGGCGTGGCTCGAGGAGGGGGGGATTCCGCGGCGGAACATCGTCATATGGGACCGCTTCGAGGGGATGCTCCGGGAAGCGGGCTTCACGGAGGAGCGCTATCCGGGCGTTCGCATCGAAGGGCTCCAGATGATGGACGAGTCGGCGGCCTCCGGCGAGAGCGAGGACGACTCGGGATGGCGGGACGAGAACGGCGTCCACCGGAGCGCGGGCCGCTTCGACATGGAGGTCTTCTACCGGGCCGACGTGGAGGCCCCCGAGGACGACGGCTACCTCAACCAGCACGTGGTGAACGGCAGGGACTCGTATTTCGGAAAGATCGTCACCAAGGACCTCACCAAGATCATCAACGTGCCGGTCTTCAAGAACACGGGGAACGGCGTCTCCATGGCGACGAAGAACCTCGGCTACGGCGCCATCTGCAACACAGGCCGCCTCCACCGTCCCCTTTTCTTCGATGTTTGCACCGAGGTCCTCGCCTTCCCGGCGATCCGGGACAAACTGGTTCTGAACGTCACCGACGGCCTCCGAGCCCAGTACGACGGCGGGCCGATGCCGAACGCCCAGGCCACATGGCTCTACCATCGGATCTTCTTCGCCACCGACCCCTTCGCCCTCGACATGGTCTGCCACGATCTGATGGTGGCCAAGCGAAAGGAGATGGGGATCGAGGTGAACGAGCACCCCCGCTATTCCGAGTACCTTCGTTACGCCGAGAAGCTCGGGCTCGGCGTCGCCGATCCGGGCAAGACCGAATTCGTGAGGGTCTGATGTCGAGATTCACGGTCTCTGCCGCCGCCCTGCTCGGAGCGTTCATTTCCCTCCCCGCCCTCGCCGCCGATCCGCCGGCGCGGCCGATACCGAATCCGGAGTCCCCGAGGAGGGCGATTCCCAACCCGGCCGCCATCACGGAAAAGATGTTCGTCGGCCGGGAACTCGACGGCCACATCGACGGCGGTGCCGAGCTCTTCTACGAGTTCGGTTTCCGGGACCTTCTCCTGCGGACCGTGCCGTACGGGGAGAACGAGATCTCCGTCGAGGTGTACCGGATGAAATCGCCCGAAGGGGCTTACGGCGTCTACCTCATGAAGATGGGCGCCGAGACGCCCCACGCCGCCATTGACGGGAGGAACACCGTGGGCCGCTGGCAGGCGACCGCAGTCCAGGGGAACCTCTTCGTGCAGGTGAACAACTTCAGCGGGAACGAGGCGTACCGGACGAACATGGTGGGCGAGATCCGCAAAGCCTTCCTGGACGCCGGCGACCGGGGGCCGGCGCCGATCATGAACTACATGCCCCTCCAGGACCGGATGCCCGGTTCGGAGCGGTTCGTCTGCGGGCCTCTCTCGCTCCAGTCGATCGCCACCCTCGGCGACGGCGACATTCTCCTTCTCGGGGGCGACGTCTACGGCGCGGCCGCGCGCTACAAGAAGGGGGTCGGCCCGGCGCATACGCTCGTCCGCATCCCCTACCCCGGGCCGGGGCGGGCGACGGAGGCCTTCGCGAATCTCGCGGAGAACCTCGACCCTTATCTCACGGTCGTGGATCAAGAGGAGAAGAAGCTCGTCTTCCGCGAGCACGACGGGCGGTACGGTGTCGCCCGCCGCTTCGGTCGCCGGATCGACGTGAAGCTCCATCTCGATTCGCCGGAGAACGCCTTCCGGTGATCGCCTCCGGTTTTGGGGCTTTCTCTCCCGGCCGGATCGGAGTAGGTTCTAGCCTGGATTATGCACAAATCTCCTACTGCGATCTCGGATCGCCGCCTGCGAAGCCTCCTTTCCGTCGCCGCCTCCTCGACGGGGCCCGTGGCGCACTTTCATCTTCTCGCGACCGCTCGGAGCGAGAAGTGTTAGTGC